>JAGQYK010000002.1:24395-28684 GCA_020436125.1 Cyclobacteriaceae bacterium | reverse complement strand
CGATAAGTTTACAAGGACGATTGAAGACAAAGTGATAGAGTTGGTAAAACCATATGACAAGATTGTAGAGTCTGTAATTGGTAATGTGGGGCAAGGCACAGGAGATCCTAACGATCCTTCTAATATTGGACAGGCAGATACTCCAAATAAGGCGAGAATTACTGTCAATTTTGTGGACTTCAAATACAGAGATGGGATCAATACCAACACTATCTTAGATGAAGTACGTAATGGTATCGATGGTTATCCTGGTGTCACCGTTACAGTAGATAAAAATGCAGATGGACCTCCTACAGGTAAGCCCATTCAGATTGAAATTGCCGGTGATGATTTTCAAACACTTATAAAAGTGACGGAAGACATTAGGAAAACAATCAATGAATCGGGTATACCGGGTATTGAAAAATTGAAAACTGATCTGGAAACAGGTAAACCGGAATTGATTGTTCATATCGATCGTGAAAAAGCAAGAAGATTCGGTCTTTCAACTTACTCAGTGGCTAACGAGGTACGTACATCTCTTTTTGGAAAAGAAGTATCGAAGTACAAGCAAGGAGAGGATGATTATAAGATACAATTGAGATTGCAAGATAAGTACCGTTATGATATTGATGCTTTAATGAATAAGAGCATTACTTTCAGGGATCAGAGCAGTGGAAGGATCGCGCAGGTTCCCATCTCTTCGGTAGCCAACGCTGAGCTTACATCTACCTATGGATCAGTGAAGCGAAAAGATTTGAAACGTATGATTACCATGTCTTCCAACGTATTGAGTGGCTACAATGCAACGGAGATTAATGACCAGATCAAATTATTGTTAGCAGATTTTAAAATGCCTCCTGGATATACTTTCAATTTTGGAGGAGAACAGGAGAAGCAGGCTGAGGAGATGAGTTTCCTTGGGGGTGCTTTGCTGCTGGCGGTGTTTCTGATCTTCTTGATAATTGTGGCACAGTTCAACAAAATAACTGCCCCGCTGATCATTATGACTTCTGTTGTATTTAGTACGATTGGTGTATTTCTTGGGCTGCTGATTTTTAGAATGGACTTCGTAGTGATTATGACTATGATTGGTATCATTTCACTGGCGGGTGTGGTTGTAAATAATGCCATTGTATTGATTGACTTTATTGAATTGAAGAAGAAACGCAGAAAAGAAGAGTTGGGCCTGGAACGCTTACCTATGGAGGAAGTGGTTAAAGCAATTGCAGAAGCAGGAAAAACACGCTTGCGTCCGGTATTGTTGACGGCCATCACTACGGTATTGGGATTGATTCCTTTGGCAGTGGGTATCAATATCGACTTCATAAAGTTTTTCCAAACCTATGATGCTGATTTTTACATAGGAGGAGATAGTGTAATGTTCTGGGGGCCTTTGTCCTGGACCATTATCTACGGTCTTACCTTTGCCACTTTCCTTACTTTGGTTGTGGTGCCGGTGATGTACTTGTTGGTAGAAAAATTGAATAGAAGATTGGGTATTGGTTAATCCAGCTTAATAAACCATTTGGACCGCATCCTTGTTAGTAACAGGATGCGGTCTTTTTTTTAATGAAAGCACAAAAACTATTTATGATCTTTATTTTCATTTTGCTCTTTTTAGCAATCGATTACTACGTTTTTCATGCGGTCTTACTAGTAAGCAAGAATTGGTCAGATGGTTGGAAAAGTACTTTTCGTTTTTCGTTTTGGGTACCAACGCTTATAAGTATTGCAGCTTTGCTTTGGTGGGCTTTTGATAATCCATATAGCTACAGTGCATCATTGCGCAATTGGGTGATTACGGGTTTATTCACCGTATACTTTTCCAAGTTTTTTGCAGTGCTATTTCTTTTTGCAGAGGATATACAACGAGGTGTGCGCTATGTAATTTCTTTGTTTAATAATAATAAACCAGCTGGTCTTCCCGGGCCTGCCATTGCCAGATCTGAATTTCTATCTCAGGCTGCTTTAATAGCAGCTACTATTCCTTTTGGTGCATTTACATATGGGATAATTTCAGGAGCACATGATTATAGAATAAGAAGGCAGACCGTTTCGCTCCCTAATTTGCCGAAAGCTTTCGATGGTATTAGCATTGGCCAGTTGTCGGATATTCATTCAGGTAGCTTTTTTAACAAGACTGCTGTGAAAGGAGGAGTTGAAATGCTTTTGAAGGAAAAGCCTGATGTGGTATTCTTTACTGGAGATTTGGTAAATAATCAAACTTCTGAATTAAAAGATTACTTTGATGTCTTCAATAAAGTGAAAGCTCCGATGGGCGTGTTTTCTGTTACGGGCAACCATGACTATGGTGACTACCACAAGTGGGAGAGTACTGATGCTAAAGCTCAAAATTTTCAGGATCTTCTTCGTGCTCATAAAGAATTGGGCTTTGATCTGCTGCAAAATGAACATCGTTGGCTAGAGGTTGATGGTGAAAGGATAGCAATCTTAGGAAATGAAAACTGGGGAGCAGGCCGGTTCGCAAAATACGGCAAATTGGATCAAGCCTATGAAGGAACCGAAGAGGCACCGGTCAAGCTTCTATTGAGTCATGATCCAAGTCATTGGGATGCTCAAGTCCGTCAAAATTATAAAGACATAGACATGATGTTTGCCGGTCACACACACGGGTTTCAATTTGGAGTGGAAGTGGGTGGCTTTAAATGGAGTCCTTCTCAATATATCTACAAGCAATGGGCAGGACTGTATAAAGAAGATAACCAATACCTTTATGTCAACCGTGGGTTTGGCTATTTGGGCTATCCCGGCAGAGTAGGTATCCCTCCAGAGATTACAATTGTGACATTAAAGAGAGCCTGATCTAGCCTAGGTATTTGGAAGGTGTCTTTCCTGTTACCTTTTTGAAAGCTCTGTTAAAATTGGATAAGTTGGTGAACCCTGATTGATAGCAAATGTCTTGAATAGAAAGGTCCATGTCAATCAACATTTTACATGCATGGCTTACCCTGACTTCATTAAGAAAATTGGTATAGGTTTTCCCTGTTCTTGTTTTAAAATAACGGCAAAAAGCTTCTTCGGTTAGATTGGCCACTTTTGCAACTTCGTCAATGTACACCTTGCGATGGCTTTCGCGAAGCGTAAACTGTAAAATGTCATTCATTCGTTTGCCTTCATTGGTTCTGTATTTTTCCTGAGAGGCAATCACACTTAATATCTCGATTTCATTGGATTCAGTTAAATGCTTAATGATTTCGAAAAATGTAATGATTTTATCAATTCCTTTCTGCTTCACTACACGTTTTAGTAGATCAGTTACTTTTTCTCTGGTAGTGCCTAAAAGTTTGATGCCCCTGCCTGCCTTGGATACCCATTTTAGGGTCTCTTCCATTTCCTCCAATTGCCAAAATACATTTCCTAAATAATTCTCATCGAAGAATATAGAAACTGAAGATGCTTCAAGATTGCTTTCCGGATTAAAGTACACTGGGTCATTCTTGAATACATGGGCCTGATGACTTCCAATTACAAAGAGATCTCCCGGAACGAAACGCCCTACGTAGTCGCCAGCTATCAGCGTACCTTGGCTCTTTTCGATCCACATAATTTGTATTTCATTATGTTGATGGAGTTTATCATAAAAATGGGGCATTCTATCCAATTGGATTCTGAATGCTTCTTTCATAATATGAGGCACCTGAAATGAGACAACCTTCATTACGTATTTTGATTAATAGTTCTTTAAAACTATTAATAATTAATCAAAATAGTATTGGAATACATTATTTTAAATTATATCACCTTCATTTCTGGGTCTTAACTTTGTCTCACAAAATCTTAAAACTTTGTTCGTATGAGTATTCAATGGAAGGGAGTCTTCCCGGCAGTAACCACAAAATTCACAAGTGACAATCAATTGGATTTTAATCTGTTTGAAAAAAATCTAAAAGTTCAACTCGAGGCCGGTGTTGATGGAATAATATTAGGAGGAACGCTTGGAGAGTCAAGTGTGCTGGAGAATAAAGAGAAAATAGATCTCATAAAGTTTACAGTAGATAAGGTAAATGGCAAAGTACCTGTAGTTATGAATATTGCCGAGGGTAGCACTGCTGAAGCAGTAAAGGTGGCCAATGATGCAGAAAAGAATGGTGCATCAGGGCTCATGCTATTACCACCCATGAGGTATAAATCCGATCATAGGGAAACGGTTTCTTATTTTGGTGCTGTTGCAGAATCAACATCATTACCTATAATGATTTATAATAACCCAGTGGATTATAAGACTGAGGTTACGTTGGATATGTTTGATGATTTGACGCAGTATAAAAATATCAATGCGGTGAAGG
>JAGQYK010000002.1:0-24297 GCA_020436125.1 Cyclobacteriaceae bacterium | reverse complement strand
TCCAATGTCACTAGAATGATCAGCAGATTTGGTGACCGCTACAGCATATTATGTGGAGTGGATACACTGGCTATGGAAGAGTTAATGATGGGAGCCAATGGATGGGTTGCGGGGTTAGTTTGTGCATTTCCAAGAGAGACAATGGCTGTATATCGGTTGGTGAAGGAGGGTAAAATTGATGAAGCCCTTAAAATCTATAGATGGTTCTTACCCATTCTTGAACTGGATATTCATCCAAAATTAGTTCAATACATTAAATTGGCGGAAGCTGAGGAAGGAATTGGATCTGAGCATGTGAGGCCTCCACGACTGACATTAGTGGGTGATGAGAGGGATCGTATATTAAAGATTGTTCGCGATGGAATTAAAACCAGACCGAAGTTGTAATTAGTACCAACCACTAGTAAGTTGCTACTTAGGTTTATGCTGGATTTTCTGGCGAAGCCTCCAGGTATAATTATCTCAACAAAAAACAATTACGCTATGTCATTTAAAGATGCTACCCTAGAAGAAGTAAATGTTGCTATGAATGAAGCGCATCTTGCCTTTTTATCTTTTAAGAATTTCAGTGGAAAGAAAAGAGCAGCTTTTTTACGTGCGATAGCCGATGAAATAGAAGGACTAGGGGATGAATTGGTAAAAACAGCCATGTCCGAAACGGCTCTTCCTGAGGCAAGAATCATCGGAGAACGTGGTAGAACTACGGGGCATTGCCGCATGTTTGCCGATTATATTGAAGAAGGTTCCTGGGTAGAGGCACGGGTTGATACAGCCCTGCCAGATAGAGCACCAGCACCGAAACCTGATATTAGAAAAAAACTTGTACCACTTGGTCCTGTCGTAGTGTTTGGAGCTGCTAATTTTCCTTTAGCCTATTCTACTGCAGGTGGTGACACGGCCTCTGCATTGGCTGCCGGTTGTCCGGTGATCGTAAAAGCGCACCCAGCCCATGCTAAAACCTCAGAATTGGTAGCGGGTGCTATCAAAAAAGCAATGACCTCAACAGGAATGCCGTCAGGTGTTTTCCAACACTTACATGGTGCAGGGTTTGAAATAGGGCAGGCTTTAGTGAAACACCCTAAAACCAGCGCTGTGGGTTTCACTGGTTCGTTTGTTGGTGGCAAGGCTTTGTTTGATTTAGCTAATCAACGCCCAACACCTATTCCGGTATTTGCAGAGATGAGTAGTATCAATCCGGTAATACTATTACCGGAGTCTCTCAAAAAGAATTTTGAAAGTACAGCTACAATGATGGCATCTTCATTGGTACTTGGTGTAGGCCAATTTTGTACCAATCCCGGATTAGTACTTGCAGTGGAAGGGGAAGGTCTTGAGCATTTTATTAAAAGCTTCTCAGCTGAGATTAGTCAATCACTTCCTGCTGAAATGTTGCATAAGGGTATAGCTGCCAACTATGTAAAACGGTTGTCTGAAACCCTGGCGCAAAAGGGAGTAAAGCTGGAGGTTCAGGCCGAAGCTGAATCTAAAGTTGGGGACAAAGATCAGGGCAGACCAACGGTAGCATCAGTACCAGCTTCTACATTTTTAGAAAACGCTTCGCTTGCCGAAGAGGTGTTTGGTCCTTTTTCGTTAATCATTCGGTGCGCCAATATGGATGAGCTTAATAAAGTGGTCGCTCATCTTCATGGCCAGCTTACTTCCAGTATTATTGCTGACGAGGAGGAGATAACCAAACACACCAACCTAAGAAATATACTGATCGAGAAGGCCGGCCGATTGATTATCAATGGCGTTCCAACTGGTGTCGAAGTTTGTCCTTCTCAAAATCATGGGGGTCCATTCCCTGCGACTACTGATTCCAGATTTACCGCAGTAGGCACGGATGCTATTAAAAGATTTGCAAGACCAGTATCATTTCAAAATTTCCCTGATTCATTGTTGCCAGAGGAGCTGAAGAATGCAAATACATTGGGCATTATGAGAACGGTGAATGGCGAGATGACACGCAAAGGGTTGTAACCATGCATCTCATAAGTGCAGAGGATATTGAAAGGCATTCGGACTACCCTGCTTTAATTGAAGCATTACGGTCAGCATTTCAAAAGCAATACAACATTCCAAAGCGGCATCATCATCAGTACCCCAACCCAAAAGAAGGTGTGGAGTCTACGCTCTTACTCATGCCAGCCTGGGATGATGGAGAGAATTTGGGTGTTAAGGTAGTTAACGTATCTCCCAACAATAGTAAATACAATCTGCCCACCATTCAGGGAAGCTACTTACTTTTTGATCTGCAGACAGGCACACCAAAGGCCATCTTTGATGCCAAAATGTTAACCAATAAAAGAACTGCAGCGGCCTCTGCTTTGGCTTCTGGTTATCTATCCAGAAAGGATGCACGTTGTCTCCTTATGATCGGCAATGGAGCATTAGCCCCCGAACTCATCAAAGCACATGTAGCAGTGCGTCCGATTACAAAAGTGTACTTATGGGGCAGAAATTTTGAAAAGTCTCAGTTGATCGCTCAACAATTTTCGAAAATCGAGGTTGTTCCAGTGAAAGATTATATCGTGCACGTAGAAGAAGCTGATATTATTTCCTGTGCTACCTTAAGCCCCACACCATTAATTTTTGGTAAACATATCAAGGCAGGTCAGCACTATGACCTGGTGGGCGCCTACAAACCTGATATGCGTGAGGCGGATGATGCCTTCATCTCATCGGTGAGTATCCATGTTGATAACTATGATGGGGCTACAACAGAAACAGGTGACTTAGTGGTTCCGTTGAAAGAGGGCACTATCACTAGAGACCAGGTTCTTTCTGAGTTATTTGAATTGTGTCAATTGGAAAAAGTAGGAAGAAAAGTCGATAAGGAGATAACTTGTTTTAAATCAGTGGGGCATGCGCTTGAGGACTTGGTTGGAGCAAAACTGGTTTATGATGCTTATGAAAAAACTAGCTGATCAATCCATTTACTATTTAAGCATTCAGTACTGAACATAACAATATATGAGGAAAACATTCTTTTGTGTAGATGCCCATACTTGTGGTAATCCGGTGAGATTGGTAGCCGGAGGAGGTCCACTATTGCAAGGTGCTAACATGAGTGAAAAACGTCAGCACTTTTTGAAAGAGTTTGATTGGATAAGAAAGGGACTCATGTTTGAGCCCCGTGGCCACGATATGATGAGTGGAAGTATTCTCTATCCACCTTCAGATCCACAGAATGATATTGGAGTTTTATTTATTGAGACCAGCGGATGCTTGCCCATGTGCGGACATGGCACTATAGGTACGGTAACTATTGCTATTGAAGAAGGTTTGGTGGTGCCCAAAACACCAGGTAAGCTAAGATTGGAAACCCCGGCAGGGCTTGTTTTAATAGAGTATGTGCAGGAAGGGAAAAAAGTAAAGTCTGTAAAGCTCAAAAATGTAAAGGCATACTTGGCGGAAGAGAACTTAACGGCCCAATGTCCTGATTTAGGCGATCTTACTTTTGATGTTTCCTATGGTGGAAATTTCTATGCTATCGTAGATGTGCAATCTAATTTTAAGGGAATTGAAAACTATACGGCAGATCAATTGGTAGGTTGGAGCAGAGCACTGCGAAAAAATATTAATGATAAGTACAATTTTGTTCATCCCGAAAATCCTACGATTAATGGATGCAGTCATATCCTTTGGACAGGAGCTACTATTGATCCGACTGCCACAGCTCGCAATGCAGTGTTTTATGGTGACAAAGCGATAGATCGTTCTCCTTGTGGTACGGGTACTTCAGCCAGACTTGCTCAATGGTATGCCAAAGGAAAACTTAAACAAGGGGAACCATTCATTCATGAAAGTATTATTGGTTCTAAATTCATAGGTAGAATAGAGGAAGTAACCGAGTTGGACGGTAAGCCAGCTATTATTCCTAGTATAGAAGGGTGGGCAATGGTTACCGGATATAACAACATCATTATAGATGATGATGATCCTTACGCACACGGTTTTCAAGTCATATAAATTCTATGAGTAAAGTTGGTATTATTGGCGGAGGCATAATTGGACTTACATCTGCTTACTATTTGGTGAAAGCAGGTCATAAGGTTACTGTTATTGAAAAGGGTAATCTTCAGGAGGGTTGTTCTTTTGGCAATGCCGGGATGATCGTTCCCAGTCACTTTATTCCACTGGCCGCACCTGGAATGATATCAAAGGGAATTCGCTGGATGTTTAATTCTAAAAGCCCTTTTTATGTAAGACCAAGCCTTAATCCTGATTTGCTCAAGTGGGGTTATCTTTTTTATAAACATGCCAATCAGGCCAATGTAGACAAAGCCATCCCTGCGCTAAAGGAATTAAGCTTTTACAGTAGATCATTGTATCAGCAATTGGCTAAGGATTTGCCTTTTGATTTTGGATACAATGAAAGGGGATTGCTGATGCTGTACCAATCAGAAGAAATAGAAAAAGAGGAGCAAGAAACGGCCGAAGTAGCCAATCATTTTGGTGTGGTGGCACGTGTGTTGACTGCTGATCAGGTGCAAGAATTGGAACCTGATGTAAAAGTAAATGTAAGGGGAGGAGTTTATTTTCCAGGGGATGCACATCTTACGCCACAGGATTTAGTCAACCAGCTGGTTCCTTTTCTAAAGGATTCAGGAGTGGAGTTTATAACAGATTGTGAGGTTTTTGATTTTAAAATTGATAACAGTAAGATACAAACATTAGTTACCAATCTTGGTAATTATTCATTTGATGAAATTGTCCTTGCTACAGGGTCATGGTCGGGTACTATAGCTAAACGGCTTCAGCTTTCATTGCCTATGCAGGCTGGAAAGGGATATAGTTTTACTTTGAATAACGTTCAAAAGAACATCCGGATACCTTCCATCTTTTTAGAGGCCAGAGTGGCGGTAACTCCTATGAATAATAGCCTACGCTTCGGTGGCACCATGGAAATTACGGGTGTAAATCACAAAATCAGTATGAATAGGGTAAGAGGTATTGTGGAGTCAATTCCGAAATATTATCCTGAAATGAAGGTGGATCTTCCCACTGAGGAAAAAGTGTGGCATGGGTTAAGACCCTGTTCACCTGATGGGCTTCCCTATATTGGTCGTAGTCGACAACTCAATAACCTCATTTTAGCCACCGGGCATTCCATGCTGGGTGTTAGTCTTGGGCCTGGTACGGGAAAGATAGTAGCGGACCTGGTGGATGAGAAAAAGCCAGATGTAGGCCTACTCTCATTTAATCCGGAACGCTTCGGTTAGCATCATATTTGGTCGTTTCGCCTACATAATTTGCCCTATTTGGGTAATCAGAGAAATATTCTTGAACTTCAGGTAACGTTTAACGTAAATTAAGGTAATTGATTTATGGTATCCTCCTTAGTCATATTGCTGTAACCTCCAACCTCCAAACGTATGCTTAAGAATAACCTCAAACTAGCCATCCGATCTCTGCTGAGACAAAAGGGATATGCATTTATTAACATAGCAGGCTTGGCTGTAGGTATAGCTAGTTGCTTGTTGATTGCATTGTTTGTCCAAAATGAATTTTCATATGATAAATTCTTTAAAGGTGCTGATCAGATTCACAAGATAGTGTTGGAAAGAATCTATCCTGATCACTCCACCTATTATTCTTCTATACCCCATTCTTTTGCAAGTGTAGCAGTTAGAGATTATCCCGAAATTGAAAAGGCTACGCTATTGGTTGGTCCATTTGGAAATATTTTAGTTTCGTACACCAATGAGAGAGATGAGAAAAAGGAGTTTGAAGAAAATTACGTGTTTGCATCAGATAGTAACTTCTTTACCACTTTCGATTTTCAAATTATTAAAGGTGACCAAGCCACGCTATTGCGTAATCCCAACGATATGGTGATGACTCAAAGTACTGCGCTTAGGTATTTTGGCGATGAAGACCCTATAGGGAAAACGATAACGACAGGCTTTGGTGAGTTTACGGTAACGGGTGTTTGTGAGGATGTTCCTGATAATTCCCACATGCGGTTTGATATACTTGTTTCGTTGGAAACCTTTCCCTTTACGGATGTAGAGAACTTTACCAGCTTTTCTGCGCATTGTTATTTTACACTCATTCCTGATGCTGATTACAAAGCACTGGAGTCTAAGTTTCCCCAAATGGTGGAAACGTATGCAGCGGCACAAATAGAACGTGATTTGGGTAAGTCGTGGGCGGATTACAAGAAGGAGGGGAACGGTTATCGGTATTTTCTTCAACCCATTACCTCGATCCATTTAGATGCCACCAACTTTGAGGGTAAAATGGATCCAGGAGGAAATATTACTTCTGTTTATATTATGATTTCGGTGGCAGTGCTTATCCTCTTTATCGCATGCATTAATTTTATGAATCTGGCCACTGCTCGCTCAGCCGAACGAGCAAAGGAGGTAGGTGTACGAAAGACTATGGGGTCATTCAAGAAAAATCTGGTTTTTCAATTTCTTACTGAATCCTTTGTATTGAGTTTGATGGGAGTTGCATTAGCCGTTTTTATAATTATTCTTGCACTTCCTTATTTTAATAACCTCACAGGGAAGTCCCTTCAATTGGTATTTAGTCCGCTTAATATTATCGTGCTTCTAGGGATCACAGCATTCGTAGGTTTTCTTGCAGGTATTTACCCTTCGTTTGTTTTGTCTTCCTTCAATCCTGTGGTGGTGTTGAAAGGTAATTTTACGGGTAATCAAAAAGGACAATGGATAAGGAATGGATTAGTGATCTTTCAGTTCTGGATTTCAATTGTTCTCATGATCGGCACATTGGTCATTCAACAGCAGATGACTTTCATGAGAGAGAAATCCCTGGGATTTGATAAGGATCAGATGTTGATTGTTGAAAGGGCCTTCAATCTTGAAGTACATACGGCCAAGACTTATATAGAAGAACTTAGGCAAGCAACTCCATTTGTTGATGCTGCTGGTAGTAATTCTGTACCGGGTAGGTTACCCGATTTTTTTGGAATTCAGTTTCAACCTGAAGGTTCATCAGAAATCCTTACTACTAAGTCAATGTTACTCAGCAATAGGATGGCAGAGGTGCTAGGATTAGAATTATTGGAGGGAAGGTGGTTCTCTGAGGAGATGAATGATTCGCTGTCGCTTATCCTCAATGAGTCGGCAGTAAAGGTAATGGGCTACAAAGATCCTATCGGAAGGAAGTTGAATAACATACGTCAAACACCCACTGGAAATATTTCGTTGGACTTTACCATTATTGGTATTGTCAAGGACTTTAATTTTCAATCTCTTCGCGATCAGATTACACCATTGGTTCTTCAAAATACATCAAGTTTTGGCGGAGGAGCAAATTACGTAATGGCACGGGTAAAGCCAGGCCAAGTCCAGGAAGCTATCCAATTTGCTGAAGCCAAATGGAGAGAGCTTGTTCCTGATCAGCCTTTTAAATTTACCTTTCTTGATGAAGATTTAAAGGCCAACTATGAAGCTGACCAGCGCACAGGGAAGTTGTTTGCCGTGTTTTCGGGATTGGCCATTTTTGTAGCTTGCATTGGACTCTTTGCGCTTTCTGCTTACACGGCTAGTTTGCGCACTAAGGAAATTGGTATTCGTAAAGTATTGGGAGCAAGTGTTGGGCGTATTGTGGTGTTGCTTGCCAAGGATTTTACTAAGATGGTGTTGATATCATTTTTGTTGGCCGTACCGGTTGCTTGGTTTGTGATGGAGAGTTGGTGGTTGCAAAACTTTGCCTATCGCATACAGATCAGCGTGTGGACAATTTTGGTTTCAGGGGCTGCTGCTTTTTTGGTAGCGTGGTTGACTGTAAGTTTTCAGTCTATAAAGGCGGCTGTAAAAAATCCCGTCCAATCTTTACGTAGTCAATAGCAGTTAAGGAAAATAAAAAAGCCAGATGAATTCATCTGGCTTTTTATATTATTGATAGGATATATAATTAATCGCGTCTTCCGTATCCACCGCCTCCACCGCGGTCTTCTTTAGGACGAGCCTCATTTACGACAAGGTTCTTGCCCATAAAGTCGTGTCCGTTTAATTCAGTAATGGCTCTGCGTGCGGCATCATCATCCTTCATCTCTACGAAGCCAAACCCTCGACTTCGCTGAGTAAATTTGTCAGTGATAATTTTTGCTGAGTCGATTTCACCGTATTCTGCGAAAAGCGCCCTTAGTTCTTCTTCTGATGCCTTCCAGGGGATGTTGGCTACGTAAATGTTCATGGGTGTAGAGAAATTAAGTTACAATTATTAATGGCAAACTGTAGTAAAGACAATAAGGTTACAAAAAGAGTTGCCTTAATATGGTTATTCTAAGTTTGACCTTAACAAAGATATAATAATTTTCGTGATTTCCTTTTTGCCCTCTGTAAGCCAAAATAGCATAAAAAGGGCTTTTATTAATCATAGATTGGATTCTTGCTAATGAAATTGGTAAGATTCTTTTCTGCCATGAGTCGTATCTTTTTCTTCATAAAAGGGGTCCATCCGAGCAACCTACCGGGTAAGCCCAGTGCCATACTACTCCATTTCCATAGGTCAAAATCGTCTTTATGTTCTATGATGAGCCCCTCCTTGAAAACAAACTGGGCGTCTATCTTATTGTGCACTTTTCTTCCTGTTTTTGAAAAACTATAGATGGCTTCCCAATGACAATTCCCTGTCTCTGAAACGGTTTTAATGTCGGAAAAAGTAAGTGACAAATCCGTGGAAGCGCTAGTAAGCATATGCCACATGGCTTTTGCCTTTTTGCCATGCAGATTGGGAAACACCGGATCGTTGAAACGAATTTCTTCGTGATAGCATTCCTGCATTTGCTTCCAGTCCTTGTTTTGGAAGGCAGTATAAAACTTCGTAATCAATTCAGAATTATCCATTGTCTCCCTTTACTTTAAATTCAAAGATGTCTGGCCGATTGTAATGACCTATTACATCAAAGTCCATTTTAGATTTGATGATTTCTTTGTGGTCAATCATCGCGTATAAGATACCCTCCTCATTGAAAAGTGGTCCTGCTACTACTTTGCCTAAAGGAGAGATGATAACACTACCACCACTACACATCAATGATGGTTGATTTTCTAATTCTTTTTGTAATTCAGCGGGATACTGATCCCTTGTGACAAACTGATTGCAACCCAGAACGTAACAACGGCCTTCTGCGGCAATATGTTCCATCGTAGCTTGCCAGCTTTGCCGGCAGTCTGCAGTAGGGGCAAGGTATATTTCTAGTCCTTGCTGGTACAATGCCATGCGGGCTAAAGGCATGTAATTTTCCCAACAAATCAACCCTCCCATTTTTCCATGCGTTGTATCATAGACTTTCAGGTCTTTGCCGTCACCTTCTCCCCAAAGAATGCGCTCTGCTGCGGTTGGTTTTATTTTTCGATGCTTGCCAAGATATTCTCCCTTATTGGAAAAGTAGATGAGTGTGCAATACAAAGTGTCACTTACACTATCTTTTTCTGTTACACCAATGACGAGAAAAGCTTTAGCATCCTTTGCCATCTTCCCCAGTAATTCAATTTCAGCCCCGGGTATTTCGATTGCGTTTTCCCAATAGTTGAGGAATAAGTCTCTCCCTTCTTCACTTCTGCTACCCACTACTGTACCAAAAGACAATCCTCTTGGGTAGCCGGGAATGATTACTTCTGGGAATAGAATTAATTCTGCTTTTTGGGAGGCAGCTTCTTTGATAAGCATTCCCATCTTGTCAATGGTTTTTTTCTTATCAAATAAGATAGGAGCTGTCTGTACTACCGCGACCTTGTAGTTGAACATATTGCAGGTTGTTTTCTCCCAAGATAAGGAGGAAGATTCCTGAAAACAACTGAACTAAAAGGGAGGCAAGAATCAGTAAGCCCTATCGATACTTCCTGATCCGTATATTTTTTTAGTTACTTTTTTGGTGTTGCCTTTGTGTTTTATGGAGCCACTTCCCATCATAAAAGCCTCCAAGTTTTCTGCAACATTAATTTCAGCCATTCCACTGCCTCCAACTTTAATGGTCACATTTTCCAATTCGCAGTTAAAAGCATTGAGAATACCTGTTCCGCTGAGTGATATTGTATTTGAAGTAGCATACCCTTTTAAAAGAATGGTTCCTGATCCGCTTATGTCGGTGGCTATTTTCTTTCCCTTCACATCGATATCCATCGATCCACTTCCTGTAAGTCCAATTTGTAAGTCATCGGAAGCAATTGAGTTTTCAGAAATTATTTTTCCTCTGCCATTCACCTGAAGCTTATTGATGTCTTTTATGCTCACATATACTTTCATGGTGGGGTTCACCTTAATGTCGTCTATTTTTTCCCACAAGCTTTTATTGGGTGCATCGGGTTTGCGTTCCACATTGATCATTAAAATACCATCTTCTACTTTTATTTCCGTGGCTGCGTAGATATCGGCCAATGCCTCCACCTTTACTTCCTGCTTGTTGGTTTGCTTTAAATAAACCGTATAGTTGGAGTTAACGTAGATGCTTTTGAATTCAGGTAGTTCCAGGGTTTTCTTAGTGACCTGTGCTGAAGAAATGCCTGCAACAAATAAAACGAATAGGAGTGTGGTGATAACTTTCATGGTTGTCTCTTTTGTTAATCCGCAAATAACAAGGTAAAGGTGACAAAATAGAGGTGAATTGGCTGAAGAGCCCATAGTTTCGGTCAGAAAACTTTATTCGGGTTAAGCTAGGGCTGATCCGTCCTTTGAAGGTGTAAAGGGGTTATAGGTAGGCAAGTACTAAGTTACTTGTGAGAGGGTACGGGTCTCTCTTTGCGCAAACGCGAGATTCCCTTTAGTAGGGTGCGAGGTGTTCTTTGCACCGCTGTAAGGTGTGCTTTTAGCGTTTGCCTTTAAACATGTATCTGTATATGATGACAAAGGCGACCAGGCCAATGGCCATTACTACCAAAACAGACGGGCTTACAAGATCTACTGCGTGCATGGGTTAAAATCTAATTCGTGCCTGCAATTTAACATCATTCATGGAATTGCCTTCTATCGTTTCACTTCCTGACCCTATAGTCTCCCGATCTGCATATTGTATGCGTGACCATCTGATCCAGATATCAATTTTCGTATTGAGGGCATATTGTACTAAAACGTAGTTACGGATACCTATTCCGTTGTAGAATGGAAAGGAATAAGCCAGCCAAACATCTTTTTCATAGACATATTGTCTGTTGTCAAAATCATCGGTATCGAATAAGGCATATCTGGTAGACAATGAGATTCTTTTCCATTTAAAATTTAAGTCTTGAACCAAGGCAAAGCCTGATGTGTGTTTAGCCTCAAAATCATATGTGCTGAACTGTGCTCTGGATTTAAAGCTAAAGTTTGGGCTCAGCTTGTAATCCAGATTGATCCAGTAGTTTCTTTTGGTTCCGTTTTCATTTCCATACAGGGTAGATGATTCAATGGAATTCTTGATTTTGGATTCTTCTCTGGCTTGCAAAAAGAAGAAAATTGATTTATCAGGTTGGTAGGTGTATCGAACCAACCATTCATGGCCAGCGGATGGTGCGTATCCATTGTATCTAAGCCATGGAAATTGAAAGAAGTCAACATACCCGCCAAGTAAGTGCTTTTTATCAAACTTATACTTCCACCCCAGGTAATAACCCGATTCGTTTTGTACGGTGGTATTCTCTGAAAATGCATTGCCATAAAACGAATGGAAGTCTCTATCGTAATTTCTGTAGAGCATGGCCAGGTCGAAGTAGGGTGTAAGACTTGTTAATAACCCCGCTACATAGGCATTTCCCCTATCCAGGGTATGTGCAGCTTCACTGAAAAATGCCATATTGTTCCATGTGTAATTGACATACAAGCTGACGTTTGTATTGTGAGACCCTTGGAAGTAAAATTGATTGTATAGTGTGGAGTTTCGCCTAATAGGAATGCTGAATTGCGTTTGATGAAAGATGGCACCTGCCTCCAGCGATTGATGGGAATAATTAATCACTCCACCATAGTTTGTTTCCAATACAGTTTTTCTTTTGAGTAGCTCATTGGTTGTTCGGTGCAGCCCAGTGGAGGAGATAGATGACAAAAATAGATTTGTTGAATCTGCGCCAGAAGCTCCATCTATCCAGTTGCTCGACAGGAAGCCGGATAGTGTTAACTTCTTGAGCGGCTGTAGACTCACTGCTGCTCCTCTAAAATATCCAGATTCGTTCAATGATGTATAAGGCAGAAAACCTGTATTGCTTCTTCTTACAGTGGTAATGCTTTCTGATCCTTTGCCCACGCCAAAGCCACCTCCCAGCACTAGACCTTGTCCGAATTGGGCCTGATAATCTCCAACAGAGATACGCTGAAATACTCCCTTGTTCAATAATTGAACATGGAATGAATTGTAGTCAAACCCATACTGTTTGTTTTTTGGTGACCAGTTTAAAGTTTCCCCTGCATCCTTCTCTATAGTAAATCCAAGACTAAAGTCGTTGGCTCTGGCAACTCTAAACCGACTATTGAACCTATCGGGAGACCCTTCATAGTTGGTAGTGAAATTGGGATTATTCAAAAACCCTCTTTTATCTTCAAGCGTTCTGTTATATCTAATCAGTAGGTAATTATTTTCTTCATCACGTATCCGTTGTATCAAAGATTTCATTTTACCATCCATTGAACTTACGGTAACAAAAGGGATAATTTTTGAAATTGTATTTTCGTCATACCCATCGATGGCCTGAAGTTCATACACCGATAGTAATACTCCATTCTCATTGCGATAGGCAATTAAATTATTGATTTGAATTTCATTAAGGATATACAATGATCTAAGTTGTTCTTCGGTAGCTCTATTGAGATCTATAGGATTGGAAAGAATTTGAGCCAGATTCTCATAAAGCATTTCATAATTAATATCCTGATCCTGGATAGAGAATATTTCTTCCGACAATCGTTCGAGATCATATTCCCGTTCAGGATACTCCTGGGCGCTGGCCATACCGAACCAACTGGTTGTTATCAAGATGGTTAGTGCTGTTTTCATTCTCGGTGCTTATTTTTTGAAAACAGATAACTGGTAGATAGCTGATAGGTAGTTTTAATGAAAGTATTATAATGCAAGGCATAATCGATAATAAGGCGCGCTGATTGGTATCCTATTCCACCATGAATAGCATTCGGGTTGAGGTTAAAACCTGTGCGCGCTTTCACTTTTTTATGAAGGGCATATTCTACACCACCTTTGAGGGTGGGTTTATAGTGTAGGTCTTTTTCAATCTCCAGTAAAAGAAGAAGATCATCCTGAGGGTGAAATTGCACACCACTCACTAAAATGACCGGAAGCTGCTCATCTGTGTTGGATGAAAGTTTGGGCTGGTTCAGGTTTAATACATAAGCCCCTACCGATACCTTAGGTGTCAGCTCTGCGATACCGCCAAAATTTAAGCTTAATGCCGAATGGGTGCCCAATCCTTCCGCTCTGTATTGGACATAGTTTAATTTAAGTCCAAGGGAGGCTAGCCCAAATTGATTGGCATACCCAGTTGAAAAAACCTGTTCACTATAGAGTTCGTCTCCCCATTTGAAAACACCGGCTCCAAAGGTACCCATTCCAAAAGGTACATTGACAGATGCGGCCGCACGGTCTGCGCCAGGAAGGGAAGGGTTGATGGCATAGGCGAAATTAGCGGCTGTTAATTTCATTTTGGCCATACCTGCAGTGTTATTAAATAGGGACCAGTTGTCAGAGAGGGTAGAGGAAGCATTGCCTAATGCAGTACTTCGCCCTCCCATAAGTGTAGAAACACTTTGAGGTTTCGTAATTTTAGGGATTAACAGCAAAATCAGAACAAGGATAAGTCTCATGCTGGTTGAGCGTATTTTAATAAAAGTTAAATAAATAGATTTGAAAATACCTAGTCTGGCAGTCCTATTAATTGGAATTTCCTTTATCGGGAATGCCCAATACGTAATTGAGCGCTACGACTCCGGGGCTGAGAAGGCCCGTGGAGAGCGATCGAATGGCTTGAAAACAGGGGAGTGGCTTTATTTTTACCCTTCAGGAATACCTAATTCTATTGAAAATTATAAAAATGGTGTGCTCCATGGGAAGGTGACTTATTTCTACCCTTCTGGTGAAGTACAAGGCCAGGAACAATGGAAGAATGGCGGAATTAGTGATTCAGCCTTTTATTACCATAAAAATGGGAAGTTGGATAAGAAAGGCATTTACCGGAATAGCAGCTACGAAGGGAAGTGGATTCATTACTTTGATAATGGTAAAATAGAACGAATACTATACTACGAAGACGGATTACCTGAGGGACCTACGTTCATTTATGACGATACAGGAACACTCGTTCAGGAAGGAGAATACCATTTGGGAAAGGAGCATGGACCTTGGAAGTTTTATGATAAAAAGGGGGCATTGCAATACAAGGGAAATTACGAAAATGGAGAACCATCTGGAATTTGGTATTCGTACAAGAAAGGAAAAGAAAAGGTGTACAAACGTTATTAGAATTCCTTTTTAATATTAAAAAAGAAGCCGTGCGTTCCTTCTCGTGTAAAGCTATACTCAAATCTCAATACGGCATCATAAAGAGTGACTACATCAATACCCGCACCGGCACCAAGGAGGAATTTGTTGGACAATGAATTGTTAAGTGAGAGTTCCTGATAACGGGTGAAATTTTCAACATATCCTGCATCCACATATCCTTTTAAATAGATGGATAGGGGGAAGTAACTGAATTGCTCATGGGGCATATTGGCTAAATGCCACCCGCGGCTGAATATCTTTTTCTTAAAGGTGGTTTTGTTAAGCAAAAAACGTGATCCTTCAATCAAAAAAACTTCATACCCTCTGAGGAATTGCTTGCGGTAGCCTATGGCATTGTAAAAAGAATAGGGTTGCGACTGAGGTGTGCTCAGGTAAATTGAAGAGAAGTTAGAGAAGTAGTAGCCATTTTTTAAATCAATGTATCTGGCATGCGTCAGGTTGATTTCAAATTGGTCAACATCACTGCTTAAGCCAAGGCCAATTTTTTTAAGGTAGATATTGGATTGATGTCCATTTAATGGATAAGCAAACACATCTCTGTGGTCAGAGTTAAACGAATAGGTGATGGACTCATACCGTTGTTTTGTATCTCCATTACCATAGTAGTTAGGGTTAAGGATGGCGATGGTGTCAGCTATTTCTGAATTTCTATATTCGATACCGATATTATGGGTTTCATAAAAAGATTTTCGATACGAATAATTAACAGCAACGAGTGCATTGGTGCGCAATACCTTGTCTGATTTTAGGAAAAGGAGTTTGTGCTCCTCTGTGAAATAAGCTAAGTTTTTGGGTTGGGCATAGGAAAATACAAATGATAAGCCCTGCTTTTGATGACGGTCGATATTGGGTATCTGGTAGGCAAGATCAAATCTTCTGGAGAAACCAAATTGTCCTGTCAACCGAAGTGTTTCATTGCGCCCTCTGAAATTATATTGATATAGCCTAAGGCCATAGTTCACTCTTCTGAAATCGTGTTCGTAGGTTTGCCACCACTCGTTAAAGTTCCTATCGGATAGTTCAAAGATGGGTACAGGAAAGGTATACCAGCGCTCAGTAAGTTCTATAAGGAGATCGACCTTTCCTTGGGAAAGTGTTATAGGCCGAATTTCTATGGTGTTAAAAAGACGAAGATTGTAAATTTTCTTCTTGTCCATTTCGAGCACCTGTGTGATTTGCTTGTTACTAATCGTGTCTCCGGGATTAAGGCTTAACTCCCTAAGGATAATTCGATCCTGAGTGGTTTTGTTACCAACAATAAGAATTCTGTTTACTTCTAGTAGTTGATATTCGATAGTGTCAATTTCATGGAAAACTTCAGCTTCTTTATCTTTTCCCTTACGGCCATTCGACTGCTGTGCTATACTCTCTGAGTATAACACAGTCAATAATCCAATCAGTATAATAGCCAACCTCCCGCGCATCCCAGATAGTTATCCTTTTTTTAGGTTTTGGTCGCGTTGCGTTTTGACCAAATCAAAACGGCAATACCAACGAGCACCATAGGTATACTTAATATCTGTCCCATATTAAGGGTCAGGTCATCTTCAAAGGCAACCTGATTCTCTTTAAGAAATTCATAAACAAACCGTAGCGTCCATAGGATAACCATGAACAATCCGAAAATTTTCCCTGTGGCTATCTTTTCCTTTTCACGGTTCCATATCCAGAATAGGAATGCAAATAAGAGTAAGCAGGAAATCGACTCATAGAGTTGTGCAGGATGGCGTGAAATACCAAATGTATTGACCTTAGCCACAAGCGTACCTGATTTCTCCTGATACAAATCAAACTGTAAGTCTGTGCGTGGTGGCTCATCCACAAATTCATATAACCTTGTTAGAAAATATTTGGTGTTCGTCTCACAAAATTCTTCTGCTGTTTTTTGTTCTGTACCTTCTTTGAAGAAAAGGTAAATGTTGATAGGTACCCTACCATTCATTCCTTCTGGTAGTTCTTTGTCTTTTACTATGCTTATTGACTCCACTGGGTTTTGCCCAAGGGGATCTTGCATTAAAGCTTCTTCAACTCTTCCTACAAACACAACTCCTAGTCCCGCATCCGTTGGTTTTCCAATAATTTCTGAATTGAAAAAATTACCCAACCTAATGAGACATCCTGTCAAAGCAACTACAATCACAATTCTGTCCAATACTTGCAGATAGTTTTGTCCGGCTTTTTTCTTACGGCTATAGAGCCACAGTGCAAACAGGATACCGATGGCAGCTCCGTGGCTGGCTAGTCCTTGCAATCCTGTAAACCGAAATTCAGGAGTAAACTCAAAGGGAAGAAATACACCCAGGGGATTTTCCCAAAGCAGCTCGGGTTGATAGAAGAAGATATGTCCCAGCCGAGCTCCGATGATAGTCGCCAGCACCATGTAGATGGTAAGGGTGTCAATATCTTTTTCAGGCTTGTCTTCTTTGCGATAGATGTAATAGAGAATTTGCTGACTGAGTAAGAAGCCAAGGGCAAAAAATAGACCGTACCAACGAAGGGAAAATGAGCCAATAGAAAATATTTCAGGATTGGCATTCCAAATAATGTAACTCAGCATTAGCTATAATTAAAGTAAGAAAAGCGTTTTTGCGACCTGCAAAGATATTAGCTTAATGCCAACAGCCAAAGTATTATCAATCGCCCAGCCCTTCGAGTTCGGATTGAAAACCACCCGATAAAATGGGAAATCTACACCAACTGCGGGGATCAACATTCATATCATCCAAGTGAAAGGAAGGGGCAATACGCTCTCTTTTCCACTGATTTATGGCCCAAAGCCTAAAAAACTTTGCAATGGAGGCTTTTAGAAGATCTTTGTCAAATGCTGGTAAAAGGAGGCGATACACTTCCTTGGGGGATTTTCGGTCTCTAATGGCTAATTTTTCTATTCTCACCAGTAATTGGTAAGGCATAAGGTCTTTTTCGTCAGTCTGGTCAGAATTAGCCGGGCGAAGCTCAGCTGTCGGCTCCAGTGCATTCACCTTGGCAAGGCCATCATATCCGAGCTCTTCCTCAGCCCACTTTAGCCACTGAATGATAAAAGGCTTATCCACACCAGCAATAGGGGCAAGGCTTCCGCTGGTATCTCCATCCATGGTCGTGTAGCCCACATCTCCCTCACTTCTGTTGGAGGTAGTGAGTAAGATGGCTTGCTTAATGTTGGCCAGCATCCAGATGATTGGAGATCGGGATCTTGCCTGGATATTTTGCATCGCAATGTCATCCTTTTCCCAACTTAACGGACGATTCAATACTGTCTCAATCTTCGATTGATAGGACTTCACCTCGTCATCAACCATCCATTGATGGAATGAAGCACCTATAGATTCGGCCAAAGTTTTTGCCGCTTCGAGGGTCTTTGCAGATGAGTTGCGTGTACCTTGATAGGCACAAGTCAAAAGATGTTGCGTTGCTTCTTTTTCATTTTTAAAGCTGATATTCAGACGTTCTGAAAAATTACTCCATCCCAATTGAGTGCTTCCTCGTCTTATCATTTCTGCAACAATGACTGCACAACAGGAGGAGTCCGCCCCACCACTTAAGCTTAATGTATATCCTCGGGCTTTACTTTTTCTTAAGTAATCATACAAGGCAAGCGTTGTGGCCTGCGCAAACTCTTCGTTCCGTTCTGCTATATCAGGTGATGGACTGTAAGCTGCCTTATTATTATCATCAAAATCAATCTCGCAGGATTGAATAACAAATGGTTGTAATGAAAGTCTTGGGTTGCGAATGATTAATTCGCCCTGCCGTGCAAATAGAATGTCTCCATCGTAAATCATTCTACCTGCCTCATTTCCCAGCAGGTTCACATACACATATACGCAATTGTATTTTGATGAACTCTCCTTTACCAGCACTTCTCTCGATAGGCTTTTATCCATGGCAAAGTGACTGGCGCTGGGGTTCAGTATTAGTTCTATTTGATGATGAACCAGGTTATCCGCGGGTCTTACCTTGCGCCAGGCATCCTCACATATTTCAAATCCAAATGAAACGCCCTTGCATTCAAATGTAAGGTCGCCCACATTTATTTTTTTGCCACCTCGTTCGATTTGCCTAATGGTGTTGGCAGGCCATGGTTCGAACCAACGGGGCTCATAGTGCACACCATCTCTGGCTAAATTCTGCTTAAAGGCTATGCCTATTATTTCTTTATTATGGATGACACAGGCTCCATTGTAAGTAATGCCCTCAATTCTTACAGGCATCCCTATACAAACCATGATATTATCCGTTTTAGGAATAATCTTCTCTAATTCGGTCCATGCATTTTCAGATAACCAGTCAGAGAGAAACAGGTCTTCACAGCCATATCCGGTAAGGCAAAGCTCAGGAAAGCAAAGTAAATCAAGTTGCTGACTTTGCGCACCTTGAATAGCCTGAATGATGTTATGAGTGTTATTGGCCCAATCTATCGGAGTTTGATTTACTGTTGCACCGCCTATTTTCAATTTTCTATTCATGCCAGTGCTATTTGATATTCAGCATAGAACAGGTTTTCTGGGCTGCATCCTGTTCTGCTTTCTTTTTGGTATAACCAAACCCCTGACCATAAGGTTGCTCATCAACAAATAATAGTGCAATGAATTCTTTACCGGTTTTACCTTTTTTGGTACTCTCAACTTCAAATCGAATGGGTGTGTTGGTGCGTTGAGACCACTCAATGATTTTACTCTTAAAATTGGTGTTGGAATTGACCACCTCCTCAATATTGAGATAAGGTTGGATCAACTTATCGACCACGAATTTTTTACATCGTATGTACCCCTTGTCGAGATACACAGCACCAACAATAGCCTCCAAGGCATTGCCAAGAATGACCTGTTGCAGTTGTGTGTTTTTCTTGTCAGACTGAACAATGTCTGGTATACCCAGTTTGCGGGCGATCTGATTTAAAGTTTCCCGATTTACAATCCTAGAGCGGATTTCAGTAAGGAAGCCTTCGTCTTTAAATGGGTATTTTTTAAAAAGATAATCCGCTACAGCAGCACCTAAGATGGCATCTCCGAGGTATTCCAGTCTTTCATTGGATTCTTTGAAACCGTCTACCTCTTTGGCTTTGGAGCTGTGAAGCGTAGCAAGACGGTAAAGTTCTATATTGGAAGGAGTAAAACCGGCAATAGTGCGAATAGCAATAACCAGCTTTTGATTTTCCTTTTTACTTTCTTTGGTTGATTTGAGTAAGCCCCACACAGAAACTTGTGCTTACTCTGCTTTTTTAAGGATAATAGAGAAATTATGACCCCCAAAGCCAAATGTATTACTCAACGCCACCTTTACATCCCTTTTCTGAGCGGTGTTAAAGGTAAGATTGAGTTTTGGGTCTAGTCCATCGTCATCAGTGAAATGATTGATGGTAGGAGGGACAATTCCTTCATTAATAGCTAACAGGCATGCAATTGTCTCAATTGCGCCAGCTGCTCCCAATAAGTGACCTGTCATTGATTTTGTGGAGCTAATGTTCAATTTGTAAGCATCTTCTCCAAAAACCTTCTGAATGGCTTTAATTTCGCCAATATCTCCAAGAGGAGTAGAAGTACCATGGGTGTTGATATAATCCACTTCAGAAGCTTTTATACCCGCTTCTTCCAATGCATGCTCCATTACCTTTACAATACCGGCTCCTTCGGGATGTGGTGCTGTGATATGGTAAGCATCAGCTGACATACCGCCACCTAATATCTCTGCATATATTTTAGCGCCTCTTCTTTTAGCGTGTTCATATTCTTCCAGTATGAGGCCACCGGCACCTTCACCGAGCACAAAACCATCTCTGTCTTTGTCGTAAGGTCTGGAAGCAGTTTCTGGTGAATCATTGCGTTCAGAAAGTGCCTTCATAGCGTTAAACCCACCAACACCCGCTTCACAAACTGCCATTTCTGATCCCCCAGATACGATTATATCCGATTTTCCGAGGCGGATATACGTAAAG
Source organism: Cyclobacteriaceae bacterium (assembly GCA_020436125.1). GTDB lineage: Bacteria > Bacteroidota > Bacteroidia > Cytophagales > Cyclobacteriaceae > ELB16-189. Next base: position 3,898 of record JAGQYK010000002.1, on the reverse strand, counting down.
GCATCATAAATAGAGTTGGTAGAAGAGGCACAGGCAGATACCGTTGTGAAATTAGGGCCTCTAAATCCATATTTGATGGAAATGTGGCCTGCACTCAGGTCAGCAATCATTTTAGGAATAAAGAAGGGATTAAATCGGGGCGTTCCGTCTCCGTTAGCGAACGACTTAACCTCTTCCTGAAATGTAAGCAACCCTCCAATGCCTGATCCCCAGATTACGCCTACGCGATCCGGGTTAAGGTCAGCCAGGGGAAGATTAGCATCTTTTATGGCTTCATCTGCCACCACCATTGCATACTGGGCAAATGGGTCCATTTTGCGAGCCTCTTTTCTGTCGATAAAGTTGCTCACATCAAACCCTTTCACCTCGCAGGCGAATTTTGTCTTAAACTTTGAAGCGTCAAATTTGGTTATTGGCGCGGCTCCACTTATTCCATTGCGCAAACCATCCCAATATTCTTCTCGGGTGTTTCCAATGGGGGTTAATGCACCAATACCGGTAATTACTACTCGCTTAAAGTTCATTGATTAAAAATTTGTGGAGGAAGATTTGGCTCTTGGATTACTTCTTCACATTCTCCTCTAGGTAAGAAATCGCCTGCCCAACGGTGGCAATATTCTCAGCCTGATCATCCGGGATGGAAAGATTGAATTCTTTCTCAAATTCCATGATTAGCTCAACCGTATCTAAAGAGTCGGCACCGAGGTCATTGGTGAAAGAAGCCTCAGGTGTAACCTCAGATTCCTCCACACCCAGTTTGTCAATAATGATCTGTTTTACTTTTTGTGCGATTTCAGACATGTTTTATAAGTTTAGAGTATTCAAAAATCTGTGCAAAGAAAGAGATTTAGTGCAATATTGTCAAACTTTTTGCAACCCTAAAGAAGTTAGCGTCAAGAACGGTAAATGAAGAAAAAAAGACTTGATATTGAATATAGTTATGATTTCGAGTTATTGGGAGTGATTTCTTCTGCCAAAGGGTATAAGCTGGCATGGGATATAAATAGCCAATTGGGTGTTAGGTTGGTGAAACAGCCCGATGTGCATATCCAATTTAATAATAACATAACGGGTACCTATGGCCACTTTTTCCATGAAACTCCGTTGAACAGATTGAGACTTTTTAGGAATAAAGCCACCGAAACGGATGCTGCAAAGAATTTTTTAATACAAGAGTACCCTCATCTGGACTATGTAATCATGTCACAGGGGGCAGATAAGTTTGATATCGACCACTTACAAAAACAGTTAAGGAGTATTTCTTCTGTGGAAATGGTTGCTTTCATACCTTTAGACACTTTAAAGTCGAAAGACTATTTTATTTTTTAGATAATGGAAAGAGTAGCGTACAACAGAACCAAAATTGTTGCCACAGTAGGCCCTGCCTCAAGTTCAAAAGAAATGTTAAGGGCCCTCGTGAAAGAGGGTGTAGATGTTTTTAGAATAAATTTCTCTCATGGCAACCATGAGGATAAAAAATTGGTCATAGACCAGATAAGGGAACTAAACAATGAAATGGGTACCCATGTGGCCATTTTGATGGATCTTCAGGGGCCGAAAATTCGTGTAAACAAGGTAGAGGATAATGTTGTGCTGCGTCAAGGCCAAGAATTGGTGATCACTACACGAGAATTACTGGGTAATAATGAGATCGTAAGTACTTCCTATAAAGACCTGCCCAAGGATGTAAAACCTGGAGAAAGAATTCTGATTGATGATGGTAAAATTGAGTTGAGCGTTGTCGAGGTAAGGGATATTGATATCGTAACCAAAGTTATTTATGGTGGCCCGCTTACTTCTCGCAAGGGAATTAACTTACCTAATTCAAGGGTGTCTGCTCCTTCACTCACTGAAAAGGACCTGGTGGATCTTGAGTTTGGATTAAAGAATGATGTGAACTGGGTGGCTCTGTCCTTTGTGCGCAAAGCGGAGGATATCAATAAACTCAGAGGTATTCTGGATGATAACAATTCGAAAGCTCGCATAGTGGCAAAGATTGAAAAACCAGAAGCTCTGGAAGATATTGACAATATCATTGAGGCAACCGATGCAATAATGGTGGCACGTGGAGACTTAGGGGTAGAGATATGGATGGAGGATGTTCCAATTGTTCAAAAGAACCTCATTGAAAAATGCAACAAAGCATCTAAGCCAGTAATCGTGGCTACGCAGATGATGGAAAGCATGATCGAAAACCCAAGACCTACGCGGGCAGAGACCAATGACGTAGCCAATGCGGTGATGGATGGTGCAGACGCTTTGATGTTGTCTGCAGAAACAGCTGCAGGAAAGTACCCACTAGAAGTAGTGCGCAGTATGGTTCGCACCATTACATCGATTGAAAAGCAAGACAGTATTTATTATAAGTTCAGACCTGTTGACCCAGAGTCACCTATTTTTATTCACGATAGCCTGATACTGGCAGCTTGCAAGTTGGCGCAGGAAGTGGGAGCTAAAGCAATTGTAGGTATGACCACTTCAGGGTATACAGCGTTTCAATCTTCATCCCATCGTCCGAACACCAATATCTTCGTGTTCACCGGGAACAAATCTATCCTGGATACCATGAATCTTGTTTGGGGCACTCGTGCCTACTATTATGATAAGCAAACGACCACAGATGAGACCATTGCAGATATTGCGGAAATATTGAAAACAGATGGTCACGTTCAGAAGGGAGATATTTTCATAAGCTTGGCCAGTATGCCTATTCAAGAGAGGCATAGGACCAATATGATGAAGATTAACGTGGTTGATTGATGTGATGATAAGTTGATTTGATCATGAATTAATTGGTTCACCGAATCAATTAATCAGCATATCTCCACATCAGCTAATCAATTTGGGGGTAACCATAATTACTTCCTCACGTTCAACGACAACCGCTCCCGCAGGATCCCCTTTTCTCTTTCTTACGAATTTTTTGAAGGTATAGGCAACAGGGCATAGGGATTCTGTTTTTCTTTTAGAATTGTAAGCGGCCAATTCAGCGGCTCTTTCAATCACTTCTTTGGGAATTGTTTTACCCGATTTATTTTTTACAACCACATGAGACCCAGAGACGTCTTTGGCATGTAACCACAAATCATCTTTGTGGGCATACTTTAGTGTGAGCAGATCGTTGTTTACCGCGTTTTTACCAATCCAGATTTGGTAGCCCATATGTTCAGTTGTGTGAAAAGGTAAGGGTTCGGATTTCTTTGTCACTTTTGATTGGGTACTCTTGAAATGATTTCTGAATTCCTCCAAAGTGGTTATCGTATTCAATAGGTCAAGTTGTTGACTTGCCTTTTTTATTTCTTCTTTTTTTGCGTCAATAGATGAGGTAAGCTTTTTTATTTCTATTTCCTGATTCTTAGCCTTTCTGTAAAATACCTGTGCATTTTGTTGTGCGTTGAGTTCTGGCTTTAATTTGATGACGATTTTATTTCCATTAAAATCTTCTAATTCTACTTTTTTGTTTCCTCTTTCAACGCGATGGATGTTGGCCATCAACACATCCGCCCAGGTTTTGTATTGGGTATCGATGGTGATCTCTTCCAGCTTTTTTTGATTTTTAAGAATGTAATTCTGACAAGAGTCCATCGTGGAGGTGAGCTGCTTTTGCAACATTAATTTCTCTTTCTGAAGTCCTTCTGTACTAGTAAAAAGAAAGAAATACGCATTGATGGCTTCAATGGGGTCACTGAATTTTTTTAAGACCTCACCATATTCCAAAAGACTCAATTTGATTTGGGCATTTTGTTTAATGAGATAAAATGTTGGTTGTTGTAGGAGCTCGAGTGTTCCGTTGAGTAGTATCCAGCTTTTATCATGGTTTTCAATATTGAAACCTTTTTCATCAAGATAGCTCCAGACTATTTTTCCCAGGGTAGGATAGACTTCCTTTAAATTATTC
>JAGQYK010000029.1:39706-41791 GCA_020436125.1 Cyclobacteriaceae bacterium | reverse complement strand
CCTGCCTATGACTAAAATAATTTCCCTTGCGTTGTAGTTGCAAGTCAATCAGCAAGTCGAGCAAATTGTACAAGGGCGTATTCCGTAAAGGATAACCCATGGTTACGTTTACATCTGACAGCTCTGGTGGCAAGGAATGCAGTATTGGCAACAGCATGCTCTCGTCCGGCAATACAATCACGGTCTTCTCTATCTCGCTGGGGGGTGGCAAGTTTTCACTCAACGCCTGCCCTACCAACTTGGCCTGACCAATGCGTTGGGGCACACCGGTTAATTTTATTTCTTTGGCTGCCCCTTTGAAATTGTTGGGTGGCACTTCAAATGTTCTTGAAAGTATCGGGTGATTTCTATACTGCCTGAAGAACTGCCCTGCCTCCTGCCACTTGTCTTCCATGTAATAGGCATCGATGTCCCAGTAACAATTGGCACCCTCACCCACAAAGTAGCTGATAATGTTCTCTTCTGCTTTCGTCAGCGCATTGAATCCGGCAAAAATGTATTGTTCTCCTTTTTCCTTCTTGCCCAACACTCCCTTGGCCATCACTTTCTCTGCTACTTCTTTGTGGATCATTCCCTCGTAGCCGAGTTTCTCTTTCTTCAGCGACTTCACATACTCGGCATATACCTTGGGCAATTTCCTCCATACCTTCAAAAACTCTTCTTTGCTGCCTGCAGGCTTCTCTTCAAAGCTCACCCAAAATCCCTTTAAGAACTCTCGCTGCTCTTCAGTAAGAAAATCAAAGGACTCATCCAATTCTTTCAGCTGGCTGAGGTCTCGGAACATCAGCTGTGCGTTCACCATATACTTATCTACCTCATCAAAGTCGCGTAACAACATATCTCCCCAGAAGTAAAACCGATCGAAAGCCTCTTCGCTCTTCATTACTTCGTTGTACACCTTATATAATCTGTAGATCAGCGACAAGCGGTCCGGCTCTCTCAAGTCCGACAAAGAAGAAAAGAATGACTCAATGCTAATGAGCTTAGGTGACCATGCCGGCTTGGTCAAACTCTCCGCCAAATATTTTTGAAAAAACAGTGCCGCCCTTCTGTTCGGGAACACAATGGTGAGGTTGCTCAGGTTGGGATGGGCAACTATCTTTTGGGCAATATCTTTTAAAAAGGGAACCAAATAATTTTAAATTTTAAATGTTCAATTTTTAATATTTAAACACTAAATATTCTTCTGGGCGGTTTTTACGATGGCGGTAAGCATTTTTATTAGTTCTGTGACATCCTCTAAATATTTTGTGTAGTCTCGTTTTATATATTGAGACTTATCAAGAAGTCTTAACCAATACCGGGTTTCCCGTGCTTCCTTTGAAGCAATCGATAACTTACTAATGAAATCCTTTTTTGAGATACCCGCCTGCGATTCCTCAACGTTCGCCCCAATACTAGTTCCGCTCCTTAAAATTTGTTTAGATATTACATACTCATGCTTATCCACTAACTCTCTGTACAAATCAATAATTGTAAGCGCGAAATCAAAGCTCTTACCAACGATGACGCTTTCTTTCATAGGTCAAAATTTTAATTGAACATTATTACTAATAATTAAACATTTAAAATTTAAAACTAGAACAATGATAATGTAGACCCAGCAAGCACCTCCACCACCTCCAACTCTTCCAAATACAACAAGTACCCTTGCACATTAGGATAACCCATTTGCGTAAGCAAGCCCGCATAGCCCTCTACCTGTTTTCTATCCTGATCTTTCTTTGCGCCTGTTTTATAGTCTATGATTACTGTATTCTTCTTTCCAAACATCACCCGGTCGATGCGGCTTTGACGACCACCGGGAATCAGCACCGGCACTTCGTTGCGCACTTCCCACTCCTTGCCAAACCAACTGCTTACTACTTCATGATCGAGCATCTTCTTTAAAGCACCAGACAAGACCACACGCTCTTCTTCCGTAAATTCATTTTTTATGTGCAGTTCATTCAGCACGCTTTCCGCTTCCGACTTATATTTAATATGTGCCAACAGTCGGTGCAGTAAAATACCATAATTGATACTGGCGCGCTTTTCACTGATGCCCTCTTCGAAAAATTCAGCACCTTCCCTTTTGATCACCAG
>JAGQYK010000029.1:0-39607 GCA_020436125.1 Cyclobacteriaceae bacterium | reverse complement strand
TCGTATGAGGCATAGTGTTTTAATGATTCCGGCAAATAGTCATTCTTAGGCTGTGCATCGTTCAGTAATTCCAAATTCCCCAACCGCAACTGATTGTCCTTAAAATAAGGGGCTAACTTTTCGTTTCCTTCAATGCATTCATGCACCAAATCACCTGCTGATGTCGGCTTCCAATCTCTTTTTTTATTAGGCTTGGAGGCAAATGCAATCAATCCCTCCTCCGCCCGGGTGAAGGATACGTACAACAAATTGAGATTGTCAATAAAGGCCTTACTGTACTCTGTCTTATAAGCCTCCTCAAAATAAGTATTCTCTAAACTGCTACTGTAGCGCACCGCCAGGTATCCCATTTTATCAAATGGTGGTTGATCCGATTGCACCCAAAGCAGAGGAGAAATTTCATGGTTCAATTTCCAGTTCAAGAACGGGATAATCACATATTTGAACTGCAGCCCTTTGGATTTATGGATAGTCAGCACGTTGATGGCATCTACATTACCCGCAACTTGTATGGATTTTTTACCCTTTACATTCTCCCACCACTCCAGAAAAGTAGCCAGGTCATTTTTTTCCATGGAAGAAAACTCCAGCACCAGATCCTGAAAAGCTTGTAGATACGCCAACTCACTTTCTTCCTTGCCCAAATCAAACATGCGGATGAGTTCTTCCGTGAGTTCAAATACGGAAAGTTTATTCAGCCATCCCGTTTGCTTTAAAAACTCCTCAGGCAGCAAATCATCCATATGGAACTTACCTGCCTCAAGAAATACTTTATCCAAAGCTTTGTCTTTGGTGACTTCAAAAGCCAACTGCCCCCGCACGATGGCATCGTTAGGGTTGTGCAGGTACCGCAACGCGCTGAGTAACAAATTCACAGAAGCAGCAGTATCTAATCTTAAGGACTCATTAGACACCACATCGTAGCGATACCCTGGTTTAGCCTGTGTGTTTTTGTATTGTAATAATTCTGTAGCAATACGCTGTCCTTCCTCATTCTTACGAACAAGAATAGCAATGTCTTTAAGTTTTATCTTTTTATCCTGCAACTCCTCTACCAGCTCAGGAAGTCGCTTCATCACTTCCGCTGTCCAGTCCTCTTCTTCATCAGGCTTCTCAATAAAATTGATTTCCACAAAACCCTTACCCGGATACTTTACTGTTTCCTGTTTCACATCCTTAAAGGCTTCCGATGCCATGGCCTGCCCCGTGATGTCACTGACAATCCCTGAAGCCTTCTCAAAGATGGAATTATTGAAATCCACCACCACTTCCGCGCTGCGGTAGTTGGTATTGAGCCCCTGTATATCGGTAGCAATTTCTCCTATGGCCTGTTCTACCCCGTTTTGCAGCAACTGCTGATCCCCACCTCGCCATCGGTAGATGGATTGCTTCACATCACCCACCACCATGCTCGACTGATTCTGATCGATGCCATCTTTCAGTAAAGGAAAAAAGTTCTTCCACTGAAATCCTGACGTATCCTGAAACTCATCGATGAGATAGTTTCTAAAGTATGAGCCCACCTTCTCATAGATAAAAGGTGTATCGCTATCGTTGATCACCCCATTCAAAAACTTGGGAGCATCTGCCAACAGCATGATGTTATTCTCCTGTTTATAGACTTTAAGCTTTCGTGTGATATCCGCAATCAAACCAAAAGCATAGAAATTCTTTAATACTTGTATGATGGAGTTGTACTTCGGGCCATTCTCCTTGTCATAATCCACCATGGTGCTGAGAATAGGAAGCAGTTGGCTGTCAGCCAAATCTGTTAGGGCATTATAGTTCTTACCCTTCTTGGCTCCCCAATTGGAGCCTGCAGCAAGAGCTGATTGTATTCTTGATCCCTTTGATGGATAGTATCGCCTTTTCGAAAACTCTAAAAAATACTTTAATGCAGTTCCTTGATCTTTATAACTAAAGTCATCGGCAGTGATTCCATTGTTGTCAATGATACTCAATGCGCTCACCGCATGTTGCTTCATGTCATTTTCAAACAACTCCAATTCCTTTTGCAGCACCTTCATGGTTTCTACATAAGGGTTCGCATCACTGGTCGGTTTCTCCAGTTGGTCTTCGATGGCTTGAAACTCTTCGCTGAATATCTCTCTGGCAAATCCATTGAGGGCCGCTACGATATTCCAGTTCTCCCCTTCCAACAAACGATCCCTTGAAAATTCTACCACCCAGTCGGTCAGCTGTTGGTTAGTTCCCAGCTCATCCATCAGTTCGTTGACCACCTCCTTCATCACCAAATCGTTCTCCACTTCCAGCCTGAAGTTGCCCAGCAACCCTGCTTCCCTTGTAAATGACCGGATTACTTTCTGAAAAAAAGCATCGATGGTGCTGATCGCAAACTGTGAATATTGGTGAAGTATAGCAGATTGCACCACCTTGCTCCTTTTTCGCAACTCCTCCGGAGTAAAGCCTAGTTCTTTTTCAATTTCTATGGCCAGGTTGTTTTCCAAGCCATTAGCAAAATCATTGAGATAATGAAGGATACGTTCCTTCATCTCCTGAGTGGCCTTGTTGGTAAACGTTACCGCCAATATGTGCTTGAAGTAATCCGTTCTGGATGCTAGCGCCAGCTTGAGATAGGCCTTCGCCAGGGTTCTGGTTTTACCCGATCCGGCTGAGGAACGATAGATATGAAATGGTTTTTCCAGAGGATTTAATTTTGGAATTCAGAATTCCTGAAAGATAGGAATCAGAAAACAGATAGGCGACAAAATCCACTTTGAAATTATATCGATTGCAGTATATCCTACGAAATGCATAAATTGAGATAATTCGGTTATGGTGAAACTTACGACTATCTGGAATCACTTCTTCTACTCGTTCCCTACGCAGTTGTTATTCAACAACTTCAAAAGGAATCACGTGTTGCTGCTTTGCTGGATTCTCTTAATCACCATGATCACGGGCAATTTTGGTAAGTACTTGGGCATCCCGTACCTTTTTCTGGATCCAGAGTACCTCAACGAAGTCAATTTTACCAGCTTCTTTATCATTGGAGCGGTGCTTTCTGGATTTACAGTAGCTTTTCAAATCACCTGCTACATCACGGATGGTCATCGTTTTTCATTTGTTGGTGCTTTGCGCAAACCATTTACCAAGTTTGCGCTAAATAACAGTATTCTTCCCCTTGCCTTTCTGGTAATGTATGTGCAGCAGATTATCAGCTTCCAGATCAGCAACCAATATTGCACCCCTCAAGATTTAATGTTGGACTTACTGGGCTTGCTCAGTGGCTTTGGTGTATTCACTGCCTTGTATTTTATTTATTTCTGGTTTACCAACAAAGACATTTTCAAGTACATGGTCTGCCGCCTGGATGAAAAACTCAAACAAAACGTAAGAGTAACTCGGGCCAGCGCCATGAAGAAACTGGACATTGCCCGCAAAAAGCAGGTGCGCGTTGATAATTACTTCGATTATACTTTTCGATTTAAAACAGTAGACGATCACAAAGACTTCTACGACCGACAAACCATTACGCAGGTATTTGATCAAAATCATTTCAACCTTGTTGTTATTCAGGCGTTGATTTTAGCCTTGGTGCTGGTACTGGGCATTTTTAAAGACAACCCGGTATTTCAGTTACCTGCTGCTGCCAGTTTTATTATTTTACTTACCATCCTTGTCATGTTGGCGGGAGCATTTTCTTATTGGTTCGGTTCTTGGTCAGGAACAGCCAGTCTCATTGTTTTCTTACTTTTCAATTACCTCGCTGGTCAGGATTTTTTCTCGAAACCTGAGAAAGCCTTTGGTCTGAATTATTCTGTTCCTCCAGCGGAATACTCTGTTAAAAATTTGCAGCTGCTGGCTTCACCCGATTCCATTCGTAAAGACAAAGCTGCCACACTCAAAATACTTAACAACTGGCGCAACAAGTTTCCTGAAGACCAAAAGCCTAAAATGATTTTTGTTACTGTTAGTGGTGGTGGTAAACGAGCTGCATTATGGGCCATGACTGCTCTTCAAACGGTAGACAGTCTTACCCACGGAGCAGCCATGGAAAATACTGCATTGATAACCGGAGCCTCCGGTGGTTTGATTGGTGCCAGCTTTTACCGTGAGCTGAAACTCAGACAAAAACTAGGAGAACCTGTAGATCCAAACTCTGTTGATCATCGCGTGAGTGTCTCTACCGACAACCTCAATCCTCTGATCTTCAGTTTTCTGGCCAACGGAATTTTTCTTGGGCTCACCAAGTTTGAGTATGCAGGACAAGACTATGTGAGGGACCGTGCTTTTACTTTCGAAAAAGAATTGGATGAGATCACCAACCACATGATGGACAAAACCATCAGTGCCTACAGGAAGCCAGAAATTGAATCCATCATCCCAATGATGATTTTGACACCCATTATTACCAATGACGGAAGAAAATTATACATCTCTCCCCAACCAGTAAGTTACCTCGACTCAGAAGTACTGAGTGTACCCGGCTATACAGACAACAAGATTGGGGGAGTTGACTTTGGGAAACTTTTTAAAAATCATATGAGTGATAGTCTAAGGTTCCTCTCTGCCCTGCGCATGAGTGCTACCTTCCCTTACATCACCCCCAATACGACTTTGCCAGCCGAGCCCTCCATCGAAATCATGGATGCTGGAGTGTCGGATAATTTTGGATTGTCTACAACAGCGCGATTCATGTATGCTTTTAGAGATTGGATCAACGAAAATACTTCGGGTGTGATTTTGCTATCCATCAGAGATTCACCCAAGCTTGGCGAAATCCCACCTCAACAAGGACAGACTATTATTGATAATATCACGCAGCCTATCAGCAATGTGTACAACAACCTTGAAAACTTTCAGGACATCAATAATGATGCATTAATCGGGCAGGCTACTTCTTGGCTGACCCAACCTTTGGAACGTATCGAGCTCCAGTACCAGTCGGATGATTCTTATGTTCCCATCCTTCAAAAGATGGACAGCATAAGGCAAAACAATGCACGCGCTTCCTTAAGCTGGCGCCTCACCATGAGGGAGAAACAAAGCGTGATGAGCAACATTCATTCCTCGAGAAACAAAGCAGAGTTGAAGAAATTGAAGATTTTACTTGAAAAAGATAATCAGTAATCGGTAGGCCAGTATTCGGTAATCAGTAAAGCTCGAGAATCGGTATTCATGAACGGTTTGTCAGCATGATTCTGTTGGACTCTGATTACTTGCAGAATTGTTCATATTTGTTCATCATGACTCTCAGCATTTTTCCAATAGAAGCATATTGAAGTAAGAATTCGCCTGCTTTTTCTTTTGCTATATAATCACAATCCAACGCTGTTTCTAACCAGTGTTGAGTTTCCTGCTGTTCACCATCTGCATCAGTGAGCTTACTCAAGAAATGTTTTTCATATCTCCTTTTAGCCCATGCTTCAGCGATTTAGGCTCCGATCGAACGTGAATATCTTCTTTACCTGATCTGTTAGTGAATACATCTCTTCTTTAGGAAACGTTTTTGTCTCCCTAAATATTTCCAACGACAATTGCCTTGAGAGTTTATACACCTCCAAATCTCTAAAGCTTTTTACATACTCCATATCACTAAAAGTTTATCGACTACCAATTACTGACCTACCGAATACTGATTACTGATTACCTCACACCCGGTCCCATCAATACAGTCCCGCTTCGCATGCCAGTATGCTTCCCTTCATCGATCACCAACTCACCATTTACAATTACATATTGAAACCCTTTGGAATAGGCATGTGGCTTTTCGAAAGTAGCCATATCCATTACTTCTGATTCAGAGAATACCACTACATCAGCAGCAAAACCTTCTCGCAATAAACCACGGTCCTTGAATTTAAATTTTTGCGCTGGCAAGGATGTCATTCTTCTTACCGCTTCTTCCAACCCAATCACTTTTCGTTCGCCTACATAACGGCCCAACACTCTTGCATTGGTGCCATAGGCTCGTGGATGGGGCATGTTTTTTCCAAACTCTACGATGCCAGCATCAGATGCCGTCATGGTAAACGGGTATTTCATGATGCGCTCTACATCTTCTTCATTCATGCTAAAGTACACCATCTGCACACGACCACTCTTTATCAATTCCATAATAGTTTCCGCTTCGTCCTCGGCCTTAGCCTTTCCTCCTCTTATTTTATTCACCTCGGATATACTCTTACCATTGTAAGAATCATCAGGGCCATACCGTGCGATTACCGCATAGCTGTAGTCCTTCAATTGCTTTCTTTTCAAACTCGCTAACATTTCTTTCCTTATCTGTAAGCGGGTGGCTGGGTTATCCAACCTTATATATAAAGAGTCACGACCACCACTAAAAGCCCATTCTGGTAGTGTGGTGTCCAAGGTAGTACTGCTGGCGATATAAGGATATTGATCCATGGTAACATCAATTCCTTCTTCACGTGCCTTGACTACCTGTTCCACTGTACTTACCGATCTTCCCCAATTCGTTTTATAGGTTACTTTGAAATGTGAAATCTGTACAGGCATCTTTGCCTGCCTTCCTATGTTTACCGCCTCTTCAATGGCATCTGTCACATTATCTCCCTCATTGCGAATGTGTGAAGCATACACGCCATTATACTTGGATGCTGCCTTGCCCAATCCAATCACTTCTGGTGTTTTGGAATAAGTGCCTGGTACATATATCAATCCAGTGGATAAACCTACGGCCCCATCCTTCATTGCTTGTTCTACCAGTTGCTCCATTGCATTTTGTTCTGTAGGGCTGGGGTCTCGTTGTGCATCCCCCATTACGGCTCTTCTTACTGTATTGTGTCCAATCAGTGAAGCTACATTCAAGGACATACCGATACTATCTAATCGATGGAAATAAGATTTCATATCTACATTCGAACCGCCACAATTTCCTGTTACCAACGAAGTAACACCATCATGAATAAAATTATCAGCGGTAGGCACGTCCCACTCATCACCCTCAATATGCGCATGTACATCAATAAATCCAGGTGCTACAATTAGTCCTTTCGCATCGATTACTTTAGCTGCCTTTGCGTTCGGCAGTTGCCCGATGGCGTAGATCTTTCCATTCCAGATTCCAACATCACCATAGTACCAAGAGTTACCTGCTCCATCCACTATTTTTCCATTTTTGATCAGGATATCAAAGTTTTGAGCATATCCAGTACAGGCAATAAATACAATCAGAAGGGTAATTATGCTTTTCATGGGTAGTAATTTTAGTTAACGAAGATTCAAAATTATTTTATTGCACCCAAACCTTAAGTGTATTCTGTAATCTTGTTATACTTGAAAACAGGTGCCGATGGATTATTCAAAACATATACTCACTTTCTTCAAAGGACTACATCTCACGCATAAACTCCCAAATGGCGTAGAAGTGATGAATCCGTACCAAAATGAAGTGGCTTTCGCACTTTGTAAAAAGTTCTACAATAAATATTATAACAACTCAAAGCCTCGAAAAATAATATTAGGCATTAACCCCGGAAGGTTTGGCGCAGGGCTTACAGGCATTCCATTCACCGACCCAGTGAAACTGGAAGAAGAATGCGGCATACAAAATAATTTAACAAAGAAAAGAGAGTTGTCTGCCGACTTTATATACCTGATGATAAATGCTTTTGGGGGGAAAGAGATCTTTTACAACCAATTCTATTTCGGATCTGTCAGTCCATTGGGGTTTACAAAAGATGGAAAAAACCTCAACTACTATGACGATCCGAAACTACAAAAAGCCGTACTTCCATTTATTATCAATACCATCAACATACAAATTAATTTTGGCCTAAATACTGAAGTAGCTTACTGCCTTGGTGAAGGAAAGAATTATAAATTCCTAACGAAACTTAATGCCGAACATCAGTTCTTTAAAAATATAATCCCCCTCTCGCATCCAAGATTTATCATGCAGTACCGAAGAAAAACCATGCACCTATTCATCGATGATTATCTGAAGAAATTAAATGACCCCGAATCATTCGTGTCTTAGTGCATTTACCGGGTTGGTACGTGCTGCCCTTAGCGTTTGAAACGTAACCGTCATCAACGACACAATCAGCACCATACTTCCAGAAACCAAAAATATCCATAATGATATTTTAGTTTGATAGGGGAATGAACTGATCCAATTATTCATGCCAAAATAAATCAATGGCATAGCTATAATAATAGCTAGCATTACCAATTTTATGTATTCCGAAGAAAGTAAAAGAAAGATTTTTGATTCAGAAGAGCCTAGTACTTTTCGTATTCCAATCTCTTTGGTTCTTTGAGTAGCTGTATAAGCTGATAACCCAAAAAGACCAAGGCAACCTACTATAACTGCAAACGAAGCAAAGGTGGTGAACAACCTTCCGAACTGTTTTTCATTTTCATATTGCTGATTGAAGTAGTCATCCAAAAAGAAATACTCAAAAGGATTACCAGGAAATGCTTTTATCCATGCCTCTCTTACATGTTCAATAGATTGCGTAAGATCATTGCTATTCATTCGGAACGAGTAAAACTCTCCACCATATTGTGTAAAGTAAAATACAGTAGGATCTAATGCATTCTTTAATGACACCTGATGATAATCATTCACCACACCCACAATAATTGGATTCCACCGAAAGGCAGCAATGGCTATAGTTTGTCCGATGGCATCCTCAGGCTTCTCAAAGCCCATCATTCGAGCAGCAGATTCAGTAACTAGAACACTGGTGTCTTGATCAGCTACATACTCTTCTGAGAAAAGTCTTCCAGCAACTAATTTCATCTTAAACACATCCATGAATTCATAATCCATACTATTGAATCTCACCGTCAACGACTGATCATCTGGCGCACCATAACGTTTGATGACTGCTTTATACTCACGTTGTTTTCCCGGAATAGTAACCGATGCCGAAACTGCACTTATTGAAGGGTCTTTTTTTACTTCGTTTCTAAACACATCAATAGCAGAATTGAATGAGTTTCTATCTAAGGGAGTAATACCTGGACGCTCCACCACCATTACCTGATCGATGTTCATACCAATATCACGCCCCATCATAAAGTCGAGCTGCTGATAAACAATAAATGTTCCTGCTATCAATGCTACCGATGCAGTGAATTGAATCACCACCAAAGTTTTTCTCAACAATATCCCGCTAATGCTATTTTTCAATTTACCCTTAAGTATGGTTACAGGTTTGAATGAAGATAAAACCAAAGCAGGGTAGAACCCTGATAGCAAAGTGCCTACTATCCACAAAATGCCACACAGAATTAAAAACCAAGTTTGTAATAAATAATCAATTGTAAGTGATAGCCCAGATATAGAATTAAAATAAGGCATAGTAACAGCAATCAATCCCAAAGCAATTAGAAGAGATAAAAGATTAACGACTGCTGACTCCATAAGAAATTGCGAAATCAATTGCCCCTTAAAAGCGCCCATCACTTTTCTCACCCCCACTTCGCGCGCGCGCTCCATCGCTTTGGCTGTAGACAAATTGATGTAATTGATCCACGCAATTATTAACACAAAAATTCCGATGATGCTTAAAAACTTTACAATGCGTTGATCGCCATTCGGTTCCGGCTCTTCGGCCAATCGAGAGGTAAGGTGTATGTCTGGTAGTAACTGCAGCGACAGCACATCTCTCTGGTTTCTTTCCGCCTGATCAGGCTTAAATTTGGAAACAATTCCGGGGAATTTCGACTCTAAAACTCGAGGATCTGTTCCTGGCCGTACGCTAATGAAAGTATACATGTCCTTTCTCTGCCAGCTTTGATCGTATCTTCCAGGCGCCCAATCCCCTCTGCCAAACAGGGTTTTGTAGGAAAATAACACATCATATTTTAAATGTGTATTGGGTGGCAAATCTCTAAAAACACCTGTCACCTTTACCAACTCATTATTATAATCGTCATCCTGCATCCGTAAAGACTTTCCTAAAGGATCTTCATTTCCAAAATACATCCTGGCATACTTCTCTGAAATCACGCAGGTATTTGGATCGCTTAAAACTGTCTCCGCATTTCCTAACAACATCTCATAACCCATCATGGGAAGGAAGGAAGAATCAGCATAAAGAAAATGCCTATGCTTAAAAGCTATTGGCTCGGGCACCGCATCGTCATTGGTGATAATAACATTATTCTTATAACCCAAATTATACAAACGTGCATACCCTGTCACCTCAGGCAATTCATCTGTTAATGCTGGACCTACTCCGGGATAGTTTTCTGCACTGGATACCAGCAACTCATTATTAAGATAGGTTTCCAATTTTACCCGATAGATATTCTCATTACCCTTAATAAAATCCTCATAGCTCGTTTCAAACTTTACGTATTGAGCAATGAGCAGAAAAACAGCCATTCCGATGGCCAGCCCAAGAATATTAAGCGCTGAAAAGAATTTGTTTTTAGTGAGGCTTCTAAATGCGGTGAGAAGTATGTTGCTAATCATGAATAGGTATATATAGAGAAGACTCCAATTAAATAAAAAGGTTTCTTTTTAGCATATATAAATGTTCGTTCTATAAACAATCTTAAGGATGCACTGATTATTTTTTAGTTTTATCCGATATCGGACAGTGGGAAGGTTCTATCATTTAACTTTGTCGCCACAAATGAACATTCAAGAAGAACTTTCACACACCTTAGACCTTATCCGCCTGGAACGAGCGGCTGACCTTGAACAATATCGCCAAAAGGTACTGCTCACTCCTCTGCACAGAAAGACCAAAGAGGGAATCTGCTGGTACCCTGTAAAACTGAAGAAGGATTATATCGGTACTGGTGAACGTCTTATAATAGAGGTGGAACGAACGACCGAGTTAGAACAAAAACATGTCTTCCAAAGTGGAAAGATGGTAAGCGTTTTTAGTAATGCGCATCAAAAGCCAGAGCGGGATCATGTCGGTGGAGTCATCAATTACGTCCGCGATAATCAAATGATCATCACCCTCAACTCAGATGACCTTCCCGACTGGGTCGACCACGGTCTGTTGGGTATAGATGTGATGTTTGATGAGATGAGTTATCGGGAAATGGAGCTGGCCATGAAGAAAGTAATGAAGGCAGAAAACTCGAGGCTAGCAGAACTCAGAGACATCCTTCTTGGTAAGTCTCCCACCTCCAGTCGTGAACAACTGACCTTTGACTACCCTGATCACCTTAACGAGAGTCAACAAAAAGCACTTCAACACATAACCTCGTGTAATGAAGTGGGTATCATACACGGCCCTCCTGGCACAGGCAAAACAACAACGTTGGTGCAGGCTATTGCACAAACGGTAAAATCAGAACAACAGGTATTGGTATGTACACCGAGCAACGCGTCTATAGATTTATTGGTAGAAAAATTAAGCGAATTTGGACTTAACGTTGTTCGAATTGGACACCCTGCTCGCGTAACAGAACAGACATTAAGCAAAACCCTCGATGCACAAATTGCAGCTCATCCCAACTTCAAAGAACTCAGGATGATGCGAAAGAAAATGGAACAACTGCGTAATCAGGCTTCCAAATTCAAACGCAATTTTGGATACAAAGAGAAAGAAGAAAGACGATTTCTGCGACAAGAGGCCAACGCTATGAAAGCAGATGCTGACGTGTTGGAATTCTACATCATCAACGATATCCTTCAGAAAAGTGATGTAATCACGTGCACGCTTGTAGGCGCCTCTCACCCCACCCTGAGAGGAAAGAAATACAAAACGGTATTTATTGATGAAGCTGCGCAAGCTTTGGAACCAGCTTGTTGGATTCCTATCTGCAGGGCAGAACGTGTCATTTTTGCTGGTGACCACTTTCAACTTCCTCCCACCATTAAATCACGAGAAGCAGCCAACAATGGGTTGGCAGAAACGCTTTTTGAAAAATGTATTAAAAGACATCCGGAAGCAGCCAGCATGCTTCAGGTGCAATATAGAATGCATGAAGACATTATGGCATTTCCTTCAAAATATTTTTATAAAAATCAATTAATCGCAAACTCCACAATAAAGAACCATCGATTGTCTGATCAACAACCCATGAATTTTATTGATACAGCAGGCTGCGGATATCATGAAACATTAGATCCTGAAACGTTAAGTAAATACAACAAAGACGAAGCCAGATTACTTATCAATGCACTAGAACAGTTGGTTGACCACACAGGACTGCAAGAATGGATACATGCTGGCTACACTGTTGGGATTATTACACCATACAGTGCACAAGTAGCCACTTTATTAAATCTGGCTGAGGACTCTCCTCAACTCAATGAAATTGCTTCACTCATTTCCATTAATACTGTGGATGCTTTTCAAGGACAGGAAAGAGATGTTATTGCCATTAGCCTGGTAAGGTCAAATGAGAGTGGTGAAATTGGCTTTCTAAATGACATACGAAGAACTAATGTGGCGATCACCAGAGCCAAAAAAAAAGTAATTATAATTGGAGACAGCAGCACTTTGTATTCTAATTCCTTTTACAATGAACTGGTGGAGTACGTTCAAGGAAAAAACTATTACCAAAGCGCATTCGAACTCATTCAACCATAGGTAGGGATATTATGAACGTAGTGCCCTTGCCTACCTTGGATTCAACTGTAACTGCTCCATCCAATCGATTGACTGTTTCTTTCAAAATATAAAGACCTAACCCTGATCCAGGTATTTCCTCCGTACCACGGAAAAACATTTCAAAGACCCTTTCCGTGTATTCAGATTGAATTCCTCTTCCATTATCTTGTACCGATATCACATTACGATTAGACACAATCGATCGATTAATTCTAATTACTGGTTTTACGTCCTCATTTATTCTATGAAATTTAATCGCGTTAGAAATAAGATTATTAAGAACAATCCTTAAACGCATCCCATCTGTGATAATGGGCTCGCCTGTATCGTCTTCTATCTCAAAAGATATTTTCTCGTAATTGGTGATGTATTGATAGCCTTGAAGAATGTCGGCAGTAAAATTTTTAAAGTGATGTGACTCATACTTTATAGGAAGTCTTGCATTACGCGAATACTGAATCACTTCCTCAATAAAGGATTCCAATTTATCCACACTTTTTTGCATCATGCTTAAGTACTTCAGCTGATCATCTCCTGGGTTTTCTAATTTGGCTACATTGATTAATCCTAAGATTGATTTTAAAGGAGAACTTAAGTCATGCGAGGCACTATAGACAAAACGATCGAGTTCGGAATTTCGCAATTTGAGTTCTTCGTTGGCTTTTTCTAATTCAACTGTCCTTATTCTTACTAAATTTTCAAGTGCTTTTTTACGCTTATCGCGAATATTCATCCCCAACCCGTAAGAGCCGAGTGAAACAAAGAACAGAAATAATAACCCAAGGAGGATTACATCCCATCCGTAAATCATCTGAATAAATAGTGAATAAAAGGGGATCATTGACAATTCGTATTCCTATTCAATTCCTACATCTCACTGTCTAACAAAAAATACATTTTAAACCCTCAGGATTTTAGGAGGGCAAGTAGCATAATTAATTGCTAAAATCTAATATTTATATCTGCATAACCACCAAATTTTACAACAAGGGTGAAAACCAGCAATAAAATTAAGATTGGATTAAATTATTGTTCGGTGTAAGTTGTCGCTATAAACATCAACCCCAATGAACCTAACTGACGCCAGGATAAAGATTTTTTTCTTTACATCAGGAATAATCACCCTACTTGCGATACTTACGCAGTGCACTTCAAAAGAAGAGAAGATCACCTCTCAGGATGTAAAAGGAGCTCAAAACTTAATAGGCGTTCAATTTTCAAATCAGGAAATTGACACACTGGTGAGTTACCTACAAGAAAACAAAGAAGGCTATGATACCATGCGTCTTTTTAAATTAGATTACGGTATTGCCCCTACTCTGTATTTTGATCCAAGACCTGATGGATTCGAAAGAAAAATCCGCGATAGCAAGTCGAACTATAATTTACCGGAAGATGTGGTCAACCCAGAGGTAGAAGAAAAGATTGCTTTTATGACAGTTGCACAACTTGCTAATCTTATCAAGAATAAAAAAATCACATCAACTCAATTGACCAACCTATACCTTAAAAGATTGGAGACCTACAAAGACACATTACAAGCGAGTATCACCATCACCAGAGATCTTGCCCTACAACAAGCCAAAAAAGCGGATGACGAAATAAGTAATGGCATTTATAAAGGCCCACTTCATGGTATTCCTTATGGCATTAAGGATTTGTTTGCTGTGCCTGGTTATAAAACTACATGGGGTGCAATGCCTTACAAAAATCAAGAAATTGATGAAAAAGCCGCAATCGTTCAAAAATTGGAAGACGCAGGCGCTGTGCTTATAGCTAAATTAGTATCTGGATCGTTAGCCAGAGGTGATGTGTGGTTTGGTGGTAAAACCAAAAATCCTTGGGATCTTCAACAGGGTGCAAGTGGTTCTTCAGCTGGTTCTGCATCTGCCACTGCTGCCGGTTTAGTTGCGTTTTCCATAGGTACCGAAACGTTAGGCTCAATTATTTCTCCATCTACCAGATGTGGAGTAACGGGACTACGTCCCACATTTGGCAGCGTAAGCAGAGCCGGATGCATGAGTTTATCGTGGTCCATGGATAAAGTAGGTCCTATTTGTCGATCTGCCCAAGATTGTGCTATTGTTTATTCATTGATAAAAGGAAACGCTGGTGCCATAGAAAAAGATCATACAGTAGTGAATTATCCGTTCGCTTTTAATCCGCAATCAGATCTTAGTGGATATAAGATCGGTTACTTTAAAAAGCTATTCGACAAAGACACCTCCAAAGTAGGGTCAAACAATAGCGAAACTTTGGAGACACTGAAAAAATTAGGCGCTGAACTCGTAGAAGTTGAGCTCCCTGATGGCATTCCATTTGATGTTTTTGATATTATTTTAAGAGCAGAGGCAGGTGCATTTTTTGATGAATTGGTACTTGACCATAAAGATCGTGAGATGGTAGAACAACATAAAGGCTCACGCGCCAACTCATTGCGTCAGTCCAGATTCATCTCTGCGGTAGAATACTTACAAGCCAATCGACACAGAAAAGTTCTCATAGAAAAATTTAATAAAACAATTCAAAATCTGGACATTATTGTTTCCCCTACCTTCGGACGTTATCAATCTTTAACAACCAACCTTACGGGTCATCCAGCCATCTCTATTCCAAATGGCTTTGATAAATCGGGGCACCCAACCTCTATCACCCTTTTGGGAAATTTGTATGACGAAGGCCCTATTTTGGAAGCCGCTTACCTCATTCAACAGTCTACTGAGTTTGGTGAACAACATCCAGAGCGATTTATGAAGAAAATCGATTGATTTGACCTTTATCTCATTAAAGGGAATAATGTAAATCTAGAAAGGTCACCATCGGTGGCCTTTTTTATAGCTTACGCTGAGTTAACCTTTGCGATGATTTTGTTACATTCGTTGATTACAAATCAAAACCTCAACACCGTGCGGATACTTTCCATTATACTAATTCTCATTGTTTCTTCTGCTTTTGTAGCAGGCCCTCCTGTTATCGATAAAAAAATTATCAAAAACGACATGCCATTCTTGGTTGAGTTTTATAAAACCAGACATAAGAATCCGGAGATTTCTCTTCAGGAAAAGGAGACCTCAAAAGCACTTGCTGCTGAATTGAAGAAAGTTGGATTTTCAGTTACAGAAAATTTTGGCGGCTACGGTATTGTTGGGGTGTACAAAAACGGCAATGGCCCTACTATTCTCTATCGCACTGATATGGATGCTCTTCCCATGTACGAAAAAACTGAATTGGCCTATCAAAGTCAATTGAAGGCATCACTCAATGGTGAACAAGTAGGCACTATGCATTCCTGCGGTCACGACATTCACATGACCACATGGTTGGGAACTGCCAGAGCCATGGTTGCTATGAAGGATAAATGGAAAGGGACTCTTTTGTTAATTGGCCAACCCGCTGAAGAAATAGGGGCTGGCGCCAAAATGATGTTAGAAGCTGGTCTTTATGAAAA
This sequence comes from Cyclobacteriaceae bacterium, assembly GCA_020436125.1. Taxonomy (GTDB): domain Bacteria; phylum Bacteroidota; class Bacteroidia; order Cytophagales; family Cyclobacteriaceae; genus ELB16-189. The sequence continues at coordinate 23,638 of JAGQYK010000029.1, read as the reverse complement.
ATTTGGAGTACCTACTTATGGAATAGGTTTACATTCAAGCCCTACGCTTCCAGCAGGTCAGGTAGGTATTGGGAAAGAATTTGTAATGGCCAGTTCTCAGAGCGTTGATATTAATGTGTATGGAGTAGGATCACATGGAGCTTCTCCACATATGTCGATTGATCCAATAGTGTTAAGCAGTATGCTAATCATGGAATTGCAAACCATTGTGAGTAGAAATGTAAAACCTACTGAATCAGCAGTGGTAACAGTAGGAACGATCAAAGGCGGTACGGTAGGCAATATTATCCCGGACATGGTTACACTAAAACTAACCGTGAGATCATTTAAGAGTGAAGTATTGGACATAGTGAACAAGAGAATAAAAGAAATTGCAAGAGGAGTGGGCATTGCAGCCGGATTACCAGAAGACAAAATGCCAGAAGTCATTATCAAGGAGGCGGGTCCCGCCAATTATAATAATCCTGCAATGGCCTCTCGTGTAATTGAATCAGCCACCTCTGTAGTTGGAAAAGATAATGTGATCGATGAAGAACCTGTAATGCTTTCAGAAGACTTTTCTTACTATGGGCAAACTGAACACAAGGTACCTACTGTTTTTTATTGGCTCGGTACTGTGCCTGATACGAGAATGAAAAGTGGTGACCTGCCTGGATTACACTCACCTTACTATTATCCACAACCGGAGATCTCTATAGAGACGGGAGTAGGCGTTACGTCTCAGGCATTACTTGATCTCTTCAACACTAAAATGTAACAACCTCTTTTAGATGTGTGTTGGTGATTTTTAAAAATCGCTTTTCCTCTCCATGATAAATGGTGACTATATTCGATTGAGTTGGAAATAGCTCCATTAAGAAATCAGCTTTCACATCTACTTTAGTCCATTGGGCAGGGCAATTTATCTTAAAGTGAAACCAAATGGCATCACCATTTGGTTCACAATGGGTTAACGTTAATACTGCTTTCTTTCCATTAATACTATAATCAAAATGTGTTGCGAAGTAAGCTTCTACTTCAGACCGGCTGCTATCACAATTTGATGGGTTTAAAAAGTCAATACGTCTTTTAGATGCATTCATTATTGCATCTTCCATATCATTGGCAAATACTTTTACTTTGATTACTGCCGTACTCCCTAAATTTTTATGATCGACCTCTATCAAGGACAGATAAATCGCATGATCTGAGTCTGGATTAAAATCCCATCCAGTCGAAAAACTCACCAGAGCAAATAAAATGGCTACTATTTGGATTTGCACAGTTAACGGTATCTGGCAAAGATAAAGGTTACCTCCTCACAATTTCAATATTTGTAAGCTCATTACCGTCTGGCCAAGGGAATATATAATTGACTTCCTCTACTTTTATTTTACTGAAGTCAGTGCTAGCTTGAAGATTAAGAAAAATAATATCATATGGATAGTCAAGGTCTGCGTCATTGGCATTAATACGAAGGCGTCCAAATGTTGTTTCTGTAACAGCTTCAGTTTGAACTACAGCCATACCTTCTTGGCCATCAACAAATATTTTTTGATTGGTCACTGCTAGTATTTCAGGATCACCACCCACAATATCAAATTCTACTTTTATCTTTTCATCTGGCGTGGTGTAAGTCCAAGAACCGATTAGAGAGGTAAAACCTGCGTCATCATCCTCACTGCACCCTAATAACAAAGCAGCAACTGCTATCAAATAAACTCCACTTTTCATAATTTCCTATTATAACATTCCGACTCTACTGACCATGAAACATGTTCATGCAATAGATTGTTCCTGATTAGGCAAAGTAACCTTTTAAACACGATACTTGAATACCTAAATTTGCGTGAACGTATCTCCTTATCCCTAATTATGGCATTGCTAGAAAAATTGCTAATTGTGAAAAAATCTAGGATAATTGGCTCTGGACTTGGTTTATTTACCATACAAAAGATCATGAAGGGTGCGTGTATTGTAGAGTACAAGGGTCGTGTTGAAAAATGGAGCGAAGTAAAGGATCAGGATGGATATAATGGCTACTTGCTTAAGCTAAACTCTCGTTGGGCTATCAACGCTTTACCCTACAAACGTGCCCTGGGTAGATTTGCGAATGATGCCCTAGGGATAAATAGAAATGATAAATTATCCAACAATGCAGAGTTTCTAATAGAGGGGAAACGTTGCTTCATCTTCGCAAAAAGAGAAATTAAACCTGGCGAAGAAATTCTGGTGAGTTACGGAAGGGAATACTGGAATCTTATCAAACGTATAGCTAAAAAACACGGGAAATAAGCGCTGGTAACTATTTTACGCTACTTTCAGTAAAATAGGTTTGCTATGAATAAAAAGGATATATATTTGCGCCCCATAAGTAATTCATTAAACACTTACCGTACTTTTTTATGACTAAAGCAGAACTTATTGCCAAGATTGCAGAAGATGCAGAAATTACCAAAGTAGCCGCTACAACAGCGCTTAACTCTTTTCTTGAAGGAGTTACTAAGACATTGAAAAAAGGAGACAAATTAACACTAGTTGGTTTTGGTACATTCTCTGTTAGCAAGAGAGCTGCAAGAAAAGGCCGCAACCCTTTCACTGGCGAAGAGATAAAAATCAAAGCTAAAAAAGTTGCCAAATTTAAGGCGAGCAAAGAGCTTTTAACTAAATAATTAAAGGCTAACAAATAAAAAAACCCTGAAGATTCAGGGTTTTTTTATGCTCAAAATTTTAAAACTCCTGATTTATTCTTCTAGTATTTCAACATCCACTCGAACATTCTTCTTTGCATTCACACTATTTTTATCGTGAATCATTCTTCCTCCTCCCCAGGCTTTGATTTCGATTCTATCCCCCGCCACTTCCTGCGATACCAACCACTCTTTAATCACTTCTGCCCTTTGCCTTGATAACTCCTTAGCCGACCCTGTTCCGTCTTTCACATCATTGGCCAATGAGAAAAAAGATTTACTAGGTCCCATTGTAATTAATCTTCCTCTTGAATTTCCATTGGTGTGACCATGCAACATAATTCTGTAATTAGGATTCTCCTTCATCATGGTCAAAAGGCTATTCAATTGATACTTCGACTCAGGAAGCATTATGGCTGCATCATTGTAAAAGAAAACATTATAGAGCGTATTAATATCTCCCCTATGGTATCGAACTAAGTCAAACTTGATTACATAATGATTACCTGCCCATTCCATAAAATGACTTGTGCTATCATTTGGAACTTTTCCATAAATAATTGTGTGCTGAACAGGTCTATACCCAAAAACATTTGCAATCAATGAGACTTTTCCAGTCTTACTTTTAGGATCTGGAAGACTTGTATACTCATTTCCTTTTACCTTTTCAACTAGCCTTGCCCTATCTATATCAATCACTTCTACATCACCCTCAATCTGTCTATTATTGGTTGCGTTAAAAAGGCTTAAATAAACTGATGCCTCCGATATAGGTTTAGGTGGTGTGATTGGCTCCTCCTCTTTGACTGCTTCTTCTTCGGATGTAATTTCAGAAGCAATTTCTTCTACTTCCTCAACCACATTCTCCTCAGGCTTGATTTCCTCCTTCACCTTGCTTTCTGTCTGCACTGGCTCGCTCATCTCTTCAACTCCATTGGAAGCTACAACTTCCTCTTTCTTTGCTGTTTCAGCAACCTGTGGTGTTCTATTTGAAGGCTCATTATTGGCAATCGTATTTACCTTGGTATCCAGCTGCCCATCTTTCATTATTCTAACCCAAGCCTGCTCAAACCCAGACTTTTTACGAGTTGCAAGCATCTCCGCTATTGACTCATCAAAGTCTTCAAAATAATCTACATAGACATATAGATACTTTCTCTTCGTATCAGCGCCATATTTGGCCTCAATACCATCCTTACTGATGCGATTGATATAGTTTTGTGCATAGGTATCCTGACCTAAGCGATAAGCTGCAACAACTACATAATAACCCGATGTCAATGGAGTGGCGGACGTCTGAGCGCTACTTTGAAAATAGGGAAATTGAGAAAGGAATAATAAAATCAAAATTCCTTTAGAGTATGAGCGCATGATAAAGCCTTTTGGTTAATCTAAATATTGTGCAAAAATGGCACTTTTTCAAGGGGTTTTAAGCATTAATGACCCCCTGTGAGCTACTCATGTAAGTTTCTGAGGATCTCTTTCAAAAAACCAGCGCCATACCCTGTCAATTGAACGAATGCGGCAGGGCCCGCAAGTAAGGTTACTCTTATAGATTGCGTCTTTTGGTAGGCTGAAACACACAAAATCACCGTATACGTAAGGTAGCCCAATCCCAAGAGTGCACTTATTCGTATGTCAAATGGGATTGTCATAATGGTGAATACAAGACCAATCAGGAAAAAAGATGGAAACCAATGGGTTATTTTGATGGCTCCAGGGTGAGCCTTATTCACTAATACGCGGCCTCTTCCAAAATTGAACGTTTGCCAGAAAAATTGTTTGAAATTGGTACGCCTCTTATGATATACAAAGGCATCATTAATGTATCCCACCTTATACCCCAACTTCTTCATCCGCATGCTGAACTCAATATCCTCTGCACACCGATCAAATTTAAAACCCCCAGTATTGGCAAAAACCTCCTTGGTAATGCCCATGTTAAAGCTACGTGGCTGGAAGGACCCTATTCTTTTATCCCCTCCCCTAATCCCTCCTGTCGTAAATACCGAGGACATCGTGAATGCCATTGCCTGTTGTACTCTGGTAAAACCTTTATGCCCCTTATCCGGTCCTCCCCAGGCATCCAGTGAGGCGTGCGAAAGGTAATCATCCACCGTTTTAAAATAGTGAGAGGGTAAAATGCAATCAGAATCGAATACCACAAAATAATTTCCTTTCGCTTGCGCAAACCCAAAATTCCGGCTTGGGCCTGGGCCACTGTTGGGTTTAAAGAAGTACCGAATGTGTAACTTATCCGTATACTGCTCATAAATTTCAACACAGGTATCGGTAGATCCATCTTCAATAATCAACACCTCAAAATTGGTATACGTCTGGGCTGTTAAACTTTCCAAAAGCTCCTTTACCTCCTGGGGCCTGTTATATACAGGAACGATTATTGAGTATTTTGGCACAGGACTCATGAGAAACAAAAGTAATCAATTGATTACATTCGCCTCTCACATGAAAAAGTTACCTTGAATATTAAATCATAACTCCAGGTAAAAAATCGGCCTGGTACTTCAATGCCATGAAACAGAACGTTTTATTTTTTCTAATCTTTCTATTTTGCCTTTCCACTTCCTATAGCCAGTCAATGGATTACGATAAGGATGTTAAAACAAAAGAGAATATCGTGCATGCTTTGTATGAGGTTATATCCGGAACTCCTGAACAACAAAGGGATTGGGCACGCTTCCGGAATTTATTCTTACCAGAATCACGACTTATTCCTACTGGAAAAAACAAGCAGAATGAATTTACCATTCGTGCTATTTCACCAGAGGATTATATCCAAATGTTTACTAATAATATTAAAAGTGGATTCTTTGAAAAAGAACTACATCAGGAAACTGAAGAATACGGAACCATTGCTCATGTCTTCAGTACTTACGAAACACGCGAAAGCATAAATGGCCCAGTGAGCAACAGAGGCATTAACAGCATTCAGCTGTACAATGATGGAAATCGCTATTACGTTGTTAATATTCTCTGGTGTGCCGAAAGCATGGGCTTTTCATTACCTTCTAAGTATCTCAATTAATTAAACCGTTTTCATGAAACTATCCGCTCAATTATTTCTCTTTCTTGGAGTCATGCTCAGCACATTGACTAGCGTGGCGCAAAAGAAAAAAAATCAAGATGACCTTATCCAAAAACATGCGATCGAATCATTTAAAGATCTTTATGCGCTACTAAGTATCCCTAATGATGCACATTATCCAAAAGATATTGAAAAGAATATCAAGTGGTGTGAAAATGCATTCACAAAAAGAGGTTTCACTACATCACGTTTAGAAACACCTACTGTGCCATTACTTCTTGCTGAACGTAAAGCCAAAAAGGCAACAAAAACTGTTCTTATCTATCTGCAAATAGACGGTCAACCTGTGGATACCAGTAAATGGTTTCAAGAAAGCCCCTGGACTCCCACATTAAAAGAAAAGAATTCAAATGGTGAATGGAGGGCCATCAATTACGAACGCTTATATGAGAATTATAACCCTGACTGGAGAGTTTTTGCTCGGTCTACCTCTGATGCCAAAGGGCCAGCTGTGGCTTTCCTTGGTTCACTGGATGCCATGATAGAAGCTAAAGCAGAGCCCAATTACAACATCAAGGTAATTATGGATTTTGAGGAAGAATTAGGTTCTCCAAGGCTTCCTGAGGCTGTTACCAAATATAAAAAAGAATTAGCCTCGGATATGTTCATCATTTTTGACGGCCCCAGACACGTAAGCAATGAGCCTACGTTGAGTTTTGGAGCACGAGGTATCAGTGATATTACAATAACCACCTATGGCCCTCGCCAGCCCGTGCATAGCGGCAACTATGGAAACTATACACCCAACCCAGCGATGCGGCTTTCTCAACTGCTGGCATCTATGAAAGATGAGGACGGACGAGTAATTATTCCTGGATATTATGACGGAACAACGCTGACGGATGCAGAGAAGGAAACATTAAAGCTAGTCCCCGATAACGAAGAGGAGATCAATAAATTTCTAGGAATTGCTGAACCCGATAAAATTGGGGATAATTTTCAAGAATCGCTTCAATACCCTACCCTGAACATCAGAGGGCTGGATGCACTTTATGTAGGCGAAAATTCCAGAACGCTTATCCCCGCTCAAGCCACTGCAGAAATTGACATTAGGTTGGTCCCTACCAGCGATCCTGATAGGCTGATTGGTCTTGTGAAAAAACATATTGAAGACCAGGGTTATCACCTTACTAAAGGAGAACCCTCAGAAGAGGAAAGACAGAAATACCCCAGATTAGCATCCTTTACCTCAAGCACTTCTTATCTGGCATTTCAAACTCCGTTTGATTCGGAAGTAGGATTATGGCTAAATCGGGCAATGACCAGAGCCTTTGGTAAAGAACCCATTAAAATCAGAACGGCAGGCGGCTCCATTCCTATTTCCCCTTTCGTTATTACTTTGGGAATTCCTGCAGTAGCTGTACCTACGGTAAATGCCGACAACAACCAACATGCACCCAACGAGAATATCCGCGTGGGTAATTATGTTGAAGCTGTAAAAGCTTTCTATTATATCCTTACAGAGAAATTATAGATTGACTTAGTCAACCCACTCTGCAAAAAACAGATTAGTATCTCGTGTTCCTCCATTATTTCTATTGGAGCTGAACACGAGGTATTTTCCATCTGGTGAAAACATGGGAAATGCATCGAAGGTGTCGTCATGCGTGATGCGCTCCAGTCCCGACCCATCTACATTGATCATATAAAGGTTAAAAGGGAAACCCCTTTCTGTTTCATGATTAGAAGCAAAAATTACTTTCTCGCCAGAAGGATGAAAGAATGGGCACCAGTTGGCTTTTCCTAAATCCGTCAATTGACGCAAATCCGATCCGTCAACATTACAAATGAACAACTCCATGTCCGTTGGCATTACCAATCCTTCCGCAAGCAGGTCTTTATAAACCTTGATGTCTTCCTCCGTCTTTGGACGAGAAGATCTGAAAATCAATTTTGATCCATCCGGAGAAAAGAAAGCCCCTCCGTCATATCCCAATTCACTGGTGATTTGCTTTACATCAGTACCGTCAATATTCATGGTATACAACTCAAGATCTCCTGTGCGTAATGAAGTAAAGACAATCTTATCTCCATTTGGAGAGACAGTAGCTTCTGCATCATAACCAGGCTCATCTGTAAGCTGCTTAACGATGTTACCCTTTAAGTCAGTAACAAAAATATCAAAGTCTGGATAGATAGGCCATACATATTTGCCATCATCTCTGCGTGCTGGAACAGGAGGACATGCCTCATTGCCTAAGTGTGTAGAGGCATAAACAATCGTTGTATCACCAGGCATAAAGTAAGAACAGGTAGTTCTTCCCAATCCAGTACTCACCATCTGTGGAGTCGAGTTACTGAGGTCATCCTTAAATGGATTCACATAAAAAATCTGATCACATTCCGTTCCGAATTGTTCACTGGTAGATTGAAACGTAAGCATTGTATTGTCAAAGCTCCAATAGGCTTCAGCATTGTCGCCACCGAAGGTTATTTGTTTGATGTTTTTTAGGTGTTTTTCATCATCATAGCGAAGCGTATCAGCTACTACTGTTTGTTCAGTATTTTGATTTTCAGACTTCTGGCTACAGGCGGCCAAAATGACAATAAGAAATAGATAATAAAACTTCATGGGGTATATGCTAAGTGCTAAATTCGTGCTTCAATTTCTAGTCGCAAATTTAATAGTAAAGCATCGCAATCCTCAATTTTATCATGACAAGACACACACTTTTATCCATAGTTTTAATCTTATTCCTTGTTTCGTGCAGTAAAGAAAAAAAGACCGTAGCTGAATTGGGTATTTCTTTGAAGAAAGACGTTACTTTTTTGGCAAGCGATGAATTGGAAGGAAGAGAAATCGGTACGGATGGAGAGAAAAAAGCTGCAGCTTATCTTGTTGACCGATTCAAGGAAATTGGTTTAACTCCTGCAGGAACGGATAACTACATTCAAGAGTTTGAAGTTACTCCGGCTCAAAACCCACATGAGCAGGCCAAAGTAGGCACAAGAGGTGATTCCCTCACCATTGAAGGTACTAACATCATAGGCATAATCGATAACCCTGGTGACGAAATAATCATCATAGGCGCACATTTTGATCATCTTGGATACGGGGGAGTAAGTTCATTATATCGTGGAGATTCTTTAGTACACAATGGAGCAGATGACAATGCCAGTGGAGTGGCCGTAATGATTCAACTGGCTGAACTACTAAAGAAAGAGCAGTTACAAAAAGACATTTTATTTATTGGTTTTTCAGGAGAGGAAGAAGGCCTTTGGGGCTCTAACTATTTCAGTAAAAACCCGACCATTGACCTGAGCAAAGTAAGTGCGATGATCAATATGGATATGGTCGGAAAATTAGATGAGCAAAAAGCACTTGCCATTCATGGCACTGGCACCTCTCCCTCATGGGAAGGCATCTTAAACAAAGCGAATACGGATTCTATATCCCTACTATTCAGACCATCAGGAATCGGCCCTTCTGATCACACTTCATTTTACCTTCAGGATATTCCGGTTCTGCATTTTTTCACTGGCCAGCATGAAGACTACCACAAACCTACCGATGATTCAGAAAAATTGAATTATGAAGGAATGGCCAAAATAGCGCTTATGATTGACCGTATTGTGAGTGAATTAAATACCGTTGACAAGCTTGCTTTCACCAAAACCAAGGACGAATCGAGGGACACACCTCGATTTACTGTTACTCTCGGTGTAGTACCTGATTATCTTTTTGGAGGAACGGGGATGCGCATTGATGGTGTGACGGATGAGAAACCTGCCGCAGTAGCTGGGCTACAAAAGGGTGATGTGGTTATCCAACTAGGCGACTTCGCTGTAGATGGAATGAATGGATACATGGAGGCCCTATCTAAATTTGAAAAAGGTGCTGAGACAACTGTAAAAGTGAAGCGAGCAGATGAGGAGCTCACCTTTCCAATTAAATTTTAAGGTAAGCGTGTTTTACATTTTCTTATCCCAAAGAAGGTATTAATTTGCTGCCTGATGGATAATTTTGTTGTATCGGCCAGAAAGTATCGCCCGCTCGGTTTTGATGAGGTTGTAGGCCAGGAGCACATTACCACCACGCTCAAAAATGCGATAGATAACAATAAACTTGCCCAGGCCCTTCTCTTTTGTGGTCCAAGAGGAATCGGAAAAACTACATGTGCTCGTATTGTAGCCCGTATGATCAATGGTTTTGAAGAGAAGGCAGAAGTCAATTCACTCAATATTTTCGAATTAGATGCTGCTTCTAACAATTCGGTAGAAGATATCCGCAATCTGATCGATCAAGTAAGGTACCCGCCTCAATTCGGAAAATATAAAGTCTATATCATAGACGAGGTTCACATGCTTTCCAATTCAGCATTCAATGCTTTTTTGAAAACATTGGAGGAGCCACCACCTTATGCCATATTCATTCTTGCTACTACAGAGAAGCATAAAGTCATCCCTACTATACTTTCCCGTTGTCAGATATTTGATTTCAACAGAATACAGGTATCCGACATCAGCAGGCAGCTAAAAAAGATTGCCGATCGGGAGAAAATAGCTGTAGAGGATGAAGCACTGCATCTTATCGCACAAAAGGCAGATGGCGCCTTGCGTGATGCCTTATCCATTTTTGATTTGATGGTGACTTTTTCGTCAGGAAAGGAAGTGACCTTCAAGGATGTACTAAGCAACCTTCATATTCTTGACTATGACTATTACTTCCAAGTGGTAGATAGCTTGCTGGCAGAGAACATGAGTCAGCCATTGCTACTGCTGGATGAAATATTGAGAAAAGGGTTTGATGGTCACAATTTCATTGGAGGATTCAGCGAGCACATTAGAAACCTACTGGTTTCCCAAGATGCGCGAACCATCGATCTGATGGAGGTTCCAGATGCAACCAAGAAAAAATATCTGCAGCAAGCCGGAGCTGCATCCCCTTCTCTTCTACTATCGTGGCTGAGCATTGCCAATCAATGTGATCTGAGCTACAAAGCCAGCAAGAATCAACGCCTTCTTGTGGAGTTGGCGCTGATGAAAATGGCGCATGTGAATGCTGTTGTGAAACCCAATGGGGCGCCTTCAGAAGAAGCAGTAAAAAAAAAAGTGAAGTAAGCCCGGAAACAACTGTCGAGGAACCAGTTGCTCCCTCACCTAACCCAGTTCAAGAAGTAACACAGCCTACTGCTAATCCTCAGCCTACAATTTCAAAAATAAAATCAAGTGGCAGGCAAAAACTAACGCCCAGTCTTGCTGATCTTGCCAATGGCAAGAACAAAGAATCTGAAGAAGTACCAAAAGTAGATACCGAAGTCAATGACACGGCCATTGCTAATGATCAACCTGTTACGCTGGAGTCGCTAAAACTCGCGTGGAATGAATTTACTGAACAAAGAAAAACACAAGTGGGTGAATACCATCTCCTTAAACAGGAGTTTCATTTTGAAAACAACCTCATTACGATTCATCTGACCAACCCGGTAGAAGAACCGCTTCTACAAACTATTCGCAATCCACTTACTGAATTTTTGAGAGAACGCCTTAAAAACAGAAGCATCAATGTCACCAGTCAGATTCGCGAAATACAAGCACAGAAGATAGCTTATACCAACAAAGAGAAATTTGATAAGCTCACGGAAAAGAATCCTGTTCTAAAAGAATTAAAACAACGACTGGATCTCGATACAGATTTTTAAAAAATCAGATTCTGATGTAGACCTTTTTTCGGTCCATCCAATACGCAATACCCCAACAAATTGCCAGGGCACTCAACGCAAACATCAAAGAACCGAAATAGTCTCCAAACAAGGGCTGATATCCCTTTTGGTAAATCCAGTGATAGAGTTTCTGGTCTCCTACTCTAAAAAAGAAAAGGAGAATGACACCAACCATAGATAATACGTAAATGAAAAGCGGGTTTTTACCCAATACTTCAAATGGGTATGTCCATTTATCTATTTTTTGCAAGTCTATTATATAAATCAATATGGATAGTACCAACAAATCTATTCCAACCGTATAAATCACATAACTGCTTGTCCACAACTTTTTATTGATTGGGAAAAATAGGTCCCACCATAATCCAAAAAAAGTAAGAACGCAACCCATAACCATAAGGTGAACAATGGTCTGATAATAAACGCCTCGCCTTATAAGGAAAATTCCAACACCATATCCTGCAATGACATTCACAACAGCAGGAAGGGTACTCAATATCCCTTCCGGATCAAAAGCAATACCCTCACCGTGAAACATATGCTGTTCTCCCAAAATCCATTGATCTAATTTTAAAATGGCGTTGCTCTCAAGTGTTAAATCACCAAAGGCCAGAAGAATAAATCGATAAGAAATTAGAATGAAAAGGCTAACCAAAAGGGCTCCATTTAGTTTTGCATAATGAATAATTAAAGATGCAACCAGATAAGCCAGTGCAATCCGTTGCAACACACCAAATATTCGGGTAGTCGAAAAAACCTTAGCAATTAGATCTCCCTCAGTGTTGTATTTCATAAATGGGAACCAAAACATGAAATACCCGATTAAAAAGATAATTATAAATCGCTTGATGATTTTCATCAGAAAAGTGCGCTCCTCCAATGATTCCATTTTGGCGAACCCAAAACTCATGGCATTACCCATCACAAATAAAAAAGTTGGAAACACCCAGTCCGTGAGGGTGAAGCCATGCCAATCAGCATGAAGAAAAGGAGAGTAGGTCGTGATGTGATTACCTGGTGTATTGACTACGATCATCAATGCGATCGTAAGGCCACGTAGTACATCTATCGCAAGATTTCGGCTTACCATGGTCATAAGTGGAAAAATAACCAGAATCAGTCATATCGTTCATAATTTAATTTAGAATTATTCTAAATAGTGTTGGTTTATTTAGACGGGAAGCACATATTTGCATTGTTTAGAATCATTCCAAATAACATATGAAAAATTTTGTTGCTATTAATTACATCCAATGCGATGATGGCTATGCACATCGCTTTGAAGAACTATTTGCCACCCGTGCCCATGCCATTGACAGGCTTCCTGGGTTCATTGACATGCAAGTGTTAAGGCCATCAGATTTAAAGGATGAATACTTAATCGTAAGTCACTGGAAATCCGAGGCAGATTTTAAAGCTTGGACCAAATCCCCAGAATTTATTGAAGGTCATAAGCGTGGTTTTGAAGATCTTCGCCTGGCCAAAGAGCGAGGAGAGAAACCTCCCATGTCCTCCTCATTCAAGACGTACAGTGTCATCGCTAACTAAAAAAAAAGCCAACATGAAGTTGGCTTTTTTATTTAATTCATGTGATCCATTATTCAAATTTTCTCGTATCGTTTGGCTGATACACATATCTAAACGTATAATGTCTGTCTTCATCAGCCATGTTATCAGGTGCAGCTGGCGCCCCTTTATAATAGCTAAGGATTTCCATTTTTGCATACCTGTTTTGTGATGTCTTAACTACGATCACCCTTCCTGCAATTGGAGCGACAACTGTGGACGAACCACTTCCGCTATTAAACCACCAGTAGTTTGCCGGTGCTCCAGTATTCTGAGGACTTGATGAAATTACATTCTCGTTGTCCGTGTCAGAAGCATATCCATCGGCTGGGGCTTCCAAAACTTCATCAAAAATATCTTCCAGCATTAAAGCCGTAGTATTGCCGGGCCCGTTAGCACCACTATTAAAAATTATTTCGGATCTTCTAAAGCCGATATCCCAGTTGGATGTTGCACTATCCGTATTGGCAACAATTTCGCCTGTTGCAAAACTAAAGAATGTAAACTCATTAGTCTCTCCTATTCTTTTTGGAGGACCTGTTGGAGGGCCGGTAATTGGTTCAAATGGTGCATAATCAGCGTCTAGATCGCTAAAGATTGTTGATACCACAGGAATTGGAGCTGGATCGTCATCACTGCAAGAGAACAACCCTAAAGTAAAACTGAATACCACACCAATTATTAAAAAGTAGTTTAAAAACTTCATAGTTAAATTATAATTATAGATTGATTTATTGATTGCCTTTTTTTGAAAATGAATAAGAAACCCCTGCATACATTATTCTGCCGGGTAGATTTGGAATAAAAACCGGTTCTGTATAGTCGAAGACATTGTCTATCCCCAATTGAAATCTAAAGCCAGATGTAATACTTTTTGCTACTGAAAGATTTAAGAGAGCGTATCCTGCAACAAAATCATCGTAGTTGTCCAAGATTCCATTGCTATTTCTATCTGAAGGTGGAATTGTTTCTCCTTGGATATTACCAGAAATATCCCCTATACCAAACTTGCCACGATAGATAACTCGAGCGCTCGCCTCCCATCCCTTCTGTCTATTCGAATAGAATAACTTAATATTTCCGCTATGTCTAGACCTGTTGTACAACCCAAAATACTCCCCAGAACTAAGTCGTCTGGTGACCAAACTATTGGGGTCACGATAAAATACTTCACCATTTTCAACAGCTTGCTTTACATCTCTATCTTTTGCAAATAATAGTTGATAGCCAACTGAAAGGTTTACGTCCTTCAATATTGGATAGTTTAAATTCGTCTCGAGTCCCTGTGTATAGGCTCGCAAAATATTGCGATAACTATAAATATTTTGATTAAAAATAGTTGTTGCCACAATCTGCGTTTCAATCAAGTTATCAATCTGATTGTGAAAGACATTGATGTCCCCTTTCAAACCTGGAAATATTTCTACGTTAGCCCCCACGTTGATTGCAAAGGATTCTTCAGCTTCAAGGTCACCAATTTGACTAGGATCCAATGACGTGATTAATTCTCCATTCGCCTGTAATTCTTTCAGTCGCGCTCCGGCTACAGCAGAGCCAAGAACGCTATAGCCTCCTGCAGCAGGGTTAGTAAAGTTGAGATATACCTGCCTAAAATCCGGAGCCTTAAAGCCTTTTCCTACAGAGGCCTTTAGGACAATCTTATCATTCAAATCAAAGTGACTACTAAGCTTTGGTGAAAACTGGGAGCCATATATATTACTTCGATCGTACCTTCCACCAAGAATCACACTCCATTTATCGAAAGGCATCCATTCATGTTGAAAGAAACCATAGCTTGTGTATTGAAATCGTTCTGCCCCATCGTCATATCTTGTTGTTTGAACAGACTCACTAATGTAACCACCTCCTACCGTAAGAATATTCTTATCGTTAATGTAATATTCTCCATTTACTTCAGGGCGAAGAAATGACTGGCTCAGCTCATCATTGTAATAAGCACTCTTATCTTCAAAGTTCAAGTCCGTATTATTTTTGTACTTGGTTGTATAGAATCGACCAATCACTTTCAATCTGCTGTTAAATCTGTGTGTCAAGACTGGGTTGACATTCCAATCCTGCGTATTTCCTGTCCCGGAGGTTTGAATTCGGCTGCTGCCCTGTAAAACCTCAAAATTAAAGCGCTGATCTTCGTGAAAGAATCTGCCTGCTATACTTAGGTCAGTACGTTCACCCAACTTATAAGTGACTTTAGAACTGAAAGTATAATTGTCAAAAGGTGACACTGTATTACCAGGGTTTTCTGGAGACAGGTCATAACCATCCGTGCTGTATCTATTACCAAATACATAAACACCAAGATTTTTATGGGTATAGCTTACATCGCCACCAAGGTCCAGTGTATTATTGCTGCCATAACGAGATTTGAAGTTATACTTTGATCCACTCGGCCTCTCTGTAATAATGTTGATTACTCCTGCCAAGGCCTCCGACCCATAAAGGCTTGAGGAGGGACCTTTTACAATTTCAATTTGCTTTATATTGCCTACTGCCAATCGGCTCAGCTCCAATGTGCCGGTATTCCTTCCCACTACCGGCTCACCATCTATAAGAATTAACGTGTATTCCGGATTGAGACCCTGAAGTTGAATTCCATTACCCTGGCCATTCACTTGTGGCACAACTACAAGACCCGTTTGCTCTGTAAGCACATCGTTGAGTCGCAAAGAACCCATGGTCTTGATCTTGACATTACTAATTAATGAGACAGGCATTGGCAAGGCACCCATTGTACGCTCATTTCTTGTAGCGGTAATTATGACCTCATCAAGCTCCCTAGTGCGTAACGAGTCTTCTGCAAACTCAGCTTGAGCTAAAACTTGTCCTAAAGTGGATAATACCAGAAAGACTATCGAAAACGCGGAGAACCTGCTAAACATGGCCGCAAATATTGGCATCCTTATACTCTCTAAATACCTCCATAAGTATAATTTCTATCGGTCTATTCACTCTATCCATATTTTCAACAAAATTTGGTATTTTTGGACCTAAAAGGCCTGAAATACGTTATAAAGCAATATGATTTTTGTCATTTTCTAACTAAAAAGAATCCATTGGAAATAGCTATTAATACAGAAAATGCCCTTGAAGGTAGACTTCACGTACTTTATGATAGGGATGAAATAGTGTTGCAAAGTGCTGAAAACAAGAGCAATGAAACGTATACGCACAATGCCCAACTGAAAAAAGAACTTGTTCATTTTTACTTCTGCATGGAAGGCCGTGCTGTTTTCGAGTTTGGCCCTCATTATTCAAGGGAAATTGAAGGCAAGAGAAATTATTTTTTCTATAACCCTGAGAAAGATCTCCCATTTCAAATAAAACTGTTCCCAAACACCAGGATGGTCTTTCTTTCTATATCCCTAGAAAACTTGCATGGACTATTCATTCATGATACGTTACACTTCCTGAAGCCGGAAAATGTAAGTAGAAAGTTCTATGACGAACGAGAAATACCAGCGTCATTGATGGTTGTACTCTATCAATTATTTACAATCAATTTAAGTGAAGCTGCTGAAAAGCTCTATTACCAGGGCAAAGTGCTTGAGTTGCTCAGCCTCTATTTTTCTGAGAAAAAAGGCGATACTGAGAGCTGCCCTTTTCTCAATGACGAAGAAACCGTGCGCAAAATAAAAAATGCCAAAGATTATCTCGTAAAGCATACAGAAAACCCTCCTAGTCTTAAGGAACTGGCAAAAATTGCCGGGCTTAATGAGTACCAGCTTAAAGTAGGTTTCAAACAAATCTATGGAAACACTGTTTATGGGTTTCTGCTTGACCATAAGCTAGATAATGCTCACCTTCTATTAGATTCTGGCAAGTATAAAGTAAATGAGGTCGCTTATCAGATTGGCTATACCAACCCTAGCCACTTCATTGCTGCCTTTAAAAAGAAATTTGGTGTGACTCCTAAAAAATATTTGATGAGCAAATAGCGGCAGCTACCTTTTGCTGAAGAGCATACCGAAAACTCCTCGTACCAGAGATCGGCCTACTTGTTTGCCAATAGAAGAATCCATTATTTCCTCCAATGCACTTTTTTCCTTTCTTCGGGAAGTTGACCTGCGCGTGGTTGGCTTTGCCTTTTCCTTCTCTTCTTCCTTCTCTTGAGTTTTCATTTTCTTTGAAAGCAATTCATAAGCACTTTCCGGATCAATCGTCTTCTGGTACTTTTTATAGAAGTCCGATTGGCTTAGTAGCTCATCATACTCTTTCTCCTCCATCGGGCCCATTACAGAAACAGGAGGCGCAAGATGAGTGGCTACTGTCTCTGTTGGAATTCCTTTTTCATTGAGCACAGTAATAAAAGCCTGGCCGGTTCCCAGTTGAGTAAATTGTTTTTCAATGTCGTAGAATTCAGACTTCGGAAAGGAGTTAACTGTTTCCCGGAGTGCTTTCACATCATTGGGCGTAAAGGCACGAACCACATGATGAATCCTATTTCCCAATTGGGACAACACATTGGCCGGCACATCCTGAGAGAGTTGTGTGCAAAAAAAGATACCAACACCTTTTGAGCGTATCAATCTGATCACCTGATCAATTTGATCAAGGAATGCTTTAGGAGCATCCTTAAACAATAAGTGAGCTTCGTCCAGAAAGAAAATTAGTTTTGGTTTATCCTGATCACCTGCTTCTGGAAGTTGCTGATACAATTCCGCCAACAAAGACAGCATAAAGGTGGAGAAAATAGCAGGCTGATGCTGCACATCCGAAACGTTCAGTAAACTTATCACCCCACGGCCATCCACCCTTTCAAATAAATCATCTATATCAAAAGATTTTTCACCGAAAAGTTGACTCACCCCCTTTTGCTCTAGCACTACAATTTTCCTCAGAATGGTACCGGCTGTAACAGAAGAGATCTTACCGTAGTCTTCCTTTATCTCCTTCGCACCCTCTCCTTCTGATAAATAGTTGAGTACTTTTTTCAGATCATTTAAATCAACTATTGGAAGCTTCTTATCATCTGCATATTTAAAAATCACAGACAATACGCCACTTTGCACCTCGTTCAAATCCATGATCTTGCTCAACAAGACAGGACCAAATTCAGTAACTGTAGCACGCATCTGGGCACCTAGCTTCCCGCTCAAAGAGTATAACTCCAGAGGAAAATATGATGGCTTAAATTCGATACCTAATGCGGCAGCACGCTCCTCTAGCCTGGCATTAGTAGCTCCCGCTTTTCCCATTCCAGACAAATCCCCTTTCATGTCAGGCATAAAAACTGGTATACCTTCGGCTGATAATTGTTCTGCCAGTAGTTGTAATGTTCTAGTCTTTCCAGACCCAGTCGCTCCAGTAACCAACCCATGTCGATTCATCATCTTCAGGGGTAGCTTCACTTTTGCTTCAGGCAATATTTCATTGTTCAACATTCCGGCACCAAGGAAAATAGATGATCCCTTGGGAGCATACGACTTTTGAACTGCATCAATAAATTTCTGTTTCATGGTATTTCACTTCATTACAAATTAGTGGAATTAAGGGCATTATCCCACTTGCTACTTAATCCTTTTCTTCATTAACCAATCAGTTTGGATATCACTTCCCATTTTGAAAGGATGCTCACCAAATTTTTCAAAACCCCACTTTAAGTAAAATTGTTGCGCTTTGGTGTTATGCTCCCAAACCCCCAACCAAATCCAGTAGAAATTATTTTGCTTCCCATATTCAATGCACTTTTCCAGAAGGGCCACCCCTATCTTTCTTCCTTGATAGGCACTTATAACATAGATTCTTTCCAGCTCAATGGCTGGTTCCATGAGCAATCCATTTACCTCATCATTAACCCTTACTTTAGCATAACCCAATGGGGTTGATCCATCATAGGCCAAAAAGAATTGGGTTTCATCCTCACTTAGTTCTTGTTCAATTTTTTCATGAGTGAAAGCTGTCTGGAGATAGGCTTCCATATTCTCAGCTATGTTTTCACTGGCAAACGAGGCTACAAATGTTTTCCTTCCCATGGAAACCAAAAGGGACAGATCATTCAGCGATGCAGTTCTAATTGCGATCATTGCCTTTTCTTGTCTTTATAATTTTGAAAAGTATATAGAAACCCAAGTGAGAAAGCCTGACTGAGCTGCACGCCACTATCCTGGTCAAAATCATACAGTAAAATGCCACCCAAACTTACATTGATGAACTTATTCACCTGAGCCGTTATATTCATATCAAGTCGATGATCGATTGTCTTCGCTTCTAGCGTCTGGTAGTTGGCAAAAAACAAATACCTCCACTTTAAATTTAAATTTTCTGCAATATCCTTGTTGTATTCTGCTAGCATCTGAAAAGCCAGCGCTTCTACACGAAGTGTTTCACCCACTTTCACACCATAAGGAGCCACAGAATCTACTGCAAGATAACGTCTACTATTTTGCACAATAGTTAATCTAGAAGCTATTGGCGCCAATCTCAATTTAAAACTTTCATCAGGAGAATACTCAAAACCAAGTGACCCTGTGATAAAGGCAGGCGCCAAAAAATTTGAAATGAGACGGCCTTGCTCTACTCCATTTACATCTTCCTCGTATTTAAACCCTTCAGCAAATTGTGAAGAGAAATTAAGTGCTGTGAACAACCCCCAATTTTCATTAAAGTCGTAACCATACTTAGTATCCAAGTAGATTCTATCCAGTGTTTTTCTGAAACCCTGCCCATCATTGTTTACCATACCATACAAAAGATCTACTTCGTTAGTCCACGATTTTTTTTCTTTTTTGTAGTTGATTTTAGTGTTCAAAAAAGCGTTGAACCCAAAAGAATTGACTCCACCTGCCTTCCAATTTGTAGAAAAGGAAGATTGATTAAGATTAAGACCTGCCTTAAAGTTTTTTTTCCAAAAAGTAGCAGAATCGATCCGAACAATTTGAGCCGAGGTTGCTATCGATAGCGTGACGAGAAATAATAAGGTGCTGAAAGATTTAAGAGAAAACATAAAGGTAGTGTTGATTAATGCTCAAAATTAAAAGCAAAATCAAAGACTATCTAACCTAAATGTTGTTGAGTTTAATTTCTTCGAGTGCTACCTCAGTAAGTGGCTTGGTAATAAATTTAATTACGTGATTATTATTCACGATCTTATCAATATCTCGCTTGTTGTCCGAACTGGAAAGGATAATCACCTTGCATTTATTTTTTACCAATTCATTAAACTTTTCGAATTCGTAGAGGAAGACAAAACCATCTACAATTGGCATATTAATATCGAGAAAAATTATATTAGGAAGCTCAGTAACATTGTTCTGATTTTCTTTCAAGTAATCCAAGGCGCTTTTACCTGAGCTTTTCACTTCTACTCGTTTAGAAAATTTGGTTATTTCTATAATGCGTTTACTGATGAAATTATCAGTATCGTTATCATCAACCAGCATTACTAAATCAATTACCTTATCCAAAGTTTCCATCCAAAATCAAATCTGCCCAGAACAACATCTATTTTAATAATTCAATTAACTTCAAAAATATCGTTTTCAGCAAAAAGATAGGTACTTCTTTGCCTATTAAGTCAATCAAGTAAGTATTTTGGAAAAATTGACAAAAAAGTAAAATTAAGGCATCAATATCCTTAATTTTTCACCTAATGACAGGTTAAAATCTTTCTTCTCATTCCATTCCATCAATTCTTTAATAGTCACACCATATTGTCGTGCAACACTGTAGAGCGTGTCTGATGGCCTTACCTCATGGACAATAGGCGAGTTTTGACTTTTTAAATCTACAACAGGTTCAGAAGATACTGAAGCGTTGCTAACAACTGTTAATGGCTCATGTGTTTGACTATCAGAGTTTTCGCTTTTCACCATCGCATATTCCGGTTCCTTTATTGGCTCTGGAGTAGATATTGGCCTATTCAGTGAGGCCTGTCCCCAATTAAACTCTTCATCAGTATCTAATTCTACGATTTCCCCCTGCGCTGGTACATCTTCTTTCGGTGGTTTGGCACTACTCAACCACAGCATAGAGCTGGTACTCACTTTCTCGTTTTGATCCAGCCTGTTGTATTTCCGTAGCCTTTTAAGCTGAACACCGTAGGTCTGACTAATCATCCATAAGTTTTCACCCTCCATCACTTTATGATAAGCTTCGGAGGCGCGCCTTTTCTTTTTCTCAGTAAAATATTTTTTACCGGGAATCACCACGTGATCGATTGAGACATCATTAAATCGGATAAATGCAGAGAGGCTAATGCCCGCACGATCTGCTAAAGTCGTGATTCTATCTCCCGGTTTCGCCATCACCACTGAGACACCATTAATGAACAACGATGGCGCTACTACTGCAGAGGCTACACCTGTTTCAACCAAAACAGGTGTGGGGGGTGCACTTATTGATAGCTTGGTAAAGTTTTGATCATATGCACCCTGAGGAATGAGAACCGTATATTGCTTATCATCAGGTATTGCTCCTCGTTTCGCCCACTTGTTATACTCCTCAATAGTTTCTAAGTCTATCTGGTATTCGTTGGCAATGTCCTTCAACGAGGTTTTACTTGCTGTTTCATAGGTGACCAATTTCAATTGAGCATCACCTTCAAGGGCATTTTCAAAAGCAATCTTATGCGCAAGGTATTTTTTTACATACCAATACGTCTTTCCATTAATTTCCATGTGTTTGGCACCATTGTGCTTATCACCTACCTCTCTTCTTGCGCCTCCAGCTCCCATTTGGTAGGCCTGTAGTGCATATACCCAGTTATTGAAATAAAAATTGTTTTGTTTTAGATAGCGTGCTGCTCCTCTCGTTGAGGATATCAGGTTCATTCTTTCATCCACATCATTATCTACACGCATTCCAACTTCTTCGGCAGTAAAATCTTTGAATTGCCAGAAACCCACAGCGTTAGAGCTTGAAACCGCATCTGAAATCAGAGCGCTTTCCTGCAGAGCAAGAAACTTAAAGTCATCAGGTAGCCTTTCCTCCTGGAATATTTTTTCAATAATGGGGAAGTAAGTTCTTGCCCGTTCTACTTTCATATTGAAATAGTACGGGTGCTGGGTTAGTGCATCCACATCTTTTTGAATTTCGCGTCTGGCATCATCCTTAATAACAAGGGTCATGCCTGCGAATTGCATTTTGTGGGGCACTTCAGGAGTCTGGCCGTTAGAGACAGCGGCTCCCAAAAAAAATAGTGCTGCTGCAAAAAATCTCATCTCTAAAGCAAATGTAGGAATAAATCTCAAATTATTGAATATCAACCCATAACGATCCAAAGAATCAAATCTTGCGCAAGATCATAATTCCATCCCTTATGGGCATCAAAACGTGCTCTACCCTAGGGTCCTCACACACTTTTTTATTGAAATGGAGTATTGCGAGGGTATCCTTACTGGGTTCAGTATCAAGTACTTTTCCACTCCAGAGTACATTATCTGCTAATATAAAACCACCGGGTGTCACCTTATCAATCACCAGATCATAGTATAAAGAATAACCTTCTTTATCTGCATCTATAAATACCAAATCAAAAGGCGCTTGGAGTGTGGGGATTATCTTCTTTGCATCTCCAATTTTGTAATCAATCTTGTCATTAAATTTCGATTCCCTGAAATAGCCTCGCACCCTATCTTCCAACTCCTCATTAACATCGATGGTGATTAGTTTCCCATTACTGGAGAGTCCCTCAGCCAAGCAAAGAGCAGAATACCCTGTATAAGTACCTATTTCAAGAATTAAATCAGGCCTTATCATTTTACTAATCATCGAAAGAATACGTCCCTGCAAATGACCTGATAACATTCTCGGCTTAAGTACCGACAAGTGTGTTTCGCGATTAATCCTGTGAAGAAGTTCATTCTCTTGCACAGAATGGGTTTCAGCGTATCGAAGAATGCTTTCATCAATAAACTCCATATCAATTAGGTTCCATTCTTAACATACTGAATTGTTCCTCATCGAAAATATCGTTTGCAAGCGTTAGCAATGTTTGTGGGGTGGTTGCTCTGATCCTTGCATACGTTTCTTCAATAGGCAATACCTTTCCTCTGTCCAGCATACTTCTGGCCATCATAATCATATAGCTACTATTATTCTCTTGTGCCATCGCAAGTTGTCCGAATAGTTGTTCCCTGGCTGCATTCATTTGTTTAATACCCAATGGCTCTTCCTTTAGTTTCCTTAATTCTTCACTAATCAGCTGGAGACTTTTGCTCATTTGCCTAGGCTCGGTACCGAATGATATCATAAATAGCCCAGTATCGGAAAAAGGATAATAATGAGATCCGATGGAATAAACATATCCATGCTTTTCACGCAATGCCCAATTGAGCCGTGAGTTCATGCCCGAACCACCTAATATATTGACTAACATAAAAAACCCACTCCTTCGTTCATCCTTTAAGGCGTACGCGGGCCTGCCCATTGCACATCGTGACTGGCTCACATTGCGATGCACCAACAATTCCTTCGGCTTATATTTCGTAAATCTTTTTCTTCTGCTCGATGATGTTATGCGCGGCAAATGTCCCATGTATTTCTCCGCCAACCTGATCACCTCCTCCATCGGGATATTTCCCACACAGGAAAACACAATTTTTTTTGTGTCTAAATGGGCTTTAATAAAAGACTGAAAGTCTTTTCTCCGAAATGACTTCACTGTTTGTTGGGTGCCC
>JAGQYK010000028.1:18772-42343 GCA_020436125.1 Cyclobacteriaceae bacterium | reverse complement strand
AACATAGCAAAGGCAACCCCACCCATATTACCCGGAATATCCATCCAAAAACCAAGGGCAGCCCCTATGAGTTGACCTGCAAGAAAGCAAGCAGCCAGTATGGCCACACCATAAATTTTCATACTTAAGAATTGGGTGATCGCAACAATTTAAGGTATTGTAAAGCGTATTGCAACCTATTACCAGAACGGTAATGAACTACGCACTCATGGCTTTAGTCTTATTCTCCATTATCTCAGCCACAGGAAGTATGAATATAAATTCAGAACCAACCCCTATTTCACTGATCACTTCTATTTTTCCACCATTACTCTCAATAAATTCTTTAGATAACATGAGGCCAATTCCTGTTCCTTTTTCATTATTGGTACCTATGCTTTTACTCCTTCCACTAAATCTAAATACATCATTAATATCATCAGTAGCGATACCAATACCAGTATCTGCTACTATTAGCTTTACATACCCATCCTCTTCCTTATAATTGATAGTTACCTTACCCCGTCTATTTGTAAATTTAATAGCGTTGCTCAAAACATTTCTTAGTGCTGTTTTGAGGTGATCAATATCAAACCATATATACACATCTTCATCACGTAGATGGATCAATTCAATCTCCTTTTCTTTGGCGGATTGAGTATAGAACTCAATAAGGCTATCAACTACTTCACTAATCTGAACTCGAACAGGTTGAATCTGAATTCCATTGAGTTGACTGCTTGCCCAGGATAACATATTATTCATGGTACCAGACACCGCGTTGATGGTTCTGTATAAATCATCGAATACTCTCCTCTGATCCGATTCACCCAGACCGCCACTTCTTATAATTTCTAATATGGCTTTGATATTATTAATAGGACCACGCATATCATGACCTATTATAGATAGCAACTGGTTCTTGCTCTCATTTAATTCATTCAGTTTGACATTCTGTTTTTCAATCATTGCATTCCTCTCTGCAATACTTTCATTCTTTCTAAGCAGCTGCTTGTTCAATAATTGTTTTTGTTTGTTGTTCTTATGCAACACTATTCCCCACACTGTGAGCAAAATTCCAAGTACAACAAAAAAGGCAATCCATAAATAATTCCGTTGAATAACCGCTTTGCTTAGGGCGTTCTCCTTTACCAGCTGGGCTCTTTCTAATTCATTTTGCCTTAAATGCCAATAATTGATCTCTTTCTCCTTTCTCTCATTAAACAGACTGTCATTATACTGCTTATACAATTCATGCATCTTTAGTGCATTGCTAAAATCACTTTTAGCTTTATAACTCTCGTAGAGAATCTTAGCATCCTGCGCCACCTCCCACTTGGAGTTCATTTGACGCGCAATAGCCAGACTCATCAACCCATATTCAATGCTTTCATCATATTGACCACGCCCTTGATATACTTTAGCCAATCCTGCATAAGCAAAGCAGTCTTCCCAGCTATCCTGATAGGATTTACTGTCCAATACTCCTCTATAACTTTTTTCCGCATCATCATAATTTCCCTTATGCAAGTACACCTCACCCCTTCTATTCAAAGACATTGAATACATATGATGATTTTCATTTTTAATACTTAAATCGAGGGACTTGGTCAGATAATACAATGCACTATCATAATTTTTAGCACCATCATGGATAATGGATAAGTTGAAGTAATTAGATATTATTCTATTGACATCACCTGACCGAAGTGAATGGATGATGGATCTCCATTGAAACTTTAATGCCTGATCAAAGTTTTTCTGTGTTTCATAAATTAAAGAGATATGATTAAGGCTAGTGGCAATGCCCATATCGTTGAACATCGATTGATGTATTTCCAGCGCATCTACAAAAAAAGTGAGTGCCAGATCATAATTACCAAGAATGTAGTTAGTGTAACCAACTCTATTCAGAATGTCACCTGTAAGCTGCTTAAAATTTCCGCTTTTAGAAAGTGCCAGCGCTTTAGAATAATATTCGAAAGCACTGTCGGGAGTATCATAGCTTAGTGCTACCCCGATATCAAGAAGTAATCGAGCTTTAAGACTGTCAGGCATTTTTAAGTTACCCCGTTCCACCGAATGCCATTTAGATAACAAGGAGTCTGTACTTGCTTGCCTGAAACCAAAAGCTGGGCTCATAGTAAGCAAAAATGCAAAGACGCTAAGTACCCGATTCATATATCTACCTACTCTACAAAAACAGAATGTCAAGACTTTTGGTTAATTTCTAAAATTAAACCACTGACAAGTCTCCACAAAATGATTTTTGTGCGAGTAGCTTCATAACCTTACAAGGGTAATGGAAGGCGAGTTCAATCGACCGTTTGTAAGTTCATTTCCTCCATACAACAAAAAAACTCCTTAAGGTTGTTTATCCATATCAGGAAAGTCAACCCTTAGGAGAATTCTATTGCAGTATCTGATGATCTTAAAAGGTGTATCTAACACCCAAGCCGCCCCAAGAACCTATAAATCCACGGTTTGACCCAAATTCAAATGAGGGCTGCCAATCTATGGAAAGGTTAATGGGAACTCCATCAAATTTGTAATCCAATCCAAGCACACCATCCAGTCCAATGTAAGAGCCAGATCCATCTCCATCAAAATAACGTTGATCATAATAACGATCATTATAGAATCCAATATGAGCACCTGGCCCTATATACCAATTCAAACCAGGAGCACCGTCAATTCTTCCATGAAACTCATAGAGTCCCACAATCCTTGCTCCACGTTCCCAGAAGTATCCTACACCTTCCACAGCGTTGGTAGGACTCACAAAATTCTTAACAGATATTCCACCTCCGTCTCCCCATACTTTCAGACCTAAAGCTGTTTTATAGGTTTGCCCAAGGCTTTGGGCTGATAATGTTACCACGCTAGCTACAGACATCAATACGAGTATTGCCAATAATTTTTTCATTACTTAATTGTTAATGGTTTATAATCATTAACCTAAGTAAGAGAATAGCATGCCGGCTTTAAGATGTGCTTAATTAAGCCCCTGATCCATCCATTGGTACCACAATAATTGAATCATTTCTACAATTGTGGAACTATATCTACACCTCTTTTGAATTCTTCTTCAACCATTCTTCTTGCGAATCCGCTTTTAATTCCACCTGTACGCTACCGGCAATTTTTCGTTGAGCGTTTCGTATTGATTTGGTAATCATAGGGTGGCTCACAATTTCATCATCATTCATCCCCATTTTTTTCATCAACTGAATACTCTTCTCACCACCAAACATAGAAAACAATGGTTCATCTAATGATGAAAGAACGGGCACTTTGTTTAAGCCTAACCTCAAAAATAACTCCTGTTCCACCTCGCTCAACGGGTAATGTTCAACAAAAATCAAAAGACCATTTTCAGAAGAAGCCGTTAGGTCTCGTGCTGACAGGATGGATGAATTCACACCGTGTACTTTGAAAAATTCTGATAGTTCAGTTTTCGTTTTAGGAAACCAGGCTACAAAAATGCATTGACTATTGGCCTCAGCCATTTTTACGCATGCATTCCATTTGGATTGTTGATACAGCCAAATTTGATCTGAAATTGAAACTTCTGGAGTTTTACTTTTGAAGAGGCCAAACATTGTATTTTAATTAAGCACCAGGGGGCATTGAAGGACGAATCTCCACTTTACTAGGCAAGGCTCTTGGATTCATTTCAAGTAGATCCACTACCAACTCTCCAATATCTTCAATTTGAATTTTCCAACTGTCTGCCTCATTGGGCGTATGATCATTGAAATACGTGGCCACCGACCCTGGCATGATAGTACTCACTTTTACACCATGCTTGCGCAAATCCAACATGATAGATTGTGTAAACCCAGTAAGTCCAAATTTACTAGCATTGTATGCTGATCCTCCAGCAAAAAAGTTAGTGCCAGCCAAGCTGGAAATCGTTATTATATATCCCTTAGATTTTATCAGTGCGTCCAATGAAGCTTTTACACTATTGAAAACACCCGTAAGGTTAGTGTCAATCGTATCGTTCCATTGCTCATGTGTTAATGTCTCTATTGATCCAAACAAACCCACCCCTGCGTTAGCAATTAAAATATCAAGTTGTCCCCATTTCTCTAAAATGGTTTTAACTGCCTTTTCTTGCGAGGCCCTGTCACGTACATCAGCTTGAATCGCGATCACCTCAGCACCGCCTAATTTATTGAGACGTGCGGCTGCATCCTCTGCCTCCTTTAAATTTCGACTTGTGATCATCACTTTTACGCTCTTCTTGATCAAAGCTTCAGCAATACCATACCCTATACCTTTACTTCCGCCTGTAATTAATGCGGTTTTCATTTCAATTGCCATACTATCTATTAAAATTTAGTTCTTTCAGTCACTTACAAAAGTAACTCCTTTCAAGTAAACAAATCCATCAGCAAAAAAAATCCCCAACTACAAGTTGAGGATTTTTAATCTGTGTTTAACTAATCTATTTTTCAACAAATTCTTCGAACGACATCAATTTAGGTTGTTCTACACCATTCTTGGCACCAAAACTTTCAATCTTACCTATCCTTCTGCTCTTAGTCAGAGAGTAATCTGCCTTTGCTTTGTTAAATGCATCTTCTATCATCTTTAGGTTTTCAAATTCTGAAGCTGATGGAGGGGTAAATCCAGAGGCTACCTTACTATACAAATCTGCGAGCTTCTCCCTAAGCTGCTTATCGGCAGTGCCTACATAATTATCTCCCTTGGTGACAACAAGTGACTCCTTGATTTTGGTCAATTCATCAATAAGCGGTTTTGACATTTTTTTTCCACTAGCACTCATTTCACTAATTTTCGTAGCATGAGCCAATGTCTCATCAATCTCATATACCATATAAGCCAACTCTTCGGTCATGTCAAACAACTTCTTGGAGACCTCTTCCAGTTTTTTCCTGTCAGTATCCGACCATAGCGAATTTGGATCAGGAACCAATGACAGTGTGGTTTCATAAGTTTCTTTTCCTTTGGTCATGATCACTTTATAGTCTCCAGCTGGAGCGCGCATAGGTGTAAAACCACCAAAACTTAAAGTCTTAGCCTTTGCCATTTTGGGTTGACGCGTATATCCATTCCAGGTCACTACATTTATACCTCTGGATTTTCCTGGCGTGAGGTCAATCATCTTTTTCCCTTCACTATTTTGTATCTCAATGTTCATGGCGCCAAAGATGTGTTTTTTCCTCAGGTAGTAGCTGATCTTAGCATCACGTGTAGGGTTGGCTCCCACAAATTCCATTTCAGTTGCGGTTCTCCCAAAATCAGTTTCTTCAACAATCACAGTTGGCTTGGTCTTAAAAAAGTGAACATCTTTCTTCAATACCTCCTGATCAATTTCTCTTAACGGGCTTATGTCGTCTATTATAATAATTCCCCGGCCGTGTGTGGCCATTACCACATCATTGGTCTTCTTGTGCATATCAATAAAATGAACTGCCGTGGCAGGCATGTTATTGGTAAATCTACTCCAGTTCTTACCATCATTAATCGATACAAACAATCCGAACTCAGTACCCAAAAATAGCAAACCAGGCTTTTCATAATCCTCTTGAATGCTCCTGGCAAAACCATAGATTTCATCTGTTACTAGTGAAGTCCAGGTCTTTCCATAGTCTGAAGTTTTATACACATACGGCTTAGTATCATTTTTTGTATGCCCATCAAATACAGCATACGCAACCGCTTTGTCATGCACGCTTGCTTCAATGTGATAACACCAGGTATTGGCTGGTAACCCAGGAATATTGGGTGTTGTATTCGTCCAGATTTTACCTCCATCGCGAGTTACCTGCACATTACCATCATCCGTACCTGCCCATATCACATTCTCATCCAAGGTAGACTCGGCAATTGTGAAAATTGTACAGTGATTTTCTGCTCCTGAATTATCTTTTGATAACCCACCGGAATCTTCCTGATTCTGTTTTGCCGGATCATTGGTGGTGAGGTCTCCTGAAATTTTCACCCATGTATCCCCCATGTCATTAGACTTATGAACAAACTGGCTGCCCATATAAAAACGATTAGGGTTATTGGCACTGATTGCCATTGGCGCATTCCAGTTGAACCTTAATTTCGGATCACCCTGTACCGCTAAAGGCTGTACTGTCTTGGATTGTTTACGGTCGATGTCATATCGCCATACATTCTCAGCACCCTGCATTTCGGAGTAAATGATGTTTTTGGTTGGATGCTTCAATACCCTAAAGCCATCACCAAACCCTACACTATGCCAGTCTCTTGCTTCAATTCCTCCGGGAGAACGAGATGGACCATACCACGATCCATTGTCTTGAAGACCACCATAGATATTGTATGGCTCATTATCATCTAAGCTTAGGTGATAAAATTGTGACACTGGAAGATTAGCCACAATTTCCATTGTTGTGGCACCATCCCAGGTTCGGTAAATGCCCCCATCAGTAGCCACATACATACGATCTGAATTCTTAATATCAAATACGATGTCATGGATATCGGCATGCATATTCCCTAGCCCGCGGAAAGTCTTTCCTCCATCGCGACTGATCGATCCAAACAAACCTGCTTTTGCGATCACATCAGGGTTGCGAGGATCAATAGTAATACGTGAAAAATAAAATGGCCTTACTACCAATCCAAAGTCATTATTAAGATGTTTCCAGTTGGCTCCTGCATCATCACTTCGATACAAACCCTTTTCCTCATCCTTTTCTGATTCAATTACTGAATAAAGAATATTAGAATTGGAAGGTGCCACAGCAAAAGCAATTCTTCCTAATTTTCCAGCAGGAAATCCATTATGAATCTTATTCCAGTTTTTACCTCCATCCGTGGATTTATATAGGGCACTATTCACGCCACCAGAACTAAATGACCAGCCTGTTCTTCTAAATTCCCACATACTGGCATACAGTATGTTAGGGTTCTTTGGATCCATAATAAGATCGGAACATCCCGTAGTAGCATTAGTATATAATATCTTATTCCAGGTGGCACCACCATCTGTTGATTTGTAAACACCACGTTCTTCGCTATCACCCCACAGCGCGCCTAACACACCTACATACATTTCCTGTGTATTGTTAGGGTTGATTTCAATACTGCTGATACGCTCCGATTTATCAAAACCATTTTTTTTCCAGGTAACACCGCCATCAATAGATTTATACAATCCATCTCCCACGCTAACACTATTACGGGTCCAAATCTCACCTGTACCTACCCACAGCACGTTGTCAGGGTCCTTTGGATCTAATTTTATTTTTCCAATAGACTGTGGATATTCGTCAAATATTGGAGCGAAGGAGGCTCCTCCATTGCTTGATTTCCACACACCACCACCTGCAGCGCCTACATAAATAATGCGATCGTTGGTGGGGTGATTTTCAATATCAATAAAACGGCCACTCATAATGGCAGGGCCGATCTGTCTGGCTTGTAAATCGCCAAAGAGTTCTTTTCCTGACAGTACTACATCTTGTGCATACAAAGGCATTTGGCAACACCATGCCGCCAAAATAAAATAGAGCTTTTTCATGAGTTAATTTTAATTTTCAGGGTACGCAAAATCAGAATCAGAAACTGTAGGATTCACTTCTATCTTGTCAATAATAATAGGTTGTGATTGTCCACCTTTAATACCCTGCGTTAAAGAATAGGGAAAATACAATCCTTCTACTTCCTGATAATCACTCATTTTAGTTTGCGATATTTGACCCTTTGCTGGACCTTCCTTTATTTCTGTCTCCT
Organism: Cyclobacteriaceae bacterium; assembly: GCA_020436125.1. Classification (GTDB taxonomy): domain Bacteria; phylum Bacteroidota; class Bacteroidia; order Cytophagales; family Cyclobacteriaceae; genus ELB16-189. The sequence continues at coordinate 34,624 of JAGQYK010000028.1, read as the reverse complement.
GTCCTATTGGAACAAATGATTCTGATTCCAAAAAGAAGTACAGCACATCCTCTACACTTGCACCATCGACAGTGCGTGGCTCTCTGGTAAGTTTTAATTTGAATGTTTCTGCCCCATCAAATGTCTCCTTACCTACCAACTCTGCCTTATAACCTTTTGATTTATAATCAAAAAATGAATCAGGGAAATCATTCGCATCTAATTTGGCATTAGCGGTACTTTCGTCATCCGCTTTCTCCGCCTTCATTGTTGCAAAATTGGTATTCCACAGACTTGTACCATCGAATACTCCCTGCATTAATTCCTGCCCTTGAATTGTAATTTTAGTGTACTGCCTTCCATCCCGTAACTGAACAATCTCAATCGGAATTTCGATGCCACCCTGGTTGACTTTGGCATTGATCTTTATACCGTTTAATTTCTTCCAGGCGTCTATCCCACCAGTATTCTCGAAATAATTGTTAATAATTTCATCTACTCCCTGGGCCCTTAAATACCCTCCAGATGCAAATAGCACTAAGACAAGTGCTATGGTAACTTTTTTCATAATAGTAATAGTTTTTAGTTGAGTTAATACAATAGTACTAAGGATGTAAATAATTACAATAAATGGTGTCCGTGGTATCCGAAAATGAACATCATATATCAGATCGGAAAACGATAACCAAGATGATTAGTTACATTTATTCCTTAAGAATTACAGAAAATGAAAGGTTTTTGAATTTGATCAATAATCCATTTAAATAAGAAGTGGGTAGTTACAATAAGTCCAGCAAGCCTTTAAAAAAGCCCTTTCGCATTTGACTTGTTTCTATCCGGCTTCGCTCATAAAAGACTTCAAGGTCTTTTAGTTCACCTTTGTCCAGCCATACCCCATGACCGTTTACACAGGAATCAATCATCACCTGTGAGCCATAGCCATAATCGCGTCTTTCCAATTCGCGATCGCAAACTGGGCAATTGATAACAGGAGCATTTTTAGACTTGGCCATTAAAACGGACTTTCCTACATAATCAGGAATTTTACTCAATTCTGATTTGTAATCATTGATTTGAATGTCTTGTATCTTACTTAGCTCCCCTTTATCTAGCCATACTCCTTCACAGGCAGGACATGAATCCACTTCAAATGACTCTTCATAAATTTTTTGTACCAACTGGTTTTGATCGACTGGACATTTCATATCAACACTTATAATTTGGGATTAATTTAGTAAAATTAGGCTACAAAAAAACTTACATCAATCCCAACCCATAAAAACACATGAAAACTTTTATCCAACTCACCGTATCCTTTACCAAGGATCAGACAAGGTCTGAATTAATCAATACATCAAAAATTTACAGGATTATTGAAAGAGGAACAGGTTGTTTGATTTGCTTTAACTCAAGTGGATCAGATAACATAGAGGTAACAGAATCTAAAGCTGAAATTGAAAAGCTGCTCGGCTAGTTCTTCTACATACTTTCCAGTATTTTATTCACATCAAATGAGAACTAACAAGTCTTATAAGGTAAGACGTATTTCGATCAAATTTAATCTAACAATTTTCGAAATTCTTCGAGTGCAGAGGCATTTCCGATCACCGTCACCAAATCACCAAGAAGTAGATGCGTGTTACCATGAGGAATAAAAATCTCACCAGCACGCTTTACTACAATAAGTGACCCAGACTGAGGGAATGGAATATCTTTAACGAATTTCCTATCAATATTCGCACTCCTAACTGCAATCTCCTCTACACTATAGGCACCGAAGCTATCAGCCAATGCATGCGTGGTTGTAGGTCGCATGATCTCGCTCTCAATCCTACTGGCGACAATCTCATAGGCATTCACTACTTGCATTTCGCTAAGCGATACATGAGTACTAAAAATGGAAGGCTTAGTAGTGACGGTTATCACCTTGCTATGTCCCAATTCGTTTTTAAGAAGGGAAGCAATTTTTAAATTCTTTGTATCGGATTGTGTAAGCAATACCACCGTATCTACTGGTCGAATATTCAAGGATCGATACACTTCCACATTCAGGTCATTCACATGAATGGATTCAATACCTAAGGATTGCAGTTCTGACCAATGATCATCCTGAGATTCAATCACCAGATATGGGGTTTTATGCAGATCAAGTCGCTTAGCAAGCTCAAGTCCTGCCTTTCCTCCACCAACAATGTATATACTATAATAACTCTCCTCACCATTATTCAAAAGCTTATATAATAAAGGAGAAAGAATACTCGTAAGTATTGCCGCTACTACAATGCCAGCATTTATAGCGGGCGATATTAAGCCAAGTCCCATCCCAATTTGTGCTGTTGCAATAGTAAGCCCCATCCTTGATGTCAAAAGAAATCCGGAAGCCAACGATCTTTTCCAACCGAAAAGCTTTAGCATAAAACCAGAGGGAATCAACTGGGTCAGGTACATGGCCCCCATGAGTGTTAGAATAAAACCAAAACTACTTCCAAAATCCTTCAGCGAATTCATGTCAAGGTTTACCCCTACCATGATAAAAAATATAGGAATAAAAAATCCATAACTCATTCCGTCCAGCTTAAACAAAAGCGCAGACCGATCCTTAATAAAAAATATAGACAACAATGTTCCTGCGAAGAAAGCGCCTAGCGCAGGCTCAGAATTGATAGCGCTTGCTACCACGACAAAAAGTAACAGCACGGCTATCGCTCCTCGAATTCTAATCTGTGAAGCAGCGTGTTCTAATTTGTATAAAAGTCTTTGAAATAACCTTACCCTGACAAGAACGGTACCTACTTTATAAGCGATAAAGAATAGAATGAAAATGATAAGAAATAGCAGTAGTTCAAATCTAAATCCATTGTTACGATAAAAGCCGGAATATACGGCTATCATCAAAATAGTCATGATCGTTGCAATCGCACCTTCAAGCAACATGATCTGCCCGAACTTCCTATCGATTTCTCCATCATTTTTAATAATGGGAACGATGATACTCAAAGCTACAGAAGGGAGCAAAATCACCAGGAATATCTTATCTATGCCTTCGAAGAATGGCAATCCATAGACAACCGCAACAGATAGCACCAGACTACCAAAATAGATAAGAAATGCAATGAGGAAAGTGTTACTAACAAAATCAATTGCTCTTAACCTGCCACGAGGAAAAGAAGAAATGATTTTTTGTATATCCAGCGCTAGTCCGCTAAGAAATATTAAGAGAAGAAAACCAATATCGGAAAGGAAGTTAAGCGAAACCTCTTGACCCGTTACAAGATTAAGAACGAAAGGTCCAATGAGCACCCCCATTACAATTTCAACAATAACGGAAGGAAGTTTGGATATCTCCAACCAGGAAAGCGTCATGGGCACTAACCATGCCACGACAATTATTATAAATAATGGTAAATATTCTTGCAAGGTTCAGGTCTTATGTCACGAAGATACCATGTTAGACATTCACTCCGTGCACCTAAGCATAGAATTAATGATAACGACTACCTGGTCTTCACGCAATCCCTCCAATAATACCCCTTTGCAAGCAAGTCTTTTTCTATAAATTCAATTTGCAATTGCTTTAATTTAACTCGGAACTAAATAAAGCACCTAATAATTCTTTATCAACACCAGCCTGCTCCATAGGACTAGTCATATTTCAATATTTTGACTGGATTAGTTAATGCTACTTTTATGGTTTCTACGCTAATGGTGAGCATAGCAATAAACAACACAACACCTATCGGCAGCAAGTACATCCACCAGGCTATTTCATTTCGAAAAGCAAATTGACTTTGCCAATTCTCAACAGCGACATAGGCAATTGGAATAGCTACCAGTCCAGCAATCAAGACTAACTTACTGAAGTCAGAAAGCAATAATAAAACAATGGCTTTTACAGAGGAACCCAAAACTTTTCTAATCCCAATTTCCTTGGTGCGCTTCATCGTAACAAAGGATGCCAACCCATATAAGCCCAAGCATGCAATGAAGACGGCTAAAATGGAAAAAGCAGTGAATATTTTTTCAAACTGGAGATCAGATTTATACTGTTCATCGAAGGATGAATCCAAAAAGAAATATTCAAATGGGTTATCTGGATAAACTGATTTCCAGTGGGATTCGATGTTTGCCAGTGAACGTTCCAATTGATCCACTCCACTTTGAATACGAAGGGTGTAATATTCCTTGGAACCATCTCCTATCGGGTACAATAGCAAGGGATCAATGGCCGTCTTTAGCGAATAGTGATGGTAATTTTTAATAACACCGATTACATCAATGGGCCTGCCTCTAAATGTTATTCTTGCGTTAACCGCTTCTTCAGGAGAACTAAAACCCAAAAGTGCTGAAGCGCTTTCATTGATGACCATCACAGAGAAAGCAACTGTATCTATACTTGGCTGAAAGTTTCGCCCAGCCAAAAGCTTCAGTTGATAAGTTTCCATATACCTATCATCTACACCCATCACGTTGAAAGAGTTATTCTTCCCATCCTGAGCACCTTGACGCACAATACCTGAAATTCTGCTTGTCCAGATTCCGGGCACGCTACTTGAAACACTTGCCTGGGTAGCAGCACCACCTTCCGTAGTTTGTAGAATAAATGGATCTTGAGCAGTACCCGATTGCTGAATGAGGTTTACCCTTGGGCCCTTTACCACCAATAAGTTGTCGATCTCCATTCCGAGAGGTTGATCGCGCATGAATTGTATCTGGTTATAGATAGCATAGGCTGCTATCATAAGGCTAATGGATGTAGTGAATTGAAACAATACCAACAGCCTTCTTAAGAATTGACCACTCACATTATAACTCAACTTCCCTCGTAAAACAGCAATTGGTTGAAAAGAAGACAACACAAAAGCTGGATAGAGCGAGGAGAGTAAAGCCCCTATTAAAAATACGATCCCTAGCCCACTCCAAAACATGAAGCCACTGTAGATGGTAAGGTCAATGGCTATGCCGGCATAACTAAAAAGGAGCAGCATAAACATCTTTACAAGCACTACCGCCAAAAGCAAAGCTAAAATATTAACAGACATGGCTTCCGCCAGAAACTGCTTCACCAAGCCCATTCGTTTTGAACCTAAGGCTTTACGGATACCTACTTCTTTGGCCCTGTCCAATGATCGCGCTGTAGAAAGATTAATATAATTGGCATAGGCAATCACTAGTGTAAGCAGTGCAACGCCTAACAAAAGAAAAACAAATTGTGCATTTCCATTTGGTTCAATCTCATACTCCAGATTAGAGTAGAGGTGAATATCTTCCAATGGTTGTAATGAAAGACTATGCATAGTCTCATCACGTTGTGGAATATATTTGAGCACGAATCCTGGAAGCTTTTTCTCAAAATCACCAGGGTCGGCTCCATCTTGCAACCGAACATAATTCATATAGAATGGCCAATTCCATTCATTTTCTCTCACGTCAGGCAGATTTTCATAACTAGACATGGAGACCACCATTTGTGGCTTGAGATGAGAATTGGCGGGAGGATCTTTGAAAACACCTGTTACCATTAATGTGAGGTCATTGAATTCTTCTGATAACTTAATCAGCTTTCCGATAGGGTCATTGTTGTCAAAGTATTTAAGCACTGCTGATTCGGAAAGCGCCACAGAATTGATGGATTGTAATACGTCTGTTGTATTGCCTTTAATTAACCCATAAGAAAAGAATTGAAAAAAATTGGCATCAGCATATAGCACTGCCTCCTGCTCAAACTTCCTGTCTTCATAAGAAACAACAGCATGTCGATCCAGAAAATAAAGTCGAGTGTAGTCTACAATTTCCGGGTACTCTTCTTTTACCCGTTGCGCAACCGGAAGGAATGTTGTAGCGGTATGAAATGATTCTCCTCCATCCCGAATAGTGTTGTTGGTAATGCGGTAGACAGAAGTGGAATGAGGATGAAAGCGATCAAAACTTAATTCGTAGTTGACGTATTGTAGAATAATAAAACAAGCAGCCATTCCAAGACTAAGCCCAAGAATGTTTATACCCGAAAACACTTTATGTTTTAAGATATTTCTTATTGTCAGGTTAAAATAAGATCGAATCATGGTTATTGCATTTAAAAATGAGGTTGTCTCTTCATTCAACTCGGACAGTCCGTCTTTTTTAAAGGGCGCTACGGCATTTAGGTATGCGTCCATAAAGGTCATGCCCTCTTCCATTTTTCGCTCTACTTCACAGCAGATATGATCTACAAGGTCTTCTCGTAAATCGTCAAATAAAATACCCTTATCACGGAGATCTTGTTCAATAAAATCAATTTGTGAATTTTTAAGCTTCACCCCCAGAAAGTTTTGGTAACAACAACCTTTTCATTGTACCAATAAACCGTTCAAACTCATCAATTTTAAATTGCGCCTGAGTGGTACCCGTTTTTGTAAGCGAATAGTATCGCCTCACCCGTTTACCAATGTGCACTTTCTCCATCTTTACCAATCCCTCTTCAGCCATCTTATGCAAGATGGGATAAAGCGAACCTTCAGGAAGGTGGATTTCGCCATGGGTCTGTTCTTTCACCATTTGGCTAATCTCATAGCCATACATGCGCTTGTGCTCCTTTAATAATTTTAGGATAATGGTTTGAAAAGTGCCTTTTAAAAGCTGAGATGGATACATGATAAATAATTATAGTGATAACTATCCAATATATCGTTATACGATGCATTAACAAAGAAGGTTGCAATCTTGAAATGTATAGCGGTCATATATTAATTACACCACCAGAGGCTATATTGTCCTCTTAACCTTGCTCAATTATATCATATGGAGATCCAAAAAACCCAATACACCTCTAGTCTTACTACCATTCTTACTATGGTAGGCGTAGCAGTAGGATTGGGTAATGTTTGGCGATTCCCCTACATGATGGGTAGCTATGGAGGCAGTGCTTTTCTCGCGGTCTATTTGCTGTTTACTTTACTGTTTGCTTTCCCTGCATTAATGGCTGAAATGGCTATTGGCAGAATGAGTGGGAAAGGAACCCTTGATGCATTTCGTACCCTATTTGGAAGGAGTGCCGGTTCGATAACAGGCTATCTTTTGCTTGCCGTAATCACAATAGCAGGGTCGTATTATGCTGTGGTAGTAGCCAATGTTTTTTACACAACCGGCTATTCAGTTATACAAGGGTTCAGTACCCATGGAAACCAGCATTTCCAAAGTTTACTCTCCAAAAGTCTTCTCCAGTATAGTATTACTATTATAATGATAATCAGTAGTTTATACATAATTCATAAAGGTCTGGTAAAAGGTATAGAGTGGTTAAGTAAAATCATCATGCCGTTCTTTGTCCTTTCGCTACTTTACATGATCTATCATGCGCTCACCCTACCTGGAGCGATGGATAAGTTTATTATTTTTCTTAGGCCGGACATTGGTGCACTTAATTCCACAGAGGTCTTTGCAGCACTAGGACAAGCATTCTTTTCTGTGGGCCTTGGAGGTACTTTCGTGCTAGTTTATGCTGGCTTCATGAATGAGAAAGAGAGTATTCCCAAGATGGCCTTCTTTACAGGGCTTGGTGATGTGGGTGCATCCCTGTTAGTCAGCCTATTTCTTGTCCCTTCCATCCTTGTTTTTGGTTTAGATATGGCTTCAGGCCCTGGCTTGATTTTCAATACATTTCCGCAATTATTTGGCACCATGCCAGGAGGCCGATGGGTTGGGTCGCTCTTCCTGATAGCCCTTTCACTTGTAGCATTTTTATCACTGATAGCTGCTTATCAAGTACCATTCGTAAGTGTACGGAATGAAAAACCTCACCTTAACCAAAAGCGAATTCTTATTGTCATTGGGTCCATACAAGCGCTATTGGCCTTGCCTAGTGCTTTTTTTCCTGAGCTCATTGGCATATTGGATTTGGTTTTTGGGTCTGGGATGCAGGTATTAGGTAGTGTACTTTGTATTCTTGGCCTCACCTGGAGTTTAAAAAGAGCCACAGTACTTCACAGTCTATTTTCTACTACCACCAAAAGCACAATTACTACTTTATTTTACTTATGGATTAAGTGGGTAATTCCAATAGCACTGTTCGCAGTACTTTTAGGTTACATCTATGATAGTATTTGATTAAATTAGTTTACTTAAACCAACATCATTCGCCATGAAGGATTTCAGGAAAAAAGAAGATAACATCCAAATGAATGTGGTGGAAGATCACGATGGCATCGTTACGATTAGAGGTGGTGGTGCTAAACGTGATTGGAATGGTATCCACTATAAACAAGGGATGTCTCAAAAAAACGTAGGGTCAGAAAAACTCTCCGTCAATATCGCTACCATTCCTCCTGGAGGAGTTGCCTACGCTCACATTCACGATGGCTTTGAGTTGATGCTCTATATTCTGGAAGGTAACGTGCGCCATGAATTTGGCGACAAGCTCCAGAAGACTTTAGAGAATACAGCGGGAGATTTTATTTTCATAAAATCAGGAGTACCTCATGAGGTTTTTAATATGAGCGACACAGAACCAGTAGTTGCTTTTGTTTCTCGATCCGCTGCCAATGAATGGGATAACATTGTCCCTTATGATAGAGAAACAGGACTTGTTATAAAACCTAAGGATTGATTTTACAACAAGTCCTATTCCAATACTTTAATTAAGCTTCAATTAGAACTGACTAGGCCCTTGCGCTGATGGCAATGGTTTACGAGGTAACTTCTCTTGACGCTGTGCAGTGTTGTACACAAACGTTGCTACAATTACAGCCATTTGCTTCAAGTCATCTATCATCAACCTCTCATAGGTATCTGCATTAGTATGATGCGTACGAGTGTTGTATTCTATCGGATCCTGAATGAACTGAAATCCCGGTATACCCACAGCATCGAAAGCAAGGTGATCTGTTCCCCCTGTATTCTGAATGGTCACGGTGGTGTTATCGATCATATCAGAGAAGGGTGTAAACCACTTTTCGAAAATAGGGCGCACAGCATCATTACCTTGTAAATAAATACCACGTATTCTACCTGTCCCATTGTCAATATTAAAGTAGCCAGACACCTTACTATGATCTGTTTTCAGTTTCATATCAGCAGGATCAGCAAAATGGTTCTTTACATAATTTCTTGAACCGTGTAGCCCCTGCTCCTCTCCTGACCAAAGTGCTATTCGAATTGTTCTTCTTGGCTTTAGGCCTGTTGCCTGCAAAATTCTTACTGCCTCCATCATTACAATACAACCAGCTGCATTATCTGTTGCACCTGTCCCGGCATGCCACGAATCCAAATGACCTCCGAGCATCACCAATTCTGCCTTCAAGTCCTTATCTGTTCCCGGTATCTCACCAATTACATTATAGGAAGCAGGGTCCGCTGTAAAGGTCGTTTTAATGTCAGCTTCCACTTTAACAGGAATACCTTTCTCTATGAGTCTTGCCATCAAATCGGCATGCTCTGGAGCAGTCTCTACCTCAGCAACAGCTTGAGGTGCATCTACGCTATAAGATGCACCATTGCTGGTAAAGTAGGTTCCATGTTTTCCATTTCGGCCCCTAATCACAAGTAGTGCTTTTTCATTTTTCAAAAACTCATCCACCTTACGGCTGAATGCCCTTCTCGCCAAATATTGGGCAATCATCTCAGGTTTGTATCTGCTTGAAGATCCAATGGGTTGCTTAGCTAGTTCTGTCAACTCCTCATCGGTCATTCGTGAAGCATCTGCTTCGAATGTTGGGTTAGTGCTGGCACCGGATTTCACCAGAACAATCTTACCTCCAATTTTACCCTCAAACTTTTTAAAGTCCTCTTCTTTATCTATGACTAACAACGTTACATCTCCTGATACAGGGCCGTTGGTTCCCCCTGTCCAGGCTTTAGGTGTTCCGCTAATGGAAAAGTAATATGGAGCTGTCATGGCTACATAACTTTTGTCGATTTGCCATCCCTTACCAAAGTCACCCCACTTTTCCTGGGCTGCATTTTTCAATCCCCAATCTGTCAATTGCTTTACCGCCCAGTCCGCTGCGCGTTTATAACCCGCAGAATTGGTAAGTCTTGGACCGGAAGCATCAGTAAGATGAAAGGCAATATCTTCTACTTTAGAATTATTAAGTCCTTCTTCTTTGATGCGGTGAACCGCATTTAGATCTACATCCTGTGCCAATGCAAAGGAAAGACTGAATGAAATGAGGAGAAATGCAATTGTATTTTTCATATTCGGGTTATATTATCAATTATTCAATGTAGCAATAGTTGTGATGATATTACATAATTATTGATAATTGGAGATAAAAGCAATCCAACTGATTTGAACAAAAAGATATCCTATCGCCTATTGCAACCATGAAAATACTCCTGACTTTAGCATTCCTCCTTTTCCACCTTTCATCCTTCGCACAAGAAAAAAATAGCAGGGTGGTAAAAGTGCTTTCTTTTAATATCCTTCATGGAGCAACCACTAAAGGTGACTTTGATTTGGATGCAATCGCCAAAGTAATCATTGAGGCAAACCCAGATTTTGTAGCCCTTCAGGAAGTAGATTACAAAACAAAAAGAGCTAAAGGATATGACCTTGTCACTGAACTGGGGTGGAGAGCAAAACTGGCCCCACTTTTTGCAAGAGCAATGCCTTATGATGGAGGAGAATATGGCGAAGGTGTGTTATCCAGATATACATTTCTACAAACACGAAATGTTCCACTTCCCTATACTCCAGGTAACGAACCTCGTGCAGCACTAGAAATTACGACCATCCTTCCTTCAGGCGATACCATTGCTTTTATAGGAACACATCTGGATCATTTGAAAGAGGATACAGACCGTATTCAACAGGCTAAGGAAATCAACAAGGTCTTTTCTAACAATCGTTATCCTACTATTCTCGCAGGAGATTTAAACGGGGAGCCGGAAAGCACTCCTATTTCCATACTTGAACAGATATGGACACCTTCTTACGACAATAAAAATCCGGCATTCACTTTTCCTTCGGATAACCCTATCAAAAAAATTGATTATGTAATGTATTATCCCCAAAACAAGTGGCGTGTTCTGAAAAAGGAGGTAATTGCCGATTCCATCGCTTCAGATCATTGTGCTTATCTGGTAACTCTGGAACTAATAAAGTAGGTAAATCACCCAATACTGAATTCAATCTTATTTACTATTTTTATAGTAGATGCTCAATCGGACACCTACTCTTAAAAAAAATTCAATAGCGAAGTTATTATCCTGCGCGATAATTATACTGACCCTATTCTCCTATTCACCTGCAGTAAGCACTCATCATGTTACCGTAGCTAAAAATCAAACTGAACAAGTATTCTCTAAACAAGCAGATAATGTAAATTCCTTCTACCCACCATCTGTTACACTCACTCAGGGTACAAACCACATTATTTTTAATAGTATCATTGCGTCTTTCAATTCGAAAGTTGATCTACAATACCACAGAGATAAGGTCTATGCACATTCGGTGGATCAACGAATAAATCTCCAACTCTTCACTCCAAATCATTTTAGAAGAGAATTTCATTTGCTTAGCTAGAAGTTTCCTTACCTGCTGGATACTTCATCCAACACTTCCAAAATTTATTAACAACAATATGCCATTCAATAATGGCATCCATTTCTCAATACATGCAAAAAATAAAGAAAGCCCTGCGCCTACTGGCAATGGCGCTATTCATGATACTTGCTTCATTTGGTTTAGGTCTTACAGGCGCAATTCTACCAGGTAGTAGAGAAAGGTATATGAACAGCGAGATAAAAACCGAACAAGTCGACAAACGCGAAGATGATGAAGAACAGGAGATGAAGGTAAAATCATAAACCAGTGCGAGCTCATCTCGCACTGGTCATGTTTCTTTATTTAGAAATGATCTTGATCGTTGTAAACTGATCAGGATTCAAATACTTGTTAGCTGCCTCTTTTACATCATCTTTAGATACTGCACGAACACTTTCCTGGTAGGTAGACAATCTTTCAAAAGATTGATACTTATTAAATTCCTCTGCCAATGTAGATGCCGTTTTGTGGCTATTTTGAAATTTTACTTCAAACACACCATCTGCAAGTGCACCTTGTGCTACCATCAACTCTTCATCACTTACTTCCTCATTTCGGATTTTATTGATTTCCGATAGTACTAACTCTTCCAATTGACCTAATACTTCAGGTCGGCCATAGGTTCTGAAGTCATAACTCCCTGGTCCATATTGCCAGAAAGTAAGAAATCCACTGGCATCATTGGTTAGACCGCGTAGGTCTCGTGTCTCTTTATAAAGACGTGTATCAAAGTGCCCACCTCCCAAAATATAATTCATCACCTCAAGCGCTGGAATTTCTTCTGCACTCAACACTGGCAAAGCGTTACCTGCTACATACCACGACTGCAATTTATCTGCGGTATACTCTTCGGTTTGCTTTTTGGGATTAATGGATGCGGCAGTGGCTATAACAGGGCGTTCACCACCGGACCAAGCTCCAAACCCATCTGTCAATAATTGTTCTACAGCAGCACGATCAAAATCCCCTCCCACACCTATTGTAATGTTAGATGGGGTGAAATATTTTTTATAGAAAGCGCTAACGTCTAGTACCGATACTGCTGCCGCCTGAGCAGAAGATACCTCGGCTGTATAAGCATGTCCTTCATATAAATGCATGCTGAATAAACCAACAGCTACATTTAAGTTACCATCAAAAGCGTTGCGTCCATTTATTGCTCTCTGAACTCCACCGCCTTTATAGGCAGTTACCATTTGACTGGTGATACATGGACTTTGCATAATACCAGATAGTGATTTAATCGCCCAGGCTACATCTTCACTTGCTACGTTCAATGAAATTGCTGTCCCCTCCTGATCCATCGTTACACTATATTGAGCGGCAAGATCGTCTGCTTCCTGATGAAAGCTCTTCGATGTTCCACTGCATCCACTCTTCAAAATCGAAGCGAGTGTTTCTGCAACACCAGCCTTATCATCAAAGGCAGTGCCCGCCACTATGTAAGCAGTTACAGTAACCAAGGGCACTTCTTTTCCTGTAACCAAGAACGCAGTAAGCCCATTGTCAAGTGTTACTTTATAATCATCAGGGTTAGGCATTTTAAAATTTGATGCTTCTAACCCCATTTCTGTTGGGTGCTGATAGTCCAGTCCTTGTTCACTTTTATTACCGGATTGGCAACTCACCAAAAGTGTTATGATTAAGAAGGATAATATCTTATATACGTTTTTCATATTCATTATCATTATTTTGAAACGATTAAGGCTTCTTCACCACACCTATCGTCCGGTTATTCTCAATAAAATAAGTTGCTGCTACCCGATTTACGTCAGCCGCAGTTGCTGCTTCTCTTGCTTTCATATACCCTTCCAAGGTCGTCCATGAATCCATTACTTGAAAGTGACCCACTGCAAAATTCAATCTGCTGGCATCCAGTTTGGTCCGCAACCAATCATTGCGCAACTTCTTTTTTGCTATGGTCAATTCATTATCTGACAAGGAGGATTTTAATTCATCAATGGTCTTTAATAACAGCGATTCTGCCTTTACCAAATCTGATTCTTTACCCAATCCAACTTCAAAATTGATAGATCCTGGTATTCCAAACATCGAAGTATGCACAACGCGAGTGTTTATACTTACGCTTCCTGAAATACCATTAGCACTTAAATTTTTTTCTAATTTTCGCTGCGCCACTTCCATAATCACATCAATAACAGGGCGATCATTGTGTCCTACACCGGGAATTAAAAAACGTGCCTCAACTCCAGGTCTTAATTTTTCACTGCGGTAAACCAATCGTTTGTCCGCATTAGGAACAGGCTCAATCGCCTTAGTCTCTGCCGGCTCAGGTTTACGCTCCAGCTTTCCGAAATGCTTTTCTACCAGCGAAACCATGTTGTCAAATTTCACCCCTCCAATCAAAATGATTGTTGTGTTGTTCGGAACAAAATATCTGTCATACATATCTTGTTCATAATGCCTTGTGTATTGATAAAAGTCAGTTGGATAACCTTCTGGCCAAAATACGGGATGTACCACTCCTACCATGGCACTCATTTGCTCGTAGTAAGGTGTACTCAATCGATTGAGATCACCCAACCGCTGCTCTACCAAAATCATTCTTTCTTCATCAAAACCACGAAAGACGGTATTGGTCATTCGGTCAGACTCTACCCTAAGAAAGAGCTCAGCACGGTTGGCCGGTAGATTGATATCAAACTTCATGTACTCTTGCTCTGTGGTGGCAGTAAGTGCAGTACCTCCATAGGCCTGATACCACCTCATCACTGTACCTGGATCTCGGAGCTCGTTAATTTTGGCATCAATGCCAGCTACCTTCTTCCTCAATTCAACAATTCTTGGCGTGGTGGCCGTCCATTTGTTATCATGAAATACACCACGCTCTCGGAGTGTATTACGCTCTTTGTTCAATTCTGCTATTAGCTCAGCCTCAGCAGCATACAGCTCTTCTATCAGCTTTGACTCGGAAGGCCAATCAGAAGTACCCAAAGTCTTTGTTCCCTTAAACATCAAATGCTCCAGAAAGTGCGCAGATCCCAATTGCCCTGGTTCCTCCACAATAGAACCGAAGTCGGTGTATATTTTACACTCTACCCGATGGTCTCCAGGTCGTTCAATTACTAGTAACCGAAGTCCGTTATCTAGTACATGCTCCTGAATGGGTAGTTCATAAATTGAATTTTGTGAACGCCCAGGAAATACCAGACACACGCTCGCAAGCATTAATATAATAAGCCTCATAATATAGGTTAGGTTTGTATCCGATACATTTTAAGGATAAAATAAAGCGGAATCAAACAATAGCTGGATAGAGGCCGATAAACCTGAAGAATGGCGAGCTTATCTTATTTTTTCTTTTTTCTTGGCTTTGGGGAAGGTAGCTCTTTCAGAGTGATGCGTATCAATTGACTCAACCATTTGATATCTTCCAATTCTTCCTCAATGAGAAACCAGTTCTTTGCTCCCGGATAGGGTGGTGGCTTCTACCACATTTTTTATAAAGGCTCTCCCGGCCAAAGTAGGTTTAATAAACAGTTTATTGTCGCAGACAAGGCCAAATATCTTACCATCTGAAAATATACCATATTCACCGAACATACTTTTAGCAGTAATCGTACCCGCTTTTTCAATTTGGTCAACTACAAATTCTACAAACTTCTTGTCTGTTGCCATAACCTATTATAGTGTTTCTCCATTTTACAATTCTTTAGTTTGCCATTGATTACGGCTGAGTAGATATACCGAACAGTTACTACTCCCCAATACTCTTCTTTCAACAAACTGAAAACCAATTCGCTCATAAAAACGGATTGCTTTGGAATTAGATTCAAGTGGATCAATAATGATAGCTGTTACGCTGGCATCTTCAAAACAACGGTCGATTGCGAGTTGCATCATGATTGTACCATACCCTTTCCCTAAATCTCTAGCCTCCCCAATCCATATGTCAATAGCGCGAAGGTGATCTTCTATATCTCCCCAGTAATGAGATTCTTCTTTTGCAGGGTCAATGATTTGGATAAACCCAATAGGTCTGCCATTTAATTCAGCAATAAGTTGTTCTCTCCATTCTGGAAAACGTTTCAATTCATTACTCCAATCCCAATCGTCATCTGGGTCAGAGTCAATCACATGCTGATGAGTATCCCAGCGTTCTAAAAGTGACAAGTCATCGATGGAAGCTTGACGAAGTGTAATATCTGGTTGCATTAAAAATCTTATATCACTGAGAAGCTATTCAGCACACTCATTGCCTTTTCAGCATCCTTTCTATTAACAAACAGATGATCATGGTAATAACCTGCAACCACGTTACAACTGATATTTTCGACTGTTAACGCCTTAGTAAATGCAGCCGTTAGACCGACAGCATCCAAAGAAGAATGAAC
>JAGQYK010000028.1:0-18673 GCA_020436125.1 Cyclobacteriaceae bacterium | reverse complement strand
CGCAATCTGCTTCTCTATAATAATCGTAATTCCTTCTTTTTCCTTAAACAACATTACAACGTCATTCATATCCAATTGCGCCACTTCATTGGTTGTGCAAAAAACATAATTCCCCTTATTAAGAACTGGCTTCATACTTGAAAGTAATTTCCTTAAATTCTTTTCTCCTGACATAGCACTATTCAATTACTGTTTTTCGTTCCCAACAAATAGAGAATTACTCCAGGTCCTGACTTAACCCTATCAACCTCCCATTCATAGGCTTCTGCCCCATTTAGCTTGACAACAAGCTCTTTCATTTCCTCTACAGAATAAGTACGAAGGGATGATACAATTCCATCCCAAAGAACAAACAAGGGCACTACAGGAATTAAATAAGTAAAGATAATCCTCCCTAATTTGAAGGGTGTAATAAAAGGTGTTGTAAGCAAAACAGTAAGAGGGGAAAATAACATGGCCAGTATGCTAGGTAAACTTCTTTCCTGTGCCTCAAAAATGGCAATCGAATTTTGGGAATCAATAGCATTTTGCAAAATCTGCTTTGCCTCATCGGGCTTAAAGTGGTGTAATGACAAAAATTGAGTTCTTAACCCCATCAGTTCTGGGGGAACGTCTCTGGCGTCCACAGGCTTTTCCATAAACTCAAAATTGTTCGCTTTTTTCTTAGTGAATTCAAATGCTGAAAGATTGGGATAAAAATCTGTTAGCATTATTTTCAAATCAGGCAACTCCTTTTTCAGTTCAGCATTTAACCAAATCAACCCCCCTCCACCACCAGACCCCAAGTCGATTATTTGATTGGTTTTACTTTTCCTGAGCCCCTTTACAATTATTGGAACAATGGGCTTATACATTTTTGTCTTGTTGGATAGGAATTGTAAAAAGTCTGTCCCGTAGTTTCTTAAAAATTCAGGAAACCATTTTTGGTCTTCAAACTCAAATAAATGCAGACGCGCCATAACGTGTGTAGCCAATAAACGTTACATTTCCATACGGTACAAGTCCAACCCTGGCCCCCAAAAGTCCTCTTTGATTTCCTGTGTCTCGAAACCAAACTTCGCATAAAACTTATAGGCCAGTTGGCTGGTCCAGACGGATGTTTTTTTCAATTGATCGTTTTTCCTTAGTGCTTCCAGACAGTGGTCGATCATTAACCTACCTAATCCCATGCCTTTGTATTGTGGATCAAAGAAATCCCATGAAAGCCTTCCTGTGCTACCATCCTTCTCAACGTGATAACCCCCACAGCCAATGATCTTGGCCTCCTCTTCCATCACAAAATAGGTGGCCCCGTATTGATCAAGATATTGTTCCAGATCCACCTGCTCACCTACATCAAAAAAATCAGGTGTATTTAATCTAAATACCTCAATGACAGCGTGCCTGTCAGTAGGTTGGTAAGGACGTATGGTTGGTAGATTAACCATACTCCTAAGTTATAAAATAAATTATTAGACCAGCTGTAAAATGACTGGCATGATACTTAACTCACAAAAAAGTTTGCTTGGGTTGGTATTAATTCCTAATTCTTCTTCAATAAGACCTCTCCATGAACCGCCACATCACTCCAGGTTTTACTTACTCCGTCCATACCTGTATGAAGCGCCTCACAAGCCTTGTTAAGCGAAGCTAAGGCCTCTAATGCATCCCAATCTTCCAGGTTCATCACGCCATCAAAGGAAAACCGTGTATCATTATCTGCAGCAGTATACTCTAAAGGAATGTTTGCTGTATTTCCATTAAGAGTGATGTCTACAGAACAAGTTTTGTCATCTGCTACCTTGAAGACACCAGAAATAAGTTCCGTATCCTTCATCACCTCAAAGAATGAGGCCAAAATCTTAGGATCCCTTGTGCCTGTGGGATCATTGGTGAACAAACTACTAACAGGAATACTGAACTCAGCTCCATTCATTGCGTCTAATGCTGTCTCTCCTGCGCTGGTATTTGAAATGTTGATTTTAGTGAACTGACCACCAACGGGTACCTTACCTGTAGTCTTGTAAGCAATGAAGCTCACTTTAGTAGAATCATTGATTAGACTATAAGTACCCGCTGACTCACCTGATTCGGATGAATTCTCGTCAGTATTCTTAGTAGAATTAGTACAGCTAAATGTGGTAATTAGGATAAATCCCAATACAATCAGATTAAAATTTTTCACGATCAGAATATTTTTTTTGTACAAAGTAAAGAAATACGATAATAATAGGCCATTGATAAAGAATCCGCGGTAGATTGGTATGCAGTGGATCATTTATAGTACAATTATCGCAAGGTAAAGGTTCAGAACAAAATGTTTAACCCCATTTCATAGCCATTAAGATTCTCAGTTAAGTTATCATTTGGCAAACCTTACAGCTAGGTATCAAACAATTTCAATTATTATATGTTTGATACTCAATATATCTCTAAAACCTCCTTTATGTTCAATTTCTTTAAGAAGAAGTCAGAAATCGAAAAGCTACAAGTCAAGTACCATAAACTACTATCAGAAGCGCATAAACTTTCACATACCAATAGAACACAGAGCGATTTAAAAATGGCAGAGGCGGATGTTATAGGTAAAAAAATTGAATCCCTCGCTACAAAGAGCTCCTGATTGGATTCTAAAATCCCGCAAAACATACATGAGCATAAACGACCACCATTTAGAATTTGGGTCAACTTAATAAATATGTACTTTCGATCTTGTACATAGTCATTGAGGATGAACAAGTTGGTATTTATTGTAGAAGACGATATTGTACAGCAAAAGATGCTGGCAAAGCATTTTGAAAATATGGTGGGAGACTTTAGTGTCCGTACCTTTTCTGACCCCGAAGAGATGATGGCACATCTTAACGAAAAGCCTTTTGCTGTAGTGCTTGACCATTATTTTGGAAACGCTTCCGTCAAAACGGGATTGGATTACCTTAAGACAATTCGTAAGAAATATTCACGAATTCCAGTCATCTATCATACCTCCTCAGAAGACAGAGCATTAAAAGACAAAGTTATGGGAATGGGTGCTGCTGACTATATCTATAAAGACATAGCCTCCTTTGTCAGGTTAAGGACTGCTATTGATGAATTGGAGAGAAAAAAAACCGAAAGAGAAAAAGGTGGCTTCTTAAAAAAGCTATTCAGAGCATAAATTTTAGTACGAAGCTTTGAGCAAGCCAAAGTGAACATCAACGAGAAAAGGAAAGGATTAAGGTGTTAAGAATAGTTCTGTTAGGACTTCAAATTAAACGCCAGTTTGATACCTTCCACTGCCATACCTGTACCTATGATGGCTAAGATCAAACCCATGATCTTTCCAATCACCTTAATCAGGCTATTTCCCATTTTCTTAACGATGAGGTCACTAAGGGTAAACGCCACAAAAGTTAAATAAGTAATAAGGGCGAATATTACGATGATAATACCTAGCTCTATATAATCAGCATCGGCTGCATAGTTCATAGCAGTAACGATTGTACCTGGTCCCGCCAAAATCGGGATAGCCAATGGTGATATGGCAATACCATCATCAGTTGCATTTTCACCTACATCCTTTTGATCCTTCTTTTTCGATTGTAGCATATTGAAGCCCACATAAAAGATAAGAAGGCCACCCGCTAGTTTAAAAGTGGGGATCGTGATGTCAAAGATTTCGAAAATATACTTTCCTAAGAGTACAAAAAAGAAGACAATGAAGAAAGCCGTAATGGTGGCCGTCTTGGCAATTACTCTTTGCGATTTTTTGTCTTTTCCCTCCATCATCCCAATGAAAATGGGAATGTTGGCGATGGGATTCATAATGGCAAAAAAACCAGTAAATACTGTTAATGCAAAAGTGAGTAGTGTCTCTAGCATATTTTATTCTTATTCAATTTTGTGAAGTTGCCCATTGGCCACAATGTATTTGATCTTTCCATCTTTTCTAAATAGTAGAGAAGGATTTCCGCCCATCTGTATCTTATCGTTAGAGGCGGCTTTCTCTTGATGGATGTTAAAGGGATAACTTATAGTAAAAGAATCGAACCTCTCTGTTACAATAAAATCCGTGTAACCATTGCTAAACAATTTGGTGGCATCCATAGTCTCCAGTTCCTTAATGTTGTTAAAAACTTTTTCGTACACCTTTCCTGGCGCTACATCGTAGCCTTTTGCATCTAAACTGAAGTAGGCATTAGAGGTTTGCAAGTCACCAAGATCAGTAATGTAGCCACGCGCATAGTAGTTTCTGTAGTCTTCGCTATCTCGTTCTGTCCGGTCAAAAGCTACATCACGTATCAGCCCCTCGTATTGGACATTAGTAACAATTAACTCTCGGATTCTACCTTGCCCGTTGCGCGGAATTTTCTGGTAATCTGCTACAGGTGTTTTCTCATAAGATTTTGTAGCGATGCTGTGTGCTGCTGTAATCAGCATGACAAAATTCAATTTTCTAATGTATTGCTTCTCCCAATCATCCTGATACCCTCCTGACTCAATTAATATGGTTCTTGTTCCCCACTTTTGAATGTTATCTCCAAATGCACGCGGTTCAAACGTGTCATCATAGATTCCAATTTGACCTGGAATATATTTCGTAATCTGATCAAACATAAACTTGGTGAGCTGCATCGCATCTCCTCTTTTTTCGTTGATGCTCTTCTTCGCATCATAGGCAGGCGCCAGCAATGAAATAGTGGCCGGTCGCACGCCTTCCACCGAAGTGCCCCTGCCCTGGTCGTGTAGATTGTAACCCCAATCCGCATTGAGGCTATCCCTTACCCGCTTGAGTGTTCGACCCTCTGGTGTTTGCAAATGAATTGCATCTCGATTGATATCTATCCCATAGTGATTCCTTCTAGTAAATCGGGAAGCTCCGTCCGGGTTGAGCATAGGCATGAAGTGCCAGGTGATGGAAGATTTAATTTTGGTTCTGATTGCATTGAATTCGTCATCTGCCTCCAGCCAATGGAATACATCCATGATTGATCTCGTAGCGGTAGTCTCATCCCCATGCATTTGCGACCACATGAGTACATTGATTGGACCATTGCCGTAGGTAATCAATTTGATCGCCCGGCCTTCCACCGAAGTGCCCACTTGATTCACTTTAAAATCCTTGCCCAACTTATCGATGATGGCCATGATATCATCATGTTTGAAGCGCCTGGTTGTTATTGATTTCTCGCTGTAGTTCTCATAGCTATTGAATAACTCTGTATTAAGTTGGCCCATTCCAGGTAAAGCCATCAAGAAGGCAAGAAGAAAATGCAATAGTTTCATACATCTAATTAATAACAATTAAGCGCTAATGCAATGAGAGTTTCTACAAACTGAGGCACTAAAAAAAATCAAACATTCACTTTTATTCCGAAGCCGCTTTAATATTATCTAAATTTCGTGAAACAGAAGATTATGGAAGATGTAAAACGTCCATGGGAGAAGCTTGTCGAACTGATGGAGGCCGATCAGCCTGAGCAGGTTAAAGACTACTTGCAATCGATGAATACTGAAGACATCGTCCTCTCCATTAGTCGGCTAGAAAAGAAAGAGCAGTTGCTTCTACTAACTCTGCTGTCCCCAGAGGATGCTGCTGAATTACTTGATGATATCCCTGAATATCATGCTGCTGATATTCTTGAAGAAATGGAGTCAAGTAAAGCAGCTGCCATCTTTAATGAGTTGGATAGTGATGATCAAGCAGACTTACTTCTAGAAATGAACGAGGAAGGTGCCGAAGCCATCATCGCGCAAATGGAACCAGAGGAAGCAGAAAGTGTCCGAAGGCTTATCCAATACGAAGCGGACACAGCGGGTGGATTGATGATCACAGAATTTTTGTCGTTTGATAAAGAGCAGACTGTGGGGGATGTTGTACACGAACTTCGGAATAACGCAGAAAAATACGAGGACTATAATCTACAATACATTTACGTCACTGAAAATGGACGACTGGAAGGTGTACTTCAGATGCGTGATCTACTAATGGCCTCTTTGCAAGCCAAACTTGATGTGATCGTGCATCCCGATGTCATATCAATTAAAGATTCTGCAACGATCCAGGAGTTGATCAACTTTGTTAATGACTATGACTTTTATGGAGCGCCTGTGCTTGATGACAACGGTGTATTGTTGGGTGTGGTGCTTCGCAGAGATATTTTGGAGGCTAAATCGGAGTTGGCCAACATGGAATTATTGGAGACACAAGGTATTGTGGGGGGTGAAGAGTTGCGCACCATGCCCGTATTATTAAGATCAAAGCGAAGGCTGTCATGGCTCAGTGTAAATATATTATTGAACGTGCTAGCCGCTAGTGTAATTGCATTTCACCAGGATACCTTGAGTTCAATTATCGCACTCGCTGTATTTCTTCCCATCATTTCGGACATGAGTGGCTGCTCTGGCAATCAGGCAGTGGCAGTGAGTTTACGTGAATTGTCCTTAGGCGTGATCCGCCCCTTCGAAGTCATGCGTGTTTGGTGGCAAGAGGCGTCTGTCGGGCTTATTAATGGCGTAGTCCTGGGTATATTAATTGGAGGAGTTGCCTTTCTTTGGAAGGGAAGCATCATATTAAGTTTTATTGTTGGAGGTGCTTTGATGCTAAACACGTTGGTAGCTGTTTCGATTGGTGGTACCATCCCCTTGATTTTAAGAAAATTTGGTGCTGATCCGGCATTGGCATCCGGTCCTATTCTCACCACCATAACAGATATGTTTGGTTTCTTTCTCACACTGACTTTTGCCAGTCTCGCTCTTTCACATTTTGGTACAGTATAGAAAGATTAGAATGTATTTGAATTTCCCCAGATGGCAATGGAGACTAATCCCAAAATGCCTACTACCAATAAGTAGTAGATCGTAGGTATAATTGTTTTCCTTAATACGATTCCTTCATTACCAAGGTATCCTACCGTAGCAGAGGCCGCCACCACATTATGTATCGCTATCATGTTGCCTGCTGCAGCCCCAACAGCCTGCAAGGCAACGATAATAGTAGTTGGCATCATGAGACGCTCCGCAACACCAAATTGAAAGAAGCTAAACATCAAATTACTTACCGTATTGCTGCCAGCAATAAAGGCCCCAAGCGCACCAATGGACGGAGCAAAAAGAGGGTATACATTACCCACATTTACTGCTACCCATTCTGCCATTACAATAGGCATACCCTCCAATCCGGTTATATTAATTCCGGAGTTGATGTAAATGCGAACCATAGGTACGGCAAATAGCAATACAAACCCTGCTCCATAGATCATTCTGGCGCTTTCGCGAAAAGCGGATTGTACCTGAATAGTCTTCATTCGATGAAAGTAAATGGTAATTAAACATACTGTGAACAGTATAGAAGCAGGCAGATAGAGTGGTGCACTTGAAGCAGAGATTGAAGTGCCTAAGATTTCATTCCACTGAAGAGTTAAAGAGGATAGCCATCCTTTGATCGGGAGTTGGGAAAGCCTTGTAATAACGAGTAAGGTAACTACCATAAGGTAAGGTGCCCATGAGCGCCCCAAACTGAGGTGGGTTTTAGTTATGGTTTCATTAGCTGGATCCAACTTTCCCATCCAGTTAGAAGGCCAAGTGTTTTTAGAGGGAAATGACCACGGTTTTGAAGGTTGTAGAAATCCCCTTTTAGCGGCCCATACTACAACGGGCATACCCACCAATGCACCCAAAATTGATGGGAACTCCGGACCCAGAAAAATACCCGTGAGCATATAAGGAATTGTAAATGCCAATCCACCCAGCAAAGCAAATGGAAATACTTCCAGTCCCTCCCTCCATGATTTCTTTTCCCCGAAGAAGCGTGTCATCATACACACCATGAGCGTGGGCATGAGGGTACCTGCTATAGCGTGCATAATAGCCACGTTGGTCGTTACCATTTGAATGTAATCCATAAAGTCCAACCCATGTGTTGCCAATTGGGCATCCAGAGCAGGGTTTTGAAGTCCACCTCGTATACCAACCAAAACGGGTGTGCCCACTGCGCCAAACGTAACGGCTGTGCTTTGTACCATCATCCCTAACATCACAGCAGCCATGGCCGGAAATCCGAGTGCTAACAATAATGGCGCAACAATAGCTGCTGGCGTGCCAAATCCAGAGGCACCTTCTATGAACGAACCAAATAACCAGGCGATAATCACCACCTGTATTCTTCTATCCGAGCTGATATCGGCAAAGCCTTCTCTGATCACTTGAATAGCACCAGAATACTTCAGCAAGTTGAGCAACAGGATAGCTGCAAAAATGATATAGAGAATATCAAAAGTAATAAACAGGCTTTGAATACAAGAAGCAGCTAATGTGACCCAAGAAAGCCCCCAAACCACATAAGCAATTATAGCAGCCAGAACAAAAGCAACGGGCATGGCCACGCGTGCAGGCAACCGAAACCCAACCAGCATCACTCCTGCTACAAGGATGGGAAGAAGCGCGAGAAAGGCGAGGGTGGTTAGCTCCATCAGTTTACAGTTGACATAAAGCAGTTGACAAAATCCCCATCCATTGTCAACTGCCTTTTGTCAACTGTCAATTCTAAGTTCATATTAATAATTTAAAATCCAGCATCAAGTATCAGTAATCAAGCAGGCTTCACTACCTCTACCCAATGTTTCGGTTTCACACCAGTAAAGTGTTCTATCTGATGGCGACAACTAAAACCATTGGCAACTACAGTCGTTCCTATTTTTAATCCCCGTACTTTCGGAAAGAGAATGCTCTCCCCTATCTTTTCAGACAATTCATAGTGCTCTTTCTCATATCCAAAGGAGCCTGCCATTCCACAACAACCTGATGGAATTTCTTCCACAGAATGCCCGTTGGGTTGGAGGCAATTTTTCATTGTTGTCGTTCCATACAACGCCTTCTGATGACAGTGACCATGGATAGAAATATCTCCATCCTTGAGTTCCAGTTTTGTTGTGATCCTTCCCGCTTCCATTTCCCTGTTAAGGAATACATCAATCATCATTACCTGCCCCTTGAGTTGCTTGCTCAGTTCTTCTGATTCAATAAGGTCTGGAAGGTCTTCATTGAGTGCTGAAGCACAACTTGGTTCACAAACAACCATATCTAATCCTTTACTTAAGTACACTTTAAGGTTATCTACTGTTTTTTGCCCCTCCTTCTTGGCTTCCCTCAAAAACCCATGAGAGATTTTAGGGCGTTGGCAGCAACCTACATTCGCCAATATTACTTCATAACCACAGGCAGTTAGTAATTCAAAAGCAGAGACTCCAATATTGGGTTCATGGAAATTGAGATAAGTATCCGCAAATAAAACCACCTTCTTCTCTTGCTTAGGTTGATCTTTAGCATGCTTGTCATACCATTTATAAAACGGTTCGGGAGCATAGTCTGGTAGCGTTCTTCTTTTGTCAAAACCAGATACACTATCCAATAGGGATTTGAATACAGAAGAATGCTGAATTGTATTTACGATACCCGATAACTTACCTGAAAATCGAGAGGACGCTTTTGCGGAATCTCTAATCATTTTGTCCCTCAACTTTGCACCATGTTTATCATAATACAACTGCAACACATCGCTCTTCATTTTCGCCATGTCTACATTACTTGGGCACTCTGATTTACACGCCTTGCATGAAAGACACAGATCAAGTGCTTTGTGTAATCTAGGACTTGCCAATCCCATATCATCCAACTGATTGGACATCGCCATGCGCAATGCGTTGGCTCTGCCGCGTGTGGAATGCTCTTCATCTCTTGTGGCTTTAAAGCTCGGACACATGGTGCCCCCAATGGTTTTTCTACATTCTCCGACACCCGTACACATATGCACCGACTCCGAGAAGTTGCCTTCTGCTTTGTAATGAAACTGACTGACTACTTCTTGATCTTTGTATGCTACCCCATATTTCAAATTGGCGTCCATCGGTTCTGCCTCCACCACCTTACCGGGATTCATCAAATTGTCAGGGTCAAAAAGCCTCTTTACGTCTCTGAATGCATTATACAGTTGATCCCCAAAAAAGCGCTTATTGAAAGGACTTCGTACCATACCATCACCGTGCTCACCGCTCCAGGAACCCCCATATTTCACCACCAATTCGAAAGTGTCATTGGCAATACCCTTCATTTTCTCAATATCTTCCTGCTTGCGCAGATCAAGAATGGGCCTTACATGGATCAACCCCACACTAGCATGGGCATACATGGCCGCATGAGTGCCATACTTGGAGCATATTTTTACTACCTGGTCGATATAAGCAGGTAAATGCTCCACAGGAACAGCTGCATCTTCAATAAAAGCCAAAGGTTTCGGACCACCAGTCATACCCATCATCAGTCCTAATCCCTTCTTACGAACTAACAGCACCTCATCATATTCCCTGCCCTGTCCATATATAGGATAAGCATAGCCTTTGCCTTGCGCCTTTAAGTCATCCGCCATTTGTTGGGTACGTTGGAGCACCCTATCCTTGTCTTCATCATAAAACTCTACCAAAAGAATCGCACCTGGATTACCATTGATAAAGTGACAGTACTTTTTTGTGGTGAGATTCTCACGACTTAATTTGATGACAGTTTCATCGATGATCTCTACGGCAGCAGGTTGATATTTCAGAATATCGCTAACCGTACCAATGGCATCTAAAAAGGAATTGAAGTGCAATGCACAAACTGTTTTGTGCTTTGGAAGTGGCACCAGGTTAAGCTTGAGTTCTAGCGTAACTGCCAGTGTTCCTTCGCTGCCTGTGACTAACTTAGCAAGGTTCCAGTTTTCTTTACCCGCAAATTCATCCAAGTTGTAGCCCCCTACCCTTCGCATGACTTTTGGAAAGCGCTTTTCTACTTCCTGCGCATTCTGTCTTACAATTTCCCTGAATTGTGAATACAACTTCCCTTTTCTATCACCAGCCTTTGCCTTTTCTTCATAGTCTTCTAATGACTGTTCTTTGAAATGGCATTCCGTACCATCGGCTAGAATTATTCTGGCTTCCAATACATGGTCAACAGTCTTGCCATACAGGATACTCTTCATTCCTGAAGAATTGTTGCCCACCATACCACCCACGTTGGCCCTACTGGTGGTAGCTGGATCAGGTGCAAAATGTAAATTGTACTGCGCCAGTTCCGCATTCAATTCATCCCGCACTTTACCGGGTTGTACGCGCACCCATTTTTCACTAGGGTTGATTTCCAATACTTTATTGATATGCTTGGAAAAATCCAATACCATTGATTTTCCTACACTTTGACCCGCCAGACTTGTACCTCCCCCTCTGGGAAGTATGCTTACCTTGTGCTCATTAGCTAATGCTACTGCTTTCTTTACATCACTTTCATCCTGAGGAATCACCACTATCACAGGCTTCACCTGATAGATACTGGCATCGGTAGCATACATACCTAATGTATAGGCATCATTCAATACTTCTCCTTTTATTGCCTTCTTAAGAGATGAAACAAACAAAGTAATGTCTTTCATAGCACGCGTGTAAAATTCAATTTAGCTATTTGCATGGATAATTTTCATCATTACAATTAAGAATGCAATGCCTCTTATATAATTCATTTTTTTATCGACCTCTTTTTGAATATCTTCCATCTCTAACCTAAATTATTATGAGATCAAAGCACATCATTCTATTGCTTTTATTTATCCCATCCATGGTATGGGCGCAAAAGGGCAAAGAGAAAATAATCCAATCCCTTGATAATAAGCAAGAGCATTATGCAAGCATTGCTCAACAAATCTGGGAATTTGCAGAACCTGGTTACCTCGAAGATAAGAGCTCAGCGCTGCTTCAAAGTGAGTTAACAAAGGCAGGGTTTACAATTGAAAAAGGTGTTGCTGGAATTCCCACTGCCTTTGTCGCCAGTTATGGATCTGGGCAACCCATCATTGGTATCCTTGGAGAATTTGATGCCCTACCAGGTTTGTCACAAGAAGCCTTTGCCCCGGAACGTAAAATCATAACTGCTGGTGCACCTGGTCATGGTTGCGGTCACAATTTGTTCGGTACAGGCTCCATGGCTGCCGCAATTGAGACAAAAGAGTGGCTGATTAATAATAAGAAGTCGGGCACTATCAGGTACTATGGAACACCCGCTGAGGAAGCTGGAGACGCGAAAGTATTTATGGTAAGAGCTGGTTTGTTTGATGATGTGGATGCAGTCATCACATGGCATGCCGGTGATAAAAATAACGCAGGCCCCAACACCAACCTTGCAACCAAATCAGGTGTTATAAAGTTTTATGGTATTGCAGCGCATGCCGCAGGCGCTCCAGAACGAGGTCGCTCAGCACTAGATGGTGTGGAGGCTATGAACAGTATGGTGAACCTCATGCGCGAACATACTACAGAGCCTACAAGGATTCACTACGTAATATTAAAGGGAGGAGAAGCTTCCAACGTGGTCCCTGCTTATGCGGAGGTCGAATACCTAGTTCGTCATAGAAGTCGTGAAGAAGTCCGTAATCTATGGAACCGAGTAGTCAAATGCGCTGAAGGAGCGGCCCATGGCACCGAAACAAAAGTAGAAGTAGAAGTACAAGGCGGTACGTTTGATCGCTTACCCAATGAAGCCCTGTCAAGAGCGATGCATAAAAATCTGGAAATCGTAGGAGGTGTAAAATACGATGCAGCTGAAACAGCTTTCGCTGAGAAATTGAGATTGTCTTTTGGCTCAAGTGGTGTGCCTATATCAAGCGCAGCACAAATACAACCATTCGGCTATAGCCACACGAATGCTTCGGCAGATACTGGAGATGTGAGCTGGGTAGTTCCTACAGGTGGAATGACGGCTGCCACCTACGTACCAGGCACTCCGGGTCATAGCTGGCAGGCAGTAGCTTGCACTGGCTCCTCAATTGGTCATAAAGGAATGATGGTAGCTGCTAAGACACTTACACTCACTGCCATGGATTTATTTACAGACAGCAATCTACTGGAGGCATCTAAAAAAGAATTCGCTGAAAAGCGTGGACCTGGTTTCAAATACGAATCTTTGGTGGGTGATATTCCTCCGCCATTGGACATAAGAAAAGCAAAGTAATTTTATACCACTTCCATCGATGAGAGTTTTTATTTCTTGTATCATCCTATTTGTTCACAGTTTGGCTTTCTCCCAAAATGTAATGACGCTAAAAACAAAACGTATTCTGGATGGACACGGAGGAATCATTGAAGACAAAAATATTATCATCACAGACGGTGTGATTACCGAAATTGGTAAAAAGGAAGCAGGAGTTGTTCATGATCTTACTAACCTGACCATTATGCCAGGAGGAATTGAAACACACGGTCACCTTTCATGGCATTTTGATCCGGATAACAAATTACACGATGCTACTGAAGCAGAGGAATCTACAGCTCAAAGCGCACTGTACGCAGCAGAAAATGCCTACCTGACTTTAATGGGTGGTGTCACCACTTCACAAAATTTAGGCTCACCAATAGATCGTGAATTAAGAGATGCTATTGAACGAGGTATTTTACCCGGACCGAGAATATTGACTTCGTTAGGAGCCATTGGTCAATGGACTGGAGACCCTGACAGCATTAAAGCCGCTGTCAATAAATTTGCAGATCAGGGTGCTGACGTTATCAAAATTTTTGCTTCAGCCAGTATTCGAGTTGGTGGTACACCTACCCTTTCTCAAGAACAACTTAATGTCGCATGTTCAGAAGCCAAAAAAAGAGGATTAAGAACGGTAGTTCATGCCCACGGGCCTGAGAGTGCTCGCAGGGCAGTACTGGCAGGATGTACCACCATCGAGCATGGTGCACTGTTAGACAAAGTGACATTAGAATTAATGGCTGAACACGGGACTTATTACGACCCCAACATTGGCTTGATCTTCGATAATTACTTCGCACATAAGCAAAACTACATCGGCATCAATGGATACACAGAAGATGGTTTTGATCAGATGAAACAGGCTGTACCCAAGGCCATTGAAGTTTTTAAAATGGCATTGAAAGTCAAAAACCTTAAAATAGTATTCGGAACAGATGCTGTTGCTGGAGCTCATGGGAGCAACTTTGAAGAGCTGATCACACGGGTAATAAAAGGTGGACAGCAACCGATAGATGCCATTGTCTCAGCGGGTTTTGGTTCCGCCCAATCGCTCAATCTCTCTGATAAGATAGGAACAATCGCAGTAGGAATGCAAGCCGACATCATTGCACTGGATGGAAATCCATTAGTCGACATTACCGCTCTAAGAAATGTCAAGTTTGTAATGAAGAGTGGAAAAATATATAAATCATTAGAATAAATTATCAATCAAATAATTCTTATACAACCTAAATCGATACCATGAAACGCGCAACATTACTTTCTTTATGGATACTATGTGCAAACATTGCGTTTGCTCAAAAAGACAAAGACAAGGTGATTCAATCACTGGATGCACAAGCAAGTGAATTCACAAAAGTGGCGAAACAGATTTGGGAAAACCCAGAGTTGGGCTACCTCGAAGAGAAGAGCTCTGCCCTACTAAAAGGTGAATTAGAAAAAGCAGGATTTAAAATCGTGAGTGGAGTGGCTGGTATTCCAACAGCGTTTACAGCCACTTATGGCACTGGCAAACCTGTCATTGGTATACTAGGAGAATTTGATGCACTGCCAGGCATGTCACAAGAGGCGGTGCCGGTAAAGCAGCCTCGCGTAGAGGGAGCTCCTGGTCAGGCCTGTGGTCATCACTTGTTTGGAACCGGATCGGTGGCAGCGGCTATTGGTGTAAAGGAATGGTTGGTAAACAATAAGAAACCAGGAACTATACGCTTTTATGGCACACCTGCAGAAGAAGGTGGATCTGGAAAAGTGTATATGGTAAGAGAAGGTTTATTCAATGATGTGGATGCTATTGTAAGCTGGCATGCCGGAGATGCTAACTCATGCAACCCAAGCACCAATCTGGCTACCATTTCAGGCAAGTTCAGATTCAAAGGTGTGGCTTCGCATGCTGCAGCTGCGCCTGAGCGTGGGCGTTCCGCATTGGACGGTGTAGAAGCTATGAACGATATGGTGAACATGATGCGTGAGCATACGACCGAAGGCAGTCGCATTCACTACTCTATTACTAAAGGTGGTGATGCCCCTAACATTGTTCCGGCCAATGCGGAAGTATATTATGTGATCCGCCATCAAAACCGTGAAGAAGTAAGGGCGATGTGGAACCGCGTAATCAAATGCGCAGAAGGTGCTGCCATCGGCACAGAAACTGAAATGGAATTTGAAATCATCGGAGGTACTTACGACAGACTGCCCAGTGAATCACTTTCTAAAATCATGCATGCCAACCTTACCAAGGTAGGAGGAGTTAATTATTCTGCAGATGACAAAGCTTTTGCTGAGAAATTGCAGAAGACATTACCCGGAACTCCACCAGCTATTGCTGAAGCCGGTAAAGTACAACCCATGGAAAACGAAGATGGAAAGGCTTCTGCTGATACGGGTGATGTAAGTTGGAATGTGCCACTAGTAGCCATGCGTGCCGCCACCTGGGTACCCGGCACTCCCGCACACAGCTGGCAAGCCGTAGCTTCTGGTGGAACACCTATCGGTTACAAAGGCATGATGGTAGCGGCTAAAACTATGGCGCTTACTGCCATTGACCTTATGAGCAACCCCAAAATGTTGGAAGAGGCCAAGAAAGAATTTAATGACAGAAGAGGTGATAACTTTAAGTACGAGGCGTTACTAGGTAACAGAAAGCCTGCTTTAGACTACAGAAAGTAATTACTTCAGTTTTCCTTTGTACGTTTTTTTAAACAACTCGAACCGGGGAATAGAAACACCGATCACGTAAGGACTACCAGGGTTATGTTCAATATAATCCTGGTGGTATTCCTCCGCCCTGTAAAACGCTTTGAGCGGCATGATCTCACTCACAATTGCATTCTCAAACATCCCAGAGTCATCAAACGTTTTTTTTGCCTTCACAGCAATATCTAATTCAGCTGGAGACATATAGAACAAAATAGACCTGTAGGAAGAACCTCTGTCTGGACCTTGTCTGTCCTTTGTAGTAGGATCGTGAGAGGTGAAAAATACTTTCGTCAGTTCCTCATAGCTGACAACTTTAGGATCATAATAAACCAATACAGTTTCTGCATGGCCTGTAGTTTCTGTATTTACTAAAGCATAAGTTGGGTTCTTAGTTGTACCTCCTGCGTATCCCGACACTGCAGAATCCACACCGACTACCGCTTCAAAGATATGTTCTGAGCACCAGAAGCAACCTTCTGCAAAAGCAGCAATCGCTTTACCCTGTGGTGCTTTTAATTCAATTTTGCGTACATCACTGTCTTGCTGCGCCTTACCTTCTCTTTCATTATTTGTTGTCGTGCTGCCACCACAACTGATAAAGAGTATAATAACTGCTGCAAAACTGAAAGTAGCCAATGATTTATGCATAATCTAAATGTTTAGTCTTAAAAAGATAGCTGTATGTTATAGTAACGCAAAAAGTCAGTTTTTGTCTCTTTGAAATACTCAGAAATATGTCGTCTAGCCGTCAGAATCAGTATAAAAATCAGAAAAACTGAGTTTGTTACGCTTCTCTTTCGCAATCTGATCGTCAGTACGGTACAAAAGTGACAATCCATTTAGAATTAATGCTGCCGTGTATCCACCATAAATAATGAGCCTATTGATCTCCCCTCCGGACAATAATATGGCTATATTATAAAACCCAACCAACACACATATAGCAAGCCCAATAGCAGATGTCCAGGCGCCTACTCGACCGTCTAACATGGCATTGATAATGGCAACAATAATATAAACCAAAAAGGCTAATGTGGTAACCTGAATAAATAAGAGCAGCTGTGATATAAACTTAAACCCTACTACTGCTGTCAAAACAATAAAGAGTGCACTCGTTAAAATAAAAAACATTCTGATGGACTTTTTAAATTCGTTAGGGTATTTACCAGAAACAAAAAGAGTACTCCAAGCCACCACGAAAGGCACAGTAGCATATTCAATCCTTACTGCGATATTCCAGGGGATGGAAAAAGGTATTAAATCATAATACAAATACATGTCAGAAAAGAGAAACCGAATGGCAAAAGCTATAGATACCAATGAAAAGTATAAAATATTTCTCTGCCTTGAAATGTAGTACACTACAACACCAAGCAATCCCACTACTAAAAACATGAAAAACATTATCGAACCAGTGACATTATCTCTTACCTCGGCACTTATGAGGTCTGTCCCCTTTGAAATTTTAATCGCTTGGCTGGCTCCACCACGAGTATCTTGAAAATTAGAGATATGAAGAACTATATGCATTATATTACTTTGCAGCTTCACACTCACAGATTGAGGTTTCCATTCTGGCACTTCTTCTTTCTCACTAACCCCAACTACACCATTAGAACAGATGAGTACATCATTAATCCACAAGGAATAACTATTAAAAAAAGCGGGGACCTGAATGGATATTTCATCCATTTTGACCGGTAATATTACCTCTGCTGCATAAGTAGCATAACCATTGTTCGGAAGCTTGTCTCCATTGATAATTTGTTCATTCCATGGTGTTGAGAACTTCGCGTAATTTTTCTTCTCTTTTACTAAGTTTTCCCAGTTTAGTAATTGCTCCCATTGAAATATCCACTCTCCGTCAAGAGTAATTACTGCCTGCTTGTCTGCATCCCAATTTCTCAAGTCCAACTTACCTGCCACCACCTCTTCACTAGTTTGTCCGGCAGAGGAGAAACCAATTAATATAAAAATAGCAAGTGCTACAATTCGTCTCATAAAACTAAAATGCGAGTTAATCACTAATACGCCTCTAACCAAAAATCTCAATAAACTTGATCCTAAAATAATAGGCGTGGTAACTCTAGTTTAGCAAAATACCAGAGCTT
Source organism: Cyclobacteriaceae bacterium (assembly GCA_020436125.1). Lineage (GTDB taxonomy): Bacteria > Bacteroidota > Bacteroidia > Cytophagales > Cyclobacteriaceae > ELB16-189. The sequence continues at coordinate 851 of JAGQYK010000028.1, read as the reverse complement.
TTATAAGGAGGAGAAAGGTTGGAATGTTACCAGGTAGTGGCCTTGAAATTCTTGGACGCTCGTAAAATGTCCCGTCTGCTAATTTGCCCCTTCAAAACACCATTATCCACCACTGGCATTCGCCTAATAGGACTGTGTAAGAATTGATTAGCTGCTGAAACAACGTCACTATCGGGCGGAACAGTTTTTACATCCGCTGTCATATAATCAGAAACTTTCCTTGACTCGATAGGTAAATTGTGATACGCCTGATCTACTATGATTTTAAGGCAATCTTTTTCAGATAGCATACCCACCAATTTACCAGTGCTATCCAAAACAGGAGCCCCTGAAATCCTTTTATCAATAATAATATCAATTGCCTCCTGTATGGACTGATCCGGGGAAAAAGTCACCAAATCACCAACGCTCACCATATACTTTGTGACAAGCTCATATTTGGGTTGTTCAGCACTTAGTTCCTCTTTTGACTTGAAATTGGGTTTAAAGTTCATATAAGATGATATTTTAGTCTTGACTTTAGGATCGGCTTCCTTTAAATATAAACTATTTCACAGAAACTAGCAACAGACTGAGCACACTTGTGGTTTGCCAAATAAACTATAAATTGAAAAACATCAGACTGCTAAACCATGTATTTTAGACTGCTCCCTACTATCGTTATATTTTCCTTCGCTTTTTCTTGTGTTAAGCCAACATCAAACGAAGTGCAAACCATAAATGCCTTTGTAGGTGCGCAATTGATTGATGGCACTGGCCATGAGCCCATTACTGATGCCGTTCTTCTCGTTTCTAATGGAGTCGTTACCGAGGTAGGTTCTCGTGATGTTATTGACATTCCCGAAAATGCA
>JAGQYK010000027.1:9265-42501 GCA_020436125.1 Cyclobacteriaceae bacterium | reverse complement strand
GTACGCCAAGAGGGGATGCTGAGGAGCATTAGAAATTAATTCACCTAACTTAAAGCTGATCAGCTTACTGTTTCTTCCAGTTGCTCGATCAGCTTTTTCTTTTTTTAGAAGTTCTACCGAAGAACCCAAAACATAGCCAATACCTCTGCGACTATGTTGACCTATTTGCTTGTTATCTATGTTGGGAAATAAAGGGAGAAGCCAATTGATGGATTTTAATGGCCTTTCTGGATAGGTAAATTCCAAGGGCCAAGGAGGCTATTGCTCCCAGCCAAATGCCTGGCACAAACGAGATAAACAGAAAATAGTCGTAGGCTCCGTGGAAAAGTGTAGCAATTCCTAAGGCATGAAATGCATAGTAAGATTTTTTATGTTCGAACTTGGCCTTACCCAAGAAGTAACCCATTAATATACCAAAAGTGGCGTGTGCAGGTACGGCAGTAAACATGCGTGTAAGTGCAACGCTGAGGCCTCCCTCTGCTACGTAAAAGATATTTTCAAAAGTAGCAAAGCCCATACTTACCATTACGGCATAAACAATACCATCGAAGGGTTCATTAAAATTTTTATTTCTATAAAGTATTCCTCGAACAAATATGAATTTGCTAAACTCTTCTACCAGTGCTACTATAACAAAGGCATTCACTGCCTGCTCAGATACGTCAAGTTCATTAATGGTAACAAATTGACTAATGATACTGCTGATAAAAAGGGTTACAAAAGTGCTAAAGACACCATAAAAGAAACTCTTGATAAGTAAACTTATAGGCTCCTTCTCATGATGATCTTTCAAATAGATATAAACTCCAATCGCTACACCGGGAGCCATCGCTATCGCAAGAAGAGCTAGCAAACTCATTGGGCCGTTTTGTCTTTGAGATAATTACTCAATCACCTCTTCTATCTGATCGAGTTTCGATTCAGAATATGAACCTGAAGTGGCAAATACTATTTCGCCCTCTTTATTCAATACAAAAAAGTAAGGAATGTCCTTTTTCTCGAAGTCCAATTCATCCTTAAAGCGTTTAAGCTCTCCTTTGTAAAATAAAATGTAAGGGAGCAATTGGGGATCAACCTTTTTTAAGGCTTTCCTTTTTGCTGTTCCGGTGGCTGCAGCATTTACTCCGGTAAACATAGGAACAAAATACACGTTCACATCATAACCAAAGCTGGCCATTAATCCCGTGGTCTTCTGTATAAATTTGTTGAAGACAGGCGAGAACCATCCGTTCAGCTCATCCTCAGATTTTTTGGAATAGGCTAAGCCCAATAAAGTGTATTTCCCCTTTGTGTCATTAGGGAGAGAAACCACCTTGTCCTCAACGGTTTCTGCATCCATTTCTGGAAAGGTTTTACCGATGACCTGAGCAAAAGAAGACGATGAAAATGCCAACAAGACGATGAATAATGGGATTAAGCGCATATTTTTAAATTTAATCTAAGGTAACAATATTTCATGTTTACTAAAGACTAAATAACGGCAACATTAGTGCCACATGTATTAAGTATATTTGTTTATTATAATAAATTATGAGCCACAAAAAACTTATCCTCTTTTTAGCAATTATTTCGAGTAGTGTTTATTCTTATGCTCAGAAGATGACTGCAATGGCAATCTTAGAGAAGTCAATTCAATATCATGATCCTAAAGGACAATGGAATAATTTTAATCATGAGATGGAATTTGTGTCCGAAAGACCCAATGGCCCTGATAGAAAGTCGAAAGCATTAATCGATAATAGTAAAGGATACTTTCAGCTCGAGGAGAACGGAAGTGTGATGAGCGTCACTATGGAGGAATGTGGAGAAGTACCAGCCGACAAGACGTGTGATAACGTGAAGAGAACCCGAAACTATTATGTCTATCTATGGGGTCTTCCTATGAAATTAAAAGACCAAGGAACGGTTATTGATTCAAAAGTGATGGAGGAGAAATTTGAAGGTACTGATTGCTATGTGCTTCGTGTGCCATATGATGAAGACATTTGGTTTTTTTACATTGATAAGGCTACATATGCAATGAAGGGATATATGTTTTATAAGGATGAGCCTGAAAAAAAAGGCGAAGTGATTTACCTTGAAGGGGAAGAACGTGTGGGGGATATGCGAATTCCTAAAAGCAGAAAATGGTTAACTACACCTGATAGCAAATTTCTTGGTACAGATATTTTAATGTCGTCTAACTAGTGGAACAGAAGTCTTTCACAGAAACGATTATATACAGATTTATTCTGATCGCCTTACTAGGCGGCCTATCCATATTCTTTATCATTTACTTTAAGGATTTATTAAAGCCGTTTGTAATGGCTGTGATGGTCTGGTACTTAATTAAAACCATTTACAATTACATTGGGAAGATAAAAATAATGGGAAGACAGTTGCCAAAGTGGTTGAAGGGAACGCTTTCCTTAGCAATATTATTTGGCTCCGTTCAAATCACGATCAACCTTATCATTACCAATTTGAGCGATATCGTTGATAATTTTTCAACCTATAAATCAACTTTGGATGTTTTCTTAATCAATCTTGGAGAATCATTGGGTGTAGTGAATATAACAGACCAGGTGCAAGAGCAGATCAATAAACTTGATCTTCAGGGATTTCTTACCAGCACGGTTTCTTCTTTGTCAGCTACGATAGGCACAATTGTCATAGTGATAATTTATATCGTCTTCTTGTTACTTGAGGAAGTAGCTTTTTCAAAAAAAATTGATGCTATTTTTCCCGATCAGAGAAGACGCCAAAGAATTCAGGAGGTGCTAAATGAGATTTTTGAATCCACTAACAAATACATTACGTTAAAAACTGGAATCAGTATTTTAACTGGTGGCTTGAGTTATATCGTGCTTCGGTTATTTGATGTGGACTATGCTTTTCTGTGGGCCTTCTTAATTTTTGTGTTTAACTATATCCCTTACATTGGGTCTTTAATAGCCACTCTATTACCCTCCATTTTTGCAATCGTTCAGTTCGGATCATTATGGTCTTTTGTATGGGTATTTATTAGTGTGGAGGCAATTCAATTGGTGGTTGGAAATTATATTGAACCTAAAATCATGGGAAAATCGCTGAACCTTAGCCCACTGGTGGTTGTTGTCGCTCTTTCATTTTGGGGTTATGTTTGGGATTTATTGGGCATGTTTCTTTCGGTCCCCATTACTTCTATCATGATGATCACACTGGCTCAATTTCCTGCAACGCGCAATATTGCCATACTCCTTACCGAAAATGGTAATATTGAAAATATTTTGATTAAGAAGAAGGAGGATTAATCTTCTTCCTGTCTAATGGAAGTAGTCCCTCTTTGAACGGTTAACGTTTCTCCTCTAAATTCCGAGCTGCCCTCTTGTCTCAACGTTTCAACGTAGTACCATTCACTTTTGGCAAACTGTGGCGTAAGTGTAAGGAGGATGTAGCCATGATCTCTGTTGTTGGTGTATTTAATATGAGGATTGGCTTCTAATAAAGTGATTTCAGATTTTTTCACTTCTTCAGTTGCTGTTCTTTCATTGCTATTGGCTGCTGATATACTAGGTGTGCCAAATTCGACAGCAAAGGCGCCACGTGAAGTAATAGGATCATAGGTATTGGCTACATCTGTTGCCACTTCTATTGCCCATGATGCATGGGTGTCTCCAGTAAGAAATACAACATCGCGGATTCTGTTGTTGATAATATATTCTTTGATTCTTTTCTTTTCGGCAGGATAACCATCCCAGGAATCTAAGTTGCGTGGCATTTTTGGTAGTACCTTACTCAGATCGATGTCTGAAAAAATTACCTGATTACCCACTAGTTTCCAGGTAGCCTTTGAGTTGGAAAGTTGGCTTTCAAACCATTGTAGCTGATCAGGGCCCAACATTGTGCGAGTATCGTCATTGTACTGAGGGTCGCTTAGACTATCTACAGGTTTTGTTCTGCCGGCTAAACGTTCGTCTAACATAAAGAGGTCGACTAAGGGGCCAAAAGATATAGACCTATACAACATCCGATTCTCTCTAATCGGAAGCCATTCATAATATGCCTGTCGAGCAGCTTTTTTTCTGGCTTCATAATCTCCTTCTTCCTGCTGATGATTTTGAGCGCCTGATACATAAGAGTTGTTCGCTACCTCATGATCATCCCAAATAGTAACAAATGGATGCTGCTGGTGTATCCTTCTCGATCCAATATCGGTGCGATATTGCGAGTACCTCGTTCTATAATCTTGTAAAGAGACAATTTCATGTGAAGGAAGGTTGAATCGCCCAATCGTTGTGTCTCCATATTTGCCTACGCCATATTCATAAATGTAATCGCCCAGATGGACAACGGCATCGAGTATGGGGCGGTCAGCTATTTTTGCATAAGCGTTAAAATAACCCCATTCCCAGTTACTACAACTCACAACCGCAAATTGAAGCTCATCTTTTGCTTCTACAGGGGTGGTTTTTGTCCTGCCTGTAATTGAAGTTTTTCCCAATGCGATGAATCTATAGTAGTAAACATGATCCGGTTGTAATCCATCTACATCTACTTTTACAGTGTAATCACGATGTGCTGTGGTGCTGAGTGTATCTGATTTATAGATGGATGAAAAATTGTGATCTTCTGCAATTTCCCACCTTACAGAAATTCTGGAATTCATTTTTTCAGGAGTCACTCTTGTCCAGATAATAACACGGTCAGGTAATGGGTCGCCTGATGCTACACCATGGTAGAATGGCTTTAATGATTCGTCATAAAGAGAAGCAACAGGGTCAATATACTGATCTGGTATCTGATCTGAGCTTGATGAGCATGCCCATGTTAAGGTAATAATGAATGCAACCACTGCTAAATTTTGAAAGATCTTCATGTCGGAGGTATTTGACACTAAATTAAAGAATAAAAATTCGGAAGAGACAGGCATAGTATAATCACTAGGTTAAGTTTTGGTTGCCCATGCTTACAAAAAGAGAACAACTTTTGGTCAAACTGCCTAAATTGCGTGTCATTATTGAAAATTGAGCGCTTACATCATGAAAGATTACTTTGTTAAATTGTATCAGTATAACCAATGGGCAAACGAGCGGGTGCTTGGTGGGCTTGAGAATCAAAAAGTAGAAGATGAAAAAATACTGACCCTCATGAGTCATGTTATTTCTGCATTGTTTATTTGGCTAAGTAGAATTGAAGGTAAGTCGCCCGAAGCTTATCCCCTTTGGAAGCAATACACTCTTGCTGAACTGCTGAAAATGAATAAAGAGATCACGGAGCGTTGGTTGAAATTTGTTAATGACAACGATAGTTTCAATAGGGAACTAGTTTATAATAATTATGTAGGGGATCCATATAAAAATAATGTGGAACAGATTATGATTCACTTGGTTAATCACTCTACCTATCATAGAGCCCAAGTAGCATTATTGTTGCGTCAAAAAGGTTTTGAACCAATAAATACGGATTTTATTACTTATGATCGGGTAATTACCGGCCAGTGGAAGGATTGAAAACAATTTGGGTATAATATCGTTTATCATTAACCCTACCAAACCAAAAAAATTATGAAGAGCATATATTTATTTTTAATGCTGATGGCGATTGTTACCGTCAGTTATTCGCAAGATGATATCACCCTATGTCACACACCGGCTGTTGAAAAGTTTGCATTGATGGCCTCCAACAAACAATTTAATAGCGAACACCAAATGCCTCGTGTTTACACGCATGTGAGTGAAGAAGGAGGAAAGATGATAACGTTTGATTGTGCTGACGGTAAGAAAGCCAATGCCTATCTTATTATGTCTGATAAGAAAACAAACAATTGGATTTTCGTTTTTCAGGAATGGTGGGGATTGAATGATAATATAAAAGGATGGTCGGAAGACTTGTATAAAGAACTTGGCAACGTAAATGTCATCGCTTTGGATATGTACGATGGTAAACTAGCAACGGATCGTGAGAATGCAGGAAAATATATGCAGTCGTTTAACCAGCAAAGGGGTGATGCGATTATAAAAGGAGCTTTGAAATATGTAGGGCGTGATGCAAAAGTCGGAACTGTAGGTTGGTGCTTTGGAGGGGGGCTCTCCTTGCAAGCTGCCCTTTTAGCAGGTAAACAAACCCAAGCTTGTGTAATGTTTTATGGAATGCCGGAAGACAACGTGGATCGCCTAAAAAAATTAAATTCTGATGTACTTAATATTTGGCCTACACAGGATCAGTGGATCAATAAAGAGGTGATGGATAAATTCGAAGCAAATATGAAAGCAGCTGGTAAGGAACTGACAATATATTCTTACGATGCTGACCATGCATTTGCTAATCCTAGCAATCCTATATATGATGAAGAGGCTTACAAGGATTCCAGGAATAAAACTATCGCTTATTTTAGAGCAAGACTGAAATAAGCAAAGCGTAAGCTGTCTCAGATTAATTGTGAGACAGCTTATGCTTCAATGTCAATACTGCTCCAGCATATACCGAATGACATCGGTAGTAGTTACAATACCCTCTAATTTTGTCGGGTCGTCTTTATTGACCACAGGGAGTGCGTGAAATTCTGATGAGGAAAAAATTTCTGCTACTTCTTTAATGGAGTCAGTGCTTTTTACTACAATGGGTTTGTGCGTCATTACCTGACTGAGATTGAGCATTTCGAAAATGGCCTCATCGGCATCATTTTGATCTTCAAACAGTCCGCTGAATGACAGCCTGTTGATATCAGTTTTACTGATGATGCCAACTAATTGCTTCCCTTTTACAACAGGAACATGTCTTATGTGTTGATGATTGATAAGGCCTTTTACTTCTTTTAAATTGGTGCCAATGTCGACAGTTAAAACGTTCTCTGTCATGATATGACTTACTGGTTCTCTCTTTTTCATCTTACTTTATTTTCAGGTAAGATAGGCGTTACATCATCTTCAGCGTATGACAATGCTCAAGCTAATAGAGAACATTTATCAGGAGTTATCTTCCCAAATTATTTTTCCATTCTCGGCATACCATTTGGGATAGCTTGGTAGGTGAATTTTCTCAATGGCGTTCCGTTTCAATTTCATAGACGGAGTAACCATTTCATTCTCTACCGTCCAGTCAGATTTCATGATAATGGCCTTTTCAATTTGCTCATGAGACTCCAAAGTCGAATTGACACTATCTATTGTAGTAATTAAACTTTTTGTAAGTTCTTCTTTGGTCTTTTCTTTCCCATGCAGGGATAATACAGTAAGTGCAATAGGTTGTGGTACACCCATGCCGACAACGCACACCTGCTCGATGTCTGTATTCTGCATGAGCTTGAGTTCTATAGGGGTTGGAGATATGTACTTGCCTTTGTCTGTTTTGAATTGATCTTTCACTCGTCCAATTATTGTGAGAAAGCCGTCACTGTCTATTTCACCAGTGTCCCCTGTTTTTAGATAGCCCTCTTCATCAAACATAGTAGCGCTCAACTCCGGGTTTTTGTAATAGCCTTTCATCAGGCAAGCACTTTTTACCCTTAGCTCTCCATCCTCCGCCAATTTTACCTGCAGTCCTTCCATGGGGAGTCCTACAGTTCCAAATTTATTGGCCCCTGGCCGGTTGAAGTGTGCATAAACACAATCTTCAGTCATGCCTAATACTTGATAGATGGTAATGCCCAGCCGTTCATACCATTCAAAAGTACTTTTGCTCAAAGGAGCAGCTCCTGAGATGAACAGTGAAGCTTTGTTAAGGCCTAATTTTTTCTTGATCGCTCCTTTTACAATTGATCCTATGATGGGAAGAGGGAGTAGTCTGTCTAACTTTTTCTGAGGCATTTTTTCCAGAATTTTCTCCTGGAACTTGGTCCATATTCTTGGTACCGCAATAAAGTAATTGGGCTTTGTGTCGGCTAGGTTCTTCGCAAAGGATTCCAGAGATTCAGAAAAGCTGAATTCCGCTCCTTTGAAAAGACCTTCAAACTCACCACCTAACCTTTCAGCAATATGACTTAATGGGAGGTAAGACATGTAGCGCGGTCGATCAGGAAACCCAACATGCTTTTGCGCCATTTTTACTGTAGCATCGAAGTTTCCCATGCTATGCACTACGCCTTTTGGTGTGCCTGTTGTACCAGAAGTATATATTATGGTGAGAATATCATCAAGGGCTAGTGTAGCGGGGTTTACAATTGGAGTCTGACTTTCGACCAATTTTTCCCATACTGCTCCATCATTTATTCCGTATGTTGAAACGCTGATCTTTTCCACAGAATCGGGTATACCAGATTGTTGGGCAGCATAATTATCCAACTTTCCGATAATGACAGCTTTTGATTCGCTATGTTCAATGATCTGTCTCACACCTTCTGCTGAAAGCGTTGGATATATAGGGACAGTAACATGCCCGGCCATCATTATGGCTAGATCGGCCATGATCCACTCTGAACAGTTTTTAGAAAGAAGGGCGATGTGACTATGCGGTGGAAAATGAAGCGACTCAAGGTAACCTGCTATTTTCCGAATCTCATCACCAGCTTCTTTCCAGCTCCTTGTTTTCCACTCATCACCAAAGGGCTGACGAAGAAAAGTGTCATTAGGAACTGTGTTTTCCCAGTGCAGAAAATATTCCAAAGGTCCGTTCATGATGTACGAGTTTAGCAGTGTATTTTGTGTCCGTTTTGAAGCCTGATAAAAATACAATTTTTATACAAATGTTTCCTTTCGTTGATTTAAGTTGCTTGTATGTCCAAAAACAGTAAAAAACTATTTCTTCTAGATGCTTACGCCCTCATTTACAGGGCGCATTTTGCCTTTACTAAAAACCCACGGATCAATTCTAAGGGTAGAAATACTTCAGTTCCTTTTGGGTTTACCAACACTTTACTTGAAGTCCTTCAAAAGCAAAAGCCAACTCACATTGCTGTTTGTTTTGACACGGCAGCTCCAACATTTCGTGATGAAATCTTTGAAGAATACAAAGCCACCCGACAAGAAACCCCTGAAGACATCCGATACGGTATCCCCATTGTAAAAGAGATTATTGAAGGCTTTAATATTCCCATTTTGGAAATGGATGGATATGAAGCAGATGATGTGATAGGAACCCTGGCTACCCGTGCCGCTAAAGAGAATTTTGAGGTTTATATGATGACCCCTGACAAGGACTTTGGGCAGTTGGTCAAGGAAAATGTCTATCTCTATAAGCCGGCCTACATGGGAAACGCGGTAGATGTGATGGGTATTGCTGAGGTATGCGAGAAGTGGGATATTGATAATGTTTCGCAGGTTATTGATATGCTTGGTTTGCAAGGGGACACTTCTGATAATATACCTGGAATTCCTGGAATTGGACCTAAGACTGCTGCCACTTTGCTAAAAAAGTATGGTAATGTTGAAAACATTGTAAAGCATGCGCACGAATTAAAAGGAAAGCAGAAAGAGCGTGTGGAAGAATTTGGAGAGCAAGCTATTCTTTCTAAAAAACTGGCAACCATTGTTACGGATGTTCCCGTAGAGTTTGATGAAGAAAAATTAAAATACAAACCGCTTAATGAAGAGGTCCTCAGGCCAATTTTTGAAGAACTGGAATTCAGAGCGATCATGACGCGGGCATTTGCAACTTCCGGAGGCGCCACGCCCCCACCTGAAGATAAGTCGAAAGGGAATTCGCAGTTGTCAATGTTTGGAGGAGGAACGCCTCAAAAAATAGAGGGGGTTGGAAAGGGAAAATATCATGAAGCCAATGATGCTAAGGGACGAGCTGCCCTTGTTACGAAATTAGGTGATCAGCCCGAATTTGCTTTTGAAGCCCTTACGTCCAGTGAGCCTCATTTTGATTTTGATTTGAAGGCCTTGGTATTTTCTATACCAGGAGAGACACACTTTGTTCCAGTAGCAAGTGAGAAGGATGCAAAATCTGTTTTAAGTGAATTTAGTTCCTTGCTTTCAGATGATCGGATAGCAAAGTGCGGTCACAATATTAAGCAGTCTATGCTGGCACTTAAAAAGTACGGTGTTGAGCTAAAGGGAAATCTTTTTGATACCATGTTGGCGCATTATCTAATTGAAGCGGAGTCTTCTCATGAATTGGATATCCTGGCCAATCAGTTTCTAGATTATCAACTGATCTCCAGTGAAAATGAAAAGGATAATGTGTGTGAGAGAGTGGAAATTATTTTACCATTGAAGCAGAGGCTGAAGTCGACCTTGGAAGAGAAAGGTCATAGTAAGTTGATGAGTGACATTGAGATGCCGCTGGTGGGTGTGTTGGCTACAATGGAATCAGAAGGGGTGCAGGTAGATACTGAAACATTGTTATGGATGTCGCAGGCCCTGAAGAAGGATAGTGAAAAAGTACAAAAGGAAATTTACAAATTAGCTGATACAGAGTTTAACATCGCTTCACCCAAGCAAGTAGGAGAAGTACTTTTTGATAAGCTCAAACTGGTAGATAAACCAAAGAAAACAAAAACAGGTCAGTACGCAACCGGTGAGGATATATTGATGAAGTTGGCCGATGAGCATGAGATCGTTAAAAAAATGCTTGAGTTTCGTGAGTATGAAAAGTTGCGTTCTACCTACGTAGATGCTCTTCCGAAAATGATAAGCAAGACGGATGGAAGAATTCATACTGACTATAGGCAAGCTGTAGCAGCAACTGGACGATTGAGTTCAATGAACCCAAATCTTCAGAATATTCCAATACGGACTGAAAAGGGGAGACAAATTCGTAGTGCATTTGTTCCCCGCGGCAAAGATTATCTGTTCATGTCTGCAGATTATTCTCAGATCGAGTTGCGAATTGCTGCCTCTTTTGCGAAAGATGAAATTATGATTGAGGCCTTCAGAGAAGGCAGGGATATACATGCTACTACTGCGGCAAAAGTATTTGATGTGCCTTTGAAAAAAGTAACACCTGATATGCGCAGAAAGGCTAAAGAGGTCAACTTTGGTATCCTCTACGGGAGTACGGCTTTTGGATTAGCTCAAAACCTGAATATTTCTCGAACCGAAGCCCTAGAAATTATTGAATCATATTTTAAAGAATTTTTTGCCATTAAGCGATATATGGATGATTCCATCAACATGGCAAGAGAGAAAGAGTATGTGGAAACCATTTTGGGCAGAAGAAGGTATTTGAGAGATATCAATTCTAGAAATGTCTCTACCCGTGGATTTGCAGAACGCAATGCAATCAATGCGCCAATTCAAGGGAGTGCAGCTGATATTATAAAAATTGCCATGGTGCACATTCAAAATTGGCTGGAAAAGGAAAAGCTGAAAACTAAAATGATTCTTCAGGTACATGACGAATTAATTTTCGATTTACATAAAGATGAAGAGGAGATTGTTAAGCCAAAGGTGGTTGAGTTAATGAAAACGGCAGTAATTATTGATGTGCCTATGGAGGTAGAGGTGGGTGTTGGTAAAAATTGGCTAGAGGCCCATTAAACTTTGAGTTCTGGAATTTGTCCGATTTTATCAATTGCGAATGTTTGCTCATCCAAGTGAGGAAAAATTCCTTTGAGGTAAGGGGTGAGGTGGCTTAATTGCTTAATGATCTTTCTTAGAAAAAGCAACATTATTGAATGAGTAGAGATCCAATACAATTTAATAAACGAGAGTTGTCAGGCGCCTTTGGGGACATAGGCACAGACTTACCGTTAATTATTGCGATGATATTGGCCGCTAATCTATATATAGCAGGCGCACTTATCATGTTTGGGTTGATGCAGGTATTTACGGGCATAATATATCGCATGCCTATGCCTGCCCAACCCTTGAAAGCGATGGCTACATTAGTAATTGCACAACAGATTGGAGGAAACATTCTGCTAGGAGCGGGGCTTGCTATAGGGGTAGTCATGTTGATATTGTCTGTCACTGGATTGCTTGACACCATTGCCAAGTGGATTCCCAAAGTGGTTGTGCGTGGTCTTCAATTAGGATTAGGGATTAGTTTGTGTTCATTAGCATTTAGGAATTACATCTCATCTGATTCTTTGAATGGATACATATTGGCAAGTATCTCTTTTGTGATCATTTTGATCTTTATTGATAACAAAAAATACCCGGCTTCACTTCTGGTGATTGGATTGGGGATCATTTATGCTTTTATTTTTAAAATTGATGCATCAGATGTTCCCGAATCTTTTGGTATAAACCTTCCGATTTTTGGAGTACCTACCTTTGATGATATCTCTAAGGGGTTTTTGTTATTGGCTCTTCCTCAAATTCCACTTTCGTTAGGCAATTCAATTATTGCAACAAAACAGGTGGCTAAAGATTTGTTTCCGGAAAAGCCGGAGATGAGCATAAAAAAAATTGGAATTACCTACTCCATCATGAACCTTATCAATCCTTTTTTCGGAGGAATACCAACATGTCATGGCTCAGGAGGTATGGTAGGGCATTACACTTTTGGAGGAAGGACTGGTGGGTCCGTGATCATTTATGGGTCACTTTATATAGTGTTAGGATTATTTCTCGCTAATGGGTTTCATAATCTTGTCCAAGCATTCCCTTTACCTGTTTTAGGAGTGATACTAATGGTGGAGGGTATTTCGTTGAGTTCTCTGATCAAAGATGTAGTAAGTGATAGAAAGGGGTTTGTAATTGCTTTATTGGTAGGGGTTATTGCCTTTGGTCTTCCTTACGGTTTTGTTGTGTCCATGATCGTGGGAACAATTATATACTACCTTCCTCTTTCCCTTGATTCAATATCAAACTTAGGATCAAAAGAAAAATAGCTGGTCAGCTTGTCTTCATTTTCTTCACCACCTTCGGTCCATACCAAAGCCAGAAGCCGCTTAATGTGAGGATTAGTAAACCCCAACCGAGCAAATTTGTATAAGTAAGTTTGACAAAATCGCTAATTATAGAGCCATCGTGAATGTGTTCGATCCAATCTGAATGACGTTGCATTACTGACAATGATTTACCTGTAGTTCCGTCTACCTGTACTTCCCAATAGCCCTCCTTGAAAAGCACTTTAATAATTCCTTTGCTGGGTCTTACATCTAACTTATCAACATCAATGGAGCGTCCAACAACAGAATCAACTGCATGAGAAGCTGACTGAACTATTGATTCAATGCTAACCCATTGAGTAAGGTCAGTTGATGTTCCTTTATGTTCTGGTGGTTGAAGGATATCCACATTCTTCTTCCAGCCCAAAAGTATGCCTGTTGACGCGGTGATAAACATAAATAATCCCAAGCCCGTGCCTAGGAAACGATGCCATGTTCTAAATTGGCGTAAGGAATCTACTATTTTTCTATAGTTCATAACTTAAAAAGCAAGGTGTTGCTTAAAACACCTTGCTGTAAATTGGTTTATAACTTAACGGCCAATGACAAAATGAAATTTCTTCCAGGTGCTGAAATACCAGAACTGTATGGGCGATATCGCTGATCAGTTATATTTTCTAATCCAGTACTCAACGTAAAATGCTCAGTGATTTCATACAACGCCTTAATGTTTAATGTATACCAAGATGGGGAGTAGTTGTTTCCATTCGTATCCTTGGCATAGATCTCATCTTTACCCTGCTCTTCTACTGCAAGATCTTCAAACCTGCGCTCACCCTGATAGGCAGCATAGAATTGCAGGCTCAAATTGCTGGTCTTATAGGTAAGTCTTGAAACTCCGAAAAGGGGAGCGGCATGACGCGAGGCACTGGTTGTTTCATCATCCAGTTCTTCTTTCCCTTGCTGGGTATTAAGGTCTGACGAAAAACTAAACCCTGCCGGCAGCTTGACTTCAAGCCCAACTTGCAAACCATATACATTGGCCATTGCAGCATTTTGAATGGCTTGCACTTGGCTCAAGGCACCATCATACATGATGCTATCTTGACCGTTTAATTGAAAATTTCTCCGCACCATTGCGTTGTTTAAAACTGTGTAATATCCTGTAATGTCTAGTTTCACGGCCTCGCCAAAGATCTTTGCAAAACCTAGATCTAAGCTGTAAGCATTCTCAGCCTTTAGATTGGGATTAGGAACAGTCACTGCACCTGGTTCAGAATCAAACACCTTGCCTATGTCATCCACGTTGGGAGAACGAAAAGCAGAACCAAAATTTGCATTGATCACCCAAGTGTTAGAAGGGCGATAGACTGCTCCCAAGCTTCCAGTAATTGCACCCTTGTTAAGATGAGCACTGCTAAAAGGGAAAGGATAGAAAGTGTTGTCAAACGCTGCATCCAATTTAAACTGATTGTATCGTACGCCTGCCTGTAATGTAACTTGATCAGACATCGTATACTCATCATTAATATAAACTGCAGTAGAACTCCACGTAGACTGAGGATAACGAGAAGGCCCTGCAGTATTTATTCCTGTTGAGATATCAGTTAACTTTCCTGTTGACGCAATATCATTGAAGACATATTCGACCCCATAAAATAGCGTGTTTTTACTGCTCGTGGATTTGGTAAAATCAAGGTTAGCAGAATACGCAGCAACTTGCTCGACTGCAGTACTGCGGTTAACACTGTTAAGTGATCTGTCGATACGACTTTCTTCTAATGACTGTTGTGCTAAACGCAAAGTGACCTTGTCATAGGCAGCATTGTTGCCGCTGTGAGTAATGTTTAAATTGTTCATCAACCAACTTTGTGGTCCGTAGTCCCACTCAGCGTATCGGGCAGTCCCACTTCTTACGCGAGTATGTCTATCATATCTTCCATAAGGGGATGTCTCAGAATAGTGAAATCCATATTGGAAATCCCATTTAGTACTTGGTTTAAATCTGATTTTTTGCATCAGATTTACTTGAGTGTATGCTGATGGTATTTGAAGCAAGGGGTCATCTTGAGTAATCACTTTATCTTCATCGTTTTGTCGTTGCACAAAATAAGATTTTAGATAGTCATCAGACCCATGGCTTCCCTGGCGCAGGTGATCGTAATCCCACGAGCTAAAGCTGGTAACAAAGGCCCATTTTTTCCATCCTACATTAATATCAAAATGGCCTGTTTTTTCATTGTTAGCAGATGAATAACGCGTGACTGCCTTTCCGGTGATAAGAGGTTTTTCATCTAAAGAAAATTGTGGAGTTAGAGTTTGAAAACTCATCACGCCTCCAATGGCATCACTTCCATAAATCACTGATCCAGGGCCAAAGAAAACTTCTGTGTTTTCAATTGCAAAAGGATCCAGATTGATTACGTTTTGAATATTGCCACCTCTGAATATGGCGGTATTCATCCGCACACCATCAACAGTATATAGTAATCTGTTGGTAGCAAAGCCTCTTATCATTGGGCTACCTCCTCCTTGCTGACTTTTTTGAATATATACTTTGCCTGATACATTCAATAAATCTGCTGCTGTTTGTGGGTTTTGCAGGGCTATCTCACTAGACGAGATAGAAATGATCTTTGAAGGAATATTAGTTGATGTTTGCCTCCATCGGGTAGCAGAGATAACAATCTCATCAAGGTTGAGATTGGATGATTCCATAGACAACTCAAAATCCTCGGAAGCAAGCTCGTCATAACTCTTTACAAGAGTATAGAAGCCTAACATTCGAATTTCTATTTTTTCTGAGCTTTTGAATTCTGAAATATCAGCACGTCCGTTAGTATTGGTTATGGCAAATGCTTTTGGATTCTGTGACGACAAAGTGACCAAATTCAGTGGTTTTTTTGTCTCTTGTTCTCTTATAGTTATGGTTTGTGAATAGGAGACGAATCCGAATCCTACTATTAACCACAGTAGTATAGTATGTTTCATTAATAAATCATTTGTATAAGAAACTGCGCACTTTGCAAATCGATCCTACTATGACATTAATGTGGTCTCGCAGGAGTCACTACACGATAAATTGCTTAGTTGTTACAATTTCTTTCCTAATAAATATTTTGTGAACTCATTTGGAAGTAGTTCATTACTGAAAACTTTGTCAGTATACGATTTATTAAAGTCGGGGAGGTGGGGACTCGACAGGAAAATACTGAGTCAGTAAATTAGAATAATAACAATCAAATAATTGAATCTCATCCTGCGAAACGGTAAAAGTTAATTGATAGGGTGATAGAAAAGTAAGACTAAAAAAACTCAACAGCTGAGAAGGAACTGGTTTTTTATCCTCATCAGCAGAGTTTATAATATTGGTTATAAAACTGATAAGATCATCTTCGTCCTTATCATGTCGTGCAAATAGAATAACTTTTCCTTTTTCAAACTTAGGCGCGCTGTGATCATACATTTTGCCATCGATTTTTACCTCAAAGCCATCCACTTTTATTTTTTGATACTCCTCAAGTGTAAAAACAAATGTCTCGAATTCTTCATCTGGTAATGATCCAATAGACTCCCGCATCTCCTGACGAATCTGTCCTTGCCTTACAACAAAGTAGACGTAGAACCCAATGAGATGGGTTAGGAGTACTAAGAGCACAATTATGGAAGTGATCTTTTTCACGAGGTTCCCAATTTACGGAAAAGAACAAAGTGAAATTGAAAAATTACAAGAATGGAAAAGTCGTCCGATTTAAGATAGTCGGACGACTTTGATGTAATTGGTTAACGTTTTAATCCTGGGATGCCCTCAGGTTTAGCCTGTTCATTTCCAAAGGAAGGCGCTTTACGAGTATTGGGGTATACCTCATCAAGTGTATTGCCATCGTACAGTCTGCCATTTTTCATTACCTGATAGACGGTATTTGTATTTCGAATGTTCTCCAATGGATTTTTGTCCAGGATAACAAGGTCAGCCAGTTTACCCGCCTCAATACTTCCTAAGTCACCATCTAACCCCAAGGCAGTTGCGCCTAAAATAGTCGCTACTTTTAAAGCATCATGAGTGCTCATTCCACCGGAAGCAATACTCCATAATTCCCAATGATATCCTAAACCCTGCAGCTGCCCGTGAGAACCAACCCCTGCCAGACCGCCAGCCTTAACCACATCGTTCACAAATTTGGAATGATCTTTAAACACATGCTCTTCATCCATAAACCATCCCGGTCTTCTTCTTGATTTTTGATCCAATTCGCTTTTTGCAGTGAAATGATTAAGCTTAGGATCGCCATTCACATTTTCAGTAGAATAATAATAGTTTTCAGCCCAAGGCCCTCCATAGGCTACTAGAAGAGTAGGAGTGTATGCCATTTTTGATTTTGCTACAGCTTGTGCGAAATCACTATAGAGTGGATAGATAGGGAAAGAATGTTCGTGTCCTGGATAGCCATCGATCAAATTGGTCATATTAAGTTTGAAGTCTAACCCTCCTTCAGTTGTTGGCATCAGCTTTTCCTCTTTTGCAGCTTGTATAATCCACTGACGATGTTGGCGGTTACCGGTGAGGTACATCTTAATCGTTTTGGTGTTATAGTACTCTGAGTATTGCTTTAAAATATCTCTGGCTTGTTCGTAGCTCTTTAAGTTATACGCCCAGAAACCTACACCAGGCCCGGTGCTGTAAATGCGCGGTCCAATCATCTCACCTGCCTCCACCATATCTCCGTAGGTGATTACATCGGAAGAGGATGTTTGTGGGTCACGTGTGGTAGTAACTCCATACGCCAGGTTAGCGGCATACATCCACACTTGAGACTTGTGAATTCCCCACGTTGGCCACATGTGGGCGTGAGTATCAACAAAACCAGGGACAATCGTTTTTCCGTTCAGATCTATTTTTTGAGTTGATGCTTCGGCCGAAATAGACCCTGCTGTTCCAACTTGTTTGATACGGGAGTTTTCTATTAACACATCCCCTCTTTCAATTACTTCATTACCTTTCATTGTAACGATGCGGGCATTTTGAAGGAGTACTTTTCCTGAAGGTATATCTCTTTGAACTTTTACTTTGATGCGAAGCTCAGTTGGTTTATAGTTTTCGTCTTTTTCCTTTTCTTTATCTCCGTTGGATTTTTCATCTCCTTCTTTCTCTTCTTTCTTTTTCTTCTCTTCTTCAGCCTTCTTTTTCTTTATTTCCAATTCGCGGGCCTCAGCTGCATCCAGGTCATAAGTAAACAATGCATTTCCCAGCGTGAAATAAACAACTTTTCCGGTGGAACTCCAGCTTGCAAACTCTCCACCCAGACTTGTTAGTTTGCGAGCAGGGAATTGAGCTTTGTCAGCATCTGCAACAGAAATTTTAGGTGTCTCTCCGCCTGTCATCGGTATCTCCACTACATAAATTTCATTATTAATTTGAGCAAGTGCCTTACCTCCCATTGAAGCCATTTTTATAACCGCTGCATTGGAAGGCTCTTTCTTTGGCTCTTGTGCCGTCTCATTTAGCATGCAACTGTTTTCTCCCAACAACGAACCATAAGTTGTGATTCCTGTTATTTGAACATGTTCTTTTTGATCGGACCCATCCCACCTTACAGAAACCAAACCTTCTTTGTTGCTGTAGAGGTATATTCTATCATTGCCTTTTGCAAAGTGGGGTGTGCTTCGATTGCGTGCGTGGTCAATAAAATTTAAGGCACCGCCATCACCTGAGATCCACATGATTTTATCCTGACCGTTGATGAAGAAGGGATCAGAGTTGTCCTTAAGCACTTGCGCAGAGCCTCGCATAAAAACGATTCTATTTGAATTGAATGACCAGGCAGGTTCTGTATAAAGACCAGGCTCTGTTGTAAGGCGAACCGGTCTTGCAGCTTTTGATTTGTAGTTGAGTTTATAAATATGTCCGGCCTCATTGTTTTCCCATGTCACCCAGGCCAATTGAGAACCATCGACATTCCAAGTAGGTTGTGCTTCAGTGAAATTAAGGTTGGACACACGCTTTGGAGTACCATTCGGCAAAGCCATTGTGTATAATCGATTGAGTGCGGTAAAAGCAATTTGTTTTCCATCAGGTGAAATTGCAGCATCCCTTATTTGAGTAACGATCATTTCCTTTTCGTCACTAATAGGATATTTGAATTCAACAGCAGGGCCTAACAAAAATTCTGTATCCACTTCGAACGGTATGTTTGTTGCCTCCCCTCCTGCTACAGGGATACTATAAAATTTACCTCCATAAGAAGCGATGATGTTTTTACTGTCAGGTGTAAAGGACATAGCAGGAAGAACACCTAATGCGGCAATCGATTCCTGCTCGTCATGTTGCACGGGGTAAGCAAGCCATTTTTCGATACCCGATTCCAAATCTCTTACCATCAAACCTGTTTGATCATTGTAGCGAGAGCCGTACACCAGCCATTTTCCGTCAGGAGAGAGTGTCGGGCTGAAAGCGGATCCGTATTGTTGAGTTTTGGTTTCAAACTCTCCATTGTCGCGATCATAAACCGCCAATTGATACTGTGGAAACTGTGCATTATAGTTCCATGCGTTTGTTCTTCGAGCGAACCAGATGTAACGCCCGTCAGGACCAAACGCAGGTTCCACCATTTTTAAATTATCAGGCTTGTCAACGAGCTGAGCACCACTTCCTCCATCTTTATGAAACAGCCAAAGCTTTAGATTTCTTGTGCCTCTCGAGCCCACCACATAATTCCCATCAGGAGTCCATTCAGCAGATTGATAGTGATCGGTATTGCCGGAGCTCACCTGCAAAGAATCTTTTTTGTCTAATGAAAACCACCAAATATTTTCCCCACCGCTTCTGTCGGAGATGAATAATATTTTCTTTCCGTCCGGGCTAAATTTTGGGTGTGAATCAAAAGCCATTCCCGATGTGAATGGAGTAGCCTTTCCTCCAGCCATTGGCATAGTGAAGATGTCACCCAAAAAATCAAAGGCAATGGTTTTCCCATCCGGGCTTACGTCCAGAGACATCCAGGTGCCCTCATTGGTTTTGATAGGAATTTTTCTTACTACCTCCAGCGGCAAATCCTTTTTTGATTTCTTTTTAAGGCTATCTGATTTTGATTTTTCAGTATCCTGAGCATTTACAAAAGTTGTCCCTAAGAGGGTGATGCATACACATGCGTAGAGAAAGGTTCTTTTAATCATATTTAAATGTTTGGGGTATCGAATATAGGGGTTCGTTTCTAAAGTAAATACCTTTGACGGATTGTGAACTCTTATTTTTATTCTAAATGAAGCAAATTGTTGGACTTTTCTTTCTCGTGTGTATCCAAGTGACCGCCAGCGCACAAATTCTAAAAGTAAATAAGGGCAGCCTCCTATTGGACTCTTCAAGTGTTTTGATTGGGAAAATGGGGTTGAACTTTAACATTCATAACCGGAGTGCAACTTCAGAGGAGGAAATCGTTTTTGTAGGTCTGAATGGCACAACAGATGTTGTATACCTAAGTGATAAACATGCCTATATTTCCATCAATAATATTCACTATTTCAAATCAACAGGAGGCCCTTTGAGCAGCAATGGATATTCCCACTTCAGAGTAAACCTGCTAAGGAAAAATAAATTGAGCTATGAAACTTTTGTGCAGGTACAATATGATGATGGAAGAAATATGCCATTTCGCCTTTTAGGAGGGGGAGGGTTGAGGATTAACCTCATTGAAACAAAAAAGACCAGTCTCAATTTAGGGTTGGGTGGAATGAGGGAGAAAGAACATTGGAAAATGAATGATATGGAGAGATCAATTGTAGAGAAAGAAATGTGGAAAACTTCGGATTATATAGGTATCAATACGGTATTTAATGAGATTGTAAGTTTCTATTTGATCGCCTATTATCAGGGAGGATGGGATAGTGATGCCAGTGTTTTTCGTAACAGAGTGAGTGGAGATTTTCAGTTTGCCCTGAAGGTAACAGATAAATTGTCCTTTGTAACTAATTTCACAAGCCAGTATGAGGACAAGCCCATTATACCAATTAAGAAAATGGTATATACGCTTACGAATGGAATCAACTGGAGTTTTTAGACGGCACTATGACGTGGCAGTATTTTTCTTTCAACCCACTGATAGAAGCCAATCAATAAAACAGCAAATACCAGAAGACCACCGTAATTACCCACAAACTTGAAAGCACCTGCGTTGAGTTTAAATCCAGTTAATACAATGGTGATAATAGCCGTTACGATAAGGACAAGAACACCGATGCCTAACCACATTAAATCTTTTTGAAAAGCTCGTTTTTCTTCAGCCTTAATTATACGGCTTAGGATTTTATCTGAGAATTGAGGGGAAAGATGGGTATTGGGTTCTTTCTTTATTGCCTCAAAAACGATTTGATAAGCATGGCTATCCAAATCTGATGAATCAAATCTCCCTTGCTCAATAGACTCTTGAAGTTTTTCGTCTGGTGTTTTCATCTCAATTCTTCTTTACCAAGATACTTCTTTATTTTTTCCTTTAATAGATTTCTGGCCCTGAAAAGATAATTTTTTACTGTTCCTTCAGGCATGCCGGTAATTTTTCCAATTTCCTGATAACTCATCCCATCTACGTGGTACATCGTCAAAACTGAGCGGTAATGTACGGGAAGCTGATTGATGTACACCATAACATGTTCCTCCAGATCTTTGTCTGCCAATTCTTCTTCTAAATTTTCATTAGCGATAAATTGCTCCTTAAAATCCTCCCATTCACTCTGTTCATTAAAGGATATTTGTTTTTTCCTTATGTGATTAATGGCGTGGCGATAGGCTATCGTGGCAATCCATGTTGACAATTTGGATTTAAAATTGAATTCTTTCAGTTTATCATAAACTTTTAGAAAAACGTCCTGACACAGCTCTTCCCGATCTTCCGAATTCCTCACTATTCTGCTAACCATATGGGCCACAAGTCTCTCATGCTGCTTGATAAGCTGCCTGAAAGACTCCGTATCTCCCTCTAATACTTTAGAGATAAGGGCCTCATCTTCTACCATTGGGCTGTTAGACACGTGATTCCAATGTAAGGTTGCAGTAAATCTTCATTCACTGCTTATACGTACTTTATTAGAAAATTATCGCAACTACTGCAACATTTGATATGATGACTTGTGTCTTATTTCCCAAACTGAATAAAAACATTAAACGTAACATACCATGGATCAGAATTTAATGGAAGTACTTATGCCACTGGCCATTTTTGGTGGCTTTGGCGCATCTCTCTACTTTTTTACTAAAGTGCTCACAGATTATATTTTGAAGAAAAAAATGATTGATAAGGGGTACGTGAATGAAGATACACAAGCTATTTTCAAAAGACATGCCGATGAAAATAAATTTGGAGCTCTGAAATGGGGATTGATCATTTTCTTTGGCGGGTTGGCTCTTATTATCATGGAGTATATTCCTACCAGCCCAGAGTCGCCTTTGCCCTACGGATTGCTTGCTTTCTTTATTTCGTTTGGCTTCTTGATTTACTACTTCATAATGAAGAAGGAATCTGATAAATAATTTTTTACTCTTACTTCTATACACATGGTTAAGAACTACTTCCGTACGGCTGTTAGAAATTTATTACGTCATCGTTTTTTTTCGTTCATCAATATTTTTGGGTTGTCCGTAAGTATGACGATCTGTATGGGTATAATCATGCTGGTAGCGGACCAGATGACATATGATCTTTACAACACAAAAAGAGATCGCATTTATCGGGTTACTAGTATGCCGATTGATGGCGATGGTATCTTTAGTGACATTGAATTTGCCACTTCACCATTACCCATAGGCCCAGAATTGAAAAATAACTATTCCGGGATTGAGAAAGTAGCACGTCTCAAAAGAGGATTTGGAAATGGATGGGTGGAGTTTGATAGGGATATCAATATTCCGTTGGCCGGATTCTATGCCGATCCAGATGTATTTGATGTGCTTGAGTATGAATTTGAGTACGGTGATCCCAAGACGGCTTTGATTGAACCATATACTGTGGTGCTAACAAAGCGCGCTGCTGAAAAATTATTCGAGATTGAAAACCCTGTAGGAGAAACTGTAAAAGTAGGTGAGCTCGGACTCTTTACGATTACTGGCGTATTAAAAGAAACCAATCTGAAATCTCACATTGTCTTTGAGGCATTGGCGAGTATGGCTACAGTTAACAGCCTTGAAGCAGCAGGGACTTATCGCAAGGATATGGACAACTGGCATAATCACTACAATGCGTGGACTTATTTGCTTTTGGAAGAGGGGAAGGATGCAGAGGAACTACAACCTTACCTCACTAAAATCTATGAAAACCATATAGCTCCAGATCCCAACCCAGATGTGAGAAAAGCAAAATTTGATGTTCAGAGTCTCAATGACATCACACCGGGGAGAATGTTGAGTAACCCGATTGGGCCATTTTTGCCATGGATGTTTATTTACTTTTTGGGTGGTCTTGCAGCTGTAGTAATGCTTACGTCTTGTTTTAATTTCACTAATCTTTCTATTGCAAGATCATTGACTCGCGCCAAAGAAATCGGGATAAGAAAAGTTTCGGGAGCAGCGCGTTGGCAAATTTTCACTCAGTTTATTTCAGAGGCCATTGTAACAGCTCTCGTTGCTTTAGGGCTGTCATTGATTTTTTTAATTGCCCTGAGACCTCTGATGTTGAATCTCAATTTTGCTCGCTTGTTGAAATGGGATCTTGAAGCTAATATTTATGTGTATGGTGTATTTTTAATATTTGCAATCATGGTGGGCATTTTTGCTGGATTGTTTCCTGCTGTTGTCTTGTCTGGTTTTCAACCTGTCAAAGTGCTAAAGCAGCTAGGAACGATGAAGGTATTTTCAAGGATTGGCTTGAGGAAAGCCCTTTTGGTAGCACAGTTTTCTTTGTCGTTGATTTTTATTTTAAGTGTGATCGTGATCTATAACCAACTTTCACTTTTTGTAAAAGCGGATCATGGGTTTGATATGAAAAACAATGTGGTAGTGCGCATAGGGGAGACCAAGCCGAAAGAATTGAAGACCGAACTTTTACAACATTCAAATATTATTAACGTATCCGCTTCATCTCATGTGCCAGCCGCTGGCAGTACCTATGGGGAGGGTTTTAAGCAGTCATTGGATGAGGAGGACTGGCTTGAATTAAGTTACTATGCCGTGGATGAAGATTATTTAGATAATATAAGTTTAACACTTGTGGAGGGAAAGTTTTTTGATGAAAGTGCCGGGGAATCAAATGCTAACTTTGTGGTGATCAATGAAGCGGCCGTGGATGCCTTTCATTATGGTACTCCACTTGAAGCCATTGGTCAGCAAATTATTTCACAGACAGATTCTACTAAAAAAGAAATAATAGGAGTAATCAAAAATTATAACCATCAGGTTCTGATGGCAGAGATCGGGCCAGAGGCACTAATGTATCGACCTGATGA
Source organism: Cyclobacteriaceae bacterium (assembly GCA_020436125.1). Taxonomy (GTDB): domain Bacteria; phylum Bacteroidota; class Bacteroidia; order Cytophagales; family Cyclobacteriaceae; genus ELB16-189. Next base: position 18,395 of record JAGQYK010000027.1, on the reverse strand, counting down.
AATTAATATGTTACAGGTTAAATACTCTGGAGATTACCAGGCAGCAATTGCAACTATCGAATCTGCCTGGAATAAAGTGAACCCTTCATTGAAGGTGGATCACAAAGTATTTGAAGATGAAATTCGAGGGTTCTATCAATTAATATTTGGTGATATCGTCAATGTCGTTGGTGTTATTTCAGCAATTGCGATTATCATATCCTGCCTGGGACTGTTGGGTATGGCTACTTATGCTACTGAGACAAGGATAAAAGAAATATCTATCAGAAAGGTTTTGGGAGCAAGTAACAACACCTTAATTCTACTGCTATCGAAAGGCTTTCTCAAGTTGCTTTTGTTGTCGATTGTGATTGCTGTTCCCTCAGCCTACTTTCTCAACAACCTGTGGCTAGAACTCATCGCTTACCACACCACATTCGATATGACAGTAATATTACTGGGGGTATTTATTTTGCTATTGTTTGGAATACTAACAATTGGGTCTCAGACTTTGCGAGCCACCTACGTCAATCCTGTTGATAACCTGAAAGGAGAATAGACTACTTGAAGTGTTTCAATTTTACAACTTCCTCGGGTTTGAGAAATCTCCATTCTCCCCGGGGAAGATCTTTTTTGTCTAGTCCTGCGAAGATGACACGATCCAGTTTTACCACTTCGTATTCGAGCGATTCAAAAATCCTTCTCACAATACGATTCCAGCCAATGTGTAATTCGATTCCAATGGTTTTCTTATCATCGCTTACAATAGCCAAGTCGTCAACTATTGCTTTTCCCTCTTCCAGTCTCACGCCTTCTTGGATTTTCTGAAAATCATTTTTGGTCAGCGGGCGATCCAATTCAACTTTGTAAATCTTTTTGGTGTTATATGAAGGGTGTGTCAGCTTTTCTGCAAGGTCACCATCGTTGGTCAGTAAAAGTAGGCCAGTTGTATTTCGATCTAATCTTCCTACCGGATAGAGGCGTTCTTTACACGCGTTTGCAACAAGGTTCATTATTGTTTTCCTTTCCTTCGGATCAGAAGTGGTAGTGATAAAACCTTTAGGCTTGTTGAGCAGCACATACACCAGTTTTTCAGCTTTCAGTAACTTATCTTCATAGCGTACCACGTCTCCTTGCTTCACCTTATGCCCCATCTCGGTGATGGTTACACCGTTAACACTGATAAGACCTTTTTTTATCATTTCATCAGCATCTCTCCTCGATCCCATTCCGCTGTTGGCAATGTATTTATTGAGCCTTGTAAGTCCATCGCTACTTACTTTTGGCTTTCCAATATTGTCGTAAGACGGAGCTGATTTTGGAGCTGCTTTACCTTTTTTAACAAAACCGAGTGCACGTCCTGATTTAGGCTTAAAATGATCCTTGTCTGTTTCCCTTTTATCTTTGGAGAATGGTTTTTCTGAGCTTCTCTTGTCTGAGCTTCTTTTTGCAAACTCCGATCTTTTGAAAGGTTTTTCTTCACCTTCCGTAGATCTTGATCGTTTGATAAAGCTTTTCTTTGGCCTTTCGTCTGAATTAGATGAACGTGGAGTATCACGCTTTGAGAAACGGTTATCATCTGGTTTGACCCTTCGGTTGCCTGGGCCAGATGGACGGCTAAAAGAGCGTTTTGGTCTCTCCTCATCCTCGTCTTTGCGCGAATTGCGTCCCTTCTTTAAAAAGGCTTTATGCGGGGCAGTCTTTTTCCCGAAGGAAGTTTTCTTATCTGATCGTTTGTGTGCCATAAATAATTAATTAGGCACTGGTGCCTGTTGAGAGCTTACTGATTTTCATCGGAGGATTCACCAATGGTGTTCACTTCCTGTGTAAAATCTTTAGGTGTAGGTAGCTCATTCAGGTCATTAATGCCAAAGTATTCCATAAACTTCTGACTAGTGCCATATAGCATTGGGCGACCAACTGTATCAGCTTTACCCCGAATTTCAACCAAACCTTTATCAAGAAGTTTCTGAACGGCATAATCGCAGTTCACACCGCGGATGTTTTCAATCTCTCCTTTTGAAATAGGTTGCTTGTAGGCAATGATTGAAAGGGTCTCCAATGCAGAGGTGGATAATCTTTTTTTAGATTGCTGCTTAAGCATAATTCCAATACTGGCCTGATAGGCTGGCTTGGTTAAGAACTGATAACCTCCACCCGCTTTTGTCAATTGGAATGCATATTCCTCAGACTGATACTTTTCATCAAGTACAAGAATGGCTCCCTGAATATCCTCTTCAGGGACATCTGCGTTAAACATTTCTGTAAGACAAGCCTTTATATCTACCAATTTGGCTGGGCCTGGAGAACAGAAAATCAGGGCTTCAATATGGTTTTGTAAGAAATTCACTTTAGTCAGTTTGCATCATTTTGGCTTCAATTGATTGCGTGGTATGTGGCACAGCAATCAGCCTTTCTTTAGGTATCAATTTTCCCGTAACAGAACAGATTCCATAAGTGCCGTTCTTAATACGAATAAGCGCATTTTCTAAATTCGAAATGTATTTTAATTGACGTGCTGCTAACTGGCTCAAGTTTTCCTTTTCGGCAGTTTCAGCCCCATCTTCCAAAACTTTTGTGTTTCCGCCAGATGTGCTATCAGTGCCCTCATCGTTATTACGATTTAGGGTTTCTTTCAAAATTTTGAATTCGCTACGTGCTTTTTCGAGCTTTCCATTAATAAGTGTTTCAAACTCTTTTAGTTCATCATCATTGTAGCGCGACTTATCAGAGGGAGCAGCCGCTTTTGCTGGTTTATGTGCAATCGGTCTTTGTGTCAATGCTGGAAAAATATTTAGCTGTGGCGGTGTCTTTGGCAACGGAGAAATAGGGTTATCCTTTTTCTTGCCCACCATGGGTACCGTTGGGGTGGCTGCTCTTCTCATCGGTTTTGACGGAGCTACCTCTTCTTTAGGCGTTACCTTTTTTGCAGTTTTTTTGGGAGCCGCCTTTTTAGGAGCTGCAGCCTTTTTAACAGCTTTTACTTTTTTAGTAGCCGTTTTCTTGGCTACAGCTTTTTTTGCGCTTTTCTTAGGCTTCGCCACTTTCTTGGCTTTAGTCACCTTTTTAACTTTCACTGCCTTTTTTTTCACTACTTTCTTTGCCTTCGCCACTTTCTTTGTTTTAACAGTTTTCTTAGCCTTTTTAGGTGCTTTCTTTACTTTTTTAGCCTTTTTAACTGATTTAGCCATAGGTACTCTCGTTTTATGGTACTCGAAAAAGATGCGCAAAAATAACCGCTCGCCATCTAAACAAAAAATGTATTGGGATTAATTCCAAATCCCTGAGAATCATTGCAATCGTGGAATATTCCATAAAAAATAAAGGATGTTGAAGTAAGGGCCTCAAAACCCTATTTTAAGCCTACGATCACCCGCTTACGGTAAGTTTGGAGGTATCCTGAGAGGTTAAATATCTCGAACCAGACGATATAATATCCGGCCCTTGCCTTGCTGCCATCATCCGTATCACCCTCCCACCGAAATGACCCCATATGGCCCAGTACTTCGTTATTGGCTATTGTTTTGATCAACCTTCCCTGGTGGTCAAGAATTTTTACATTGGCTACAAAGCCAGGCTGATCAAATTGAAAATTGATTTGAGAAAAATCTGAACTTCCGGAAGTGGGCACTAAAATGGGAGGATGGACTTCAACCTCACCAACAGCTACATTGTGTTCAGGTCTTGAGTTGGAATTGATAAATCCTGGAGTGGCAAAGCCCACATTTGAATTGGAGGAGGTCCAGTTTTCCCGCGAATTCGTAATTGACGTAAATGAAATGCGCTCTAATGAAACGCCCTCTTCTTCCTTTATAAAGGCTGAATGAAAATCTTTATCGTAAAGCAAATAGTCAATCAGAGAATCACTATTGCCAACTAAAGCAACAGACCCTTCGTCATCTGGAAATGATGGGAGGGATGTGGAGAGGAACTTTTCGTCTTTTCCTTGCGGGTAGTTACCTTTTAAAATGACGGGGTCGGTGGTGAGTACGGCATAGTCTGAAGGCGCTATGATATAATCAGAAGTAGATATGAGTTTAGTGTTTTCAATCAGCTCCCCCTTGACGTTTCCAATTTTTAAATCTTTTAGGTTAATGTACTTATCAGATAAATTATATAGTTCAACAAAATCAACTCCGTTTGGTCTGGGGTTGAAAAGTATTTCGTTGATAAGTAGGTCTCCTGTTTCAGGTATTTCGGTGAGTGCAAAAGTTGCAGTATTGAATTCGGAACTAATGTTATTACCACTACAGTCATAAAGATTCTCAATGGAAACTGTATAAAGCTGTTTTGATACAATGGAAGGAGTCAATTGAAGGACGATAGATCTCTGGGATATGGATTCAAAATAATAATTGACAACTTCAGTGTTGGGGGAAACAGAAAAAGCTACGCTTGCTGAAATAGGGGTTTCTAATTTTTCATCAAAGGAAAGAAGAAGTTGAGTGTTAGAAATTAAGTTTACGTGTGTAAGCTTCGGCCCTGTAAGGTCAGGTTTGTTGGCATTAATAGAATTAGTAATGCCTGGCGTTCCGCCATTTTCATTTTCTGAGGCGGCCCAATTTTCTTCTTCGCCACATGGATTATTAGGATCAATCAGTTCCAATGACCAGCCGCCTTCCTGCTTGTCAATGTTTTTATACCATGATAGACTATAGTTTACTGAGTCGATCACATTTCCTGAAGAGGTTTTCAGCGTAAGCGCATCGTTTGAATTATTTAGTGTTGGAAAGTTGGTCACACCAAGCACTGAACCGTTCATTCCAAATTTGGAAACATTTGCAAAAGAAGTGATCACCCAATACTCATTAGGCAAAACAATTTTGTCGGGTAGTGTAGCAATAGAACTACCATCGCTCAGCTGCCATCCTAAAATGTGAATGGGGTTGATACTTCTATTGTATATCTCCACATATTCTACATCTGGCAATTTTATCTGGGGGCTTGGGTCTGCAAATATTTCAGTGAAAATGATATCCTTGGCTTTGGTGGGAACCGATTGGAAATACAGAAAAGTATCCGTTGTGAAGAGCGCATTGCCAGCTAAATCTTTCAAACCGATGATATTTAATTCGCTTGTAATCCCATTTTGAAATTGTTGAGTAAATGAGAGTTTAATGGACTTTCCGTCAGATTGAACAGAGACTGTTGCTGGGTTGATTTGACCATTTAATGCGTAAAGCAACTTGTCGGTGGAGGATGGATCAATCAATTCATTGAAGTGAATAAGTAATTCTTGCGGTGATAGTACTTCAATACCAAGTAGCGCTGGGGGATCGACATCCCTATAAGGATCCCCTATCACAGTAAAATCGTCAAAAAAGAATTTGTCGGATCGGGTAGAAGTATAAATACAGACTACACCAAAATGGGACGAAGCGTTGAAGGTATTGTCGAATACAGTTCCCTCAGAGATAAAAGTTCCGGTATTTCCTACATCCGAAAACAACTGCCAGTTACCCAAATTGTCCCGTGTCACTTTTACAGAAACATTAACAATGGATTGGTTAACAGATCCGTCAACTCCATTAATAATTATGGTTGCGGATGCACCGGACTGTCTGTACAAACTTATTTCATCGGGCGTGTCTCCTACCATGACAAAGTAACCGTTCAATGAATGAGTAAGGTCGGCCTGATCTGAAACCAAATAAATTTTAGCAAGATTACTTCCTGATGGGTTGAATTCTAGTTTGAGCTTAAACTCCCACACTGCATTGTTGATGGCCTCACTAGGTGTGGTGAGGTAGGCAACCCCGGTCTCAGTTGGCGCCTGCAGTTTCAGTTGAAAGTCTTCAATTATAAACTTCCCATCCTCGCCTGTCCATGCTGGGTTTACCGTGAAGTCATTGTCCGAAAAATTTTCGGCCACCTGTGAATAACTGGTTTGGCTAAAAATTAGAATCAGGAACGGAATAAATACTTTTATCGGTAAGGTCAAAAATGGTAATTTTGTTCTTTGACTAACTAAACATAATAAATAATGAGATTGGCGATAGTAGGAGCCACCGGACTGGTGGGACAGGAAGTGTTGAAAGTGATTGAAGAAAGGCATATTGAATTTTCAGATTTATACCTGGTAGCTTCTGCCAAATCTGTGGGACAAACCCTATTATTTAAAGATAAAAAGTATACCATTAAAAGCATAGAGGAGGCCTGTAATCTTGCGCCTGAGGTAGCGATTTTCTCAGCCGGGGGTGGTACTTCATTGGAGTGGGCGCCAAAGTTTGCGGAAAAAGGATGCATAGTAATTGATAATTCCTCAGCCTGGCGCATGGATCCAAGTAAGAAATTAATAGTTCCTGAGGTCAATGGTCATGTACTTCGTATTGATGACAGGATCATAGCCAATCCGAATTGCTCTACTATCCAAATGGTTTTGGCATTAGCACCTCTTCATGTCAAATACAAAATTAAAAGGGTTGTAGTTTCTACGTATCAGTCCGTTACAGGAACGGGTAAGAATGCGGTGGATCAAATGATGAATGAGAGGAACGGAGACAAAACGCTTAATGTCTATCCACATCCAATAGATATGAATATTCTTCCTCACATTGATTCCTTTTTGGAAAATGGGTATACCAAGGAAGAAATGAAGATGGTCAACGAGACAAAAAAAATAATGGGTGATCAGTCTATTGCATTAACGGCCACAACGGTACGAGTGCCTGCGGTAGGGGGTCATTCAGAATCGGTAAATGTTGAATTCCATAATGACTTTGACCTTCAAGAGGTGAGAAATCTACTGGAGTCCACTCCTGGCATCATCGTAGAGGACGATGTTCAAAACAACATTTATCCTATGCCAATCAATGCGCATGGTAAAGATGAAGTGTTTGTGGGCAGACTTCGAAGAGACGAATCCCAGCCAAACACCTTAAATATGTGGATTGTGGCCGATAACCTTAGAAAAGGAGCGGCAACAAATGCCGTGCAGATTGCCGAGTTTTTGATGGAGAAAAGCCTGGTGGTTTAGTCATATTTTAGTCAATAAAGAAATAGCTTTACTTAAACTATAAATTATGAGCAAAGGATTAATAACGACATTAGTAATTATTGGTGTCATCGTCTTGTTTGTTGGGGGTTTCTTCATGTGGGGTGCAGGTATTTTTGATAAGGCCGTAGCACAACAAGAAAATGTAAACGCCCAGTGGGCTGATGTTCAGGCGACCTATCAGAGAAGGATGGACCTTATCCCTAACCTTGTCAGTACGGTGAAGGGCTACGCTGATTTTGAACAGGAAACCCTGACAGGTGTCATTGAAGCAAGAGCTAAGGCAACATCTGTAAATATTGATCCCTCTAACGTTACTCCTGATCAATTGGCACAATTTCAACAGGCACAGGATGGATTGAGCTCTGCTTTGTCAAGATTGATGGTGGTGGTTGAACGTTATCCTGATCTAAAAGCTAACCAAAATTTCCTCGATCTTCAATCTCAACTGGAAGGAACAGAAAATAGAATTAATGTGGCTCGACAACGTTACAATGAGTCCGTTCAGGGATATAATACATATGTGCGAGGATTCTTTAGGCGAATGGCTTTAAGCATTTTTGGAGGCGGAGAGGATTTTAGTGTGCGCAAAGGTTTTGAAGCGCAACAAGGTGCAGATACTGCGCCTGTGGTTAAGTTTCAATAGCTCCATACAGGGAACAAAAAAAGGCTCATGAATTTCATGAGCCTTTTTTATTTGATTAATGTTCAATCTATTTCTTCACCTCACGTTTTTCATAACTTTCTATTACATCACCCACTAGAATGTCGTTGAAGCTTTTGATGCTTATACCACAATCAAATCCAGACTTCACTTCAGCAACATCATCCTTGAAGCGCTTTAGTGCTGTCATTTCACCAGTATAGATCACGATACCATCACGTATGATACGAATAGGATTAGCACGTTTGATGTAACCGTCAGTCACCATACAACCGGCTACTGTTCCTATTTTAGAAATCTTGAATACTTCTCTTACCTCCACATTACCTACAATTACTTCTTCAAACTCTTTCTCTAACATTCCCTCCATGGCCGCTTTCACGTCATTGATGGCATCATAGATAATAGAGTAAAGGCGAATCTCGATTTCTTCGTTTTCAGCTACTTTCCTAGCTGAACCAGATGGTCTTACCTGGAAACCAACGATTACTGCATCAGAAGCTGAAGCCAGCAATACGTCTGACTCAGATATTTGACCTACGCCTTTATGGATAATACTGATCTGAATTTTCGGTGTTGAAAGTTTCAACAAGGAGTCAGCCAAGGCTTCTACGGAACCATCAAAGTCACCCTTAACGATGATTCGAAGTTCCTTGAATGAACCAATGGCCAAACGTCTTCCGATCTCATCCAGGGTGATATGTTTCTTGGTTCTTATACTTTGTTCTCTAAGAATTTGGCCACGCTTGGCAGCGATCTCACGCGCCTCACGGTCCGTTTCCATTACGCTGAATTTCTCACCCGCTTGGGTTGCTCCGTCTAATCCAAGTACCAATACCGGAGTGGAAGGTCCTACTGATTTAACTTTACTTCCCGTATCATCAAACATCGCTTTTACGCGACCAAAGTTTGATCCTGCAAGAATGATGTCTCCAATTTTAAGGGTACCCGCTTGCACCATTACAGTGGTTACATAGCCACGACCCTTGTCAAGGGCTGCTTCAACAACTGATCCAACTCCAGGTTTATTTGGGTTGGCCCTTAGATTAAGTAATTCGGATTCCAGAAGTACTTTTTCTAAAAGATCATCAATTCCTTGACCGGTCTTTGCTGAAATCTCCTGGCATTGATATTTACCTCCCCAGTCTTCAACCAGAATATTAATTTTTGATAATGATTCCTTTACCTTTTCTGGGTTGGCACCGGGCTTATCAATTTTATTGATGGCGATTACAATAGGAACACCCGCTACTTGTGCATGGTTTATCGCTTCCTTGGTTTGAGGCATCACATCATCATCAGCGGCCACCACGATGATGGCCACGTCAGTGATTTTAGCACCACGGGCACGCATTGCTGTAAAAGCTTCGTGACCAGGGGTGTCTAGAAATGCTATCTTCTGATTACTCTTGGTAGTTACGTTATACGCTCCAATATGCTGAGTTATACCTCCGGCTTCCTGATCGGTCACCTTTGTATTTCTGATGTAGTCA
>JAGQYK010000027.1:0-9166 GCA_020436125.1 Cyclobacteriaceae bacterium | reverse complement strand
AGAAGTGAAGTCTTACCGTGGTCAACGTGACCCATGATCGTAACGATCGGGGCGCGTGGCTCCAAATCCTCTTCTGCATCTTCTTCCTCAACAACGTCATCTTCCTCTTCTGTAGAAGAGAATTGTACATCAAACCCAAACTCATCTGTAATTACAGTGATGGCTTCCGCATCAAGACGTTGGTTGATGGAAACGAACATTCCTAAGTTAAGGCATGTGGAGATTACGTCATTAACAGACACATTCATCAAAGAAGCAAGGTCATTGGCGGAGATAAACTCCGTCACTTTCAAGGTCTTTGAATCCTCTTGCTCTTGAAGCAGTCTTTCGTCTTCTGCATCTGATACTGCTTGACGTTTTTCTTTTCTGTATTTAGCTCCACCGGTTTTTTTCTGATTGCCACTCAATTTTGCAAGTGTTGCCCTTACCTGCTCTTGAATTTCTTTCTCAGTTGGTTCAGCCTTCTGAGTGCGTGGTGCAAATGGTTTTTTGCCCTTGGCACCTCCACTGCGGTCATCTCTTGGGGGGGCAATTCTTTTACGTGGTCTTCTTTTTCTATTTTCCTCTCTCTTGTCAGAAGATGCAACAGGTTGTTCCTTTTTCTTTTCAGCGGGAAGCTCAATTCTATCTAATACCTTAAGGCCTTGCAGCTTATTGGCTTTAGCTTTTATCAGTTCTTGATCTTTGGCTATTTCTTTTTCAGGAGCGACTTCTTTTTTCTCTTCTTTGACTTCAACTTTCTCCTCCTTTACTTCCTCTGTTTTCTTTACTTCAACGACCGGCTCCTCTTTCTTGGGCTCCTCTTTTACTTTTTTCTTTTCTAGGTCTATCTTCCCTAAAACCTTAATCCCTTCAAGTTTGGTTTTCTCAAGTTCAACTTTTTCAGGTTGCTTTGGTTCTTCTTTAGGTTTGATGTCACTGGAACCCAGATTCTTGATTAAGATTTGCTCATCCTCATCCGTTTTCTTGCGAGCAGCTTCATTTTCGGTTTCTATGGTCACATTTTCAATGTGCTTGACACCAATGGTTAAGCCAGAAGCTTCTCGTTTTTCGGAGGCAGAAGTGGCAAACTCCTTTGAAAGCATGGCAAACTGCTCTCCGGTTAATTTGGCGTTGGGGTTGTTTTCTACCTCAAACCCCTTTTCTGAAAGAAAATCCAATATGGTATTGTGTCCCACATTGAGTTTTCTAGATGCCTGCCCCAACCGTATCATTTTATTTTCTGCCATGTTGCCCAAATATCGGTATTTTTTGGTTTTTTATCTGTTTCTATTCTTATTCGAACTCTTTCTTAAGCGCTTTTAGAACCATCTCAACTGTTTCTTCTTCTAAATCGGTTCTTCTCACCAGCTCTTCCACATCCAATGCCAATACACTCTTAGCGGTATCTAATCCAATTCGCTTCAGTTCTTCAATCACCCATGCTTCAATTTCATCGGAGAATTCTTGCAGATCAACGTCCTCATCCTGCAACTCCATGTCTTCTCTAAACACATCAATCTCCATATCCACCAAACGGCTTGCCAGTTTAATATTTAAACCTCCTTTGCCAATAGCCAGTGAAACCTGATCTGGTTTCAAATAAACAGACACCCGTCCGTTGTCTTTATCTACTTTAATGCTGGTAATTTTTGCAGGGCTTAGCGCGCGCGTAATGTAGAGATCAAGATTTTCAGTATAGTTGATAACGTCAATGTTCTCATTCTGCAATTCTCTAACGATGGCGTGAATTCTTGAGCCCTTCATACCAACACAAGCTCCAACCGGATCAATACGGTCGTCATAAGATTCAACGGCAACTTTGGCACGCTCACCAGGCTCGCGAATTACTTTTTTAATAGTAATCAATCCATCATATACTTCTGGCACTTCCTGCTCAAATAAGCGTTCAAGAAACACCGGAGATGTTCTGGAAAGAATAATTTTAGGATTGCCATTGATCATTTCCACTTTGTGAACAATCGCACGGATGGTTTCTCCTTTTCTGTAACGATCTTTTGGAATCTGTTCAGTTCTAGGTAATGAAATTTCATTACCCTCACCATCAATTAACAATACTTCACGACTCAACACCTGATATACCTCACCAGCTATGATTTCACCAACAATCTCCTTGTACTTTTCAAAAAGGATGTCTTTTTCAAGATCCTTTACCTTTTGCATAAGGGTTTGGCGGGCTGTACTCACAGCTCTTCTTCCAAAATCCTCGAGGTGAATTTCTTCAGCTACTTCTTCCCCTACTTCAAAATCAGGTTCAATTTTTTGAGCTTCTGAGAGGCTGATCTTGTCGTGATCCCATATGTCCTCAGAGTCGTCATCTACGATTTCGCGGAAACGCCAGATTTCAAGGTCACCCTTGTCTGAGTTTACGATGATGTCAAAGTTGTCATCATGTTCATACTTTTTACGAATCATATTCCGGAAAACATCTTCCAGAATGCGAATCATGGTCGGTCTGTCTATGTTCTTTTGCTTTGCAAAGTCTGCAAAAGATTCTACTAAAGTTGAAGCATCCATGTTACTACTTATTTAAAAGAAATTTGTACAAACGCCTTATCTATCATATCAAATGGTAATTCCATTGTTTTCATTTCCTTCTTCTTACTTTTTTTATCTGTTTTTTCCTCAAATTCTATTTCAATGGACTCATCACTTGTGCTAATTAATTTCCCTTTTACTTGAGATTTATCAGTTAAAGTGATCTTAAAGCCTCTACCGATGTGTTTTTTGTATTGCCTTTTCAGTTTAAGAGGGAAGTCAACTCCCGGGGTTGTTACCTCAAGGGTATATTTCTCGGGGATGCTATCTTCTTCTTCATCCAGTTTTGCTGATAAGGCCCTACTCAATTTCGCACAATCCTCGATGGTAGCTCCATTGTCTCCATCTATGATTACCACTACTTTCTTTTGAACCCGGTTGCCGGATATGACTACTTCCACCAAAAAAAGGTGAGGTTCCTTAAGTAAGGAAGCCGCCATTTCTGTGATACTTGTACTCAAATCCATAAGTTGTTATAAACAAAGAGGGGACTTTTTAGTCCCCTCTTATTGTTTTTTATATAAGTTGACGCAAAGGTAATTGATTTTTAATTTATTGCAAAATATTACTAGGTTGTAGAATTAGATTGAATAATGATGGATAAAGGCAGGATAGGTTTATTACTAGGGCAGTCAGCATTAATAATACTTTTGTGGAGTTGCTCTGGTGGAGGTACAAAGTTTGCAGAAGAAAATAAACCTACAAGAGTTATTAGCGTGCCTGTGTTCAATGCAGACTCAGCTTACGCTTTTGTAAAGAAACAAGTAGACTTTGGTCCCAGAGTACCCAACAGTCAAGCTCATAAAGAAGCGGGAGATTTTCTTATCAATAAATTGAGGAATTATGGAGCCGCTGTATCTACTCAAGAGTTTACAGCTCCATCATATCATGGCCAACAGCTTCAGCTTAGAAATATTATAGGATCTTTTGGAGAGGAAAAGCAAAAACGAATCCTTCTTGCCGCACATTGGGATACCCGCCCTTTCGCGGATAAGGATCCGGACAATCCAGCAGGGCCAATGGATGGTGCGAATGACGGAGCCAGTGGAGTAGGAGTATTATTGGAAATGGCCAGGCACCTCAATAGGGATACTTCTCTCCAGGTAGGAGTGGACATTATTTTGTTTGATGGGGAGGATTGGGGAGAGCCCGAAAGTGACCAGAGCCAGCGGAAGCCTCCTGGTGAATGGGATAGTTGGTGGTGTATGGGTTCGCAATACTGGTCTAAGAATAAGCACAAGTCTAATTATTCTGCTTACTATGGTGTATTACTTGATATGGTTGGCGCAAAGAAATCTCAATTTTTTAGAGAAGGAGCTAGCCTTCAATATGCTCCCAATATTGTGTCAAAGGTGTGGGATGCCGGGGCAAGATTGGGGTACTCAGATTACTTTGTAAAGCAAAATGCCCACGCTATTACAGATGATCATATTTATGTAAATGAGTGGGGGAAGATTCCCATGATCGATATTGTGCATTACCAACAAGGCATTGGGTATTTTGGTGATTACCACCATTCACAAAAAGATAATATGGATTTAATCAGCAAAGAAACGCTTGAGGCCGTTGGCGCTACTTTGTTGAATGTAATTTACTATGAAGAATAATTGGCGATCATTTTCAGATAAGTACCATATCCACTTTTTTCAAGTGGTTGTGCCAATTCAAGCAATTGTTCTTTGGTAATGAACTTCATGCGGTAGGCAATCTCCTCAATACAGCCAACTTTTAGATTTTGCCGTTGCTCGATGACTTGCACAAAGTTGGAAGCTTGCATGAGTGAGTCAAATGTGCCGGTATCCAGCCAGGCAGTACCGCGGCTCATTTGAGCAACAGTAAGTTCCCCTTTTTTAAGGTAAATGTTATTTACATCGGTGATTTCTAATTCACCGCGCTTACTGGGTTTGAGTGCTTTGGCAATAGCTACCACCTCATTATCATAAAAGTACAAACCAGGAACTGCAAAATTTGATTTCGGATTTTCAGGTTTCTCTTCAATAGAGATTGCTTTATTGTCTTTGTCAAATTCAACAACACCATAGCGTTCAGGGTCATGTACGTGATAGGCAAAAACTACTCCACCTTGTGGGTCTTTGTTTGCTTGTAATAAATTAACCAGTCCAGATCCATAAAATATATTGTCGCCTAGTATGAGCGCGACTTTGTCATTACCAATGAATTCTTCACCAATAATAAATGCCTGAGCCAGGCCTTCGGGGTTTGGCTGTTCGGCATAGGAAAAAGAACATCCTAATTTTGATCCGTCCCCCAGTAGTTTTTCAAATAATGGTAAATCTTGGGGTGTAGAGATAATAAGGATTTCGCGTATGCCGGACATCATTAATACCGAAAGGGGATAATAGATCATCGGCTTGTCATACAAAGGCATTAACTGTTTACTGATTACCAATGTTAATGGGTGTAAGCGTGTGCCTGACCCGCCAGCCAGAATTATTCCTTTCATCTCTTGTTGTACATTTGTGTGTAGTATTCTTTATACTGTCCTGAGGTCACGTGGCTCAGCCATTCTTTGTTATTAAGATACCAGTCAACAGTTCTTTCTAAACCAACTTCAAAAGTGAGGGAAGGTGACCAGCCTAAATCGTTTTGCAATTTTGATGAATCAATAGCGTAGCGTAAATCATGACCTGGCCTATCCTTTACATAAGTGATCAGCTTAGCTGATGTTCCTTCAGCTCTGTCCAATTTTTTATCCATTAAGCTGCATAAGAAGTTAACGAGGTCAATGTTTCTCCACTCATTGTTACCGCCAATATTATACACTTCGCCAGTTTTTCCTTTATGAAAGATGGCATCGATGGCGCTAGCATGATCTTCCACATACAGCCAATCCCTGATATTTTCACCTTTTCCATAAACAGGAAGCTGTTTGTTTTCCAAGATGTTGTTGATCATCAGTGGAATTAGCTTTTCAGGAAAATGATTAGGGCCGTAATTATTAGAACACCGGCTGATCAAAACCGGTAGTTTATAACTGTTATGAAAAGCCTTTACAAAATGGTCACTCCCAGCCTTAGAAGATGAATAGGGAGATTGGGGGTCGATAGAAGTGTGTTCTGTAAAAAGACCACCATCAATTGAGCCGTATACCTCGTCAGTAGAAATGTGATAAAATCTTTTTGAAGGGTCATTGCCCCAGCTCTTTAGAGCCGCCTGAAGTAAGTTAACTGTTCCAATGATGTTGGTCATTACAAACTCATTGGGGTTTTCAAGGGATCGGTCTACGTGAGATTCAGCGGCCAGGTGAATTACGCCATCAAAATTTTCTTCATTGAATAACTTAAGCATTGAAGGTGCATCAACGATATCACCTTTAATAAAACGATAGTTGGGGTTTTTCTCTATATCCCGAAGGTTTTCTAAGTTTCCCGCATAAGTCAACTTGTCCAGATTTACTATCTCGTAGTCTGGGTATTTGTTAACAAACAAGCGAACCACATGTGATCCAATAAAACCAGCGCCTCCTGTAATTAATATTTTCTTAGAAATCATTTAATATAGTGTTCGAAGTTTTTGTGATTGCGATCAAACAGGACATCCTCTGGCAAGGATTTGAAGTAGTCGTAGGTGATTTTCAATCCTTCAGCACGATTTACTTTTGGCTCCCATTTCAAAATGGATTTAGCCTTAGTAATATCGGGTTGTCTTTGTTTGGGATCGTTTATGGGCAAAGGCTTTCTGATAATTTTCTGTGTTGTACCAGTAAGCTTTACAATCTCTTCTGCAAATTGAAGTATTGTAATTTCATCTGGATTGCCAATGTTGACAGGCAAATGATAATCTGAAAGAAGAAGCCTGTAGATACCTTCCACTAAATCATCTACATAGCAGAAAGACCTAGTCTGAGATCCGTCTCCAAATACAGTCAAATCTTCACCCCTCAATGCTTGTCCTATAAATGCAGGAAGTACTCTTCCATCATTGAGTCGCATGCGAGGGCCGTAGGTATTGAATATTCTGATGATTCGGGTTTCTAGTCCATGAAAGGTGTGATAGGCCATGGTCATGGCTTCCTGAAAACGCTTGGCCTCATCGTAAACACCACGTGGACCAACGGGATCAACGTTGCCGTAATACTCTTCTATCTGCGGGTGCACAAGCGGGTCACCGTAAACTTCTGAAGTGGAGGCGACAAGAATTCTCGCTTTCTTTGCCAAGGCTAACCCTAAAAGATTGTGTGTTCCTAATGAACCCACTTTTAATGTTTGTATAGGGATTTTGAGATAATCGATTGGGCTTGCAGGAGAAGCAAAGTGTAGGATGTAATCCAGTTTTCCGGGAACATGAACAAATTTTGAAACATCAGAATGAGAAAATTCAAAATCCGGATGTTTGAAAAGATGCTCTATGTTTTTTAGATCACCAGTGATAAGATTATCCATCGCAATCACCTGATAACCTTCTTTGATATATCGGTCACAAAGGTGTGATCCTAGGAAGCCAGCGCCTCCTGTTATTAATATTCTTTTTTTACTCATACTGATTTTCTTCCAATGCTTGTATAGGTGAAGCCAAGTTCTTTCATGGCGTTTACATCGTATAAATTTCGACCATCAAAGATCACCTTATTTTTCAATAGGGTCGATAATCTGTCAAAGTCTGGCGCTCTAAATTCTGGCCATTCCGTAGCAATTAGAATTGCATCAGCCCCCTCTGCTGCATCATAAGGATTAGAAAAATAGGCAATTTTCTCCCCTAATAATTTTCTCACATTATCCATGGCTTCCGGATCATGCGTAGTTACAGTAGCGCCTGCTTCAAGCAGGTACTCTATGTTGTATAGAGCTGGTGCTTCTCTGATGTCATCAGTGTGCGGTTTAAAGGCTAAACCCCAAACAGCAATTTTTTTCCCTTTAAGATCCCCATTGAAATGTTTCTTAACCCGGTCCATCAGCTTAACTCGTTGGCTCACATTTACATCCATCACAGAGTTCAAAATCTTAAAATCATAATTAGCATCAGATGAAGATTTTGCTAGCGCCTGCACGTCTTTGGGGAAGCAGCTACCTCCATAACCTATTCCTGGGAACAAGAAGCGCTTACCAATCCTGCTATCAGAACCTATTCCTTTGCGAACGGCATCTACATCAGCGCCCAATAGTTCACACAGATTAGCAATCTCGTTCATGAAACTAATTTTTGTTGCCAAAAATGAGTTAGCAGCATATTTTGTCAACTCGGCAGAGCGCTCATCCATGAAAATGACCGGATTGCCCTGACGGACAAATGGGGCATACAGTTCTTCCATCAATTTTTGTGCTTTTGGAGAATTGGTTCCAACCACTACACGCTCAGGTTTCATAAAGTCGTCAACAGCAACTCCTTCTCTTAAAAACTCAGGATTTGAAACCACATCGAATTCTACCTTGGCATTTAATGCAATTGCGTTTTTTACCTTTTCGGCAGTTCCTACAGGGACAGTACTTTTATCAACAATTACTGTGTAATTATCCAATATGGAACCAAGGTCGTTGGCTACCTTTAATATATACTGAAGATCAGCCGACCCATCTTCACCGGGAGGGGTTGGTAAAGCGAGAAAGATAATCTTTGCGTCTTTTATCCCTTCGGCCAGATTGGTGGTAAAGAACAACCGATTTTGTTTAATGTTCCTTTCAAATAATGGAGTAAGCCCAGGTTCGTAGATAGTCACTTTTCCTCCTTGAAGAGTTTTGACCTTTTCTTGGTCAATATCTACACAGGTTACCGTATTTCCAGTTTCGGCCAGGCACGTTCCAGTCACTAAACCTACATACCCAGTTCCAACCACCGCAATTTTCATAAGTCAATAAAATTAAAATGAGGCGCAAAAATAGATGTTTTATGCGGTTTGAGCTTGATTTTTCTATTAAATAGCCACCAAACTAACATTCGTTTGGTTATTCCGTTTTAACAAAATACTTTTGAGGCCCTTTAAAAAAATAGGAAGTAATGGCAACAATGACAGAACCCTCAGTAGGGATAAATTTTGACGAATCGGAGAACCAGAAAATGATTGCTCAGATGATCAAAGATTTTGGTGAATTAGAGATTAGACCCAACATTATGGATTGGGATGAAAGTCAGGAATTCCCTGTCCCTTTGTTTAGAAAAATGGGAGAGTTGGGATTAATGGGAGTTTTGGTACCGGAAGAATATGGTGGTTCTGGCTTTGGTTACCCTGAATATGTAACAGCGGTTTCTGAGATTGCCAGAATAGACGGTTCTATTGGGCTTTCTGTAGCAGCTCACAATTCACTTTGCACAGGCCATATTTTACAATTTGGTAGCGAAGAGCAAAAGAAAAAATATTTACCCAAGTTAGCTTCTGGCCAATGGATAGGTGCATGGGGCCTTACCGAGCCAAATACGGGCTCAGATGCAGGTAACATGCGCACGGTGGCTGTTAAGGACGGAGACCATTATGTCATTAATGGGGCAAAGAACTTTATCACCCATGGTAAAAGCGGTGATGTGGCTGTTGTGATCGTTCGGACAGGCGAAGTGGGTGATTCTCATGGTATGACTGCCTTTATCATTGAAAAAGGGACTCCAGGTTTTAGTGCAGGCAAGAAGGAAAACAAATTGGGTATGCGTGCCTCAGAAACTGCAGAATTAATTTTTACTG
>JAGQYK010000026.1 GCA_020436125.1 Cyclobacteriaceae bacterium | reverse complement strand
CCATGAATCAAAATGGGCAGAAAGTACAATGTATTCGTTTGGCAGTTCTTTACCAGGAATAGTCGCAATGGTATTGAAAGTAGGTACTATACCTAAATCTTTAGATTGTGCCAACACTTTAATCACTGGCTTATCCCCTTTTTCCGTCATACGGTACAACAGTCCGTAATCTTCCAACGATACATCAACGACAGGAATTTTCTCGGTATTAGCACTGAAGATTTTATTAGCACCAAAACCTTTTGACCATCGGGACTGAACAATGCCTACTGCACCTGCTTTCTCAAGCGCCTTATTAAGACCGCGCCCTTGCCCCATATTATCCAAATTGGTGTCCCATTGTTCTGTCAACTCATCCCTTTGCTTTTTCATTTTGGCAAAGGATTCCTCTGTAGCAAACTCTTCCCAGTTGTAATCAGGTCTACCAGTAGGTTGTGGCATAGATACCAACACAAACTTTCCCTTTACATTGGGCAACCAATTTTTAAAGGCTATTGAATCCCTTACTGTAGGCAAGGTAATGGTAGCAGCTGTCGTTCCGTTTTTGGGTGTTGCAGGGCTCCACGCCAATTGCATGCCTTGTAGTGTTACTACCCTTGGCGAAACCAAATCAATATGTGTAATACCGCGCTCCCATCCGCGCCACTTTCCCCACTCCTCGTTCTTTGCTTCTATTCCCCACGACTTGTATTTCGCTACTGCCCAGTCATTCGCTGCCTTCATCTGCGGTGTTCCTACCAGCCTTGGGCCTATCACATCCATCAGCTGGTGCGCAAGATTTTCTAACTGTGAGTTATCAGTACCCTCTGCTACAATTTTATTAACGGTTTCGCTTTGTTGAGCAAACGATACTTGTGCCATCAAAAGCAGCACAAAGAATGACTTTACGATTCTATTCATTATTTAATATTTAGTAAAAACTTAACGGCTGCTCTAAAATAGAGAATTAATCTTCATTAGAAAATGAGATTGGTATAGATAGCGCTCACGACACGCGTATCTAGAGGGCAAAAAAAAAGTAAAGACGCACCCTGCACCTTTACTTTTGTTAACAAATGCCTCTGAAAAGACTAGCCTATTTGCTCTGTGTTTCACTGGGCTTTTCTATTCCTCTGGAGCGTTGAAAGGCACCACTTGGACTGTACTGGATTTCAATCTTGTTGCCATCTTTCTTTTGATGGAATATGTAAGCGATTGGTTTTAAACGAACTGGCGTTCCTACACCCGTGGCCGCCTTGGAGTATCTAAGTAACCAGGTTCCTGCATCTGGAGCCAAATCAAATTCGTTTTGAAGAGAAAACTGTACTACAGCAGGAACCTCATCCTGATTCACTGTCTTCATTTTCTCCATTCCATTTCCACTCTGCGCAAAAATTAATCCCGCAGACATCAGCCAAACGGCTGCAACCAACATAAGCTTCTTCATGACCTTAATTTATTAAGTAAAACATTAGTAAAATGTCTTAAACTGGCCAGCTTAATTCACATGTATAATAACTGGCTAGCCATCTTTTTGGTTGTTGCCTATTACACGAAGTGATATTAACGGAGATGAATAGCGTTTTTCTGGGATGAGCTGTAGTAGATCCCAAAAACCTAAACTATTGGTGAGAAATACCCCACAATCAATATGAAGTAGAATATACCCGCTGGCAGAGACTACCAACGGGCTAATGAGTAAATCAATTACCTATTCAGGTAAGCATAAAGGCCAATGCCAATTACGATTCCTGAATTAATTTGCTTCGTGTCCGATCCCTTTGATTTTCGTGTGGTATGTGAATAGCCTAACTGCGGCTCCAAAGAGATGGCATCGCTGATAAAATAGGCATATCCTCCCATCAATGACCATCCTCCAAGGTTAGTAGTCGATTCTGTGGTGCTACCGTTAAAGGTATTTTTGGTTTTATTGGATCCCACCTGAAAAGACCCTTGAACGTATATGTTATCAAAGTAATACCTTACAAGAGGGGTTAAAGACAAGCTGGTAGAGGTAAATTTATCTGAAGACCCATCCGCCTTTGAGGATGAAGTACTAATAGAAAGGCCTGTACCCACCGCCAAATGATCAATTACAAAATAGGCCGCCTGAGGTTCAATGGAAAAAGTAGAGAATTTTCCATTGGTAGTGGTAGTGCTTCCTGTCTTGGTTTTACTGGTATTGAAAGAACCGGACAGATTGGTCTTCCCTCCAATCAAAATGCTTCCTTGGTTAAACTGAGCATAAGAAGCGGTGACTCCCATTACCGCAATGACAGCTAAAATAAGTTTTTTCATATCGTGATGATTTTTTTTGCAAAGCTAGAGAATAAAAACAGAGCAAAAAACAACCCTCTGTAGGCCGCTTAATTAACCGATGAAACGTAGGGTTCAAAATTTGCTACCTACTCATGACTTCAAAAAGGAATTGACCATGATTTATCTTTTGTAAAAAATATAGTCCGTTATCAAAGGCTCAATTCCACTTTGTCTTAGGTCCGAGATAATTTGTCCCTTATGATGCGTAAAGTGATTGGCGACATGAAAAAGTATCTCTTGAATAGTATTGCTAAACGCATCCCCCTTGGAAGTTTGGTAGTCGATAATAGTATTAAGATTAAACTCCTCCAGAATCTTCAGGGTTATAGCGTAATTATCACTATCTATTTCCTTGCATTTTGTCAGGGTGTGCAATTGGTGCACGGTATAGGGATCGGCTCCTGTAATTCGAGAATTCCAAATTTGATGAGCATTCATACAGTGTGAAAATAAAGGAACAGTACGCTCACTAATTTTGTCTTTATTCTCTATTAACAAATCAGCTAACTCCTGATTATAATGATGGTGGTATTTAAAAATATCCACAAAGAATTCCTTCATTCCGATAAATTTACCTAGAAAATAGATGTACCCCTTCCCATAGGCTGATCTAAACCCAAGATACGGGCATTGCGCTCATTTTGTTGTAACAACGTGTGAAAATCCTATGATTTTTTATTGGGAAACAGTGACCGATAATAGTGTTGCTAAGCAGGCAGGTTTTCAGGGATAAAAACAAACTCCCCGAACCCAAGATCGGATACGGGGAGAATAGTAAATTAAAACTAAAATATCGCTTCTAACGGGCCAGATAACCACCATCAACCGGGTAGTAACTGCCTGTTACAAAAGAGGCTTTATCACTGGCCAACCAGAAAATGATCTCAGCCACTTCTTCGCTTTTGCCAAGGCGACCAATAGGATGAAGGGCAACCAATTGCTTCTTCATGTCAGCATCCAAGGCATCCAGCAACGGTGTTTCAATAAAGCCCGGCCCCACGGCATTCACCCTGATCTTTTGTGCAGAGTATTCGAGCGCTGCAGTTTGAGTAAGACCTACCACACCATGCTTGGCAGCAGTATACCCGGCAGAACCCGCAAAACCCACAGCACCTAAAATGGAAGAAATATTCACGATACTACCACTTCCATTTTTCAACATCGCTTGTATCTGGTACTTCATTCCATAAAACAAACTATTGAGATTGATGGCAATGATATTATTCCACCCTTCTATACTCATATCCCCAACAGGATTGATTTCACCTCCAACTCCGGCATTGTTCACCGCTACATCCAACTGGCCATACGTTTTAAGTGTAAAGTCAACCAAGGCTTTCATCTCCTCCGGTTTGGAAACATCAGTTTTAAAAAAAGCAGCTTTACCACCCTTTTCAATTATCTCTTTCACCACCTGATTACCATCGGCCTCGTTAATATCAGAGACTACCACATTTGCTCCTTCTTTGGCAAACAATTGAGCGGTAGATTTTCCAATACCTGATGCGGCACCTGTTATAATTACTGTTTTGTTTTTCATCGGTTTAAAATATTATGTTATGTTGATCCTTCAACAAGAACAAGATATTTTATAACCCGCTAATTAGTAATGATACCCATCACCGCAACCAGTGATTCTCATCATGAGTATATTTTACCCATCTCTTTGGTTGCTACCGCAAGTGCAATATCGAAGCATCATATTTCAATCACCCTCAATTTTGTCCTTCCTTTTATCTTTATTCTGTTGCCTATCAAAGCCCTGGCCACAAGGCCAACTCCTATTAATGAGCCACTTACAACTAAAGTATCCTTATTCAATTCACAGGTATTGATAAGATCGAGCAGTAAATAGCCACCACCCACAATAAACGAAAGCTGTTCTACTTTGTACCGAAGCCACCACCTCGTCTTTTCGTCAATGTAGAGACTGGATATTTTACTTACTATAACCTCAAATCCTTTGAAAACTATAACACTGTCTTGGAATGCAATTATCTCTCCTGAGACTTTACTTTTATTATCTGCTAGTCTAAAAGAAAGTTCATCTCCTATCTTGTAGTATACATTCTTGTTCTTGTTTCTTTTTTGCAGCATCAATAACGTTTGTTGCCCAAAACAATGATGCCCTGTTATAACCAATAAGAATACGAATACGAATAAAAGCAACTTCATATTTTCGAATCTACCTCACGATTATAAATTCAGCCTCGTTGCAAAGTAAATCACACCCTCCTGTCCATCAAAGTCAAAGGTCTTCTTGAAAGTCATTCCTATTTTCTCCAATACCCTGATGGAAGCTTTGTTTTCTTTCCTGGCTCTGCCAATGATTTCACTTAAACCCAAATGATTGAAACCATATTCAACACATCTCCCCGCGGCTTCTGTAGCAAAGCCTTGATTCCAATACTCCCTAAACAACCTGAAACCAATATCGTATTGATCCAGATCAAATTTTAAGCCACACCATCCAATGAATTGATCAGTGTCTTTGACAACAACAGCCAACCTTCCCACATTATACTTGTTGTATTGGTCATAACTTGAAAGAAATGCTTTTGCGTCATCAACAGTGCCAAAGGGTTTATCGCCAGTATATTTTAATACTTCCGGATCAAGGTTGAGTTGATAAAGATCGTGTGCATCATCAACTGCCGTAAATAAGTTCTCGTTGTTTCTAGTTCATACTGCATGGTCACTTTAGATTATCCACAATTCTTAATTGGTATAGCAGCACTTTACTTTATCCAATGGTTAGCGTCCTTTCGGTTGGTAAGCAGTATATCCGGTTGTTTAAATTCTAGGTTGGGTTGATCAAGATGATTGAACTCAAGTGATTTAAGGGCTTTCAACACTCCAATACCTTCTGGAAGTGAAGACAGATGCGTTTCATTAAGCACAAGTTTTTGCAATTCGGTATTTTCTAACACATGCATCGGGAAAGTGGAAAGAGGCTCTCCAGATAGATCTACCACATCGGTGACGCTATCCACTTGTCCAAATAGGTTTGCGCTATGCAGGATAAACAGGATTACTACCAATACCCTACAAAAATGCTGTTGGATTCCTTTCATTTTGGTTGATAAGTTTAAAATTGCAACGGATTTGATACGAAATGGATACCCGAATACCTATTCTGGCCACAAGACTTAAGTAGGCTACTTCGTTTGGATTTGTATTTGCTTATTATATACCGCATAATCAGCAAAATCACGTTGACTTATTATTTTTCCGTTTTCAAATTTTAATGCCGTCTTGATGGGCAATGATACATACACTTTTCCAGGAGCGTTACCAGTCCAGGATTGGGGTAATATCATCGATAAAGTGGTATTCAACATCACATAACTTCCTGCCTGAAAGGTGTTGTGTACCACCATATCTACAAATTCTAGCCGCTGATCGCCAAATATTCCATTCCAAAAACCTGCCACATTAGGCTTGCCTTCATGCTCAAACTTCCCTCCTTTGAATGCATCTTTGGCCGTCAGATCCTTAAAGGAAATAGAATCATGAAAGAAGGTACTCATGGTTTGGGTATCCCAACGGGAATAAGCATCCATGTAGGCCATGGTGATTGCAACGTTAGGATTGTCTTTTACCCTAATTTCGTTCTTCAATTGCGCCTGACTTTGCCTTCCTAAGGCATCAAAATCCGGGAAGTCCATCAACAGAATAATTTTATCTCCCTCAAATTGGAGCACCATGAAGACTTCTGCTCTCACCAATACATTTTTTCCCTGTATTTTTGTGAGTGCTTCATAGAATACATCAGACACTACAAAGTGACCAGAAGTAAATTGCTCACGCACATCCAAACGAATATATTCAGGCTTGAACACAAACGCGTCCTTCCAATTTTGGACTACTTGGGGTTTTCCTTCCGCATGGGAAATAAGGTCATCAAACACCACCGAATCGTGAAGAAAGGTCCCCATCTTATCAAAGTCAACCTCTCTAAAAGCCTGAAGGTAACCATTGGCCAACGCAGTGATGTCCGGTTGGGATTGTGCGGCAGCCACGCTGCAATAGAGTATAGCAATAAGAGTTGATCGTATTCGCATATAAGAAAATTTTTATTGCAACTATACGAACATGCTCCCGGGAGTGTCTGATAAAAGAAGTAATAAAAGATACGTATAAATTATCCGCACTTAATTTTGTTGCTCTTCCAGCTCGTTGTTCCTGAAATAGGTTTTGAGTGTCACGCCTTTCAACACTTTAAAGGCTTTGTAATATGTTGATTTGGAATTGAAACTCTACTCCATAGCGAGCCTTATTTGATTAAAGTTATCCAATCCCCAATTACCCACCAGATCAATAAAAGCGGCCACCCGATATTGATTAACCAGCAAAATAAAGTTTGTTTTCATCCCCCTGCTTAGGCATAACCTGTGGTTGGTGTTTTCACCAACCGCATCTTATCTACATTTTCGGATGGGTGATAACAATGACCGTGAGTGTATACCCATTGCTTTCAGACAGCACTGGTGCATCTTATACAGTTAGCTATCTGCTCAAGATACCATAATCAACATTATTTTCCCTAGCATATACTAAAAATGCTATACTACTCCCCATAAACGAAAAAACCCCTGCAGTCGACTTGCAGGGGTTTTAGTTTACGATGGATTTCATCATCTGTAGGATTTGGTAAAACTTACATTAATCAACTCCTCGTGCGGAGCACTTCTGAATCCGAAGGTGGCTCTGATGTGGTGTCTCACCGCTCTGCCAATGTTCACCAGGCTGTTCTCGTCTTCATACAACACCGCATTGCGCTGTTTGTACAACTGATTCAATTTCAGCTCGGCTTTCATCACCAGTTCGTTGAGGCTTCTCAACTCCACCACCTTTTGTTCCAGACTTTCTATGGTCAGCTCTTCCGCCACAGGGCGGTAGAACGGTTCCGCAGAAGCGGTCTCTACCAGCTGTGCAAAGTACTGCACCATACTTGCAAAGTTTCTAGGATGCCCTTTGCGCTTGCTTACTGGTACTTCTCCCTCCTGTGGCATGGGCTCCGGTGTGCGGTAGCGCATGCGCCCCTGCAACTTACGGTTGCTTGCCACGGCATCGGCCAGTGTAAGCGGATGGGCACCACAGGATCTCAACTGGTAGCAGATACGTGATCCCAAAGACCGCACATCGCGAAAGGCCAGCTCTCGTCTGTTGGTGATGTTGTCATAAGCTGTCTTCGCTTCAATGACTTCATCCATCAATTGTTGTGCGTTGAACTGAAGGGTGGTCAACGCTTTCACCTGGAGGTTTTGTTGTCCGGGATTGTAGGCTCCTCCTAACCCGGTGCAGATACCCTTGAGCTTCCCAAAGGCTTGCATGGTTTTAACATGGGACATAACATAAAATGTTAATTTGTTATACATACTCTTAATACGGAAAATCCCTATGTAAGAGTTGCGTTTTTCTTAATTATTTTTAAAATATTTTTCACATTTTTTTATAAGCCTAAAACGGTGGCTCAACCCTCACCTTTTCCTACCAAAAAAGCCAACCACCCCGAGTGCAAAGCCAACCACACCAAGGGTGTATTGTGTGTGGTGCTCCTGCACTTCCAACCACACGGAGGGTACATCCAATCCACCCCAAGTGCAAAACCATCCACCGCTTGTGCACTTCCATATGGCCCATCTGCAAAACCATATACACCAAGTGCAAAACCGACCACCCCAAAGGGGTATTGTATGTGGTGCTCCAGCATTCCCAACCACACCGAGGGTACATTCTACCCACCCCGAGTGCAAAACCATACACCCCTTCAGGGCATTTGAATTACACGTTCCTCACTTTCAAGGATTACTTTGTATTTTTGAATAGCTGTGAGAAGTAAGAAGACAGAAATAAGAAGTAACAATCAACAACTATCACCTGTTAAATAATTGTCAAAAAACCAACAACCAGATAACCATGCTCTCTAGTCCGTTACTCACCAACAACCCTTCTCTCTACGTATTCCTACCTATCTACTATGCCGTGTGGTGCGATGCGGTGCTCACCCCCAGCGAAATCAAAACCATCCAACAGCTGGTGGACAAGCAGGAATGGTTGTCGGAAGAAGAGAAGACTTTCTTGCTGAGTCAACTCAACCCGGCTACACCGCCCGCTCCTGACGAGCTCAAAAGCTGGCTCGAAGAAATACAAAAGGTGGCCGACCAGGCCAGTGCGGACAAAAAGCATGGTCTCGTAGACATTGGGTTACAATTGGCCGCCCTCCATGAGGCTAAAAAGGAAATCAATAAAGAAGCCCAGCAATCCTTGCGGGAAATTGAAAGTGTATTGGGTGTCATCAGCAGTGAGTCGGCTTTTATCTTCAATGCCGCTCAGCGCAAAACCATTACGGACCAACAGGAAACGAAAGCTTCGTTTGATGTCAACACCATGGCTGCGTTACTAGACGGTGACCAGGCTGACATCCTTAATAAAGTAAAAACCATCCTCTCCGACCCCGCCTTTGAATACATCGATACCGACAACCTGAAGGAACGAAGGGAGAAAGTATTGGAGTGGTGCCACTTATTGGCCCAACAGGGTTTTGGAGCCATGGCCTTTCCCAAAGAATATGGTGGCGGTGGCAGTATGGCCAACTATTTCTCCATCATGGAAGCCCTCAGTTACCATGACCTAAGTTTGGTCATCAAGTTTGGTGTACAATTCGGGCTCTGGGGAATGAGTGTCTATTTCCTGGGTACAGAAAAGCACCACAAGAAATATATAAAAGACATTGGTACTTTGGAATTGCCGGGGTGCTTTGCCATGACGGAGACAGGCCACGGTTCCAATGTAAAAGGAATACTCACTACGGCTACCTACGATCACGAAGATCAAACCTTTGTCATCCATACACCCTGTGAAGAAGCACGCAAGGAATACATTGGCAACGCTGCGCTGCACGGTCAGGCTGCTACGGTGTTTGCCAAACTGATTATCAACGGCATAGATTATGGAGTTAGTGCCTTCGTGGTACCGTTGCGCAACAAGCAGGGTATTTTACATCCCGGTGTCACCATCAAGGACTGTGGCAGAAAGATGGGACTTAATGGTGTAGACAATGGCGTGATCTACTTTGACAACGTGCGCGTGCCCAAAGACGAAATGCTGGATCGCTTTGCCGGTGTAGACGAAGACGGAAAGTTTACGAGTCCCATCGCCAGTGACAACCGCAGGTTCTTCACCATGTTGGGAACCTTGGTCGGTGGCCGTATTGGCATACCCAGATCAGGTAACAGTGCCTCTAAGTCCGGACTGACCATTGCTATTAAATATGGAGACCAACGCAGACAGTTTGGTCCGGAGCATGCACCCGAAGTGCCGATATTGAATTACCGAACCCATCAGCGCAGGCTCATGCCGCTGTTGGCGAATGTGTACGCCCTTCACTTTTCTTTGAAATACCTCACCGATCGATTCATCAACCGCTCGGAAGAAGACATGCAGGAGATTGAAGCATTGGCTGCCGGTATGAAATCATTTGCTACGTGGAACACCACACACACGTTGCAAGAGTGCCGTGAGGCCTGTGGTGGCAAAGGCTACCTGACAGAAAACCGAATCGATGATCTGAAAAACGACTCTGACATCTACACCACTTTTGAAGGAGACAATACAGTGCTGATGCAACTGGTCGCCAAGAGCAGACTAACGGAGTTCAAACAAGAGTTCAGCAACATTGATTTCTTTGGTATACTTAATTATGTGGGCTCGCAAGCCAAGACTTCCATCAAAGAGATGAACCCTTTGACTATCCGCAACACGGATGAAGATCATCTGCTGGATCCGGAGTTTCAGTTGAGCGCCTTCAGGTACAGAGAAAGAGACATACTTACTTCCGCTGCCAGGCGACTGAAGAAACATCTCGACAGTGGTATGGATTCGTTCGATGCCTTCAACCAAACGCAATACCATCTGGTGAATGTGGGGCATGCCTATATAGAGCGAATCATTTTGGAACAATTCATTGCACAGGTAGAGCGTACCCAAGACAAAGCTTGTAAGGCCGTATTGAAAAAGTTATGCGACCTGTTTGCGCTGTCACAAATTGAGAAGAACAAAGGTTGGTACCTCGAGCACGATTATATGGCAGGGGCTAAAACCAAAGCCATCCGAAAGTTGATCAACAAACTCTGTTGGGAAATCCGTCAGGAGGCTGTGCCGCTGGTGGATGCCTTTAAGATTCCGGAGAGTTGTTTGAGTGCTCCTATTATTAAATGAGGCTTATAAACTTTACGCAGAGGCGCAAAGGCGCTGAGAAGTCTCATCATTGCGAACTGAAGGGGAGAATGGCGTGTGAGCGTGAAGCAATCCTCAAGCTACTGGACCACAGAATTAAGGATGCTTCGGCCCTACTCTTTGCAATCCAAACTCACAAACGATGGCAAAAGATCAGTTTTTGCCCTGACCATTGTCATTCGTATGCCAAGGACAGTCTTCTATCTTAATGCTATAATAATCTATTTAGCATGGGAGATAACAAGGTTGATAGGCTACATGACGAATATCGCGCAAAGTTCATAAGACATCTGCTCCACGATGTGCAAACACTGGATGTAATGATTGAACGTGGTTTGATCGAATCCGGCATCAGGCGCATGGGTGCCGAACAAGAACTTTGTCTTGTCAAACCCGATTACAGTCCAGCATTCAGTGCCATGGAAGTACTGGAAGAAATCAACGACCCCCATTTCACTACTGAGCTTGCGTTGTACAATCTGGAAGCCAATCTGGATCCACTGGAAATCAAGGGAGATTGCTTTACACAAACCCATCAACAACTGAAGCATCTGTTTGACAAAGCGCAGGAAGCCGCCAAAAGATTCGATAATAAAATTATACTCGCGGGCATCCTGCCCACCATAAGGAGAAAAGAGCTGGCCCTAAATTACCTGAGCCCAATACCACGCTACAAGCAACTGAATGATGTCATGCGCGAATTGCGCGGAAGTGATTTTAGTCTGCACTTACGTGGTGTGGACGAACTCACCTTACAACACGATTCGATTTTATTTGAGGCATGTAATACCAGTTTTCAATTACACCTTCAACTCGATTCCTCCGACATGGTAGCCAGTTATAACTGGGCGCAAGCCATTGCGGGTCCTGTCCTATCAGTATGCACTAATTCTCCCCTATTGTTAGGCAAAGAACTTTGGAGTGAAACACGCATTGCCCTGTTTCAGCAAAGTGTGGACACGCGTAATACATCAGACTTGTCCGTAGACCGAGAAGCACGCGTTTCCTTTGGAACAGAATGGTTAAAAGACTCCATCACTGATATATTCAAAGACGATATCGCCCGACATTCTATGATCTTATCTACCCAGTTGAATGAAGACTCGGTGGAGCAGCTGAATAAAGGAGAAATACCGGCCCTTCGTGCTTTGAGAATTCACAACGGCACGGTGTACAGATGGAACAGACCGTGCTATGGCGTTGCAGATGGCAAGGCGCACCTTCGTATTGAAAACAGATACATTCCCTCCGGTCCCACGCTGGAAGATGAGATCGCCAACTTTGCTTTTTGGATCGGTTTGATGCTAGGAAGGCCCTCCCGCTATGATCAGGTGGATGAGTTGATGGACTTTCGTGATGTCAAAGCTAATTTCATTAACGCTGCACGCGTTGGTAAAGAGATTCAACTGCATTGGATGGGCAAAAGCATCTCTTCCAGTGAGTTGATTAGAAATGAACTTCTTCCGATTGCCTATGCAGGATTGCGCAAAGCCGGAGTGGATGAGCAGGACATCAACAGGTACCTCCAGGTTATCGAATTACGAACCAATCGCATGACTGGTTCACAATGGACCGTGAACACGTACCGAAACTTCAGAAAAACACTCAAGCAGGATGATGCATTAAAAGCACTGACGGAAGTAATGCACAAACAACAGGCTACTGATCTACCCTTGTCTAATTGGAGTGTACCAGAATCTCCACCTTCTCATTATCCACAGTACAATAACAAACTTGCTCATGAAATCATGACGACTAATTTATTTACTGTGAGCCCTCATGATCACGCAGATCTTGTCTATCATATCATGCAATGGAAAAACATCCATCACGTACCAGTAATTGATGCACACGATCAGTTAGTGGGAATACTTACTTCTAAAAACATAACAAGTGAAACTGACACCCACAAAGAAGTAAAAGATATTATGGTAACTAGAGTGAAGACAGCCCCACCCGAGATGAATGCTGATAAAGCCGCCCAAATTATGCTAAATGAAAAGATCGGATGTTTGCCCATCATTAACAATGACAAATTGGTGGGTCTCATCACAAGAAATGATATTGTAACACGCCATTAATGATTGACATTTATAGCAAGGCCCTTCAGCAAACCATTCAGGTAGATCGTATCATTAATCAGATAAAAGGAAAAGCCTCAGGCCCAACCCTTATCTTCTTTGCGGGTATCCACGGCAACGAACCCGCTGGTGTATTTGCCTTACAAGAGGTATTGGCTACAATGCAAGAGCAAAAGAGTTTACTCAAAGGTACTGTCATTGGTATCACAGGAAATATGAAAGCCTTGTCCAACGGAATTCGGTATGTAGATACTGACCTGAACAGAATGTGGACTTCCAATGGTGTGATGAAGAATGTAAGTATACAACATTATGCAGAGAAGGAAGAGCAACAGGAGTTAATGGAACAACTCAGTAAAGTTATCAAAGAAAATAGTGGCCCTTTTTATTTCTTCGACCTGCACACCACATCGGGGACTACTCCTCCTTTCATCACCATTAACGACACCATCCTTAACAGAAAATTTGCACTTCAATTCCAGACACCGGTCATACTCGGAATAGAAGAATTCTTGACGGGTCCCTTGCTGAGTTACATCAACGAATGGGGATATGTTTCTTTAGGGTATGAATCCGGACAGCATGATGAATTAGATGCTATTGACCATCACAAACAGTTTATCATCAAAGCACTTCAGCTCACTGGTCTCACGGATTCGCCTAAAACAAAATCTAACGCTCCAACGGATAACTTTTATGAAATTACTTATCGGTATCATATTCAATCAGGTGACCAATTTTCGATGTGCAATGGGTTCAGAAATTTTCAATTTATTACAAAAGGTCAACACCTCGCATCGCATAATGGTGACTGGGTAGACGCCAGAGAGGACGGGGTGATCTTTATGCCACTCTATCAGCAACAAGGTAATGATGGCTTCTTCCTTATTCGGAAAATCCCTTTATTCTTCCTGAAGTTATCACGTCTTATAAGAGAGGCCCGACTGGATAACTGGCTCACTTACTTGCCCGGTATCAATTGGAAAGACAACCATAAAACCACCATTCAAGTTAACGAGAAGATAGCCCGCTTTTTTGCCAGCGATTTCCTCCACCTGATGGGCTACAGGGTAAAACACAGGGAAGGCCATTACTTGGTAGCTACAAAAAGGGAAAACCGCATCGCAGGTAAAGCCTACAAGTACGAGCCATGGGTGAAAAACAGTTAGCCGTCTGAATATTCTCACTTGTGCCCGTGCTCAATTTTCTCTAATTAGCATATAAGACTTTAACTCAACCTCTTATGCGAATACTTTCATTCCTTACCCTATTCCTGCTAGGTGCTGCAATATCATTTGCCCAGCAACTGGACATGTCATTGTTCAAAGACATCAAACCCCGCAATATCGGACCGGCAGGTATGAGTGGACGGGTAACCGCCATTGAAGTGGTGGAGTCCAACCCCGACATTATTTTCCTGGGAACAGCTTCAGGTGGATTGTGGAAATCAGAAAATGGAGGCACAAGTTTCAAGCCCATCTTCGAAAATGAAAGGGCTGCTTCAGTAGGTGCAGTGGCCATCAATCAAAACAATCCAGCCGAGATCTGGATAGGTACAGGAGAAGGAAATCCCCGTAACAGCTTGAACAGCGGTAACGGTATTTATAAATCCATTGACGGTGGTAAAACATGGATGCACATGGGCCTTGAGGGGACACGCAACATTCATCGTGTTATCATCCATCGCGACAATCCCAACATAGTATATGTGGGCGCTATTGGTTCTCCATGGGGAGAGCAGCAAGATCGTGGTGTATATAAAACAACAGACGGAGGTAAAACCTGGAGAAAAACATTATTTGTAGACACAAAAAGTGGTATTGGCGATATGGTGGTTGATCCTTCCAATCCCAATAAAATCATAGCTGCTATGTGGGAACACAGAAGATGGCCGTGGTACTTCAATTCCGGTGGACCGGGATCAGGTTTATACATTTCTTATGATGCCGGTGAAACATGGAAAAAGAAAACAGCAGTAAACGGATTACCCAAAGGTGATTTGGGGAGAATAGGATTAGCCTTCGCACCAAGTAGCCCCAACATTGTTTACGCCTTAGTGGAAGCTAAGAAAACGGGTTTATACAAATCAGAAGATGGTGGAGAAAACTGGAGTTTGGTATCTACCAAGAACATCGGAGGTCGCCCCTTCTATTATGCCGACATTTTTGTTGACCCTAAAAACGAAAACAGAATCTACAACCTGCACACTACTGTAGATGTAAGTAATGATGGTGGTAAAACTTTTGAAAGACTTATTGACCCTTCCCTTGTGCACGTGGATAATCATGCCTGGTATGTACATCCTGAAGACCCAAGCTTCTTAATTTGTGGTAATGATGGTGGTGCTGTGATCTCCAGAGATCAAGGGAAGACATGGAGTTTTGTGGAGAACATGCCATTGGCTCAATTCTATCATGTCAATGTAGATAACCAACTGCCTTATAATATATATGGTGGCCTACAAGATAACGGAAGCTGGCGGGGTCCAAGTCAGGTGTGGAGAAGATATGGTATACGCAACATGCACTGGGATCGCGTGGGCGGTGGTGATGGTTTTGATGTAGCCCCCGATCCAATGAGTGAAGACCGATACGGATACAGTTTATCACAAGGCGGTAACATATCCCGTTTTGATTTAAAGACTGGAAGTCGTCAGGGTATCAAACCCTTCCTTGCCAGTGGTGAAGAACTACGTTTCAACTGGAATGCTGCTCTAGCCATTGACCCTATCGATAAAACCACCATCTATGTGGGCACTCAATATGTAATGAAGTCCACCGACCGAGGTGCCACATGGGAAAAGATATCGACAGACTTGACCACCAACGATCCGGAAAAACAAAAGCAAGCAACTACTGGTGGGCTTTCATTGGACAATAGCGGTGCAGAAAACCATACTACTATCCTTACTATTGCGCCAAGCTCTTTACAAAAGGGAGTTATGTGGGTAGGTACCGATGATGGAAATGTACAATTGACAACTAACGGAGGGCAAACGTGGACCAACTTGATCAGCAAGTTGCCAGGCGCACCAAAAAATGGATGGGTTGCTCAGATCAGGGCATCCAGTCATAATGTAAATGAAGCGTTTGTTGTTATTAATAATTACAGACAAAATGATTGGAGTCCTTACCTGTATCGCACCAAAGACATGGGCAAATCGTGGACAAGAATAGCGAATGATCAGAATGTCTATGGATATGCCCTTTCGGTAGTGCAGGATCCGGTAGTGCCAAATCTTATATTTCTG
Organism: Cyclobacteriaceae bacterium; assembly: GCA_020436125.1. Taxonomy (GTDB): domain Bacteria; phylum Bacteroidota; class Bacteroidia; order Cytophagales; family Cyclobacteriaceae; genus ELB16-189. The sequence continues at coordinate 27,752 of JAGQYK010000026.1, read as the reverse complement.
GGAACAGAATACGGACTCTACATTTCAGTAGACGATGCGAAGACCTGGACCAAATGGACTAGCGGTTATCCAACCGTGTCCACTATGGATATGCAAATTCAGGAAAGAGATGCAGATTTAGTGTTAGGCACATTTGGTAGAGCCATATGGATTTTAGACGACATTCGACCGTTGCGTGAATTGGCGAAGTCTGGATACAATACTTTATTGGCCAAAGACATCAAGACTTTTGAAACTCCTACCGCCTACATCATCAATCAAGGAGAAGCCAATGGCTATCGCAGTACAGGTGATGGACTTTATGAAGGGGAGAATAAAAAGCCAAGCGCATGGATTACCTACTACCTGAAAGATTTGAAAAAGGTAACCAACGAAAAGGATTCAGCGAAAGCCACAGTGATGGTGTATGATAACTACAACAAATTAATCAGGACACTGAAGCAACAACCCAAGAAGGGCTTCAACCGAATCATGTGGGACCTCGACATCAAAGGAACGCGGATGACAGACACTAAGAAACCAAAAGCCGATGCTGCAGAACGAGGTGGTAGAAGTGTAACACCCGGTAACTACAAAGTGGTTGTGCAGTACAATGGTTTTAAAGATTCCACTAAAGTTGAAGTGAAGCTGGATCCTAATATTCCTATGACTGTCAACGAGCTCAATGAAAAAGCTGCATTGATAGATCGATTCAACAGCATCGCAGAATCAGCCACTGCAAAGACCGATCGCTTGAATGATTCAAAAGAGACGGTGGATTTGATATTGTCGCAATTGAAGTCGCAGCAAAATACCAACACCTCGCTAAAGCAACAGGCTGATTCTGTAAAGTCTAAAATCTCAAAACTTCTTCTTCGTATCAACCCAAGAGAAGACATACAGGGCTTTAGTGATGATCCTAATCTGGTGAGTGAGCAACTCTCTACCAGCAGAAGGTTTTTACAAGACACCGCCTACCCTGTTACTGAGACACAAAAGAGAGCGTTGGCTGTAACAGAGAGAAATATCAAACCCATTATGGATGACGTAGAGGCATTCTTCTCCAAGGATTGGGAAGCGTTTAAGAAAGCAGTGAATGACGCGAACTTTAGTTTGTTCAAAGATTAGAAGTAAGAAGTAAGTAGTATCGTCTAATTCTTACTACTTACTTCTTATTTCTTCTCTTTGAATGTCAACTTGAAATAAATCAATATCACACTCAGCAGGCAAATAAAGCCATTGGCTAAGATCACTGGCCAAAGGTGAAGTGCAACACCATAGATCAACCAAACAAGCGTGGAGATGAAAACAATCACCATCATCGTAAGACTCAAGTCCCTGGCGCTCTTACTCACCCAAACCTTGTATACCTGCGGCACAAACGTAATACTACTCAACAATGCGCCTGTGTGTCCGGCAATTTGAATCCAGTCCATATTATAGTAAGTTTAAATATCTTAATGATTGGGGAATCCTTTGCAAGTATACTTGTTTACCCTAACGTAAACTATTCCGAATTCAACCTATTTCCATGACTACTGCTTTACTTTATGGATCTGTACGCACCGCTCGCCAAGGAATAAAAGCTGTCTTATATTTTCAACAGCAATTAAAAGACCGCGGTCACAAAGTCAATTTTATTGATCCCTTGGAATCTCCTCTGCCCTTACTGGATAAAATGTATAAGGAGTACAAGAGCAACGATGCTCCTGAAATGATGGAAAAGATCGCATCACAGTTAAGAGAGGCGGATGGTTTTGTGGTTGTAACAGGAGAATACAATCACGGCATTCCACCTGCCTTAAAAAATATGTTGGATCACTTTCAGAAAGAATACTTTTTTAAACCGAGTGCCATTGTTTCCTATTCAGCAGGCAGGTTTGGAGGAGTTAGATCTGCGGTTCATTTGCGCGTGGTACTGGCAGAGTTGGGTACTCCAAGTATCCCTACCATGCAGCCCATTCCAAAAGTAGGTCAGGCATTTACCGATGAAGGAAAACCCAACGAAGACTATATTAATAAGTCGAGTAAGCGTTTTCTGGATGAGTATGAATGGTACCTGAATGCAATGAAAGCACAACGAGAGCAGGGCCTTCCTTACTGATATTGGTTCATTTTAAACAAAAGAGATTTTCTAACTGTCGGCCATTCTTCCCGCAGGATGGAGAAAACAACCGTATCTCTAAGTGCTCCTTCAGCATCAATCTGGTGATTACGCAACACACCATCCTGCTTTGCTCCCAATCTACTTATCGCATTTCTTGATGCCGTATTATACCAATGCGTACGAAATTCTACAGCGATACAATTTAATGTATCAAAAGCATGAGTAAGTAAAAGGTATTTACACTCAGTATTGACTCCTGTTTTCTGATACGTTTTAGCATACCAGGTGTATCCTATTTCTACTCTTCGGTGCTGAGGAGTGGCATTACAAAAACGTGTTGATCCTATAACTTTATTGGTCTTCTTCTCTATCACAACAAAAGGAAGCGCCTTATCCTTGATCAATTCATCCAATACTAATTCAATATAACCATCAATGGTTTTTTCAGATGGAACAGACGTATACCAACATTTCCATAACTCACCATCTGTAGCAGCAAGTACAAGATTATCTCTAAAATCCTTCCGTAGAGGCACAAGCCTCACCAGGTCGCCTTCTAGTTCAATTTCATTTAACCATTTGTTCATCCTATTGAATATTGACTTACTTCTAAAAGTAGTAAAAAGTGCTAATTCAAACTCACATGATGCCTCAGCAGTAAATAAAACACAAAAAGTTAAAACCTTTATTATACCTAATCGTATTAGGTATAAAACCAATACTACTTATGGCTTCCAAAGAGCTCATTGCTGCTTCTACCCTACCTGTCATTTTATCCATTCTTGCCAAAGGTGAAAGTTACGGCTACAAACTCATCAAAGAAGTGGCTGAAAAATCAGGCGGTCAATTAGAATGGAGTGAAGCCATGCTCTATCCAGTATTGCAACGGATGGAAAAAAATAAGCTCATTGCATCACGATGGGTAGAAGGCGACAGTGGTAAGAAGAGAAAGTACTATCACATCACAAAAGCCGGACATGAAGTGCTTGAAGATAAAAAAGCGGAATGGCTGCAATTGCATTCCTTCTTAGTTCAAATCTGGAAACCCGCATAAACTATGAGTCCATTCAATCTAGAACAAGCTTTAGAACAGTGGAAGAAAAGCCTGAGGAAGTATGAAGGTTTTGAACCTGGTACATCAGAAGAATTAATATCTCATGTCAGTGATGCCATTGATGACCTGGTCAACCAAGGATACACGGAAGAAAAAGCTTTCCATAAAGTAACCCAAGAGAAGATTGGCGATCTGGAAGGACTATCCAAGGAGTATTACAAAGCCAAAAGCCTGAATTCATCTCCACATTCAAAACGAAGTTCGTCTTTAGCTGGCAACTTTCTTAAAGTAGCGCTAAGGAATATTGTCAAGAGTAGACCTCACTCTTACATCAATTTAATTGGACTGGCACTTGGTTTGGCCAGTGTGATCATGATTTCTGTTTATGTTTTCTCGGAACTAAGCTATGACAAGTTCCATACAGACAATCAGCGCATTTATAGAGTACTAAATCACTTCGTCCGGGGCGAAGCAGAAATAACTTATCCGCAGGCTCCTCCTGCATTGGCACCAGCACTTACCTCCAACTTCCCAGAAGTAGAGCTAGCTACCAGAGTAAGATATGCTGACAGACCCTTGATTCAATATGGTGATGCCACTTACTATGAAGACCATGTTTTTTATGCAGATTCTTCCTTCCTTAAAATTTTTGATTTTGAGCTGGTTCGCGGTAACCGAATGAGAGCTTTGCACCAACCTAATAGTGTGGTAATAAGTGAAAGTATTGCCAAAAAATATTTTGGAGATAATGACCCCATCAATAAAATCATAATGATGGATGGTGTCGGTCCCCTACAGGTTACTGGAATTGCGAAAGATGTACCCCACAACTCTCACTTTTACTTTGAAATGTTGATTTCATTTCAAACCTACGTAGTGCCGGATGGATATCTTGCCGATTTACAAAGCTGGTCATGGATGGGTTTTCTCACATATGTAAAAACCCATGAAGGTGTAAATATCCCAGAATTAGAAACAAAAATCATCAACCATTATAAGGCCAGTGAAGAAAGGTTTGCACAACAACAAATGAGTGTGCTTCTACAACCTTTGGATGATATTTACCTTGGCTCCTCTTCTTTAGGAAACCCAAACAATATATTTAAGGTAAATAGTTACACCACCATATACAGTCTTATGGTGGTTGGTTTTCTTATTATTCTCATTGCTTCCTTTAACTACATCAACCTTTCCATTGCCATGTCAATGTCTAGGTTCAAAGAGATTGCAATGCGCAAGGTGCTTGGATCTACTAAGAGCAAACTTATTCTTCAGTTTATTCTGGAGTCTGTCCTTTACACGCTATTGTCTCTGGTATTTGCAATAGCACTAGTCATGGTAGGACAAACATTCCTACCCACGTCCATTACTTCCAAATTATACCTGGATACACCTTCCCTGCTCATCTATAGCTTGGCATTGATAGTATTTGTTATCCTCATCGGAATAGTTTCTGGTATATTTCCAGCCTTACGACTTTCCTCCATCTCTTCTCTCGAACTCCTTAAAGGAACATTCAAATTGAAAGAAGGCTACTTGCGCAACTTTCTGATCGGTTTTCAATTTGCCTTATCAGCAACCCTTGTTGCTGTCAGTCTGATCATTGGCCAACAAATTGAATTCTTTTCCAATAAAAGCTTAGGATTCCAAAAGGAAGGTATAGTAAGTATTAATATCGGTAGTGATCAGGTATTGGGCAAAACGGAAGCACTTCAAAATCAATTAAAAACTAATTCAAACATTCAGTCTATCAGTCAGGTGAGTCACATTATGGGAGAAGGATTGAGCAGTAGCCCTCTTCGTTTACCCTTGCAGGATCCAGAAGACGCTATTCAAATGAATTACCTTCAAACTGATTATAACTTTCTCCCTACCATGGGGCTCGAGCTTGTAGAAGGACGTTACTTTTCGGAAGACTTCAACAGGGATTCCACTGAGTCCATTATTCTCAACGAAACTGCAGTTAAAACACTTGGGCTCACCGAACCATTGGGCAAGCGCGTAATCTTCACTGGAGGCACTGAAAGAGAAATCATAGGGGTAATCAAAGATTTCCATTTCAATTCATTGCATCAAGCTATTTCACCCATGGCCATCATCATGCCCTTCACTAACCTTGGACAACTTGCGGTCAGATTTCAGGGCAACAATATGTACAACACTTTAAACAATATAGAATCAACCTGGAAGGAATCTTTCCCTAATGTTCCATTCGAATTTCAGTTTGTAGATGATTACCTTGAATCTTTGTACCAGAAAGAAACATTCTTCGCAAGTGTTATACAGTTTTTCACTATTCTAGCCACCGGCATAGCATGCCTGGGTCTATATAGTCTTGCTGCTATCTCTCTTGCAGGTAAAGTAAAGCAGATCAGTATTCGCAGGGTATTAGGTGCTCCTATTCAATCCATCATACTCCTTACCGGAAAGAGCTTTTTATCACTGGTAGTTATCGCCACCATTTTATCCTGGCCTTTGGTAGGGTACGTGATGAACATATGGTTGAGCAATTTTGCCTATCACATTGACATATCTCCTTGGTTCTTTGCTATCACGATGGGTGCCATTCTGATTATTACAATATTGACTATCAGCTACCATTTGTTTAAGGCAGTCACCATCAATCCTGCGGAGACACTTAGAGATAATTAAGTACATTAGTGAAAACCTCCTGGTACCGTGGTACCAAGAGGTTTTACACAACCTATCCCAAGCACGATCTTAAACTGCTGCTGCCTGCAAATCTGCTTTCACGACAGGTATCTTCCTAATCCGCTTTCCAGTAGCATTATACAACGCATTCAATAATGCAGGAGCCAATGGTGGCGTCCCCGGTTCGCCCAATCCACTTGGCGGTTCATCACTCTCAATGAAATGCACATCCATCTCCGGAGTCTCATCGATACGCAACAATAGGTTGTCATGGAAGTTATCCCGCTGTACTTTTCCCTCTTTCACTTCTACCCCACCGTACTTGGCAGCACTTAGCGCCCAAATGACACTTCCTTCAATCTGACCACGACCGAAATGTGGATTAACTACCGTTCCACAATGCACCACACTCGTTACTTTGTCTACCCGGAATCCATTATAGGAATTATCCAAAGACACTTCCACAATGTGTGCGCAAACAGTGCGTGAAAAATTTTCAATAGCAAGTCCAATTCCTTTTCCCGCTGGGGCTGATTTCCACAACCCTTTTTCCTTGATCCTATTCAATACGGCTTTGTATCTTTCCCCTACTGATTTCCGGTATCCTGCTATTCGCTGAGCAAAATCATCCGTCCCTTCTGGCACAATTTCCCCTTCCAACAATTCCAGCCTTAGCTCCAATGGATCCTTGTTGAGTTTTATGGCCAGTTCATCTATAAAACACTCCTTTCCTAAACTACTGGAGTGCTCACCTACACTACGCCACGCACCCACGTGCACAATGCTACCTGCATAATTTGTTTCGGTAGAAATGTGATCAAATTGATAGGGTATTTCCCAAGCATTAGCACCCGTAAAATACTCCTCCGTTCTCACAAGACCCGCATACCATCCTACTACTTTTTTCTCAGGGTTGATAATGGCCTTATGGGTACTTCTTTGGTATGGATGAAAGTAATCATGTGCAATTTCATCTTCCCGTGACCAGGTAAGTTTAACAGGCTTATTAAGCACTTTAGTCAAATAGGCTACCTCCATGGAAGAATCAGAATAATACCTTCTACCAAAAGATCCGCCAGAGTTGAGCACATGGACGGTAATTTTTTCTTTGGGCAATCCTGTAATCTTTTGCACTTCCATAGCCACCCTTTCTCCCGACTGCGTTCCTACCCATACCTCACAGCTATCCCCTTTAAAATGAGCTGTAGCATTAATCGGTTCCATCAGTGCATGCGCCTGATAAGGATTGTCATATTCCGCCTCCACCAACTCATATCCTTCTGTAGTGGACAACTTATCAAACTCACCTTTTTTGTAGCCTTCTGTATATTCTGGGGATCCCATTCTTCCCAAAAGACTATCTATGCTCTCATTGCCATTTTCCCCGTTATCCCATTCAATGCGAAGCAGTTTCTTTGCTTTAAAAGCCGACCATGTTGAAGTAGCGATGACCGCAACACCCTCCTGCACATGCTGTCCTGCCTCCACAGGTTCTATATTAGGAACCGGTATCACATCAATAACACCTGTGATCTTTCTTGCTTCGGTATCATCAAATGAAACCAGCTTTCCCTTATAAACAGGACAACGTTCAATGGCTGCATACACCATTCCCTCTACCTCAGTATTGATACCATAGTTGGCCTTCCCACTCACTACCTCATCGGTGATCAGGTTCTTTACGGGTTGACCAATGTATTTAAATTCAGATGGAGTCTTTAACTTCACATCAGACGGAACTTCCTGTTGCGATGCCTCTTCAGCCAATTCACCGAAACCTAATTTTTCTCCATTGGTATTCACTACAAAACCATTTTCAACATGAAGACCTTCAACATTCACGTTCCAGCGTTTAGCAGCAGCTGTCTTGAACATCTCTCGCGTAGTGGCACCAGCTTGTCGGAGCACGTCCCACATTTTCGTGATGGTACCGCTCCCTCCGGTAGTACCCATCTCGCGTCCGCTGAATTTGGGAGTATAATCAGATCGCTTTAAGGTAAGCTTAGACCAGTCCGCGCCTAATTCATCAGCCAGGATCATTGGCAAACCAGTACCGGATCCCTGTCCCATCTCATGTTTAGTCAACAAAAAAGTGATGTTACCCTCTGTATCTATACTGAGATAAGCACCTAAATCAAAAGAAGAAGCTGCCGAAGTAGTGTTAATGATGCCAGAACTTGCAGGCATAGCAATAGCCATAGCAAAACCACCGCCTGCTAAGGCTGATACTTTGAGGAAATTTCTACGTGTCGTCTTCATGCTTGTTTCATTTTTACTGCCTCTTGAATTGCTTTTTTAATTCTTGGATAAGTACCACAACGACACAGATTTCCTTTCATCGCTCTTACAATTTCCTCATCGGTGGGATTGGGCTTTCGCTCCAGCAAAGCCGCAGCTGTCATGATTTGTCCCGTTTGACAATAACCACATTGCGGCACATCAATTTCTTTCCATGCCAATTGGACCGGGTGGTCATTGTTTTCCGACAAACCTTCAATGGTAATAATGTTTTTACCCTGAAGCTTTTCAATGGGTACACAGCAGGAGCGTATCGGTGTACCGTCTACATGCACCGTACAAGAGCCACATTGTGCTATTCCGCAACCGTACTTGGTACCGTACATTTTTAAGGTATCTCTTAATACCCATAACAAAGGTGTATCAGAATCCACCTCTACCTGATGATTCTTTCCATTGACCGTTAGTTGATATGATGCCATATTTCTATTTGTTTGAAATGTCAGCGATAAATTCAGCCCGGTTGCCCCAGGTATTTTGTATATAGTTTACTACCTCAATTAATTCCTGATCTGTCAGTGAGATGGGTTTCATTCCACCCTCAAACCCAGAACCGTCCCGAATTAATTTGACTGCCCTTTCAGTATGTAGTTGTGCAATCTCTGGCTTAATTAATGATGGGTATGCACCCTGCATGCCGTCACCATTGGTACCATGACAGCTTACACAATGTGTGATGTACACTTCACTTCCTCTTTCCAGCATAGCCTTTTGTTCACTCGTATAACTGGAACATGCGTAAACAGCAAATAGCGGAAACGCAATCAAAAATAAGTATTTGTTCATAGTACAATCTCTTTACCTTTTACATTAAAACTTTTTGTAGCGATCAACTTGCCTTGATCATCGTAAACATATTTCACGGTGGCAATTTTGTTGTCTTTCCTGTTGGTCAACTCTCCTTTGTCATTGAAGTGGGTGGTTTCAATGACTAAACCTTCGTCATTGTGTTTGTACTTTATGGTAGAGATATCCAACGATGGATGGTTCATCGGCTTACCGTCCACACCAATATAAATCTGAGCGTTTAAAAATCGCCCTGTGTCATCCCATTCGTACTGAATGCCTGCATATCCTCTGTTGGCCAATTTTGGTTTTCCCTCTGCGTCCAAATACCGCAGGGATGTTTTATTGCCAAACTGATCATAAGTAAAACCCCATCGCTCCGCGCCAGACCAATGGGTGGCAGGATTACCCAGCTGATTAAAAAATACTATTCCGGTGAGTTCAATACCATCAAACACGTTGTATTCACCAGCAGTTGATGATGGACCGATGGCTACTTGCCCATCTTTATTGTATACCTCCCACCTTTCAAATCTTCCATATTGATCATAGAAATATTTTAGCGTTGAAGCACCACAGGGAGCATTAACCAATTTTCCTTTCTCATCAATATTCTGCAGCATGTTGACCTGACCATCGGGCCCATAAGTAATTCTTGTGCGCAGAAACTGAAAATCACGTCTCAGAGGAACGATCTCACCTTTTGCATCGGTTCGTATTTCCGAAATACTCCCATCCTCTTCATATACCCATTGAAATTGCTGAATGTCGAACTGATCTGTAGCAGCACCCCCATCTTTCGTACGATAAGTCAGCGAAGTATTCCTACCATAGCGATCTTTGGTATACACCTTCTCGTATACGCTATTGAGTACCGAAATCTGATTGCCCTGGATATCAAAAAAATGGTGACGCTCTTCCTTCTCTCCGTAGCTTACCTTGGTTAAAGGCGCGTTGATATAGAGGTTACCAAAAAATCCTTCAAACGGTTTTAGTTGAGTGCCCACACGTACACTCACCTGAACAATACGATTTTGTGCATCGTAATCAAACTTGGTATTAATTCTCTTTTCTGCTTCAGTTTTTGTTAAGGGGTATTCACCTTGAAAAGGAACAATTGGAGATTCCCAAAATGGCATGCCGGCAAAATATGCTGATCGACTTATATTCTGTGCCTTGATTCCAGTAACAACGAAAAGAGACATTAAAAGTAAGGCAACATACCTGGACATAGAGCAATTAGCAATTAGTGGTTCTAAAGTTTGACCCTAATCACGAATGCCTTCGAAATAAGTTTCTCGATTGTCTCCGGATTCATCAAAACCGGATCAACTGGATTCTATTCGAGGATTTTTAATGGTTGGATAGAGAGGTATTAAGATTCTTTTAGCGTTGTCACCACCTTGACATCACCCTCCAATGTGCGATGAACAGGGCACTTATTGGCAATTTCCAGCAAGCGTTGTAGTTGCTTCTCATCCAACTGGCTATCCACTTCAATGATTCGTTCAAAGTGATCGATCTTGCTAGTTGGTTTTTCACAGTCTGCACAATCCTCACTGTAGCGCTTATCATGGTTGAGGTGAACCTTGATCTCCTCCACTTCCCAACCTTTTCGATCTGCATACATGCGCATGGTCATAGCCGTGCACGCCCCCAATGCTGAAGTGAGCAATTGATAAGGAGATGGACCTAGATCTTCCCCACCTACGTCCGTAGGTTCGTCTGCAAGAATTGAATGCTTCCCTGTTTGAATTTGCGTTAGAAACTTATTGGTTTTGTCCTTTATACTCACCACCGTCTGCGCTTCACTTTGGATGATGTTGTCTTTATCAATATGTAGATACCTTTCAGCCCATGAGGCAATCATTTTACCCACATACTGTGAATCTGCCTTATTGGTCATCAGGTGATCGGCTCCATCTAAGGAGATAAAACTTTTAGGGTGATGGGCCGCGGTATAGATTTCTGCCGCATTTTCAATACCTACGGTGGCATCCTGAGGTGAATGCAAAATCAGTAAGGATTTGCGCATGCCCTTCAATATGCCAGGTAACGTATGTTTTTTCAGATCATCAACGAATTGCTTCTTTATGGTAAAGTTGCGACCTCCAATATTAACTTCGGCTACACCATTCTTCTCAATGTCTTCCGCATTGGATTGAATAAGGTGCTGCACATGCTCGGGATTGGAAGGAGCGCCAACGGTGGCTACAGCCTGAATACTGTCTATTTTATCAGTAGCAAATAACACGGCTGCTCCACCCAATGAATGTCCAATCAACAAAGAGGGTGCACTATACTCCTTTGCTAGGAAGTTGGCCGCAGCAACAATATCTTCTACGTTGGAAGAAAAATTAGTATCCGCAAAATCACCCTCACTTTCGCCCAGCCCAGTAAAGTCAAAACTCAAAACACCGAAGCCTGCCTCCGTCATATTGTTTACCACATTCCTGATAGCATTCAGGTTCTTGTTGCAAGTGAAACAATGTGCAAATATGGCATAGTTATGAGGATGACCATTAGCAGGTAACTCCATTCTTGCCGCTAACTCCTGCCCTTCTTTATTGGTAAATTTTGTTTTTAATCGTTTCATTATGCTACTGTTTTCTTCTTTACTTGTTTAGTAAAAGCTTTGCTCAATGACATCTCTATATCCCAATCGCTAACTCTTGACAACATCCAAAAATAGGTTACACAGACGCCATATCTTGTTGACCAGCCGACATTAAGCAAAAGTTAGTGATGATGAGTAGGCCACAGATGAAAAGTCGCCCCACAAAGTGGGAGCTTCTCCCCGGGAAGGCACTCAAGAATGCAGATATTCTGCTAAATTTGGTGAAATTTAGTTCTATGGCGGCTTTAAAAAAGCATTTAATTGGCTTCTTAATCCTTTTATGTTCTGGTATTCACTCCTATGGACAGACCGATTCACTGGCACTTTCTGAAGAATACTACAAAATGGGTATGGAAGTATTCGACTATACCCACCGGGCACAGGCAAAAGAACTCTTCGTGCTGTCTACCCAAATGAACCCTAAAAGCGCCAAAGCGCAATTCATGGCAGGACAGTCCATCATGCTCACGGTGAACAAGGAAAAATCACTTCAATACTTTCGCAGGGCTTGGGAACTCGACCCCAATGTGGATGAGGACCTGCTGTACTATTTAGGACAAGGTTATCACCACAACTTAAAGTTTGATAGCGCTATCCTATTTTATGACCGCTACAATCGAATATTGGCTCGCTCTCTTCAACTGGAAAAGTCCAACAAGATCAATGAGGTAAACCGAAAAATATTTGAATGCAGGAATGCTGTCATTTACCTTGAAAATCCAGTAGATGTAAAAATCACGCACTTGAGCGAAAATGTAAACTCCGAATATCCAGACTACGCACCTACCATTAATTCCAATGAGACACTCATGGTCTTTACCTCTCGCAGACCAGATGGAAATTTAAATACCACGGTAGCGGCTGACCTTGTCTACTATGAGGATATTTTTTATTCAGAATACGCAGATGGAAAATGGCAGCCTTCCAAAAATATGAGAGGTCCATTGAATACCAATTATCATAATTCAAGTGTGGCTATTTCCCCTGACGGACAAGAGATGATCCTTTATCAAGATAGCAATGGAGGCGACTTATTCGTTTCCAGCAAGAATAAGAGTGGTCAGTTTGAATGGTCTGCCCCTAAAAATATGGAAGGCCTTAATTCAGAGTACCTTGAAAACTCAGCATCGCTATCGGCTGATAATAAAACGGTGTACTTCACCAGTACCCGACCTGGAGGTTATGGAGGTACTGATATTTATAAGGCAGAATTGGGTAAAGGAAATCGCTGGGGCAACATTCAAAATTTAGGCCCACTTATTAATACTGAAATGGATGAAGATGGCGTGTTCATCACTGCCAGCGGCAAACATTTATTCTTTAGTTCCAATGGGCACGCTGGAATGGGCGACATGGATTTATACAGAACATCTTTAGACACAGTAAATGGAACCTGGAGTGCTCCTGTCAATTTAGGTTACCCTATCAACTCACCTGAAAATGATATCTACTTTGTACTCAATGCAGATGAATCCTTCGCCTATATATCATCTGTAAGAAAGGAAAATATAGGTGAACAAGATATCTATAAGGTGGACATGAGAAACTGGAAACCAGTTGAACTACACCGGGAAAATTATTCAGATTTATTTGCAGAAAATGCATCGATCGAAAAACAGCCAGTTGTGCAGAATGTACCTACCCCTGTGGTCAACGAAGCACTCATCTCTCTTGTGATACAAGATGCTATGAACCTTGAACCTTTAAATGCGCAGGTGTTTTTAAGAAGCAAAGATGGTTCCAGGCAAGATCTTACAAGCAGCGCGAAAGGAATCTATGACACTACTGTAAAAACCAACGCTACCAGCCCACAGGTGTACAAGTTAGAGATTAATAGCATTGGCTATGCACCGCAGACCGCTTCGCTGTACCTGGGCGGTATCTCCTCAACTGTCATGACTTTTAAGGATACTATTCGTATGCAAAAATTAGCAGTGAATGTCCCTACAATGATTGACATTTATTTTGCCCATGATAGCGATGAACCTCTTTCCTTCAATGGTATTCAGGATTTTATAGCCATGATGCAAAATGCACCCAATATGAAAGTAGAAATCAGCGGTCACACAGATGCCAATGGTCCTGATGAATACAATCAGGATTTGAGTCAACGAAGAGCCAATGCCGTAAAAAAGTATCTGGAGCGATTGGGTATTTCTCCTGATCGGATCACGGCAGCAGGTTATGGAGAATCAAAACCTGTCGCTTCCAATGATACACAAGAAGGAAGAAGGTTAAATCGAAGAACTGAGTTTACGATTTTACAGCAGTAAGAAAAGCTTCTTACTTTTCACCCGTTAAGGTTATTTAAACATGTCGCTAAAAGTAGAAAATACAATAACCATTGATGCACCTATAGGTCGTGTGTGGGACGCTCTCGTGAATCCAGAAAAAACAATGCAATACATGTTCGGCTGCAAAGCGCTTTCTGATTGGAAAGTTGGCGATGCCGTGATTTGGAAAATGATGCATGAGGGAAAAGAAATTATTCCAGTATCAGGTTATGTGCTGGCTATCGACCCCATGCATTTATTAAGCTATAGTGTCATTGATCCCAACTCAGGTATGGAGATCGTACCTGAAAACCATTTAAGGGTAACCTACCAGTTAGCAGAACAAAATAATCAAACTACCTTGATCGTGACACAAGATGGTTTTGAAGATGCTGCCGATGGCCAAAAAAGATATCAAGACGTCTATAACAATGGTGATGGTTGGAATCCCATTTTAGTGATGATCAAAAAACTGGTAGAAGAAGGTCACTAAGATTTCCTGCACTCTATCAACCAATCCCACGGGTAAGGCTCTTTCATCCATTTGGGTGGTTCACTGAATTCCGTTTTCCAATCGTATTCTAATCTTTCGATCGCAGTAACTTGCAAACCTGCCTCAGCAAAAATAACCTGGAGCTCAGAGTGAGAATAATGTTTGGTAGGCCTTCCATCAATATCAATAATTCCTTGTAGAGTGTCCCTGATATCCTGCCTTACATAGTTAAACTCAGACTTTGGAATCTCCTCCGGTTTAACACCATCCCTTCTGTACCAATCCATGAGTCTCCATCCATAAAACAAGGTAGACTCCAATGAGGGCACTACGAACAACGCATTTCCGTTTTTCTTGAGTGCTTTTGCAACATTTTTTAAGATGTCATAGTTTTTCTCCACTTCAGAGAAAATCGCTACGTTACTGCACAGAATAAAATCAACAGGTGTCAATTTCAGGTCAGGCTTCGTTAGATCTTTCTTCTTGAATTTGATATTATCAAATGGTTTCTCTTTAGCGATATCTATGCAATTCCGTGAAATATCAAGCGCCAATACCGATTTAAAATTAGGAGACAGATAGTGAAAACCGTTTCCAATACCACAGCCGAAATCGATAGCCTTATGTTTCTTGTTACTATGCTTCTTAAAATACCGTGCAAGCTTCTTCTCCTTGTCAGATTCAAAAGCATTAAGCACTTCCTCTTCATAACTATCCGCTATCTTATTCCAATGCGCTTCTTCCCTCATAAATTATCCAGGTATCGTATTACAATAAGCCCCTCCTATACAATGCGTAGGTGTGTATACCTCAGTTCTTATTAGCCATTTACTACGCACTTTATGCCATTTGGCATAATACGTTCCTCCAATTTCAATTTTACCATCAGGCGCAGTCCAACTTCCTTCCCAAGTTCCTACCTCTGATGCCATTCCCCATTGTTTCATTATTTCAATTTTAACTGGGTTGCGTATGTAAATAGCATCTGCGCTTGATTCAAATTGATCAAGAAATACTTTTTTCAGCGCTTCCTTCCCGTTGATCTGACTATCTGCAGAACTGATTACTACCACATTGTCCATCCATGCGTCATCGATCGTTAGGGTATCTCTGTCTTTAATCGCCTTATTGTTAAAGTCTCTAGCATATCGGATGGATATCTCATCCATCGAAATTGCTTTTGGATCTCCAGCTGGAGGCGCTTTCTTATCACAACCGATCATCAATACTACCAATGAAAAGAATATCAATAACCTCATACTCACTTCTTCATGAATTGCCGTTGGAAAAAATTAGCAGTGGCATTACCCACCTTCACCGCATTCGACCATTTCATCCAGTGATGTGTGTCATCAACAACCATCATCGTTTCCATAGGCACTCCCCTTTCTTGTAAACGTTGTACAAGATCGGTGCTTTCTGAAACCCTAACATTGCGATCATCATCAGCATGGATAATTAAAACAGGACTCTCCCATGTAGGAACAGATGAAACTGGAGAAGACTCCCAAGCTACCTTTAGTGCTTCCTCAGCATCAGGTGCTCGCTCATATTGATCGGGCATCAACATATTTTGCGTGCGTCTGGCGGTGCGGTCATGTACACCATGAATATCCACTCCAGCTGCAAACAATTGAGAGTCCCTCCCCAAAGCCATGGCGGTTAAAAACCCACCATACGATCCGCCATAAATTCCTATTCGTTTTGGATCCACATTCGGTTGCTTGGCTAACCACTCTCCGGCAGCTTTTATATCAATGTATTCAGAAGCACCAGCTGTACCCGCTCTCTCCGGTTGATGAAATTCATAACCATATCCGATCCCCAATCTATAATTAACGGTAATCACCACAAAACCAAGGTTGGCCAGGTATTGATTGATGGAATAAGCATTGGAATAATAATCAGAATAGTGCCAGCCCAACAGCATTTGTCTTGGCGGTCCCCCATGCACATAAATCAATGCCGGTCTCTTTGCACCACCTCCCTTAGGTTCAAACATTTGTCCGTGGATAGTAAAGCCATCGGGTGATTGGAAAGTAATTTGTTTTGGAATGATCAGTCTATTCTGCGGAAAATGAGCAGGAACGCTTTTCTCTCCGATAAGCTGAGGTGTGCCTTTATCCAACTTCATATAAGTAGGTAGTGGTGGACGTTGCGCTGTTGCACTGATATAAATGAGATGCGATCCGTCACTCGTCAATTGTGGTGACCATTCTAACCCTTCTCCGGGTGTTAATACTTTCATATCTGCTTTATCAATAGGCACACGGATAATATGCCTTCTGTCAATATCCAATTGATCATTACCTGTGTTCGCACTGGCGAGCAACCACTTTCCATCTGCACTCATGCTGACATACTCATTCATAAAGTTTCCTTTGGTGAGCTGCATCGGTGTTCCTCCTGTTGAAGACATAGAATACAAATGAGGCCAGCCATCGTGGTAAGACAGAAACGCAATGCGGTTACCCGCACCCCAATGAAGATTGGCTCCACCATGTGTGGTAGGCCTTGAACCAGCAAGCGTTTTAGGAGATTCCCAAATTTGGTTGGCTGTTCCTAATGCCACATCAGCCACCATAATGGACCAGGGTCTGTGATGGCGTTCCAGTAATGATTTTGGAACACCCCCCTCTCCTGGCGTACGCACAAATGCAATTTGTTTTCCGTCAGGCGACCACCGTGGCGTGCTGTCTTTTGAAAAGGAAGGAGCTACCCAACTGATTGTATTGGAAGTAAAATTATAAACGCCTATCAACTCATGATCTCCTCTGTCCGCTACAAATGCCAATTGACTTCCGTCTGGTGACCATCGTAGTGAACCGACATTACCTCTTGTGGTAAATAGGTTTTTTGTTGCACTGCTACCATCCGTTGGAACTACCCAAACTTGTCCTTTCTGTAGGTAAACTACCTTATCTCCCTTGGGGGAAATAGCTGGTGCATCTCCTTCACCATAAAGGCGAGGTTCACCTCCTGAAAATGGGATAGTCCAAACACTGACTTTATTAGGTTGAGGGTCAAAAGAAGGATTAACGGGTTCAAGGTCTCCCCAGTTAGAACCGTGATCTCCACCACGTACATACACTACCCATTTTCCATCTGAAGAAATAGAAACTCCTGTTAATTCCTGTCCATCATCACGGGTATAGTTGGTGAGTTTTCTCAAATTAAACTCAGGGCCTTCAGCCACATAAATATTCCGTTTCCCCTGCTCATCAAATGCCCACGCGATTTTGTTCCCAGCTGTGGTTAATTCCGTTGGAAATGGATAAGTCTTAATGTCTTCTAATGAAAATTGCTGAGCGCTTGCCCAATAACCGCCATTCAAAAACAAGAATGCAAAAAGAACGAATTTTGAAATTAGTTGTTTCATCCCAGTATAAGTTTTAAGGTATCCTAATGTAATCAACTACGGGCAAATTGCCATAGAAATGATGATTATCAGCAATTGTCTCATAATGTCCGTATCTTGTCAATCAACCCAATAACCAAATCAACTAAGATGAAAAAGAAAATATTTCTGGCATTAGGAGCAGTTATAATAATTTTTGTAGGATGGACTGTCTACGGATTGTTTATTGCTGAACCAGCAAGCCCGCTTGCAACAGTAGAAGGCAGTTACGAAGATTTAACTATGACGGTAGAATACAGCAGACCTTACAAAAAAGGAAGGGTCATTTTTGGTGAGGAAAGCGAAGGTGCTTTACAACCTTATGGCAAATACTGGAGGCTGGGTGCCAATGCCGCTACCAAAATTACTTTTAGTAAAAATGTCAATTTCGCAGGAAAACCAGTAGAAGCGGGTGCCTATCGTATGTATGCTGTACCCGGAGCCAATGAATGGGAAGTATCTTTGAATAGCGAAGCAGAAGTATTCTTCGGTGTTACAGAACCTGATTATGACTTAGATGTGGTGAAAGTGAAAGTGCCCGTTCAAAGTGCACCAGAAACAGAACAATTCACCATCACTTTTGACAGTGACGCATCAGGTGCACTTATGAATTTCGTTTGGGACAAAACCAAAGTAACAGTACCTATTACTATACAATAATTACTGTGCTCAATTTTATCAAAAAGAAATGGTGGATAGCTTTTCCACTATTTCTTATTTTTTTGGGACTTACTTACTGGCTGATAGGAAAGATTCAGTATAGACTAAATGTAATGGATGTGGAGGAGTACTCTCCTATCTCCACATTAAAAGTGCCTGAGCACAAACCCACAAAAGCGAAGTTTCCATTTATAGACGTTCACAACCATCAGTTCACTATGCCTATTCAAAATCTGGATAAGCTGGTCGCTGAAATGGATGAGCTCAACATGAAAGTAATGGTGAACCTGAGTGGTTTTAGGGGCAAGTACCTGGAGTGGACATTGGATAATGTCAACGAAAAGTACAGCGACCGATTTATTATTTTTTTGAATATTGATTTTGAAGAACTGGATGATGAAGGTTGGCCGGAGAATACTCTTAAGCTCATGGACGATGCCAAGGCCCTAGGCATTAACGGACTGAAGGTGTATAAAAACCTTGGGTTAACAGAAACCGACAATGAAGGAAATAGAATTGCCGTAGACGATCCCCGCCTCGATCCTATTTGGGCAAAGTGCGGTGAACTAGGTATACCAGTATTGATTCATACTGGTGAACCCAACGCTTTCTGGAGTCCCAAAGATAAATACAATGAGCGATGGTTGGAGCTAAAGCAGTACCCAAGTCGCTACAAGGACCCTAGTAAAAATCCTTCCTTCGATGAGGTGATGAACGAACAACATAACGTGTTTCGCAAGCACCCCAATACCAAATTCATTAATGCACATCTTGGGTGGTATGGCAACGATTTAGAAAAACTGGGAACACTAATGGATGAATTGCCTAACATGTATGCCGAGATCGGTGCTGTGATTGCAGAACTAGGAAGGCAACCCCGCACCGCCAGGGAATGGTTGATCAAATACCAGGATCGCATCATGATGGGAAAGGATACCTACAAAAAAGAAGAGTACTACACCTATTTCCGTGTGTTGGAGACCAACGATGAGTATTTCGATTATTATCGCAAACGGCACGCCCACTGGAAAATGTATGGATTGAACTTGCCGGATAGTGTACTTGAAAAAATCTATTATAAAAATGCGATGAAGGTTATTCCAGGAATAGATAGTACCTTGTTTAATAATTAAACCAATAGAACATAACGATGGCAACTAAGATAACAGTAAACAACAATGGCTCACTGAAAATTGAGGGTGATTTTGAAATTGTGGACATGCAGGGAAACAACTATGGACTTCAGGGAAGAACTGTTCTTAGTTTGTGCCGATGCGGGAGATCAAACAATAAACCATTTTGTGATGGATCACACAAGGGCAATTTTGACCACGAGGCTAAAGCATTCGATTTGCCACCTAAGAAAGTATAACAGAACTTTGCATTGATGGAGAATCACACCCATCCAGATAAAGAAGCTCCTGTAAAGGTAAAACCGGACGTTGACACAGAGGTGTTGGCGTCCATTGACCCACGTACGCTGGAAGAAGGGTGTGTCTACGTGCATTGCCGATGTGCCAACCGTGGAGATGATTTATTGGTAAGGATATGGAAAACCACTTTCCTGATTGATCATCATTCTAGCGCAAAACCGCAGCTCTTGCATGCCGAAAACATAACCATTGCACCACAGTGGCTGCTGGTGCCGAAAGGTGCTACCCATAACTTTTTGCTGGTATTTGGTGGGCTACCCAAAACTTGCACTCAGTTTGATTTGGTAGAAGAGATTCCACAACCGGGTGGTTTTGAAATCAGGAACATCAACAGGAATGAGTCTGATGTATATCACATCAATATTTTGTAAACCAATTGGGTTGACAAAAAAATCAATTAGATCGTTATCGCGAGCGTGGCGATCCCCCAAATATTATTTAGATTTTTAGGAGATTGCTTCACTTTGTTCGCAATGACGTGTACATTTTGAGTCAACCCTGCAAAATACCCGACCACTAACGTGGCCGGGTACTTAATAAAACCTTGACGAACTGGCTTCACAGTCAGTTGCGATCAACCCTTTCAGGAACGAATGCTTTCAAAGCATTCACCGGTCGAAATCCTCATTCAATTTTATCAAATACACTAAATTGTCACGAGGCACAAATCAACTGCTCAACACTCCACACCTGTGGAATTTAGTGTAACAGTATTTGACAAATCTTTCATGGGACTAGACATGGTACCTCCTTTCTTTTAGTGAAACATAAGCATAATGTTGTTGCTCTTGTAAAATCAGAACGTTAAACAAAATGCCGATAGCGACAACTATCAGATTCAATAACGCTAAAAAGGATGAAATAGTTAAGCACGTAACAAAAAAATTAATGCAACTGAAGTGCTGTTAATACTTTTGACGCCTGTTTCATGTGCCTTTGGTTGTGGTAGATAACTACCCGTAATGTATCACCTAAGCGGAGTTTGATCCACCTACTAATACTAATCGATGTTTTCACTTTATTCAAATCAACACTTTGCGCTTTGGTGAGCAATTCCAATAGCTGTTTCTGCTGATCCAAAAACCTGGTGATGACATCCACGTCCAAGCGGGTATGAACCGGATTCATCGATTTGAACGTTTTCATTTTGTTCAACTTCCCGTTTTCACCGGGAAGCATACTCATGGCAAAGTAATTACCCAACCAACCGCTATTAAATACCTCATTTTTAGAGAGTTGCGCTCCTTTAATTCTTCTGTTAATTTCAGGTAAATAGAAGTCTCCATACCTGTTTAAATGCTCCAAACACTCCAATATGCTCCAGCTGTCGGGTGCATTGCGATGGTTCAGGTCCTCTTTAGATAAGGAATTGAATTGAGTCGCTTCGAGGAGAATTTCCTCAGTACGGGTTTTAAGGTCGTTGATCAAATCAGTACGGTGCATCATTATTTTTTTATACAAATTTGAAGGCATCGGGCGGCATTTGCATTGATTAAGATCAAGATTTTTTTACCCTACTCAGCGTTTCAGGAGTCATTCTGAGATACGAAGCAATGTGTTTGCTGGGTATTTCCTGGAACAAATGTGGGCTTCTTTCCAATACCCGTTTGTAACGTTCCATTGGAGATGTAGTAAGTAAGTCAATTTCACGCTCCATTTGTTGTACCACTAACTCTTGCAACATCATAAGATAAAGTCTAGCGTTTTCTTCACTGGATTGCATCAGGTCATTAAAAGCATTCTTTTCCACCCCCTTCACTCTGCAATGCTTTATGGCTTGTAAATAAAAAAGTGTTGGCTTCCCTGTCAAAAAGGAATCAAGTGCAGTAAAAATAGAATTGGGGTAGGCAAACCGAATAACTTGCTCCTCCCCTTCATCTTCTATGTAGGCCCTAATAGTACCCTCTTCAATAAAATAGATGTGTTTTTCAATAGCTCCAGGACGTATGAGAAATTCATTTCTTTTCAATACCACTTCCTTTGACCAGAGATGAAGGTCATTAATCTTACTTTTTAAATGCTGAATCACGTCCATATCACTAATTGTAACTATTCTTTGATTACTACATAAATTTTATCAATTTATCCTTTTACTTATTCCGATCCTACGCCTTATGGTTACAAATACGGTTGCTGTTTTCTTTGTGTTGGCTTTCTCAGTGATCGCTTCGCTTTGGTTAGAGAAGCGTTACAAGACCTTCAAGAAACTCGGTGCTGGTGCCTTGGCCATTATCATCGGAATCATCTTATCCAACTCTGGATTCTTACCTGGAGATTCCCCTGCTTACGACTTTCTGATGACACAAGGGGTCAGTGCCTCCATCGTATTGATCTTATTAAGTGTTGATATCCGCTCCATCAGGAAAGCGGGGCCTACCATGTTGAAAGCATTTTTACTGGGAGCTGTGGGTTCTGCTTTAGGTGCCATGACGATGAGCTATATTCTGGCAGATTCAATTGGTAGTGAAGCTTATAAACTAGCCGGACAATTTACTGGCACCTATGTAGGTGGTGGAATGAACTTTGCGGCACTAGGAAGAGCCTTTGATACTAATTCGGATTTGTTCACTGCAGGTATTGCTGCTGATGTCATCATCACCGCCATATGGCTGGTGGTGTGTTTGGCTGCTCCTATTTTGCTCACGAGAAAAAGCGATCCAGATGCACACGGTCTCCCTGATGAACTTCCGAAAGACAATACCTATACCATAGAGCAGTCGTTGTACAGAAGTGATGGCTCCATGAAAATTGCGCACATGGCGGTATTGGTCACCGTTGTGTTTGGAGTGATATGGGCCTCAGAAGCGCTAGGGAAACTGTTTCCCGTATTGCCGGAAATCCTATGGCTGACCACTTTTGTTTTACTTATCGCTCAGATTCCTTATATCAAAAGCATCTCCGGTGGCGCCATGTTGGGTAACTACCTGTTATTATTATTCCTTGCTAGCAATGGTGCCAAGTCAGTAGTGGCCAACATTATTGCTGTAGGCCCTGCCGTCTTTTACTTTGCGATGGGCACTATTGCACTTCATGGCATATTCTTATTTGGCGTGGGCTATTTGATGAAGATTGATGCTGGTACGCTGGCCGTAGCCTCTCAGGCTAATGTGGGTGGCTCTTCCAGCGCATTGGCTTTAGCTAGTGCCAGAGGCTACACCGACAAAATCCTACCCGGCATTGCCGTAGGCCTACTCGGCTATGCTGTAGGGAATTACCTTGGTCTTGTAGTCGGGAATATCATGCAAGGGGTATTATAAATAATTCGGGGTGATATAATTGAATATGACTACCAAAAAATACATCACAAAAGGTGAAGGCCTTCCCAATTGGTCCAACCCCATCAGTCATGCAGTAGTGGTAAACAACATGTGCTTTGTCAGCGGTCAGTTGGCGGTAAATGCCAATGGTGAATATGTTCCAGGAACTATTAAAGAAGAAGGTCAATTGGCCTTCGCTAATTTCTTTGCCGCCATCAAAAATGCTGGCTTTGAAAAAGAGGACATTGTCTTTATTGATATTGCTTTTGATAATTTAAAAGACCTCCCGCCCATCAATCAACTGTACATGAAGTTATTCCCAGAAGGAAAAAGACCAGCTAGAACCATCTACCAGGCAGAAGCCTTGCCCTTTGGAGGAAAGGTGAAGATCACCGGAACTGCTGTGAAGGATTAACGATAATACCCATTCCGCTTTTTTCTAGCTGACATAGGGTTGTCACACACAGTATTTATTATTGATTCTAAAACGACAATACTATGAAATACGAGTGGAGAAAACAGGAAAAGAACATTTACCTACCCAAGAACAAACCTGAGCTGGTCCATATTCCAACGTTTCAATTCCTAACCATAGCGGGAGAAGGCAACCCCAATAATGAGAGCTTCTCGGAATATATAGGTGCGCTCTATGCTGTATCTTATGCTATTAAGATGACCCTTAAAAAGAGGACACCACCTAAGGGTTACACAGATTATACCGTTTACCCATTGGAGGGAGTATGGGATATCAACGAAGCCGCGAAAAAGAACTTTACAGGCATCATTAACAAAGATGACTTGGTGTTCAATCTGATGATTCGTCAACCTGATTTTGTTAATCAAGCTTTCGTGAAAGAAATGATCGAGCTAACGATAAAGAAGAAACCACATCCTCTGTTGGAAAAAGTAAAATTTGAAAAAATAACAGAGGGCAAGTGCATTCAAATGATGCACATCGGTAGTTATGATAATGAACCTGCAAGTTTTCAATTGATGGAAACGTTTGCTGATCAAAACAATCTCTTCAGGGAATCGAAGAGACATAGGGAAATCTACCTTTCGGATTTTAGAAAGGTAGCTCAAGAGCAGCTAAAAACAGTATTACGCTTCAAGGTGGTGAGCAGTTAAGTGGGCTTAACTGACAAAAATCATGATGACAGAATTTAAAGACTGCTTATATTCGTTTGTTTGAGAATCACTAACCATAACTCAATAACAAATGTCGTCAGCTGGCTATCAGGTTCGTCCGCGTTTTAAAATAGAGACCTCCTACACATCAGAGCAACTGTTACATCAAATAAAGGAAGCACTCCACCACGAAGATGCTCCTTGCACCGGTCAGGTACACGCGCACTACGCCACTATTTATATCCCTCACAAAGATCAGCATTATTGGTCGCCACAATTAACCTTAACGCTGGAAGAAACAGAAAACGGAAGCATACTCCGTGGTTTATACGGCCCTCGACCTGTGGTCTGGACCATGTTTATATTTTTTTACAGTCTTATCGGAGTCGCTATTTTGTTTATCGGAGTAATGGGCCTCTCCTATCTATCGCTAGGCAAATCATCAACAATATTGTGGTACATCCCCGTCCTTACACTTGTCTTTCTTTCTCTTTGGCTGGTAGCTCATTTCGGTCAAAAACTAGGACACGATCAAATGGTTATTCTACATACGTTTATTGAAAACACAATAAACATTAGTCATTAAGTAATAAAGGCTTCATTTTTCCCAAAATCTATTAAGAATAGGTATTTAGCCGTATTCTAAGGAGATTGATTCAAAATAAACACGATAAATCATCCTCTTGTTGTGATTCACCGTATACTGATGTAATAGGCAACCGGTGAAAACAATTAAGCAATTAAGGTTATGAATAGAAATGAATTCATTAAAGGACTTGGGCTTGTAAGTGTAGGTTCTGCTCTTATTCCCGCAACTGCATTTGGACAAGATAAACCAGCCCCATTACCTCAAGAGAAGGTGTCTAAGTTTGTAGGTAGCAGCCATGGTAATTTTGATGTTGTTAAAGGACTATACCAGGAGTTCCCTAACCTTATCTATTGCTCATGGGATTGGGGTGGTGGTGATTTTGAAACGGGAATTGATGCCTGTGGCCATGTGGGCAACAAAGAGATTGCCAATTTCCTTATTGATAAAGGAGCTCGTCCAACGCTATTTGTATTAACCATGCTCGGTAAAACAGAATTAGTAAAACCCATCATGGAGGCGTACCCCCAGCTCATCCATTCCCTTGGTCCACATGGTTTTACTTTTTTACATCATGCCAAAAAAGGTAAAGAGGATGCAGAAGAGTTGCTAGAGTACTTTACTTCCAAAGGATTAAAAGAAGACAAAGTAAGTTTGTACTAATACATTAAGGATTGTATTAGCAACAAGAAATAATCAGGATACTTTTTCCTTCATCCAGTCTGCTGCTGTATTCGCCAACTCAGGAAGTATATTTTGTTTTGAAACTTTAAAAGAATGGTCGGCTCCTTCGAATGACTCCAGCGTTGCTATCTTCAGTTTCTTTGTTACCTTCTTTATCAATTCAATTTCAGCCAGTTTGTCTTTCGTCCCCTGTAAAAACAACATAGGGATTTGTACATCACTTAAATGTGCAGCTCTTTCCATGCCGGGTTGACCAATAGCATGAAGTGGAAATCCAAAGAACACTAAACCACTTAAAAACGCTGGACATTCTTTACTTACCCTTTGTGAGGTCATCCTGCCTCCAAAAGATTTGCCTCCAGCAAACAAGAGTAGCTTAGGATATTTCTTGTGAGCAAACTCCATAACCATAGCAACCGTCTTTTCGGCTACAGCCGGGGGATCAGGTCGCTTGCTACCCTTTTCCATATAAGGAAAATTATATCGGAGGGTAGCTACTCCCAAATTACTTAGTTCCATTGCAATGGTTTCCATAAAAGCATGCGTCATTCCAGCTCCTGCTCCATGCGCAAGCACCAGCATGACGCTGGCATTATTAGGAACCAAGGCCAAAGCCGAAACGGAACCTGTTCTTTCCGAAATTTCAATGGTTAATGGTTTTACTGTCTGTGCCATGACGTAAGTTATCGTTTTATAAAATAACCTTAATAAGCTTGAACGAAATTTTATGAGAGTTTGTCTGTATTCTATAAATTGATTCTTTTATAACAGCCCTCTATGCGTAACCAAAATAATCGTGTCGCGATACTGGGAAGCCTTCGCATCCCGTTTGTCAAGTCTTTCCAGCAATATTCACGCACCTCCAATCAGGATATGCTGACTGCTACCTTACAAGGTTTAGTAGATAAGCATAATCTGTCTGGTCAATTGTTAGGAGATGTTGCGTTCGGTGCAGTAATGCAAAGTTCATTCGAATGGAACTACTCCCGGGAAGTGGTGTTAGGCACTACCCTCCATCCCAACACCCCAGCGTTTAACTTACAAAGAGCCTGTGGCACTAGCCTTGAGACCATCAACCTCATTGCTTTAAAAATTTCAGCAGGCCAAATAGCATCAGGCGTAGGTGGTGGAAGTGACACCAATAGCGATCTTCCAATCATGTTCCAGCGTAAGCTGGCCTGGAAGCTAATTGACCTTAATGGCGCTAAAAGTTTAGGACAGAGGATTGGACGCTTCTTAAAAGTTAATCTAAGTGACCTCAAGCCGTCTTATCCTGCCATCTTTGAGCCGCGCACTGGTTTATCTATGGGACAGCATACAGAGAAAATGGTGAAGGAATGGAAAGTAGGAAGAGCAGAGCAAGATCAATTGGCCTATGAAAGCCATATGAATGCCATAAAAGCTTATAAGGAGGGTTTTTATAACGATCTGATTATTCCTTACAAGACCGCCACTAAAGATACCATCGTTAGAGAAGATACCAGTATGGAAAAACTGACCAAGTTAAAACCCGCCTTTGACAAATCGGCTACGGGTACATTAACAGCTGGTAACAGTACCATTTTTACCGATGGTGCTGCCGCAGTGTTTTTAGGAACAGAAGAATACGCTGCACAAAACAATCAAGAAGTACTAGCCTACTTTGCTGATTGTGAAGCTGCAGCTGTCGACTTTGTACATGGCGCTGGGTTATTGATGGCTCCTACTTTAGCGGTAGCCAGGCTGTTGAAAAGAAACAACCTAACCCTTCAGGATTTTGACTTTTATGAAATACACGAAGCCTTCGCAGGACAAGTGTTGTGTACCCTCAAAGCATGGGAGGATAATGAATATTGTAAGAAGGAACTGGGTCTTGATAAAGCCCTGGGCTCAATCGACAGAAGCAAGATGAACGTAAAAGGAGGAAGTGTAGCGTTGGGTCACCCCTTTGGTGCAACCGGTGCACGTGTGGTAGGTACCATGGCCAAACTTTTAAATCAGAAAGGCAAAGGTCGTGGTCTAGTATCCGTTTGTACTGCCGGAGGCATGGGTGTGGCAGCTATTATTGAAAAGTAAAATCAGTTGACATTCGAGCAGTTGACAATATTAAAGTTGACAAAATTCAGTTATCGTAATAGTGGCTCAAACTTTCCAAAGTGGGAGCTTATTGTCAACTGCCCATTGTCAATTGTCAACTGACTCAAAGATTTTTATACCACACATTCATACTTTCAATGTCCTCTCCTATTAAAGTGTTGTTAACGAGGGTTCCCGCAAATTCATAATCAGTTCGGGCAAAGGTAGCGTTCATCCCGATCGATTCTGCTCTGGCAATGGTGAATAATGTTTTGTAATCCTGGGCCATCATT
>JAGQYK010000025.1 GCA_020436125.1 Cyclobacteriaceae bacterium | reverse complement strand
CAAATTTTCCTTTCACATTGAAAGTACCACTACAAAGACCATTTGAATTCTCAGCACCGGTACCTCCTAAAGATTCATTATTACTTTGAATGGTAAGTGGTCCTATCCACACACTGACGTCAGACGTATCTAGTGAACAATCATCCTCTTCAATGGATATCGTCACTTCCTTTGGTATTGCCGTCTTCACGTAATCTTTATCAATCGTTCTAAATCGAAGATAGATGTTTCTATCCTCTGACTGTACGATATCATTATTATTGATTCTTATCCTTACATCTGCTTGCGTACTTCCCGCTGGGATTGTTATGGGGTTTTCAGACAGTAAATCAAAATCACTACCACTTACTACCTCCTGACCAATTAACTCATACGTAACAGTAATTGACTCTTCCTGTGATAAGGAGATCTTAATGGGGATTACAATTTCAGTATTATCATTTTCTTTAATCTCAATTCTCGATTCTGAATCAAAAAAAATGGTAATCTCTTCCTGTTTAATTTCTGGTTCCGGATCCTCACCACAAGCAGCCAAAAACAATAGAAACCAACACCAATTCCTCCAATTCAACTGCATCTCTAGTTTTGAATAATCTTAAATTCGATCCTTCTGTTGGCTTGTTTGTTTTCTTCAGAGTCATTTGGACGGATCGGATGATCAGCCCCATATCCCTTTTCAGACAATCGCGCTCCATTTATACCCTTTTCCACCAAATAGGAAACCACTGATTGTGCACGTTTTAGAGAAAGTTGCTTATTGTAGGAAGCTGACCCATCGCTATCGGTGTGCCCACTAATTTCGACTTGAATAGAGGGCTTATCATTTAAGAGGCGAACTACCTTATTGAGCTCGGTGAGGGACTTGTCCTTTAACTCATATTGATCGAAATCAAAGAAAATATTATTAAGTACCGCAGTCGCGCCAGTCTCCGCCTTATCCAAAAGGATGTCAATTACAACGGGTTCCGGATTAGGATTATCCTCATAATTAAAATTTAAACTTTGAAAAAGATAATCAGAGGCTGTAACATATAATGCATAATCCGACCCTGCATTGAGCACCATCAGGTATTGGCCAGAAACGGAATCAGATTCAACCACTGATACAAGTTCATCCTTTTTCAAATCAAACAACTCAATGTGAGACTGAAGAGGTATACCTGTCTTTTTATCCTTCACTATACCTTTAACAAAATTACTCCTATACGCAATTTGTAACTCCTCGGGAATGGTCATCTCATAAAGTCTCGCAGAATTTTCGCGTGTTCCATCTTCATGCGAATAGTACCCACGGGTGCCATCTGCGGTGATGAACAATGAAAACTGATCTTCATGATCGTTCACAGGTGAACCAAAATTAACGGGCATCTCCCATTTACCATCTGCCATTTCTGCGCGAAAAATATCAAATCCTCCAAATCCGGGTTTGCCATTGGTTGCATAGAATAAAGTTCTTCCATTAACATGTATAAAGGGAGATATCTCATCAAAAGGTGTGTTAATGGGTTGAGGCATTACTTCTGCTTTCGACCAGTTGCCATCTACAGTTTTACGCGACACATAGATATCTCTCCCTCCAATTCCTCCGCTACGATCAGAGATAAAGTACAACACACGTCCATCGGCTGAGAGCGAGGGTTGAGATTCCCAGGCAGATGAATTAATCTCCGGACCAATATTCACCGGGTAAGACCATTCATCGCCCACCTTTCTACTATAAAACAGATCGCAATTACCATATCCTCTCCTCCCAATACATGAAGTGAATATTAATGTTCTACCATCAGCTGAAATGGTGCAGGTTCCTTCATTGAATTTTGAGTTGATGTTTTTTGAAATAGACACCGGTGTAGTCCAGTTTCCGTTTTCATCCTTTTTAGATACTACCAAATCTTCATCATCATCCGGACCAGGGCCCATTCTTCTTGTGAAAATAAGTTCTTGCTCATCTGCGGTGAGCACAGGGAAATATTGCAAACCAAAGCTATTTACTGTTCCATTCAATTGTCTGGGCTGAAATTGAGATTGTATTTTTTTATTTCTCAGTCCATATTCCGCATTTCTTTTCCACAATTCCACCAAAGCAATGCGCTGCTTGTTCATGGTTTCAGCAGCTAAATAATGATTGAAGTATTTCAACGCTTCTTCATAATTACCTAACCGCAAATAGTTATCCCCTAAATCCATGAAGAACCCCTTCTGAGTTTTTGGATTTTGAGTAAGTGAAAGTCCTTTTTCGAAGCTAAGATTGGAACGATTAAAATCACGCATTGCCTTAAACGTGATTCCCAATCGATAATAAGCTTCAACAAAATTTTTATCTTTCTCTATTGCCTGCTGCAAAAGTGAAATTGCCTGATTGTATTGGCCTCTCACTCGGTAATTGTCAGCTTCTGTATATAACGCAATGGCTTTCTTCGATTTTGTACTCAAAGAACTCTGTGCATTGGATATGGTGCAGACCGCAGTAAAAAGTATCAGGGCAATAACTCGAATCATATTGAAAGCTAAAAAACTATATTGGATACATCAATTTCTTGTTGCTCTAATCCTCTCATCGCGTTAATTAGTTTGATTGATTCATACTGAATAACGTCCTGAAGTGGTATTTCTTTTTCTTTGATCAATCCTTTGTCCAAAAGTTCCTGCCTTTTTACTCCTTTTAATAAGGGCTTCTTTGGAGTATACCAGCAATTGTCCTGCCTGAAAAGAATATTGGCATACGAAGCATCAGCAACTAACCCATTCTTGGTTATAATGATCTCATCACATTCTTCTCGCTTGGCATATAAGCTGTCAATATCAACACGATTGGCATACTTATGTTCATATTCAATGGTATTGCTTTCAACTATCTTCAATGATTGAGGAGAGGCAGGATTATAGGGAACATACTCAATATCAAATAAATTACTACCGTAGACAATTCTACACTTATACAAGCCAGTAGCAGGAGGGTTTTGGCTCTGAAGTCTATCTTGCAAATGAATTGCTGAACGGCTTTGAAACAATTTTTTCAGTGAAGTTGTCATTCTTCTCTCATGGTAATCAAGATTATAAAATTCTCCATCAAGAAGTTTAATGGACTCAAGTAACTGGCACATATATCTTATTAATCACCTCTTCATATTCTGTTTCCCAATCACTTTGCGATGTTATTCCTCCACCACTTCTATAAAAGAATTCTCCATTTCTCTTCTCCAAAAACCTAATCATTACACCACTATCTAGCGATTGGCCATCAAAGAGACCACAAACTCCAGTATAATACCCTCTATCCTCTTCTTCCGTCTTTCCTATCAGGTCCAATGTTTTTGGCTTTGGAGCTCCACTCACGGAGCCTGCAGGTAATAATGAAACGAGTATATCTCCTATTTTTTCCAAGTAGTTATGTGGCAAACTTCCCTCTATCTCTGAACTTACCTGCAGAAGATTTTTATTACGTGTATTGAGTTTTTCCACATACCTGAACTTGTTCACTGAAACTTGAGAGGCAACCCGACTCAGATCACTTCTAATCAAATCCACAATGGTAACATGCTCTGCCATTTCCTTTTTATTGCTCAAAAGAATACCAGACGCATCAGGATGATCAGCATCAATGGTTCCTTTCATGGGATAAGAATAGATTTTTTGATTTCTTATTTGAATAAATGATTCAGGAGAGAACATAACAAATTCATCCCGATACCACAATTTATATTTCGCCCTACTATCATAATAAACATCCTTTAGGGAGTGGAACAAACTCACTTTATTCCTTACAGTCAAGTTGGTCAAAAAAGAGTCACCTCTTTTTATTGCCTCATATACCTGATCAAATTTTCTCTGATATTCTTCTCTTAAATCAGATTCTAAACTGATTGTGACAGGGGTTGGCTCATCCTTTTTCTGATCTTGATTAGTAACTCCATTAAAGTCAAATAAAATTTCACCGGCATCAATTTCATCCAAGCAAAAAACAACAGGTTTTTTAAATTCAAAATCGACAAAGAAAATAAACGGAGTTGCCTCTCTACCTAATTGATTAAGTCTATCTCTAAACTCTTGAATACCCATAATCCAATTCGCTGATTAAGGTATGTTCATATATTTATGAACTTGAAGCGATATTTTCCAACGAGGATTTGATTTTACATAATCGACAATGAGAGGCACCATTTCCTTTTCTTTCGACCATTCAGGTTGAAGATAAAGTGCGCACTCATCTGATACGCTGGCCGCATGCTCTTCTGCCCACAGGAAATCACTTTTGTTATAGATGATCACTTTTAATTCATTGGCTTTAGGATAGGATGATTGAACAGGTTTTTTAAATTTCTTAGGCGACAAACACACCCAATCCCAAGTTCCTGTTATCTCATAGGCACCAGAAGTTTCTATATGCGAACGCATACCCACTGCGTGAATTTGTGCGGTAAGTTCAGTTAAATCATAGTGAGCTGGTTCACCTCCTGTCACTACAGCTATGTCGCATTTACATGTTTTCGCTTTTCTCACTATATCTTCCACTGCAATAATAGGGTGAGCGGAAGCATCCCACGATTCCTTTACATCACACCAGACACACCCCACATCACATCCCCCTAATCGAATAAAATAAGCAGCATGTCCTTGATAAGCGCCCTCTCCCTGAATGGTATAAAAGTCTTCCATCAAAGGAAGGTTTTTTGAAGACACCATGTTTTTTGAATTCACTTTTGTATTAAACAGTGCGTTGTTCTGAAGCCTTGAGGGTATTCATCAATAAAGAAACAATCGTCATGGGACCAACGCCACCCGGTACAGGGGTGATCATGGCACACTTGGGTGCCACCGTATCAAAGTCTACATCTCCTTTAAGAGAAAAACCTCTTGGTTTAGAACCATCTTCAACCCTTGTAGTCCCCACATCGATTACCACCACTCCTTCTTTCACCATGTCGCCCGTAATAAGGCCCGGCTTACCAACAGCTACAATAAGGATATCAGCCTTTTTTGTATGGGATGCTAAATTCTCAGTATACTTATGACATATGGTAACCGTAGCGCGACCTTGCTCGGCCAACATCATACTTAGTGGAGCTCCCACCAAACGGCTTGCACCCACTACCACACAATGCTTTCCAGTGGTGTCCACGTTATATCTTCTTAAAAGTTCCATCACACCAAAAGGTGTTGCAGGAAAAATATGAGGATCAGCAGAAGTGATGCTACCAAAATTCTCATTGGTAAATCCGTCTACATCCTTTTCAGGATTTATTCTTTCAGTGACTTTTTCAACTGAAATACGTGATGGTAACGGCAACTGCACGATGAAACCATCGATATCCTCATCATTATTGATTTGATCGATATGCTTAAGCAATCGCTCCTCAGAGATGGTATCCGCAAAACGAAGTAAGGAATAATGAAAGCCCACCTCTTTACATGCCTTCACTTTACCATCTACATATGTGGTGCTGGCTCCGTCATCTCCTACAAGGATGATAGCTAAGTGTGGAAGTTTTTTGCCTTGTTTTTTTAATTCGCTTACGCGATCAGCAATTTCCTTTTTGATATCGGAAGCCACCTTGCGGCCATCAATAAGTGTGATCTTGCTTGTATCTACCATGATCTTAAATTTCGATGAACACCAGGTTAATACTCGTGAATTTCTACTAATCTAATAAGGCCATTCGTCAAATAATAGCCTGAATTTACTCAATTTTCAACACGGCCATAAAAGCCTCTTGAGGGATCTCCACATTTCCTATTTGGCGCATTCTCTTTTTACCTTTCTTCTGCTTCTCCAAAAGCTTACGCTTTCTTGAAATATCACCGCCATAACATTTGGCCAATACGTTCTTTCTTATGGCGCTCACTGTCTCCCTTGCTACGATCTTTTGCCCTATAGAAGCCTGGATGGCAATCTCAAACATTTGGCGCGGAATCAATTCTTTTAATTTCTCACAAAGCTTCTTGCCCCATTGATAGGATTTTGCGCGGTGTACAATTGCTGAAAGTGCATCTACTTTATCTCCATTCAACATCACATCCAACTTCACCATATCCGATTCACGGTATCCAATCAAATGATAATCAAGTGACGCATAACCTTTCGAGATGGTCTTTAGCCTATCAAAAAAATCAAAAACTATTTCAGACAATGGCATTTCAAATGAAAGCTCTATACGATCTGAGGATAGATAAACCTGATTTTTTACCTGACCTCTTTTGTCAATACAAAGCTCCATGATGGGACCTATGAATTCCGACTTGGAAATAATCTGCGCCATGATATACGGTTCCTGAACATAATCCAATCTGGTCGGATCAGGCATCTCAGAAGGGGCATTGATATTGATCTCTGCGCCACTGGTTAACTTGGCTTTGAATTGTACGGAGGGCACTGTCGTGATCACCGTCATATCAAACTCGCGTTCCAATCGCTCCTGAATAATTTCCAGATGCAACATTCCAAGGAATCCGCACCTAAACCCAAATCCTAGCGCAGCTGAAGTTTCTGGCTCCCAAACGAGCGATGCATCGTTCAACTGAAGCTTCTCCATAGAAGCTCTTAGCTCTTCAAATTCGCTGGTCTCTACAGGATAGATACCCGCAAAAACCATCGGCTTTACGTTTTCAAATCCTTTAATAGAAGCTCCAGGGTTCTTAGGATGGGTAATGGTGTCTCCTACCTTTACCTCCTTTGCTTCTTTTATTCCAGAAATCAAGTAACCTACATTGCCGGCACTTATTTCTTTTCGCGACTGCTTTTGAAGTTTCAGTACGCCAATTTCGTCTGCATTGTAAGTTTTGCCTGTATTGACAAACTTCACAATGTCTTTTTGCTTCATCGTGCCATTAAACACCCTATAATAT
Organism: Cyclobacteriaceae bacterium; assembly: GCA_020436125.1. Classification (GTDB taxonomy): domain Bacteria; phylum Bacteroidota; class Bacteroidia; order Cytophagales; family Cyclobacteriaceae; genus ELB16-189. The sequence continues at coordinate 38,778 of JAGQYK010000025.1, read as the reverse complement.
ACCTCAACTCCTCTAAACGAATTGAAAACGGAATCAAAAATCATAGCCTGAAGTGGTGCGTTAGGGTCACCTTTTGGCGCAGGCACGCGTTTCACTATAGCTTCTAAAATTTCAGTTATTCCTATGCCGTTTTTAGCGCTGGCGTGAAGTACGGTACTTGGGTCACAGCCAATCAACTCCACGATTTCATCCGTCACCTCCTCTGGCCGAGCAGCTGGCAAATCAATTTTATTGAGTACTGGTATTATTTCAAGGTTATGCTCTAATGCCAGGTATAAGTTAGAAATAGTTTGTGCTTCAATTCCCTGAGCAGCATCTACAATTAGCAAAGCTCCTTCACATGCCGCAATGGACCGAGAGACTTCGTAAGAGAAGTCGACATGCCCAGGCGTATCAATCAGATTGAGCGTATATTCCTTCCCATCCAGCGGATAGATCATTTGAATAGCATGCGACTTAATAGTAATGCCTTTTTCACGCTCCAAATCCATGCTATCCAGCACCTGAGCTTGCATCTCCCTGGAGGTAAGCGTACCAGTAGCCTCCAAAAGACGGTCTGCCAACGTGCTTTTGCCGTGATCAATGTGTGCAATTATGCAGAAATTGCGGATTTGTTCCATTCCCGTCATTCAGGTGCTTAATTTGAGCGGCAAAGGTAGATATTTTACCAGCGATCGCGAAGCTTGATTTTTGGATATTTTAGGCGATAACCTACTTAATAAGGAAAGTGGAAACCAACTGACGCAGCGAATCTATTTCAGCCTTTTTCATGGTGATGCTCACCTTTAACATCAGTTCAAACATCACTTCCTGCTTATAACCCAACTTGGAAGCCACTTGAGAACAATACTTGATTTCCTCCTTATAAAGTCGCTCGTCAATTTTCATAAGCTGCACCAGACTAAATAGATAATCAAATTTTTGGTCGTCAGTAAGCCCCTGAGGAACGATTACATCATGATTTTGATTAAACAAGTAAGCAACATCATGTTCTGTCAATCCGTTGGCAAGCCCAATATTGGTGATGAACTTCTTTTCTCTATCATTCACCTCATCATCTATCAAGGCAAGATTAACTAATAACTTAAGCTGTGATAAGGCTGACATTTGTGGAGTGTTTTGTTTTAAATTGTTGATACCAAAAATGATCAAAAACTTCTTTAATAAAAACAGGCTTTATCAATTACCTTACACCCAATGAATTTTCTCGCTCATATCTACCTCTCTGGCAACGATCCACAATTAATGATTGGCAATTTTATTGGGGACTTTGTGAAAGGGGGCAGCCTTATAGGACGCTATGAACCACAAGTAATTAAAGGAGTAGAACTTCACCGGGCCATTGATGAATATACGGACAGTCATGAGGTAGTGCAGAAGAGCAAGGATCGACTACGCCCCAAGTATAGACACTACTCAGGGGTAATCATTGATATGTTCTATGACTATTATCTCGCTAAAAATTGGGATAAGTTTCACAAAGTCAGCCTACCCGTTTTTGCAGATCACTTTTATACTTTACTTAAAGAAAATGAAGAAACACTTCCAGCAGGAGTTCAGCACATGATGCCGTACATGATTAATGGAAATTGGCTTGTCAACTATGGGAAAATAGAGGGATTACACCGCGCTCTTTCTGGAATGTCGAGGCGTACTTCATTTGATTCCAAAATGGACGAATCCATTGCAGAGCTATCCAAGTACAATAATGAGTTTGAAAATGAGTTTTTGGAATTTTTTCCGGCATTGAAAACGTTCTCTAACAACTGGATCGCCACGCATTAACATGGACTCATCCGCAATATTTTTAACTTTGTCCACAAAATAATTTAAGGCATATGGAGAATGATCCAGAACTTGATGGCAAATACATTGGAACGATTAGCCGGGACTTTGTCAAGGTGTCAGAAACGCTTAAGGAGTCTTCGTATCAAATCCGCAAGGCCGGATTCGATTTCCCCATCTTTCCTATTGCTAAAGATTCCATATCTATCGGACAGATTCTTCTCGATAAAAACGATTTGGAGTTGGACTGGAACTACTACGCCTCATTTCTTGGTGAGTTCATTGAAAGAGAATTGGTGGCAACAGAAAGAGAAGACGATTTTAAATCATCTTACAAAGACCCAGATGAATTTTGCTGCCTGTTTGTTGTGGATCGTGACTTTACCAAATTCGTTTATATTCCTTACCCCATCGATTAATCTTTCTTAAAGTGATTCCAACCCTGGGCTGTTAATGGGATGGGTGTGCCTTGCTTTGTTATCAACAAGTTTTGCTTAGCATTATCATGTACGTGTCCAATGAAGTGGATGTCTTGATGGTTTTTTATTTTCTCGAAGTCAGTTTGATTAATTGTGAATAACAACTCATAATCCTCGCCCCCGTTCAGTGCACAGGTAACAGGATCTATTTTTAATTCAATAGCCGCTGTTTCATATACCTTAGTGTCTATTGGAATTTTGTCCTCAAATATTTTAATACCCACTCCGGAATTTATACTAATGTGTAGCAACTCAGAAGCAAGACCATCAGAAATATCAATCATAGATGTGGGCTTAATTCCCAACTCAGCCAATTCGTAAACAATATCTGTTCTGGCTTCCGGCTTCAATTGGCGACCCACCATATATTCAAAGTTCTCTAACTGGGGTTTCATATCAGGGTTAGTTAAAAATACCTGTTTATCTCTTTCCAAAATCTGAAGCCCCAAATAAGCACCACCCAAATCGCCTGTTACACACACAATATCATTCTCCTTGGCACCACTTCGGTATACCACTTTATCTTTTTTTACTTTTCCAATGGCAGCTATTGAAATCACTAATCCAGAAGCAGAAGAGGTAATGTCCCCACCCACTAAATCTACATTATAGTTTTTGCATGCTGCATTGATCCCTTCGTACAAAGTATCAATTGCCTCTACAGAAAAACGGTTGCTCAACCCAAGGCTCACAACTATTTGTTCGGGTCGGCCATTCATCGCTGCGATATCAGATATATTCACCACCACTGCTTTATAACCTAAGTGCTGGAGTGGAGTATAAGAAAGGTCAAAATGGACACCTTCCGTAAGCATGTCAGTGCACAATAATATGGACTCCTCACCTCCATCAATTACAGCAGCATCATCTCCAATTCCAAACAGCGAAGATTTGTTACTCAATTCAACATTTGAGTTGATTCTATCAATAAGCCCAAATTCTCCTAATTGATTTATTTCTAATCGTTGCTCTGCCATATTGTAACTGCCATTTAACGGCTTTTCCTGTTATTTAATCCCACAAAAATAAGACTTATCTCTTGTTTGATGTGGATTTCACCATTGTTCCGTATATACGCACAAATAAGTGCCTGATATGAAGAAGCTAGTTGGTTTGGTTTTAGTAGTATTGTTAACAATGGGAGCCTGTGCCACCCCTAAACCCTATTATGAAACCACTCAGGGAAAAAAGAAATTAAAACACTACAACAAGCTCCAGTTTGGCCAGGATAATAAGCGCTAGTCCTTTTTTTCCTGACAAAGCTCAACTAAAACCCCATTTGTAGATTTAGGATGTAAAAAGGCAATTATCTTGTTGTCGGCACCAGATTTTGGGTTGTCATTAATTACCCTGAACCCTTCTTCCACCTTGGCGGCAATACTTTTATTAATATCGTCTACCGCGAATGCCAAATGATGCACCCCCTCTCCCTTTTTTTCTATAAACTTTGCAATGGGTGAGTCTGCATTCGTGGCCTCAAGCAATTCAATCTTGACCCCTCCCACATCAAAAAAAGAAGTTCGAACTCCCTCAGAGGCTACCTCCTCAATTTTGTAGGGTTCCTTTCCCAGCAACTTTGAAAAAAGGCGATTAGACTCCTCCATGTTTTTGACGGCTATCCCTATGTGTTCAATTTTGTCCATACCCCTAGTTTATCGGAATTGTTTAATTTTGTGTGAATTTCAGAAACTTTTAAGGGTTTTTCAGAGTTTTGCACTTGAATTAATTACCACGATGCCAGATATTACAAACGATATTCACGTAGAAGCTGCCCGTATTCAACAGCAAATAAAAGCTTATTTAGGGCTTCGCACCAGTGATTTGATTTTTGAATACAGTGTTTTGGATGGTAAATCAAAACTTGATTTGATCACCCTGAACCCAAGACATAATCAATCTTTTCTTTTTCATTCGGAGACCGGATCAGATAAGGTAGATGCATTAAACAAGATGTGGACTTATGTTCAAAATTTTAAAGAGAAAGACAATTCCTATACTATCCAATGGGTAGCTGGCGGAGATCATGAGTTACACACCTCCTATTTTAGGGCGAGCAATATTTTTAATGCTTTAGAAAAATTATATTATGGCAGAGATCGTAATATGATTACTGTATTTAGTGTTGTATTAAACCCAGTATCATAAATGATAAGCGTAACCGATAAAGCAAAAAGCAGAATAAGTGAACTCCTCAAAGAGGAAGGAAGAACAACTGCCCATAACGTGCGCGTATCTGTAAAAGGTGGTGGCTGTTCAGGCCTAATGTATGATCTTGATTTTGATGACAAGATTAATCCAGCCGATCAGGTATTTGAAGATAAGGGGGTAAAAATTCTAGTGGACAAAAAAAGTCTGCTGTACCTTTTGGGGACTACACTTGACTTTTCCGATGGCCTTAACGGCAAGGGATTCCAGTTTGTCAACCCCAATGCATCACGCACTTGCGGGTGTGGAGAAAGCTTCTCCATCTAATCAATCGTAGCTATACATTTTAGTTCAATCGCGATGGGCGTTGGCAATGCAGTAATTTCTACTGTAGTTCGGCACGGTTGATTGTCTTTGAAATACTCAGCATAGATTTTATTGTAGGTAGCAAAGTCATCCTTAATATTGGTAAGGAAAACAGTTACATCTACCAAATTTTCCCACTTGGATCCTGCTGCTTCCAGTATATACCTCACATTTTGAAATACAGAATGGCATTGTTCCTCAATACTATAAGAAACAATATTTTTGTTTTCGTCTAAGGTCACTCCCGGAATATCTTTTGATCCCCTTTTCCGTGGACCAACTCCTGAAAGAAAAAGTAAATTACCCACCTTCCGCGCATGAGGATATAAACCAACAGGTTCTGGTGCTTTGTCTGAAGAAATTCTTGTGCTATCCATAAATTCTTACTCTATTTCAAAAACTAAACTTGACCACATACTTTCCCATTCTGCTTTTGGTGAATTAGACCTCACCATCTTAACACTGCTCACCATCCATGGCCCAGTGCTACTAATAGGGAAACGAATCATTCCATCTGATTCGGTATAAATATTCTGAAGAAAAACCCTGTTTCCAACATGACTCCAAACCTTAACCAATCCACCACTCACTGGATTGCCCCGATACACTACTTTGCAATCCAAATAATCCCCTGATTTTAATTCATAAGGGTTTTGAAGAGGTATGATTTCAAATTTCAATCCTGCAGATTTTTTATAGGTATCGTCTGCTCGTTCACCTACCTGAATCAACAATTTTGAATATCGGGTGTACAGTTCTTTCGCACTACTATTTTGCTCACCTAATTTTTCTCGTTCTTCCCTAATATAATCCAACCCATCTTCACTGAGGTAGGCATCAAACTCTTCAGATGATTGTTCAATAAAGGCGGCATCGCTTTGCATGGCAATCATGTGTGTACCCACATTATTGAAAGTATATTCCAAATTCTTTCCTTTGGCAGTCTCCACTTTGTCAGTCAGGGCAATTTCACCTACCCGGTTGTGTATACTTAGTTTTTCAACTTTATGCTTGTTCAAATCCCAATGATCACCTTCAAAGCCTTCTCCTACCCTAAAATCCAAAATTATTTTTTCACCTATCTCAAATCTAAATTTATTAGGCAGCATCCAAAACTCATGGGCCTGTGCCAATCCAATGAGCACAAATACTAATAATATCGCTATCCCTTTCTTCATTTTATTTACTCATCAACTCTTCAATCTCTTCAGCTTCAACAGGAATGTTCTTCATTAAATCCACAACTCCTTTCTTCTGGATAACCACATTGTTCTCCAAACGAATTCCAAAACCCTCCTCTTGAATATAAATGCCGGGTTCCACCGTCCATGCTGATCCAATGGCCATTTTGGCATGCATATCTCCTACATCATGAACATCAAGTCCAATCAGGTGCGATGTGCCATGATAAAAATATTTTCTAAATCCAGGTTGCTCTGGGTTTGCTTTTATGGTTTCCGATTTGGAAATCAATTTTAGCTTAAGCAATTCTTCTTCCATCATTTTCTCAACTTCCTTCTGGTAGTTAAAAAAGTTTGTAGACGGCCCCATCAATTTAATCGCACCGCGCAATACCCTCAGCACTGCATTATATACTTCCTTCTGGCGTTTGGTGAATTTACCACTCACAGGTATGGTTCGAGTAAGGTCAGAGTTATAATTAGCATACTCAGCCGCCACATCCAATAAAATTAAATCACCCGCTTTGCATTCTCTGCTATTCTCAAGATAGTGCAACACGCAATTATTAACCCCGGATGCGATAATAGGCTCATAAGCAAAACCGCGAGATCGATTCATAATGAATTCATGAACATACTCTGCTTCAATTTCATACTCCATTACACCAGGCTTTACAAAACCCAGTATCCTACGGAAACCCTTTTCAGTGATATCACAGGCCTTCTGCATCAGTTCAATCTCTCTCTTTTGTTTTATTGACCTCAGGCTGGCCATGATTGGCGCCACTCTCTCATAGCGATGCAATGGGTAAGCTGATTTACACCAATTGATAAATCGAGCATCTCTTGTCTCCACTACTACACTCGATCGGTAGTGCTCATTGGTATTCAAAAAGACCGAGGACACTCCCCCCATCACCATCATATGATGAAAAACTTTCTGGAAATCCCCGTTCCACCGAACAGTAGTAACACCCGATAATTCTTTAGCCTCCTTTTTAGTTAGCTTGTGTCCTTCCCATTTTTCTAATAATTCATTCGGTTCCCTCAGAAACAAAACCTCTCTTAAATTCTTATCCGGAAAATCAGGGCATATCACCAGACAACTTTCCTCTTGCTGCACCCCAGTTAAATAGAAAAGATCATTATTCTGTTTAAACGGCATCGTACCATCCGCGTTGGTCGGCATTTGGTCGTTGGCGTTAAAAACTGCAATAGCCCCTTTAGGCAATGCTTTTACCAGTCTTTTTCTATTGGTTTCAAAAAGTTCGCTTCCAATATTCTCGTACTTCATATTACATTGAATTCAGTGGGGAAAGTTAGCAAATACTCCATCACCATAAAAAGCACCATCATGAAGATGTTCTCCCTAAATACCTATTTTTGCAGCGTTTAAATACAACAATGCAATTCCAACTTCACAAAACAGATAAGGAAACAAAAGCCAGGGCGGGTACTATCATCACCGATCATGGAGAAATACCTACGCCCATTTTTATGCCAGTGGGTACTGCCGGTTCTGTAAAAGCGGTACATCAACGTGAATTGGAGCAGGACATCGATGCTAAAATTATCCTTGGTAATACCTATCACCTATTTCTAAGACCCGGAATCGAATTACTTGAAAAAGCAGGAGGACTTCACCGTTTTAATGGATGGACAAGACCCATTCTGACGGACAGCGGGGGGTATCAAGTGTATTCTCTTTCTGAGAACAGGAAAATAAATGAGGAAGGAGTCACTTTCAAGTCTCACATTGACGGATCCAAACATTTTTTCTCACCAGAAATAGCCATGGATATCCAACGCAGTATTGGAGCTGACATCATCATGGCTTTTGATGAGTGTACTCCTTACCCATGCGATTATGAATATGCTAGAAAGTCAATGGAGCTTACCCACAGGTGGCTCAACCGATGCGCGGATCGGATAAAAAATACAGAACCCAAATACGGTTATGATCAAGTTCTTTTTCCAATCATTCAGGGAAGCACATACAAAGACCTGCGACAACAATCAGCAGAATTTGTGGCGCGTCAGGAATTGCCGGGTAATGCCATAGGTGGGCTTTCGGTGGGTGAGCCACACGAATTGATGTATTCTTGCACTGAGCAGGTTTGTAGTATTTTGCCTACCAACAAGCCTAGGTACCTTATGGGTGTAGGCACTCCCGAAAATATACTTGAATGTATCGCTCTTGGCATCGATATGTTTGATTGTGTAATGCCAACCCGAAATGCACGTAATGGAATGCTCTTCACCAGTGAAGGCATTATCAACATTAGGAATGAAAAGTGGAAGGATGACCTTGATCCCATTGATGCTGAGCTAGGAGGCTACGTGAGTACGAGCTATTCAAAGGCCTACTTACGACATTTAATTATCAACAAAGAGATTTTAGGCGCGCAAATTGCTTCAATTCATAACCTCACCTTCTATCTTTGGTTAGTAAAAACAGCCAGAGAACGAATTATGGAGGGTAACTTCCTGAATTGGAAAGCACAAATGGTTAAAAAAGTTACTCAGCGCCTATAGTACTCATCATCAAGATGAAAATTATTGATAAATACATCATCAAGAAGGTACTCTACACATTCATTTTTGTGGTGTTAATCATTGTGGCTATTGTAGCCATCATCGATTTGGCAGAGAAGATGGACAAGTTTGCCCAAAACAACCTGGACACTGCCACTATCCTGAGCTACTATAGAGATTTTCTTCCTTGGATTATTGGATTGGTGAGCCCGATAATGGTTTTTATTGCAGTGGTGTTTGTCACCTCTCAGATGGCTGCACGAACTGAAATCATAGCTATTTTAAGTAGTGGCGTAAGCTTCAAGAGGCTGCTAGTTCCTTACTTTTTGGCATCATTAATTATTGCCGTTTTCAACTTCGTTCTAAACGGTTGGGTTATCCCGCAATCCAATCGGTCGAGGCTTGCATTTGAAATCCAATACCTCAATAAAGCATATTACTTTGATCAGCGAAATGTTCACATGCAAATTGAACCTAATGTATATTTCTACATTCAAAATTATAATGTGAATACCAATACAGGTTATCAGTTTTCACTGGAACGTTTTGATAATAATCGATTAGTTGAAAAACTTACTGCGGATAATATCACTTGGGATTCCACCAAGAATAAATGGACATTAAGGTTTTGGAAAAAGAAGCGTGTTGATTCCATTTTCAGTGTTGGTTACAAACCTTCACCAGAATCAAGACGCGTGGGTGAATCTATGGACACCACACTGGCCATTACTCCCACGGATTTTGAAAATGAAGATCGGAAATTTGATGGCATGACCATTAATGAATTATCCGAACATATAGAAAAGATGAAATTTAGAGGAGCTAGCGGAGTAGAAGCATTTGAAGTAGAGCGACAAATTAGATTCTCTTCACCTTTTACCATTTTCGTATTAGTGTTTATGGGTGTTATTGTCTCTTCACGAAAAAGCAGAGGAGGGACTGGCTTTCAAATTGCCTTGGGCTTTATGCTATCCTTTGTATTCATTTTGTTTTTCATGATGTCCCGTACTTTTGCTGAAGCGGGCTCATTATCACCCTTGCTGGCAGCTTGGATACCCAATATTACTTTTACCGTGATTTCGTTGGCCATGTATAAATACGTCAACAAGTGATCGCCTCCACTGCGGACTATTTTAAATTACACTTTGTTATTTTCCTCTGGGGCTTTACAGCAGTTCTGGGATTGCTTATTTCTATTCCTGCGGTGGAAATGGTGCTCTTCAGAACATTTCTTGCCGCAGTTGGGCTTGGTGCTTTAATCTATTTTTCAAGTGCATCATTCAAAGTTCCTAAAGGCGACTTGGTAAAAATTATTGGAACAGGATTTATTGTTGGCATCCACTGGATTGCCTTTTTTGCTTCAGCCAAGGTATCCAATGCTTCTGTAAGCTTGGTGGGATTTGCCACAGGCTCCCTGTGGACTGCCTTTCTTGATCCTTTATTCGGCAGAAAAAGTATTAAAGGATTTGAAGTTATTTTGGGACTTGTAGTTGTTGTAGGGCTGTACGTTATTTTCTCATTTGACTTTCGCTATCCGCTAGGGCTAGCCTTAGGGATCGCATCCGGCTTTACTATTGCTCTGTTCTCCATATTCAATGCAAGATTCGTAAAGAAAACACATCCTTACACTATTACGTTTTTTGAAATGATTGGCGCCTTTCTCTGCACTGCTCTTTTTTTACCCTTGTACAAAACCACTTGGGCGATTGATCATGAATTACAATTGATACCTAGCGCATCAGACTGGTTTTACATTGCTATTTTATCGTTGCTTTGCACCGTTTATGCCTATTCTGCATCTATAGAATTACTCAAAAGACTTTCTGTTTTTTTCGTCCAGCTCTCTATGAACCTCGAACCATTGTACGGGATTGTTATGGCAGTATTGGTATTTGGCGCCAGCGAAAAAATGCAAGTGAGTTTTTACATCGGCACCGCAATTATACTCTGTGCGGTGCTTTCCTACCCATTACTTCAGAACAAAGTATCAGGTCACAGACTACCCGACCAGTAAATCATTCCTTTAAATTGATCTTCTATTGCTACCGGGGTATCAAACAATCCATATACCGATGATCCAGATCCGCTCATACTTGCATAAAAAGCTCCTGCACCATAAAGGGCTACTTTCAATTGCTCAATTTGAGGATATTGCGCGAACACGCTTCTTTCAAAATCATTAACAAGCGTATTCTTCCAATTTTTCACACCCTCCAACAGCATCTCTTTTAGAGGCGCCCTAGATTTATCTATGGCTACACCTTTATAAGCATCAGCCGTTGATACATGGATGTCAGGTTTTACGATCACCATAAACTTCCCAGTCAACGATACATTTATTGGACGTAACACTTCACCACGACCAGAACCTATCATGGCCTTATCATGCAAAAAGAAAGAACAATCACTTCCTAACTGCGCAGCCATCTCGCTCAACTTTTCCAATGACAGCTGAAGAGAGAATATTGTATTTAACGATTTCAATGTGAATGCTGCATCTGCAGATCCTCCTCCCAGACCCGCACCCATAGGAATAATTTTATGAAGATGTATTTTGCCTGGTGGAATATCAAAGGCATCCCGCAGCTTGTTGTAAGCCTTTACACATAAGTTTTCCGTCCCATCATTAGGAATAGAGATACCCGTATGGGTAAAAGAAAAATCCGTAGAAGGGATTATTTCCAATACATCACACCATGGCACAGGGTAGAAGCAAGTTTCAATATTATGGAACCCATCCGGCCGCCTAGATACTACCTGTAAGCCAAGATTTATTTTGCAAAACGGAAAAGAAACCATAATCGACTAAAAGGTACAGATCAGGATTATTACAATCCAATGGCTACTTACTTTTTGGAAAGTCTTTCAACCAAATCATCTGTCATCCCGGTAGAAGAGAATCCTCCGTCATGCATAAGATTTTGCATCGTTACCATTCTTGTAAAGTCTGAAAACATCGCAGCAATATAATTTGCGCAATCTTCCGCGGTGGCATTACCCAGAGGCGACATCATTTCCGCATAGTCGTAAAACACATCAAACCCTGAAATACCTGCTCCGGCAGTAGTCTTGGTGGGTGACTGAGAAATGGTGTTCACTCTCACCTTCTTCAACTTAGCAAAACGATATCCATAGCTTCTTGCTATTGACTCCAATACAGATTTGGCTTGCGCCATGTCTGAGTAATCAGGATATGTCCGCTGTGCCGCGATATAACTTAGAGCAAGAATAGACCCCCACTCATTCATGGCATCTGTTTTCTCTGCTGTTTGTAACACTTTATGAAATGAAAGACCAGATATGTCCAGAGTTTTTAAATACCACTCATAGTTCAGATCACCATAAGACCTGTTCTTTCGTACGTTAGGACTCATACCAATAGAATGAAGAACAAAGTCAAGTTTACCACCCAACACTTCCATTGACTTCGTAAACAATGTATGCAAGTCCTCCTCTGAGGTGGCATCTGCAGGGATCACTTCGGCATTGCAAGCTTTTGCCAATTCATTGATTTTACCCATGCGCATGGCAATGGGTGCGTTGGTCAATGTAAATGTTCCTCCTTCTTCCTTGATCTTTAATGCAGTCTTCCATGCAATAGAGTTTTCGTCAAGAGCACCAAATATGATTCCCCTTTTTCCTTTTAGAAGATTGAATGCCATAAGTATTTTTATTTTAATGGTTCAGCTCACAATTATACAAATTCCAGTTTACAGCGACTATTTTTGACCCTATGAATAATGCACATAGCCCAATTGGTGTTTATGATAGTGGAATTGGAGGGCTTACAGTGGCCCACGCCATAACACGATTATTGCCCAACGAAGATATCATCTACTTTGGAGATACTGCCCACCTTCCTTATGGCGACAAGTCGGAAGCTGCTATTCAAGCTTACTCAATAAAAATTGCTGATGTGTTGCTAAAAAAGGGATGTAAAGTAATAGTGATTGCCTGCAATTCCGCAAGTTCGGCTGCCTACGAATTATTAAAAGAATATGTACGAAAGGATGCTCATATTATAAACGTAATTGACCCAATGATTACCTATGTGGCTCAGCATTTTACCGATAAGACAATCGGGTTGATTGGAACAAAGCGAACCGTCATGTCAGGAATATATAACCAGCGATTAAGCCTCGTAAATAATTCCATAGCGCTTAAGTCTTTGGCTACGCCCTTGCTCGCTCCTATGATTGAAGAAGGTTTTTTTAACAATCAAATAAGTCATGAAATCATTGCCCAATATTTATCAGAAGGAGAACTCAAGGACATCAATGCATTAATATTAGCATGTACGCATTACCCCCTAATTAAAAAAGAGATAAGTCAGTTTTATAAAAACATGGTGACCATTTTAGATTCCTCTGAAGTTGTCGCTCTTGCCCTAAAAGAAAGACTTGAAGAAAGTGAATTAATTAACCCACAACCAATTTCAACAAAGCGTTTCTTTGTTTCTGATTACACACCCTCATTCGAAGCCTCCACACGTTTGTTTTTTGGTGAGATAGTACATCTGGAGCAGCATAGGCTTTGGAGTTAATATGTTACAATTGAACATATTCATGTATTGTTTACCCCAATATTCAAGATTTTACGCACAACTTATTGGCTTACTTTATAGTTAATAAGGGTAGCTAATAAGTTGGTTTCAAAGACAATAATTTTTTAAACTTCGGTTACCTTTCGGTAGATAAGCAGGTTAATGGCTTGAAATAATCTGTTATCAGTTAATCTAATAAATAGAAAAACCACAATTTGGTATACCTTGTATCAAACATGGCTATGTATAATTTGAAGGAAAGAGGTACGTATAATGTATTATCAAAGCTTGGCATCATTGTCATGCTGTTATCTCTATCGATAACTACAAAAGCCCAATCACCTTCTCGCCACATTGATTCTCTTAAAACCGAATTAAGTAAGGTTTCAACTGATTCCTTGCGATTAAGGCTCCTTTTTCAATTATCAGAAGAGTATCAATATCTTGATTTCGTTCAGGCCAAATCGTTAATTGATGAAGCCACTACCTTATCTGAAAAGTTAAATCTAAACTGGGCTAAATTAGAAGCCTACAAGCAGCAAAGTTATCTATCGACAATAAGGGGTGATTTTCTTACCGCACTAAAGTTTGATAAGGCCAGATTTCCTATAGCTCTTGCCACCAATGACAGCGCCAACATTGCCAGCTCAAACAACTACCTAGGTAATGATTACATTAATCTGGGTGAGTATGATGAAGCTTATTACTACTTCACTGAATCATTTAGAATTTCCAGAGCTATAAAAGATTCACTTCAAACAGCAATTGCACTTCATAACGTAGGCACCGTATTCAAAGAACTCGGACAATATGACATTGCGTTGGACCATATTGAGCTTTCAAGAAAATTAAGCAATCAAATCAATGACATTGATGGTCAGGCTTACACCTATTATGAAATAGGGGACATATACCTAAGGAGTAAAAAGTACGATGAATCGGAACAAGCACTTTTAAAAGCACTTTCAATTACTCGCGAAAGAGATATTAACATTCTAGAACCTGATATTATCTCACGAATGGCAAGATTGTATCTCCGTCAGGGTCAATTTGATATTGCTAATAAATATTATGACTCTGCTGAATTGCTTCATACCAAAACACAAAATGAATATGGTCTTGCTGAATCTATCCTTGGTAAAGGAAGAGTTGCTCTAAAACAGAAAAAGTTTGATGATGCCGCTAATCAGATTCTAGAATCATTAAATATTTCAAAGCGCATTAATGCGCGAACTTTGGAAATTGAATGTTATCGCACTTTATCACAACTGTATGAGGAGCGTGAAGACTATAAGAGTGCACTTGCTTACACTAAGCAATCCAAGGCATTACAAGATAGCCTCTTTAGTCAGGACATGGTTCAAAAGATTTTTCAAAATCAACTCAGATTACAAACTGAAAATAAAGACTTGCAGATCGCAGCTCTTAATGAAACCCAGGCTAAACAAGCCAATGAACTCAATCGACAGTCTTTCTTAAAAAACATTTTAGTTGTTGTTGTTGCGCTCACTGCAATTCTGCTTTTTACCGTTTACCGAAGCGGCCAACGCAGAATAAGAATAAATAAGCTTTTAATTGAACACCAAAATGAGATTAAGAAAAGAAGTTTAGAACTTGAACAACTTAATCAGGTGAAAGACAAGTTTTTTTCTGTCATTTCCCATGACTTAAGATCTCCCATTAATGCCCTTTCTGGAATTCTGGATCTTATGTCAAAAAATCAGATTACAAGTGAAGAGCTACCTAAGGTTACAAAGGAGCTTCAGCTTCAGTTTAACCACACTAAAAATCTTATCAATAACCTTCTCGACTGGGCACTCCTACAAATGGACAAATTGAAGATTCAGCCTGTGAAAATTGACCTCAGGTCTATGGTTGATGATAACTTTGAATTACTTGACTCACTTCACCTCAAAGAGGTCACTCTGACCAATAAAATTGAGGAGGATACTAGCGCTTATGGCGATCTTAATATGATCAACCTTGTTTTCAGAAACCTCATCCTGAATGGGATGAAATTTACTGAACAAGGAGGCGAAATCACTATCGGAGCTGATATCCATGATGAAGAGCTCACAGTATGGGTAAGAGATAATGGCGTTGGCATTAGTCCTGAAATACAAAAAATACTGTTCGAAAAGACGTCTGGGTATAGTACAAGGGGAACAGCAAATGAAAAGGGTACCGGCCTCGGCTTGATCCTTTGCAAAGAATTTGTGGAACGAAATGGAGGCCGTATCTGGCTGGAAAGTGAGGAAGGAAAGGGAAGCACCTTCTTTTTCACTGTTTCCAAATTCCATGAGCCCGTATTTGCTTAGAAAAAAAATCAATTCTTGTAAATTTTATTGACCCCATATTGGTTAAGGGAGTGCAGCTATCAGCTTGATTTTGTTGATGGGTTGGATTAATAGAATTAACTTTGTGCCTTAACTATCATCTATGAGTGATGCCATCCTTCACGAATGTGGTATAGCCCTTATTCGCTTACGCAAGCCACTATCCTATTACATTGAAAAATATGGGACAACCTATGCGATGAATAAGATGTACATTTTGATGGAAAAACAGCATAATCGCGGTCAGGATGGTGCTGGTGTTGCTAACATCAAAATCGATCAAAAACCAGGCTATAGGTACATAAGCAGGTACAGAAGCATGAAGCCCCAACCGGTGGCTGACCTTTTTAGAAAAATCGGCAAGAAATATAGCAAGGGCCAGAAAAAAGGAGGTGAGAAGTTTAGGGATGAGCAATGGCTAAAGGAAAATGTTGCCTTTAGTGGCGAACTTTGGCTGGGACATCTTAGATATGGCACGCACGGTCAAAACAGTATTGAAAACGTGCACCCTTTTCTACGCCAAAACAATTGGAGAAGCCGGAACCTGGTAATGGCTGGTAATTTCAACATGACCAATGTGGACGAGCTATTCGATATACTCGTAGGGTTAGGTCAGCACCCAAAAGAAAAAGTGGATACCGTAACTGTAATGGAGAAAATTGGCCACTTTTTGGATGAAGAGGTGCAATCCTTGTACAGAAAATACAAAGACAAATTCACGAACCCCGAAATTTCAGATATTATTGAGAATGAAATCGACCTTCAACGCATTCTAAAAAGGGCCTGTAAGGATTTCGATGGAGGGTATACAATGGCCGGCCTTACGGGATCAGGCTCAGCTTTTGTTGTAAGAGACCCATCTGGAATAAGACCAGCCTATTATTACGCTGATGATGAAGTCGTGGTAGTGGCCTCCGAAAAACCTGCTATTAAAACAGCTTTTAACATTGACTATGATCAAATTGAGGAGATAGACCCTGGGCATGGTTTGATTATTACCAAGAGTGGAGACTTCGCTCAATACCCTATCATAAAACAGCTCGAAAAAAAGTCGTGCAGCTTTGAGCGCATATACTTTTCAAGAGGTACTGACCCAGAAATATATAAGGAACGTAAAGAGCTCGGTAAGTTATTGGTTCCTCAAATTCTCAAATCCATCAACTTTGACCTTAAAAACACTATCTTCTCATACATACCCAATACAGCAGAAACTTCTTTTTTGGGAATGATGGGAGGCGTTGAAGATTTTCTTGTCAGCAAACAAAAAGACATTCTAATTGATAAGAAACCTTCCGTTGATTCACCTGAAGAAATTCTTAGTTTCAGGCCTCGTGTTGAAAAAATTGTATTGAAGGATGCCAAGTTGCGCACCTTTATTACAGATGATGAGCATAGAGGTGATCTTGTGGCGCACGTGTATGATACCACATACGAAGTGGTTAATAAAGGAAAAGATACACTTGTAGTGATTGATGATTCAATTGTTAGAGGCACTACCTTGGAAAAGAGCATTCTAAAAATGCTAGATAGGCTCAACCCTAAAAAAATTGTAGTGGTATCCTCTGCTCCGCAAATTAGGTTTCCAGATTGTTATGGAATTGACATGAGCCGAATGGGAGACTTCGTAGCTTTTCGAGCCGTTATTCAATTAATCAAAGATCAAGGAAAGGACTATTTGCTTGGCGAGGTCTATGAGCAATGTCAGCAGTCAGAAAATGAAAGCAATCCACAGAACTATGTGAAAAGGCTCTATGAGCAGTTCACTTACGAAGAGATTTCGGATAAAATAACAGACATAGTGCGTCCTGAAGGAATGAAAGCCGAACTACAAGTAGCCTTCCAAACGATAGAAAATCTACATAAAGCCATCCCTCATCATTCGGGCGACTGGTATTTTACCGGAGATTACCCTACCAAAGGTGGTATGCGTGTGGTGAACAGGGCTTATGTGAATTACATGGAAGGAAAGCTGGTTCGCGCCTACTGATCTTACTCAGGAATATAAAAATCAAAGGCTATCTTTTGCATACAATTAAAATGTCCTTTGGGGCATTTATTGTATCCAATCTTTGAGCATGGCCTGCAGTCCAATTTAGCATTCTCCAAAATAGTGAACTTGGTGCGATAAGGGTACATACCAAACAATGGAATTGTATTACCCCAGATACTGAATATTTCTTTTCTAAATGCAGCCGCAATATGCATCATGCCCGTGTCATGAGTGAATACATAAGATGCTCGCTTTACTATACTGGCCGACTGGTTAAGATTATACTTTCCGCAGGCATTAAAAATAATTGTCCTTTTGTTGAATTCTGATTGTAGCCCCTGTTCCATCTCCACTTCAGATTCATTTTTCTCAAAAAACAATCTGACTTGCTCTCCTTCAGCAAAATCTTCTTTCCCTCCTAAAAGTACTATTGGTCGATTGATCTTATCACAAAGTTCAATCATTCTCCTTACCGGTAATTTCTTAGTAAAATGCTGTCCCCCTATGGCATAGGCCACATACCCTGCCTGATGGGCTGGAGGAATCCATTCCACTGGCACCTCATCAGCCTCTGGTATAAAGTAGTCAAGTCCAAGAGAATCATTTTTTATACCTAAGTGAGCCGCAGCCTGTAGGTAACGATCAACAATGTGCATTGATGGGAGCTTATTGATTTTTAAATTGACCATAAGCCACTTCTCCCAATTCAGCTTGTTGAAACTGGATGACTTCACCCCAAGCGAAAACTTAATAATCCGTGTACGAAGATTATTATGCAAATCAATAATATGATCAAACTTTTCCTTTTTCAGTGCTGATATAAGCTCTCCTAACTTATCATCCAGCAAATGAAGCTTATCTACATATGGGTTCTCTTTCAAGAGTCCCGCAAAACGCGCTTTTGTAGCGTAATGTATCTCAGCATTATCAACCTGAGTTTTGAGCACCCTTATTACCGGGGTAGTAAGCACAATATCTCCTATTGAGGAGAAGCGGATGACTAAAATTTTCATGCAAACATCAAATACTTGCCCAATCTAACTTAATCCGGGTGAGGAAACAGGCAGGATATATAAAAATCGAATTCAATTTTTGGGAATTTTTTAAAACATCTCACAACGGCACTATATATGCGGGAAAATACGAATTGTATTCACTATTTTAGAATCGTACATAATACATATTAATAACAAACAAAACAGTACGATGAATTATTGGTTAATGAAATCAGAACCAGGAACCTACTCGTGGGATGACCTTGTTAAAGATAAAAAGACAATATGGGATGGAGTAAGGAACTTTCAAGCGCGCAACAACATCAAAGCAATGAAAAAGGGGGATATGGCATTTATATATCATAGCAACGAAGGAAAGGACATTGTGGGTATTGCCAAGATCACAAAAGAACACTTCCCTGATCCATCAGCAGAAGATTGGGCCGTAGTTGAAATTGCTCCTGTTAAAAAATTAAAAAAATCAATTACGCTAGCAGACATAAAAGCTAATAAAAAACTTGCCAATATGGTGTTGGTGAAAAATTCCCGTCTTTCCGTTCAGCCTGTAAAGGAATCTGAATTTGATTGTATTATGAAGATGAGTCAGGATTAGAAAATGATTGTTAAAAGAATTTTTTCAGGTGTATTCTCAATTAAGACTAGTCTTCTAATTATTCTTTTGGCCTTTTATATTCCATCAGCATCGGCCCAGTTTAAAGCATTACAACGATATGAAAAGGAGGTGAAATTATCTGAGAATAATTTCACCATTATTCCATTAGAAAAAAATGGCATTGCTCTAGTAAGAGATAAAAACAAATACAATTCTGGAAACAGGTTAAGAGAGGTTATTTTACTCAACACTTCGTTGGGAGAATCGTGGCAAACAGATTTGGAGGTTAAATCCAGTTATAATTTGATTGGCTACGAGTATGGTAACGATCTCATTTTTTTACTTTTCCGAGAAGGCAATATAGAGAGTAGAGAGTTTATATTAATTTCTCTCAACATTATTAACCATGAAATAAATGAATTTGACATCAAGCATGAGTTTACACTCAGACCCACGCATTTTACTATGGTAGGAGAGAATGTGATTTTTGGTGGTTATGTCGCTAATGAACCTGCCGTTATGCTTTATGAAACTTCAAAGAAACTTTTAAAGGTAATACCTGGATTCTTTTTAAAAGACACCGAGTTACTTGATTTGAGAGTAAACAAAAACAAGACTTTCAACACTCTTCTTATTGAAAGGAACTCACTGGACAAACGCCATTTAGTTTTACGAACTTTTGATGAGCACGGAGGACTACTTTTAGAGGATAACATTGAAATTGAAAGGGATATGAATATCCTTACTGGTATTACCAGTAGTCTCAAACGAGAAGAGTTAATTTTATTAGGCACCTACACTGAGGGACCAGGACGCGAAGCCCTGGGTTTTTTCTCTGTATTAGTAGATCCTTTCTCAGAGCAAAGTATCAATTATACTCCCTTTGCTTCACTTGACAACCTCCTTAATTATCTTCCGTCAAAACGCGTTGCTAAAATAAAAGAAAAATCAAAAGAACGAAGTGAGTTAGGAAAGTCACCTGATTACAAGGCATATGTACTTCCCATTCGCGTAGAAGAAAATGAAGAGGGTTTCTATTTGCTTTCAGAAATGTATGACCCAGCATCCTCCTCGGCTAGATCTGCCAGAGGCACATATAACAATCCGTACTACGGCTACGGCTATTCCCCTTATAGCTATGGTCCGTTTACCAACAGGTATTCCAATTCACCTTACTCGTTTAACAATTCCAATCAAAATACATCTGCCAAAATGATCGAATCTATTCTAGCGATGTTTAATAGTCAAGGCAAACTGGTTTGGGATAATAGTTTAAAGTATGACAATGTTAAAAGGTACGTTACTGAACAGGTTTCTGATTTTACCATAAAAGACGAATTGATATTCTTATCCTATAAAAACGAAAGCAAGCTTCATGTTAGCACGAGTGCTTTAACATTGGAACCTGAACTGGATACCCTTGATATACCATTAAAAAAACCTACCGAAATAATTAGAAATGAAGTAGACGAAGATTCTGGAATACGTTACTGGTATGGTGATTTTTCTTTCGTATGGGGATATCAGTCGATTAAAGATACAGAAAGAAAAACTGAAGATCCCGTGAGGTATGTATTCTACATTAATAAATTCGAAGCAGAATAGACTATTTCTTTTGCTGGTAATTTCACTGATGACCTTAAGTGAAATAGCTACAGCCCAGATACAGCAAGTTGGACGGCTAGAAATTCCCATTTCTAATTTTGAAAACGCTAATTTTTCAGTTGTCTCTGCTGGCACAGGTGGGCTAATGATTTATAGAAGGCTGTATAGCAATCCTCTTGATCAATTAGAAATCATAAGAGTAGATACTATTTTCAGAGTGGTGTGGAGCAAAAAACTTGAAATTGCAAAAGGATTAAGAGCTGTTCGCGCTCTCGTAAAGGAGAACTATCTATTTGTACTCTTCAAAGCCACTAATAATAAGTTTGGAGATTTTTTAATAGCGGCCGTTGATATCAATAGTGGAGCCTACACAGTTTATAGGGTTCAAAATCTTATCTCATTTCATCCCACTGAATTTATCATTACCAATGAAGCCGCCCTTATAGGAGGATACTTTAATTACAGACCGCTGATAGTGTACTTTAACTTCTCAAGTCAAAAATCTAAAATATTACCCGGTTTTTTCAATGAAGTAGGTGAACTCACCCAGGTAAAACCCTACGATGATGGTAGTATTGATGTGATTGTAAGCAGTGATAATTATGAGAGAAAGAGGTGTTTGTGGATCAAGAAATATGACGCCAAAGGAGATTTAGTCAAAACCACCATTCTTGAGCCTGGAGATAAAAAAAATCTAATATTTGGGAGATCTATAAATATAGGAGATGATCAACAGGCCGTAGTTGGAGTGTATGGGAGATTTAAAGAATACTCCCGAGGTATTTTTATAGCCAGAATAAATCCATTGGGTGAGTATCAAATTCAATACTATGATTATGGGGATCTTAGCCACTTCTTTAGCTATATGAAGGCAACCCGTCAGGAAAGAATCAAACAACGAATTGAACGAAAAAAGATTAAAGGCAAAAAAGCCAAGTTCAATTACCGTTTTATCGTACATGAGGTAATCGAAACCAAAGACAACTATGTTATGCTCGGTGAAGCATTCTTTCCCAAATACGCATATGTGAATGGACTATCACAGACCAGAATTTTAATAGGATACCAATATACCCATGCTGTAGTAATCGGATTTGATAAAAACGGCAAATTGATCTGGGACAACAGCTTCGAAGTAAATGATATCATCACTAATTCCCTGAATCAATACGTCAAAATTCAGGCTCAAGAGGATAAAATCTACCTTCAATACGTTTACGAAAATGAAATTAGAAGCAAAATCATAAAGGATTCTGAGATCATTGAAGGCAAGGCAGCTAATGAGGTAAAGCTGAAATTCGATGATGACATACTTAGAAACACAGAGTTTGAGAGCAGCCAACTCGACTATTGGTACGATGACAAGCTGTTTGTTTATGGCGTTCAGCAGATTCGTAATTATTCTCAATCGAAGGAGAATGCCAATAGAAGAGTTTTTTTTATAAACAAAGTCGACTATAAATAAGTGTTAAAGGCATTTTTAGTATCTTCGCAGCCACGGCCTATGCAGAAGAAACTTATTCTCGACTCTGATCTGCTTGATATTACGCTGAACAGGCTTTGCCAGCAACTTATTGAAAATCACGACCGATTTGAGGAAACCGTACTTTTAGGGCTGCAACCCAGAGGTATCTACTTGGCAGAACTCATCCACCAAAAGTTAAAAAACTTAATTAAAGCCGAAATTCCACTCGGTTTTCTCGATACTACATTCCACAGAGATGATTTTAGAAGACGCGATACACCTGCCAAAGCAAGTGAAACGCGGGTGTCTTTTATGATTGAAGGCAAAAAGGTAGTGTTAATCGATGATGTACTATTTACTGGCAGAACAGTGAGAGCCGCCATGGATGCTATGATTGCCTTTGGCCGACCAGCCAAAGTAGAATTGCTGGTACTTGTGGATCGAAAATACAACAGGGACTTACCCATTGCTGCAGACTATGTAGGGAAGTACGTAAACACAATTGCATCACAACGGGTGTTGGTAGAAATGCTGGCACAAGGTCATAAACAAAACAGAATCTGGTTAATCAACAATGATTAGCAATATGTCTAAACTCAGTCAGCCACATCTACTCGGAATAAAGAACATCACTCCAAAGGACATTGAACTCATTTTTGAAACAACAGCCAATTTTAAAGAAGTAATCAACAGGCCCATTAAAAAAGTACCCTCCCTCCGGGACGTTACCATTGCCAACATATTCTTTGAAAACTCCACCAGGACCCGTCTTTCATTTGAACTGGCGGAGAAAAGGTTGTCTGCAGATATGATCAACTTTACTGCATCTAACAGCTCGGTAAAAAAAGGGGAAACACTGCTAGATACGGTGAACAACGTATTAGCCATGAAGGTGGACATGGTTGTGATGAGACACGCGAGTGTAGGTGCACCTCATTTTTTAGCCAAGCATATCAAAGCTAAAATCATCAATGCTGGAGACGGCACCCATGAGCATCCTACACAGGCTTTATTAGATACATTTTCGATATATGAGAAATTAGGAACACTGGCAGGAAAAAAAGTTGCCATCATTGGAGATATCCTTCACTCTCGTGTGGCCTTGTCCAATATTTTTGCGCTACTCAAGATGGGAGCAAAAGTGATGGTATGTGGCCCTCCCACCCTGCTACCTAAATACATATCTACTCTTGGGGTTACGGTAGAGTACGATGTACAGAAAGCACTGGAATGGTGCGATGTGGCCAACGTACTACGCATTCAATTAGAAAGGCAGCAAATAAAATACTTCCCATCCCTTAGGGAGTATTCGTTGTACTATGGCATCAACAAAAAACTGTTAGATAAGCTCAATAAGAAAATTGTGCTTATGCACCCCGGCCCGATCAATAGGGGCGTGGAATTAACCAGTGACGCTGCCGACTCCCACCACTCAATAATTCTTGATCAGGTGGAAAATGGCGTGGCCGTGAGAATGGCCGTATTGTACCTCCTTGCAGGGGCAGCAGCCTGATATTGAGGATTTTCACCCTTATATAACTCCTGTCACTGACAGAATTTAATAACTTTGTAGCCCTTTTAAATTTGACGAAATGATCTATAATTCAATTATCGAAACAATTGGGAATACACCCCTTGTTCGCCTGAACACACTCAATAAAGGCATTAAGGGAACCATCCTGGTAAAAGTGGAGTATTTCAATCCTGGCAATTCTACCAAAGACAGAATGGCCTTAAAAATGGTGGAGGATGCAGAGAAAGCAGGGCTACTAAAACCAGGAGGAACGATCATTGAAGGAACCAGCGGTAACACCGGAATGGGATTAGCCTTAGCTGCCATTTCCCGCGGTTACAAATGTATTTTCACGATGGCCGATAAACAATCCCAAGAAAAGATTGATATCCTAAAAGCAGTTGGCGCTGAAGTAATCGTATGTCCTACCAATGTGGAGCCAGAAGATCCTCGCTCCTATTACTCTATTGCACAAAAATTAAACAAAGAGATACCTAATTCATTCTACCCTAATCAATATGATAACGCCTCCAATGCGCAGGCACATTTTGAAAGCACTGGCCCGGAAATTTGGACTCAAACAGGAGGCAAGATCACTCACTATGTAGCAACGGTTGGAACTGGTGGCTCTATGAGTGGAACGTCAAAATATTTGAAGGAGCAAAAAAAAGAATTAATAAGCGTAGGGATTGATACTTACGGATCTGTTTTCAAAAAATATAAGGAAACTGGTGAGTTCGATAGAAATGAAATTTATCCTTATCTGACAGAAGGCTTTGGTGAAGACATTCTACCAAAGAATGTAAACTTTGATGTAATTGATCAATTCATAAAGGTAACGGATAAAGATGGAGCCATAATGGCAAGACGACTTTCCCGCGAAGAAGGATTATTCGTTGGGTGGAGCAGCGGATCCGCTGTGCATGGTGCACTTGAATATGCCAAAGACAACCTAAAAGAAGATGATTTAATGGTCATTCTTCTTCCAGATCATGGCACTCGCTATCTCAACAAAGTCTACAACGACAATTGGATGAAGGATCATGGTTTTCTTGAAGACAGGACCTATTCCACAGCAAAAAAGATCATTCAACAACGTAATGGTAAAGACAGCCTGTTCACCGTGGCAAAAACTTCGGCAATTGGTGATGCCATTTCCATTATGAACAAAGAGGGAATCGATCAGGTACCTGTGGTTGAAAAAAATGAATTTGTAGGGAGCATCTCAGCTTCTAGTCTTTTAGAGAAAGTAATTCAAGACCCGGCCATTACAACTAAGCCAGTAGGTGAGGTGATGGATAAGCCGATGATCTTTGTGGCCATGGATAGTACACTTGACGTATTATCTTCTTTACTGAATAAGTCAAATAAGGCACTACTGGTAAGAGATGAAACTGATAAAGTGCACATCATTACTCAGCATGATATTTTGATGGCAATGAGTTAAAGGGAAGTTACCTTCCCTTTTTAATCTCTACCTCAATTCGATCGTTATACCCTGACAGTGTACCGCCTTGAGGATAGATCATTACCTTGCCCCCCTCTGCTTTCGTTTTGATTCTTTTTGCGTCAATCCCCTGACTTACCAGATACTCTTTTACTAAGTCTGCCCTATATTGGGTCAGTTCTTTTGCTGAAACAGTTGCTCTATTATTCAGGGTACTTGTTTCAAAAAATTCATTGGAGTTGCCCTTCGTTACCACATTCCTTGATTGCTTTCCATTGCAGTGGCCATGAACCATTATTTTATATTTTGGCTGCTCCTTCATTAAATCTACAAGACCATCCAATTCAATTTTGGATTCAGGCTGGAAGATGGCAGAATTACCAAAGAAACGAACCTTATTAAATTCTATATAGTCACCACGCTTTGACCTAACCAGTTCAATGGGAATAATAATTTCATTCTGTGGACCAAACCCAGAAGAGTAAATTGAAGGATCATCATAATCAACAGTAATTTCAACTGGTCGAAAACCCGGGGCCTGTACTGCCGCAATAAATGCTCCCTCGCTGTTCCGTGGTGCAGTGAGATAAACAACTTCATTGCCATTGTAAGCCTGATACTGCGTGGCCTGTGGAGATTCCAGTACATGAACCTCACCCAGCACCTCTTCTTCCTCACTCACCAATCTAAACAAAAAGGGTTTTCCTTTAGGTTTTTCTACAACTGGTTCCTCAGGAGTTTCTTCAACTATCGGCTCTTCAATAGGATCATCTTTAGACTCCACTTCTTCAATAATCGATTCTTCTTGCGGAAGCACTTCCGGGGTCTCCTCAACCACAGGTGCTTTTTCCGTAACTACCTCTTGTTCAGCTTCAACACCTAGCCTGCCTGAAAACACCCACGCATCTTTATAGTCTGTTTCCACTCTTATTTTCATCATAAACGAAAATGCCTTGCGCTTGTCCTCTGTTCTTAGAATATAAACGTAGTAAAGCTTGCGTGCCTGATTCATGGCATACTGTGCACTAAAGTTTTTACTATTTGCATTATCCGTCCAGCGGATAGCATTGTTATGATTGGCGAATGCCCCAATAACAACATAATGTTCTTCTGTAGATGACTGAGCTTTCGCCACATTTATATATGCGAACACACAGAAAAGGCAAGACAGGACTAATAGTTTCTTCACGGCAAAGGGGTTGTATTCATCCGAAATTAAACAATAGAGCGCTAAATCACTAAATAGCCATTTAGATTATTGGCTTGATCTATCAAATATCACACTTGAGAAGGTATAAATACTATTTACTAATTCTCAACAATCTCTATTTCTACTCTAACATTGGATTGCGCCAGACTGTGGTTCTTATCGTAAAGAGGACGTTTCCCTCCCCATGCTTTGATCTCCATTCTATCATCACTTATCCCCTGATCAATCAAATATTCCCTAATAACCCCTGCTCGCTCCTCCGATAATTTTTTAGCAGACCCTCTGCCTTCTTCAGTATTGGTTAAGGAGAAAAAATTCTTAGAATCACCCATTGTTATAATCTTTCCTGCCGCATTTCCATTGGTATGACCATGAATCATAATTTTATAAGCATCATTCTCATTCATCATAGACAATAGGTTATTAATCTCATACTTAGATTCAGGCCTCATGATAGCAGCATCCTTGAAAAAATATACATTGTACATCACCGCAATGTCACCTTTCTGCAACCTCACCAAGCCAAATGGAACAATTGCCTCTTCATTTTCACCTCGCTCCACCCCTTCTGTTAAAAAAGGATTATCGTAATTCAACTTGAACAAAAGTTTTCGATATCCAAGTACTTCGCAAGCCAGAATAATATTGCCAGACGCATCAGCGCGCATTACCTGAACTATTTCATTGCTGGCATAAGATGCTATTTTTCTCCCACCCTCATTAACAAGATCAACTTCACCATTCACCTCTTTAAGGTTCACGGTATTGAACAAACTAAATTTGAATTTTCGATTTCCCTCAGCATCAAAACCTGTGGCCTCCCTTACTGCAATGGCTAGATTAGTTGCTGTGGTCTTCAGGTGATCACTACTTAACGCGAGGTCAACGGATTCAACGCCTAGTGTTTGGAGAATCTCACTCATAAGTGTAGTTGCCTCACCTTCTAAAGCACCTGAGTTTTCAAAATATCCCTGAGCTACATCCGCCATCATATTTCCTAATGCCTCCTCGCCCGTTACATTAAGTTCCCCATATGTTACGCCACGGATGGGATGTTTAATAACCTTTACTTTTTCGGTAAAAGATTCAAATTTTTCAGGGTCCTTCTTTCTTAAAAACTTAATAACAGGTTTCAATCCTTCATGAAAGGGTTCATCAGCTTGAGATTCAGTGGCATTAATGGCCAAAATATTGTTCTTAGAATCAAAAAAGCCTGATATGGGTTTATCCTCTTCAATTTCGTAACCCAGTGCTTTCAAAGCCTGCCTTCCCTCTACATCATCCTTAAAAACAATTACTTTAGTTTCCTTGTTGAGCTTTACTACAGATTCCTTTACACTTTTAATTTCTTCATAATGATTCTTTTGCACTTGCGTTTGAGCGCTTCCAATCATTTTATTTAAATCCAAACCTGTAGGCTCTTCGGCCATTGAATAAGCCTTAATTTCTGCTGCCATTGCTTCCCCATCTTTTTTAGCAACTGTCAATTGGCCCTGAGCGGGTTCAGAACTATCAACTACTCCTTGCTCGCCATTAGGTTCACGTTTATTCTTTGTTGCACTAGCAGCTACCGCAACACTTTCTCCCAGAGCTCCATAGTAAACCCAAGTATCCCAATACTTAGACTCCTTTCTTAGCTTTCGTGCTTCAGCAAATGCCTGCACCCGGTTATCCGTCTTAGTTACATAGACATAGAATAATTTCCGATCAGGGTTGATTTCAAACTGAACTTGGGGATTATTTTGTTTGGCTTCGCTCGTGAAACGAGCTGCATTTTCGCGACTTGAAAAAGCACCAATAACTACATGATTTGTAAATGAATCCTTTATTGGAGCATTACTCGGTTGCCCTTGTGATATTAAAGCACATAAAAAAAGGGGCAACACCAGGTTTACTTTGATTACCATAGACGTACCTGTTTAGCTTAAAAACACTAAAATAAGTACTATTAATTAAATAATTTAATAAAATACACACAAAACATTACATTTCAGGTAGTTATGGATTTGACAGAATCGTAAACGATTGTGTCAGTATTTCTCCATCCCCATCGACTAGGGTAAGCATATGAGCCCCTGAAGCCGCAGAAAGGCTTAATTGATGCAATTTTCTTGTCGCTCCAATATATTCGCCATCCAAATGCCAATAAATGGTAGACGATGACGACCGATGAGCAGCTTGAAACAAAACCAGCCCAGATGAACCGTCTAATTCTCGTGGAATGAAAATGGACGCATTGGGTTTGGGATAAACAAGGTCCATAGCCATCAAACGGGACCCTCCGCCACAATCACTTCGAACAGGAGGCAATGGTTTATAGCTAAGGTTTTTTGTTCTGAAATAATACTCCTGAACAGGAGGCAACACAAACCAATTCACACTATGAATCCGATTCGCTTTTTCACAATTAAGGTTCACTTGAAATTTTTCATCTTCCGTCAGGTGGATTCTTTTATGGTAATCGCAAGGCTGAGTCTGGAGTCCACGACTAGTCACCCAAATAGAATTGGAAGACTCACAATTGGACGAAATACGCTGCCCACTAATTGAACAGACTTTTATTTGTTCCATTTCTGATATTGGTTGTTGAAACCAGGGCTGACCCGGCAGTAACGAAAATAAATCAAAGAGAATTGGAGCCGCCATCTCAGTACCTGTTAAACCAGGTCGGCCCTCACCATCTGCGTTGCCTACCCATACACCCACTGCATATTCAGGATTAGTACCGACAGCCCATCCATCTCTAAAACCAAAACTGGTTCCGGTTTTCCACGCTATAGGTTTTGTGGAATTAAAATATCTCCAGCCAGTCTCCTCGCCTGGACGATACAATTCTTTCAAGGCTTCAAAAGTGAGCCAAATTCCGGATGCATTCAGCCAACTTGTTTCTGACAATTGGCTGTCTTCTTTTTTCATCGCATAATCTTTGATGTAGGTAGGTGAATGGAAATCATTCTTATCATAACGTTTGACGCCTACTACAGTAAAATAATTATTCAACGTACGAGCCATTGAAGCGTACGCTCCGGTAATATCCCACAGCGTTCCTTCAGCCCCACCCAACACCAATGAAAGTCCATAATGATCCGGTTGTTGTGTAAGCGTAGTTAACCCAACATTTTTCAACACTTCATAAAACTTTTCATAGCGAAAATCTCTTAGCTCGTGAACCGCTGGAATATTAAGCGAACGAATCAATGCCTTATCTGCGGGTACGGCTCCATCATAATCTTTTGAGAAGTTTTTTGGCGAAAACCCTCCAATTAATGTAGGGACATCTGGAATTAAAGTTTGCGGAAGCACTTTTCCATCGTCCATCAAAGCCGCAAATAGGAAAGGTTTCAAAATACTTCCTGTGCTTCTTGGTGAATTGACTACGTCAACCATCTCTCCATGTTCTCTTCCTGAATCAGTATTGCCCACATAAGCTAAGACTTCACCCGTTTCCACTTTTAAGATTATCGCAGCAGCATTGAATATTTGATTGCCACTTAATTGTTGTTGATGTTCATTCAAAATTCGTTCTGCTTGTAACTGAATGGCCTCATCAATGGAAGATTTGATCCTTGTTTGCTGATGACCCTCTTGAGCCGCTCTCGTTAAAAGATGCTTACTGTGTCGTGGTAACGCGAGTGGCTTTTGGGGAATTGACTCGGCCATGGCGAGCTTAAGTGTCAACTCATCTAATTCTCCAGCATCCTTTAACCGGTTCAATAATCGATCTCTTTTTTCTTTCAAGAGATTCCTATTCTTTCCGAGATGAATAAGTGATGGATTATTGGGCAACACAGCAAGCATGGCCGATTCGGCCCAACTTAAGTCATCTAATTTTCTGCCAAAGTAACGCCACGAAGCTGCCTCAATGCCTACCACATTTCCACCAAAGGGCGCATGCGCAGCATACAAAGAAAGAATTTCCTTCTTACTATATGACAACTCGAGTCGTGTAGCCAAAATCATCTCTATTATTTTTTCAAAATAAGTACGCTTATGATTCTTTCTTGAAAGCCGGATTACCTGCATGGTGATTGTACTTCCTCCACTCACTACACCACCTGCTTTTACGTTTTGTTGAAGGGCCCTGAAAGTAGCCATGGGATCTACTCCCAGATGGGAGTAAAACCTTTTATCTTCAAAAAGAAGAATGGATGATTCAAACTTTGTAGGCACTTCTGCTTGCACTGGAAATCTCCACTGACCATCATTTGCAATGGAAGCTGAGAGCAAGCGTCCGTCTTTGTCCTCCAAAACAGTTGAATATGGATCATCAAATAGAGGATCAGGCAGGCAAAAAATAAATCCTATAAATAAAACAAGGGTGATGCCTGTAGTCTTCTTATACTTCTTAATCCAATCCCACACTTTATTCATAGCAACTATGAATTTAAGCCCTTCTAGCTCAGGTTAGAAATAAAAATAATAAGAACCGCTGCTGGCGCTATATAGCGAACCAAAAATCGCCAAATATGAAAAAGGCGTTCATCCTTAATATTCAATTCGGATTTACTCGATTCTTTGGAAAGCACCCAGCCTCCAATGATGGCCATTAAAATCCCGCATACTGGCATCAAAATATTTGAAGCAAAGTAATCGATCAGACCAAAGATAGTCTTACCCTCCAGTGGCTTGATCATATCAAAAGGAGTAAAATCGGACCAAATATTAAATGAAAACACTGTCCCTAATCCCAGTACCCATAATAAAATGCCGGCCACAATAGTGATCTTTTTCCTTCCCCAGCTAGACACCTCCTCCAACCTGGATATAATGGATTCCAATAATGAAATCGATGATGACAAGGCAGCAAATACCAAAAGAACAAAAAACAAAGCTCCTACAAAACCTCCTCCTGGCATTTGGCCAAAGGCAATGGGTAAGGTCATGAATAAAAGTCCAGGACCTTCCGTAGGCGATAGTCCATATTGAAAAACAATTGGGAATATGGCCAGTCCGGATAAGATAGCGGCAAAGCCATCCGCAAAAGAAATAGTAACAGCAGAGCCGAGTATGGATGAGTCCTTTGACATGTATGCGCCATAGGTCAACATCACACCCAATCCTACACCCAGGGAGAAAAAAGCCTGACCGAATGCAGTCATCACTACAGCAGGTGTAAGCTTAGAAAAATCGGGAGTGAACATAAATCGAAGTGCCTTAACAAATTCTCCAGTTATGGCTGAATAAAAAAGTAAAACAACAAGTATGATGAATAACGCTGGCATCATCCAGCTTACTGATTTCTCTAATCCACCCTGTACACCATTGGCCACAATCCAAACAGTAGCTGTCACAAACAATCCCTGAAAAAACATTATCCGAAGTGGGCTTCCCA
Organism: Cyclobacteriaceae bacterium; assembly: GCA_020436125.1. Lineage (GTDB taxonomy): Bacteria > Bacteroidota > Bacteroidia > Cytophagales > Cyclobacteriaceae > ELB16-189. The sequence goes on along the minus strand of JAGQYK010000025.1, from coordinate 7,238 downwards.
AAATATCATTGTAATAACTCACTGCTGATTGTGCATCCAAATGAGACAATGAGCCCATCAAAGAAAAAGTCGCATAGTCAATCGTAAGACCTGCTATCACACAATAGAAGCTAAGAATAAAGAACACACCTAACAATGCAATCGAACCAAAGTATTGCCAGTGTTTACTTATCCCTTCTTTTTTACTCAATACAAGCATACTTCCCACTATGCTTTGTCCTCCCCTTCGGCCAATCATCAATTCAGCCACCAGTACCGGGATACCAATTAATAAAAGTGAAATCAAATAGATTAATACAAAAGCGCCACCACCGTTCTCGCCTACCAAATAGGTAAACTTCCAGATGTTAGACAGACCCACTGTGCTCCCAATAGAAGCCAATAGAAATAAATAATTTGAGGACCAACCTCTGGAAGAACTGTTATCAGCCATACACCTAAGCTTGCTGCTGATTTAAATTGTATTTCATGATTGCACCATGCGGCCCCTCTTTGATTCTTTCGATATCAAATACATCTCCAGGAGGGCCTTTTCGCTGAGATAGTACCTTATCAATAAGAGTATTATCATTTTGATCTAATTGAAAAGAAAACACCTTCATGTTAGAGCCTAAGTGGGCAATGGTTCTCGCTCCAATAATTATTCCACCAACACTTGAACGATCAAGAATATATCTGGAAGCAACATTGGTCAGATCGACATCGTGTTTATCCGCAATAGTATTCAGGGCAACGAGCAATTGTTGAAATAATTCCCATCCACCAAACTCATCGATCATCAATTTGTATTTGACCAGTGATCGATTTTCGAATGGTGCGTTAGGCTCTGATGCACCAAGCCATCTCTTGCTAAAAAATCCACCTGCCACTGTTCCATAACATAAGAGATACATCCCTTCTTTTTTACAGAGGTCAATCAAATAATTTTCCGGACGATTATCCAACAAAGAGTATTGAACTTGTAGTGTGGAAAGCTTTATCCCTGCATCCACCATATCTTTTGTAGATGCGGTATTAAAGTTAGTGGCAGAGATCAAATTGATTTTCCCATCCTGTTGTAGTTCTTGCAACCAGTGAGCAGTTTCAACCCAGCGCGGAACATCATAAGTCCACCAACTGAATTGCACCATATCCAATCGTTCCTGACCGAGTCGTTGCAATGAACGATCAATGATCTTCTGAACATAATTTTTATCCATCGATGCGAGATCATCGTAATCAGGAACAAACTTGGTCAATACTTTAATATCTGAATTGGATCCTAACCTCCTTTTTCTTTCAGTAAGAAATTTACCTATAAGTTCTTCTACCCCAGTGTAAATATCAGCGCAGTCAAAAGTATTGATCCCAGCCTCTGCAAAAGCAAACATATCCTCAACAGGATCATTGTTTACTCCCTGACTATGACCTTGCGACAACTGCCACCCACCCTTAATAATTCTCGATATTTGAAACCCCGTTGCTAATTCAATTTTTTCTACTTCCATTAGTTCTCTAACCAGTCATCGTTTTCTTCAGGCAAAGGTACGATCGTAGTATCCGATCGGTTGAATGTTCGCTTACCTACTCTACTTATTTTGAATCGTGCCCCGCAATGAGGATCGGGACATGCGATAATATGATCCGTTGCCATCCAATCAAATTTATTCAGTGGTCGTTGCTTAGGTGGAAGCAAGGGAAGCAATGCCGCCAACGCGTATAAAGAAAAGGGACGGTCGGGAGGAAAGTGAATATTTTCCCCTCTCACTTCAAACGCATCGCCCACCTTGTGACTGCACACAAATGGTTTATCCCCTTCGATGGTCTCCACTTTTAAATCAAACAATACAAACTCCTGATCACTCATAACTCAAAACTATTGATTAACATTTGCCTTTAGTACTTCTACTACTTTCCCTTTCTTCCTGGTATACACTGCTCGATCATACATTGCTTCACAACTCACAGCAGGCAAATAATACGATCCAGCATAACTTGCAGTGAGCAGCACCTTAAATGTTTTTCTTTGATTAGGCCCTAAATCAAAATAGGTATATACCCTATCATCACGGATGTCCTGATAAGTTGGAATATCTCCACTCAATCTATCCTCCACTTCCTCCAGCCTCAAGTTATTAATCTCCCAACCACTTGGAAATATTTGATTCAGTGCCAGGTTTTTATAGGCACCTCTTAGACCCGGATTAGCTACCGTTACTGTTGCTACAAACTCCTGACTTTGCTCTAGCTGGACAGGGTCAATTGGATTGCCTTTGGTATCCGCGTAGGAGATAGCCATCTTCAAATTGCTTTCCTCATCCTCTTCTGCGCCACGCGCGGGTACACCACCCTGTATCACACTCACATAAAGAGATCCTCCACTCGTATTTGCAAATTGTAATGAACCCGAGTTTGTTTGATCAATTGGTAATTCAATCTGGGCAATGGGCAATTCTGTACTTGCAGAAACTTCCTTACCGTTGAATGTATAAGTAAACTTGATGTTTCCTTTTTGCTCTGAGCTTGCAAAAGAACCCACAGCCTTTAAACACCAGGATAAAGTCTGCGTACTCATCCACGAATTGGAATTGCTCAATTCGGTCGATATTTCCTTCAGGAGTTCGAACCCTTTTGTCTTCTCACCTAACATCAATAGTGTTTCCAAGATGATTGCTTTATCTCTTAAATCAGAACCATAGGTATACGCCATCTCTTGATAAGGCGATACCTTAGTAGAAACATTGGCAATTAAACTTTTTCCAGCTTCAGGTTGTCCTGCCTTTACGTAAGCGGCTGCAAGCATCCATTTGGATGATGCTGATAAATCTGCCTCTCTCAGCCGGTTCATGGCGCTTAACTCAGGGCTGCCAGCCAAAGCCAAAGAGTATAAGCGATAAGCCTGAATGAGTTCTCCTCTGCTGTACTCTTTACCTGACCGCCACGATTGTGCTTTATCCTTCTGGTATTTTTTCCATCTTTTAAGCATATCGTTGGGAACAAAATATCCTTTGGATGAAGCTTCCACTAGGAAATGCCCGGCATAAGTCGATCCCCAACTATCAGAATCATCGCCACCTGGCCAGTAAGCAAAGCCACCATCACGAGTGACAAAGAGGCGAAGTCTGTCGATCGCTGCCTTTACATTAGCTTGCATTTTATTTTTTTGCTGATCATTCACCACCATTATCTGATCCAGGTACAATTGTGGGAACACAGACGATGTGGTTTGCTCTATACAGCCGTAAGGGTAGTTAAGCAAATATTTTAGTCGCTGCCCCAAGTTCACCGGAGGCAAACTCGATACTTCCAACGTAGCCGTATTGGTACCCACCACACCAATAGGAGTTATTGAAGCACTCCATGACTTTCCTGCTATAACAAAATTATCCTGCACCTTGGTTACAGGCGGGTTAGGGTTCCGTACCTCTATATCAATTACATCAGTTGCCTTGTAATTACCAGACGATACGGTAACCTCAACTTTCGCAAATCCAGTTTCGCTTTTCACTGCCAATTCAAAATCAGTAGTAAAGTCGGTGTTACCATTCATGTTTACAGACTTGCTGCTGCCATTGGGTAAAGTAAGCGGCCCAGATACTTTGACCTCTACTTTTACATCACGAATGCTTTTCTCCATAGAGAAGAGGGTGATGGGTAATTTCAATTTCTCTTCTGGTCCGAGTACACGTGGTAAAGTAGCCAACACCATGAGCGGCTTTCTTACTGGTGTTGCCTTGTCTGTTTTTCCATAAGCCCCCTCATAACCTGCCACCAGCATGGTCTTCACTGACCCTATATATTGTGGCATAATAAACCGATGTTCATTACTTCTCCCATCAAGTGTAATAGGGCCGAAAAATTTTACCACTGGCTTAAATCGATTCGCCTTGCTATCATCCTCTTTGCTACTCAGTTCACCATCTCCACCAATGGCCAGAAGCCTTTCTATTCTTCCTCCAAATGCACCCATCACCTGATCGTACAAATCCCATGTTTTCACACCCAGTGCTTCTCTGGCATAAAACCGTTGCCACGCATCCGGTGTGGTAAACTTGGTGAGGTCAAGAAGACCTTCATCCACAACAGCCAAAGTATAAGTCATGTCTCTGTTATTCTTTTCAGAAACTTTTATCACCACCTCTTTACCCGGTTCTAACACATCAGGCATTTCAATCACTGGCTCTAAATGTGTTTGTGGATCCTCCACCTGAATCGGTATTACTCCATACAATCGAATGGGTAAATCATTGACTGTTTGAGAATGAGGTTGCAATAAAGTGGTATGAATAAACACATTGGGTGTCATCTCGGGTGTGATGTCAATAGCAAATTGGTTATCGCCCTTTTGCGTATCTACCCAATAAGTTTGTATTACCTTACTACCGTTTTCAACACTTACCAATGCCCTTCCTTGTCCGCTACCTGGAATAACTAGGTTGGCTTTCTCTCCAATGTTATACATTGGTTTGTCTGATGAAAACGAAAGCATGGTAGCTCCAGTAGAATTACCTCTGGCTCTACCGGCCCAACCCGGCCAATCGATATACACGAACTTACCAGTGCTATGACCAGAAACTGGATCATATGCCTTTACAAAAAATCTTCCCCACTCAGGGTAGTCAATTTGAAAATCCCAGTGTCCCTTTCCGTTAACCGTATTTATTTTTCCAGTTTTTACAGGCCTAGAATACCTGCCAGACATGTAATTAGCATTGTCTTCGGAGTTGTCCCACCACCATCTCCACTCTACTTTATAGAGAGACATCTCAATACCACTATGAGAAACCGGGTTGCCATCTGCATCTACAGTTACTATTTCAGCTCGCTGTACGGTATCCGTAAGCAGCATGCCTCGTTTGTCGCCTTTCGGCAAACGTAAGCCCGTAAATGATGTGTATGGATAATAGGGAATGCTTATCCTGTCTATGCTAAAGTTGCCACTTTCCTCAAAAACTTTTCCTCTGAAAATTGCATTTAATTTCCCTGGAGCTGATTCTGAAACGCTAATTGATGCATTTACAGTCGCTTTACCTTCCTCATCAGTGTATCCCTCAAAAACAGTTTGCGATTCGCTATAGAAATCTATGGTCGGATCATCGAAAGTGTAATCCGGATAGCGATCAAACTTTGTTTGAGCCTTATTAAGAATGACTTCAAATTCTGCTTTCAAGTTTTTTCCAGGAGCTCCGTGCAGCCAATTCACCTGTAGATTCCCCGAAACATTGTCGTTGGCAGCCGTAAGCTTATCAACACCAAAATCAAGATTGATTTTTAATCGATTCGGCTTGACCGTTTCAATCTTTAGCGTTTTGGTAAACTGTGTCCCACCCACCTTCACTCTACCCAACCAATTACCTGTTGGGTCATCTGGAGACGTGGCTGTAGCAAATTTATAGAAACCATTTTCCGCGCTTGAGCGCACAAGGCGATTTGTGATTTGTCCTTGTGGATTTTGCATTTCAAAAACCACTGGGTGATTCGCTGGCAAAAGTTTAAGTTTATCTTCTAATAGAAAAGTAAGGTAGAGAGAGTCACCTGGTCTCCACACTCCTCTTTCTCCATATAAAAATCCTTTCAATCCCCTATCCACGCGTTCACCTCCCACATCAAAATTGCTCAGGGATAAAGATTCACCATCATTCAATTTCAAATAACCTCGCTGACTTCCATTTTTTGCCAAAATAACAAATGGCGTTTTCTTAGAGGTAAAAGTTGCTTTACCATCCGCACCAGTCGTAGATGTACCTATCACCTGCTGCTGAAAATCGTAAAGTTCTAATTGAACATTTGAAACTGGTTCCGTAGTTCTTAGATCATTCACAAAAACAATCGTACTTCCATCGCCTCCTCGTTTGGCGATTAAACCAAGATCCGAAGCAATTACGTTTGTTTTTACTGACCTACTACTGTTGTAGTAGGAAGAGTGACATGGATTGTCCCGTTGTCTCCAGTCATAATCATCACCATAATAATAGTCTTCATACGAATCCCAATAACTTCCTTCATCCATTTCCATCTGATCCCAATTCTCCTCCTCAAACCCAGACATTTCGTTGGATAGAGAAGTGTCTTCCACCATGCCATCGCATACATAAGCCAGGTATGATTTTCTAAAATTGAGTCTGACCTGATAAATGGCACCCGGTTCCGTATTGATCAGTGTAGAAAGGTCTAAGGTAAAACGATTCCATTTTCCAAAATCAGTTACACTTGCATTGTCAAGCGACACTTTCTTTTTTAAAACTGGACTTCCTACCCTTCTTAGTTCCGAATTGCCATTCAAATTATTTACCTGCAAGAACTGAAGCACGTTCTGTTCATATATTTTCAATATCGTCACATCAACGGCCTTTATATTCACAGCTTCAAATGGCATGATAAGTCCATCTGTACTGGGCAGAATAGAACCCTTACCTGTAAACCTAACTGCTGGTTTCACCTGCTCGAATTGCACATCGAATGAGTTTCTTTTGCTCATTCTATAATCCAAAATATTTCTTATCCCCGCTTCAAGGGTTAGCGATTTGCTTCCGGTTTGTCGGGCGGGAGGATACACTCTGATCTCATTATCTTTGATTTCATATTCGAGGCTACCCAAACCTTCTATTCGTATGAGCCCATCTAAATTTTGTTTTTCCTTAAGTGGATCTGAAAACTGAATTACTACTGACTGCGAAGCTGCCTGATCTACTTTCACATTGGTCACTGTAAAGTCACCTAGAGCAGGCACCTGAATTTCCTCATTGGCGGTTTGATCTATTCCGAGCGCTTCACCATCCAAAGCCAGGCGAACTACTGAAGGGGCTTCCTTGCGAGCCACTTCCTCAACAGTAAAGGCATGTTGTTTCCCATCAGAGGCATGGGCCCATGAGACCGAAAGTATTTTCCCGTCTTGCTGTGCCACCAACATCTTTTCAACAGCATCTTTCTCCGCAAAGTCTGCTGTTGAGAGGGTTCCTTCAATTTTTTGTCTGGTCAATTCTGTTTTTACATAAGGGAGAATGTTATCAACAGTCAACCCAAAGTTTTGCGGAATGACTCTGAATGAATAATTGAAAGTCTCAAGTCCTTTTGGAACGGACATCAATTTTGAGAGGTAAAAATCCAGCTCATAAGTCTGACCAGATGTCATTCTATTTTCTGGAGTATATTCTATGGTTCTCATATCAAGCCACACCGCTTTCCCATCTATTGATGGTTTAAATGAAAACAGCTTCCCTGCATCTTTACCTACCATGTCAAGGTCAGCCACATCTTTA
>JAGQYK010000024.1 GCA_020436125.1 Cyclobacteriaceae bacterium | reverse complement strand
TGATCATATCCTTTTTCAGCTAGAAAATCTTTTGCTTTATCAGTCATTTCAACACTATAACCCAGCGCTGTGATTCTAACAAATAACTTACCTAAGGTTAGATCAATGATTTTGTGTATTTGTTCACGTTGCAATGAGTTGAATACGATTACATCATCCAAGCGATTTAAAAACTCAGGGCTGAACACACGCTTCAAAGCATTTTGAATAGTGCTCTTCATGTTTTCTTCTTCATTGGATTGCTTTGCTTTTGTAGCAAAACCAATTCCAGATCCGAAATCTTTCAAATCGCGAACTCCAATGTTGGAAGTCATAATGATGATTGTATTTCTGAAGTCTACCCTTCTACCCAATCCATCTGTTAGTATCCCATCATCGAGCACTTGCAATAAAATGTTGAATACATCCGGATGCGCTTTTTCAATTTCATCCAACAATACAACACTATACGGCTTTCTTCTCACTTTTTCAGTAAGCTGACCACCTTCTTCATAACCCACATATCCAGGAGGTGCTCCGACAAGTCGGGATACAGAGAATTTTTCCATGTACTCACTCATGTCTATTCTTACTAAAGACTCTTCCTTATCAAATAAGTAAGTAGCTAGCACTTTGGCTAACTCAGTTTTACCTACACCGGTTGGTCCGAGGAATATAAATGATCCTATCGGTTTCTTTGGATCTTTTAATCCAACGCGTGTGCGTTGAATTGCTTTAGTCAACTTTTGAATTGCCTCCTCTTGCCCAATCACTTTTCCACTCAGCTCATCTGACATGCCAAGCAGCTTGTTACTTTCCTTCTGCGCAATACGATTGGTAGGGATGCCTGTCATCATACCGATAACATCTGCGACATTTTCTTCAGTAACGGTATATTTTTCAGTTCTTGTAGTCTCTTCCCACTTTGCTTTCGCAATGTCCATCTGCTCGATCAATTTCTTTTCCTTATCTCGCAGCTGGGCAGCCTCTTCGTACTTCTGGCTTTTTACCACACGATTCTTCTCCTTCTTTACATCCTCAATCGCATTTTCCAGCTTCAAAATTTCTTCAGGCACATGAATATTGTTCATGTGAACCCTTGCGCCAGCCTCGTCTAAAACGTCAATGGCTTTGTCTGGAAGAAAGCGATCACTGATATAACGATCGGATAGTTTCACACAAGAATCAATGGCTTCTTTTGTATAATTAACGTGGTGATGATCTTCGTATTTATCTTTGATATTGTCCAAAATTTCAATGGTCTCTTCTACGGTGGTTGAATCTACCATTACCATTTGGAATCTTCTGGCCAGTGCACCATCCTTTTCAATATACTGCCTGTATTCGTCCAAGGTTGTAGCACCAATACACTGAATTTCTCCACGAGCAAGTGCTGGCTTAAACATGTTAGACGCGTCAAGAGAGCCCGATGCACCACCTGCACCTACAATAGTGTGCAACTCGTCTATAAACAAAATAACATCGGCAGATTTCTCCAGTTCGTTCATTACTGCCTTCATGCGTTCTTCAAACTGGCCACGGTATTTAGTACCGGCAACCAAAGATGCCAGATCTAATGTAACAACGCGCTTTCCAAAAAGGACACGAGATACTTTTTTCTGTATAATGCGCAAGGCTAGGCCTTCCGCAATGGCTGTTTTACCCACACCAGGTTCTCCAATTAAAATTGGATTGTTTTTCTTTCTGCGACTGAGAATCTGAGCTACCCGCTCTATTTCTTTTTCACGTCCTACAATAGGATCAAGTTTATTGTCTTCTGCAAGTTTTGTAAGATCTCTACCGAAATTATCTAAAACAGGAGTACGAGATTTTTCCGCACCTTTTTTCTCCTTGCCTGATCCTCCTGCTCCAGTACCTCCACCAAACATTTTTGATGAATCCTCATCTGGGTCATCGGTATCAGAAGAGGCAAGAGGTTGGTCACTTTGATACTCCAGCATTTCCTTAACAACATCGTAGGCTACATCGAACTTGTTCAATATTTGAGTAGCAAGGTTATCAGGGTCGCGTAGGATGGAGAGCAATAAATGTTCAGTTCCTATCAGTTGTGCCTTGAAAATTTTAGCTTCTAAGTAAGTAATCTTAAGCACTTTTTCTGAAGCTCTGGTCAAAGGGATGTTGGCTAAATTTTTAACATCATGTGTGGCAGTGCTCTTGGAAACTTTTTCAATTTCCCCTCTAAGTTCATCCAATGGCACACCCAATTTCTTGAGTACGCCTACAGCCACTCCTTCTCCTTCACGTACCATACCTAAGAGCAAATGCTCTGTGCCGATATAGTCGTGACCCAATCTAAGTGCTTCTTCCCGGCTCAACGAGATTACTTCTTTTACCCGGTTAGAAAATTTAGCTTCCATATTAAGCGGTTCCGTTTGTGTAAATGTAAAGTTTTAGGGTTGATTAATCAAAGTACGAAACCTTGGTTTGTAACCTGATTTTCAAGCCTTTTCTTGGTGTATACGATTAAAAACAACAATCGATTTTTATTTGTTCAAATCACCCTTCATGGATGATTTAATAATTTGAATCGCATTGGGCCCTTCGCAGAACAGCAAGTCTATAATGCTAAGGTTGGATGCAAACTTATTGCCAAAAACCTGTAGATAAGGCACAGGTAAATAGTAATCACTATCCGAATGTGGCTTTTTAGCGTTTATAATGGATCGAAGGTCGGTTATATCATTTTGCGGTACTTTTTGATAGGAGGTACTTTCTGTCAGCGATAGCGATACTTGCAAGTTTTGCAGACAGAATGACAGCAATTCCATATTAAGTTCATATAAAAAATGATGCTCTTTGAATAAAATATCATGGAGTTCATCGCCATAGTGATCAAAGAATGGTGCTTTACCATAGGCAGAAGAAATGGCACGCCAATGGTTGTTTTGCCAGTTTCCGTTTTTATCAATTTTCACATCGCAAACCAAAGCTTTGCTATGCTTTGCAGTCACAGGAACTACAAGTTTTAGTAGGCCATTCGCTGTGTTGATATAACATCTGTTCCGATAGCTTTGCTTAACATATTGTTCGTGCTTTTCTATTATAATTTTTTCAACACTTAGTATAGCGGTAAAGTACTCCAGGCTAGGTAGGTAGTGGAGATCAACAAGTGCTGTCATAGATATAATTCAAAATCTCCTAGCCCATTTCGAATGATGGATGGAGATGATCCTGTGAAATCCACTACAGTTGAGGGAACATTGCCACCTGGGCCCCCGTCAATTACCAGATCAACTTCATTTTTAAAATCCTCATAGATTTCTTCTGGGTCAGTGGTATAGGCTTTTATGGTGTCATCATCTTTAATGGATGAAGTAATCAATGGATTGCCCAGTTTTTCTACTAATGCTCTGGGAATGGGGTGATCCGGTATCCTGATACCGACAGTCTTTTTATTTACATTCAAGATTTTCGGCACTTTTGTGCTGGATTCAAAAATGTAGGTGAATGGACCAGGAAGTGATTTCTTAAGTATCTTAAAAACAGGTGTATCTATTCTCTTTACGTATTCTGAGATATGACTTAGATCATTGCAAATGAATGAGAGGTCAAGCTTATGAGGCTTTACATCCATTATTTTGCAAAGCCGCTCTATTGATTTTCGGTTGGTCAGGTCGCAGCCGATTCCATAAATAGTATCCGTGGGATACACAATGATTCCGCCATTTTGCAGCAATTCTGTAACCTGAGCAATCTTTCTCGGTTCAGGATTTTGGGAGTGAATGGGAAGAAAAGTAGCGGCCATATGGTGGATAAATATATCCAATCTGACAATAGGATTTAAATTCTAAAAATTTAAGGAAGTGGCTACACCTCAATTTTGTAATTTTGAATCGCTTATTTCAATGTCAAGATGAACCAAAAGGCGTTATTAGCCTTTTGTAAAGAACGTTAATATTATTACAGCTAGCTCATGAATGAAGTGCCAAAGAAAAAGTTGATACTGTTTTTGGTTGGGTCGACACTCTTGATCACGTTTACTTTTTATGCCTATCAGATTTTTTATACGCCTAACATCCTTGTCGACAGGGATGATCGGTTATTCATAGTTGAGTCAGGTGCTACCTATAGGCAAGTGCAGGACAATCTTGCTCGTGGCAATTTTGTAAATGATATGGTGTCGTTTAGTTTTCTTGCCAGACTTTATGATTACGATAAGTCCATTAAGCCTGGTCGCTATCATCTTCGAAAAAACATGACCAACCTTCAGGCTATAAAAATACTTAGGGCAGGTATTCAGGAGCCGGTAAATATCACATTTACACATGTGCGCTTAATTAGTGAATTAGGAGAGCGAATTACGAAAAACTTAAGCATCACCTCGGAGCAATTTTATAGTGCCTTGAATGAATTCATAGCTACAAACAAGGAAGGATTCAACAGTGATAATATTCTTTCCATGTTTATTCCTAATACCTACGAGGTTTATTTTAATATCTCGGCTGATGATTTAGTAGAGAGAATGAATAAAGAATACAAAAGATTTTGGAATGATAACCGGATAAAAAAAGCAGACTCGCTAGGGCTATCACCCATTGAGGTGTCCATTCTGGCATCGATTGTTCAGGCCGAAGCTGTAAAAGATGATGAGGCTCCATCTATTGCTGGTCTTTACCTTAACAGACTAAAAAGAGATATTGCGCTACAGGCTGATCCGACTTTGGTCTATGCTGTTGGAGACTTTACCTTAAAAAGAGTCCTCAATGAGCATAAAGAGGTAGACTCTCCCTACAATACGTATAAGCATGCCGGACTTACTCCTGGTCCTATCAATATGCCAAGAATAGCAATTATAGATGCTGTATTGAATGCAAAGTCACATAACTATATTTATATGTGTGCTAAAGAGGATTTCTCTGGGTATCATAATTTTAGTTCAAGCCTGAGTCAGCATTTAATCAATGCAAGGAACTATCAACGGGCACTGACAATTGAACAAAGAAAGGGTAGGGCGTTACGCAATCAATAATGTACATTTCTGAAACCCATGTGCGCGTACGTTATGGCGAAACCGATCAAATGGGTTATGTCTATTATGGTAATTACGCTTCCTATTTTGAAGTAGCCAGAGTGGAGAGCCTCAGGCAGTTGGGTATGACGTACAAGGAACTGGAGGAAATGGGGGTGATGATGCCTGTATTAGAAAACAGATCAAAATATCTTTCCCCTGCATTGTATGACGACAGACTTAAAATTGTAACAACAATTAGAGATAAGCCTGGTGTACGCATTCGTTTTGAATATGAAATTTTTAACGAAGCTGGTAAGCTGATTCATCAGGGAGAAACAATGCTGGTATTTATCAATAAGACTAGCGGTCGACCCTGTAAACCTCCAGAAGCTTTTGATAAAGTGCTTGAACCTTTTTTTAAATGAATTTTACAATAAGAAAATGGATTTTACGATTTCCTTCACTCATTCTGATTCGAGGTTGGATGAAGAGGGTGAGATTCAAAAGGTATCATAACTTATCGCTCTATCGGTTTATAAAAATATTCATTTCGAATATTGCCAAAGATGACCTTATAAATAGAGCCAATGGAGTGGCCTACAATTTTATCCTAGCTATTTTTCCTGCAGTTATTTTCTTGTTCACCCTTACCCCCTATATAGCTAGATACTTTCCTGAAGTAAACAGAAATAGCATCATGGAATTTATGGGTGAGATGCTTCCACCAAGCATGTATGAAGTAATATCCTCTACGGTGTTTGATATCATTAGTAATCAAAGAGGTGGCCTATTGACATTCGGATTTTTGTTTGCATTGTACTTGTCTACAAATGGGATGATGGCATTGATGCGCGCATTTAATGCATGTTACCAGACCGTAGAACGCAGAGGGGCGATCAGAATGAGAATCACTGCCACTGGTCTTACTTTTATGCTGGCCATTGTAGTTATCCTGGCTGTTGCCCTCCTGGTTGTTGGTCAGTTGGCCATTGATTATGTCACTGCTAACCTATCTGAATTCAGCAATTTTGACTTTGATGACTATACTATTTACATGCTACTTGCATTAAGGTTCCTTGTCATATTCATCGTTTTCTTTTTAGCGATTTCCTTTGTCTATTATTTTGGTCCAGCTGTACATTACAATTGGAGTTTTTTTTCCATTGGGTCTTTTATTTCGACCTTAGGCACTCTGGGTATATCATATTTGTTCTCCTACTACATTACTAATTTTGGCACTTATAATAAAGTATATGGTTCTATTGGTGTTCTGATTGCATTGATGATATGGGTACAACTGATTACAGTAGTGCTTTTATACGGATATGAAATAAATGCAAGCCTTCACCGAGGAATAAAATTGGAGGCCATCGAGATGCACAAACGGCAAATGCGACTAGCAAATCAGGTGGGGCAGGAGCCTGAGTAAACGGAGGATGAAATAAAAAAAGGCTGCTCTTAGAGCAGCCTTTTTTTATTTTTTAGATATGGACTAAATCTTAGTTTCCATATCCATCATTTTGATCAATATTTGGATTAGAGAGTGTTTCATCACGAGGAATTGGAAACACTAAATAATCCGGATCGTCAAGTGATACAGGTGCAGCAGAGTTTTTTCTGTTAACTGATGCAAGAGCGGTTAGCGCATTGCCTGTGCGTATCAGATCAAACCATCTGTGACCCTCGAATGCAAATTCGAACTTGTTCTCTTTTAAAATAGCACCAAGTAAGTCACCGTCTACTCCGAAACTATAGTCAGCAACGCCAGCTCTGTTGCGTACTTCATTTAAATCGTCTTCAGCACCAGCATACCCTTTAATGGCGCGAGCTTCTGCACGAATCAAATACATTTCGGCTATGCGTAGAATATGAACGTTATCATCGTCATTCGCCTTTTTGTATTTTGTTGGATAGTAAACGCCTTGTATGGCGTCAAATCCGAACATTGTACCTCGTACATCATCCGTATTGGCTTCAATTTCTGTAACGAAGTCTTCATGAACGGCTAATTCACCACGGCCACCTTGTGCTCCTGGGAAATACCAGTACCTCACATCACTTTGATCGATATTGTCGAAAGACAATTCGAAAATAGATTCTGTGCTTAACTTACTGGAGAAGATTGCTTCATATGAAGTTTCAAGTACATAACGAGGGTCATCTATAACCAGAGTGGCATAATTAATGGCCTCATCATATTCCTTCATATAAAGATGGTAACGGCTCAATAAAGCACGTGCCGTTCCTTTAACTGCTCTTGCTCTGCTTGCTCCGTCACTTCCTTGACTTTCTGGTAACAGACTAAGTGCAGTTTCAAGATCAGTCCTTACCTGCTCATAGGATTGAGCAATTGTCGCCCTTGATAAATAGATAGTCTCATCAATCTGCGTTACTGGTTCTAGAGGTAATGCTATTCCGAATTTTCCGGATTCATTAGGTATACCTCCAAATGTTCTTACCAAATCAAAGAATATTAAACCTCTGACGAAGTAAGCCTGACCGATATAGTTGTTCTTCTTTTCATCAGTTAGGTCAGTAATATCAGGAAGATAGGCTATTATACTGTTAGCTTGGTTTACACCTTTGTATGCCCTTTCATAGAACTCTGTAATCTCTTGATTACTGGCATCAACTGAGTAAGTATCCAACTCCCTGTAGAAATCCCATGTCCCTACACTTTGTGAAATATCACTTGCGCATTCTGTTTGATGTATAAACGATCCTCCATAATAGTCAACATCCTGCAATTGATTATACAATCCTGCAAGGGCTGCTTCTGCGGACTTGGCATTACTAAATGCCGTTTGATCTGATATCTCTACCTGTGGTTCCTGGTCCAGCACATTGCAAGACATCACACCAGCCAACAGGATCAGTGATAAATATTTTCTTTTCATTTACTTGTTGTTTTTTGATTATGGTATTCCATACCTAAATATTTATTAGAATGTTAGATTAACACCGCCCATTATCACACGTGGTTGGGGCATGGTATAAAAATCAACACCTTGAGTCAATGCAGTAGAAGCAGTAGCATTTACCTCTGGATCCATTCCAGAATAGTTAGTAAATGTCAGTAGGTTTTGCCCTGACATATAGATACGTGCGTTGCTCAAACCAAGTTTGCTTATCAAAGAAGACGGGAATGTGTATCCGATAGTAAGGTTCTTAAGCCTTGCATAAGAACCATCTTCAACCAATCTAGACGGGCGTAAGTTCGCTGCGTAATTAGCATTGGTCATTTTTGGTACCATAGTAACGTCTCCAGGTTGTTGCCAGCGATCCAATTGACTTGTTAAGAAACCAGTGTTACGTGTTCCGCCATGCTCCTGAAAGAATCTGCTCCAGTATAATTGGTCGTTGCCCAGAGAATACTGAAAGAAAATCATCATGTCGATGTTTTTGTATTTCAGATTGTTGGTTAATCCACCAAAGAAATCAGGCCATGCATTACCAACGATAAAGCGGTCAATGTTTGGATCGAATGGTCGGTTATTATCTACTTGTCTCCAGATTGGACTTCCGTCTTCAGGTCTTACGCCCAATTGCTCATGCATCCAATAGGAATACAACGGAATACCTTCCTCCAAACGGATGATATCTCTATTATAAACAGGGATGGGTTGAGCTAGTTTTACTATTTCATTCTTGTTTTGTGCTACGTTGAACATAGCATTCCAACTGAAATTGGTTTGTTTTACAATATCTCCAGAAATTGAAAGTTCAAATCCTGTGTTTTTCATCTCACCAAAGTTCTGGAACAACGAATTGAATCCTGTAGTGCGAGGGACAGGGACATCAAGTAACAAGTCAGTCGTCTTTTTGTCATAATAATCAAAAGTTACGTTGAGCTTATTTTGGAAAAGAGCCATGTCTAAACCAATATCAAATTGTCCCGTACGCTCCCATTTCAAATCTGGATTGGGTAATTGAGATCCTTCTGTACCTGGAGTTGATGTGTAATTCGCTCCACCAGTCCATAGTCCTCTTGCTTGGAAATCTTTAATTCCATTCTGGTTTCCTGTGATACCATAGCTCACCCTAAATTTCAAGCTGCTCAAGGCGTTTACGTCATCCATGAAAGATTCTTCACTAACTACCCAACCTAAGGCAACTGATGGAAATGTTCCCCACTGATTAGACTTACCAAATCGTGATGAAGCATCCCGTCTTGCGTTTACAGTGATCAGGTATTTGTCTTTGTATCCGTAATTTATTCTAGTAAACAAGGAAGCAATACCCCAGCTTGAACCTATAGATAAAGATTGTTGCACTGCTGCAGAAGCTATTCTTGTAAAATCGTCACTTGGAAAACCAGTTCCTGAAGCACGAGTTTTATCTATTATTGATTCCTGCAGCGTAGTCCCTAAAAGAACACCCAAATTGTGATCTGAGCCAAAACGCTTTTGATAATTCAATACATTTTCCTGTATCCAGCTTTCAGAAGTGGTCACAGCAGAAACAGCACTTCCATTTACAGCAGCACCACTGTTCAATTTGGTATTAATATAAGTGTCTTCTCTTGTGCTTGAATAATCCTGACTATAGGTAGAGCGAAGTGATAATCCTGGGAAGAATTCGTACTCAGCGTAAACGTTCGCCAACACTCTGTTAGTTTTCATTGAGATATTATTCTCATTGATTACCGCCAATGGGTTTTCAAATATGCTAAACTTGGTATATGAACCATCAGGTTGATAGGCCGGTAGATTTGGAGGGAAGAAAAAGGTGCCTCCCAATGCTCCACTAATATTGTCATCATTGTTTACTCTATTACGTGTGTTTTTAGAGTAAAGAATGCTAGTACCTATTTTCAATTTGTCAGTTACAAATGCATCTAAATTGAGTCTGCCTGTAGCGCGATCAAACTCACTTGGTTGGATAATACCTTCCTGATTGAATTTAGATCCCGATATCATGTACTGCAATTTGTTATCACCTCCAGTAACAGAGATATCGAAGTTACTAATAGCAGCTTCTCTAAATATTTGGTCTGGATAATTGGTATTGATAGCATTTGCCGGATCGGCATAGATAGGCGCACCTCCGTTATTTACAGCGGCTTCATTGCGAAGCATTTCAAATGTAGGGCCATCAACAAGGTCAGGCTTCTTCCAAGCATTTTGAACACCATAATAAGAACCTACATTGATTTTGGTTCCCTTGTTATTACCTCTTTTAGTGGTGATCAATACTACACCATTGGCAGCACGAGCACCATAAATTGCAGTAGCAGAGGCATCTTTCAATACTTCGATTGACTCTATGTCTGCAGGGTTGATATCAGCCATCGGGTTAGATTGCTGTCCACCCACACCTTCGTTAGCCAAGTCTCCATCATTGGCAATAACCGTTGATTGCATAGGTATCCCATCAATTACATATAGAGGATCATTACCTGCATTTACAGAAGTTGATCCACGTACACGCACTGAAATCCCTCCACCAGGAGTACCTGAATTAGAAGTAACAAGTACACCTGATGCGCGACCTTGCATCAATACATCCGGACTGGGAGCTGGCAGATTTTCTATTGCCGACTTGTCAATCGAAGAAATGGCACTGGTAAGTGTCTTCCTTTCTTGCTCGCCATATCCTGTCACAACGATCTCTGAAAGCTGTTGCACATCTTCTGACATCTTGACGTCAATTTTGGAATTTGTTCCAACCAGGACTTCTTGTGTTGTAAATCCAATAAAGGAAAACACCAGTCTTGAATTGTCTGAGGGAACTTGGATAGTGTAGCTACCATTGAAATCGGTAACTACTCCTGTGGAAGTCCCTTTCACAAGCACGTTCACACCAGGAATACCTGATGCATCGTCTGAATAAGTAACCGTTCCGGTTACAGTTCTACTTTGAGCTTGTACAATTCCTGGAAGAAGGAATAGTAGAAGCAAAAAGATTAGTGGGTAATTTTTACTCATAGTTTGTGTTTTAGTTTTAAACTTTAAAAAAATATCGGCAGAATGAATTGCCGCAAAATTTAAAACTGTATGAATGAGTAATAAGCCCTTTAAAAGGTAAAAAACTTAATGATTGAGTAACACGAAAAATATTTGTACAAGTGGTATACCATTGGGATAAATTCACATAAAAATATTTTTTTCTATACAGGTACTTACTTGTAAAATTTTAAATTATTAAACTCGTCTTTAACATAGATACTCATCAGAATTATGCCGGGTATTTTATCCCCACTATAATTTTGTGTTGGTCGTTTGTCTAATCTTTGATGATTAGTTTGTTTTTTGACTGACTGACAGAACAGTATGCCGAAGTTAAATTAGGGATTATCTTTAACGTCCCATTTTGGGATCATGTAACTAATTGCTGCAAAAGGAAATAAATGGGCCGCTCTTTTGCCACTATATTTGTATCTTGATACTAATGCTTTAAACCAGCTAGCGTGATCAAGAAGCTTACCCTTTGTGTTGTAGATGATGACGAGACCAGCCAGTATATATTAACGAGGGCCATAAAGTCTAGTAGTGCTGCCGAAAATATTTTGATCTTTCCGGATGGCAAACCTGCCCTCAATTTTTTGGTGGATCATATTGGGCAAGTGGATAAACTACCAGATGTAATTTTTCTGGATATCAATATGCCCATTATGAATGGTTGGAAGTTTCTTGACGAGTACTCCGTTATTCGCCCAAAGCTTGGAAAGAAAATCAATATTTACATTGTTACCTCCTCATCACACACCGATGATTTGGAAAAGGCCAAGCACATAAATGAAGTATCCGATTACTTAATCAAACCTGTAAAACAGGAAGTAATTTCAGGGATAATCAATAGATTGAGTGCTTAGGGCCAAGTGGGCAACCCATTCGTTCCGGTAAATAAATGCTGTAAAACAAAAAACCCTGACAAGTCAGGGTTAGGTGCAGAGGAGGAGGTCCTTGAACCCTATTCTACCTCTGCTGATTATCAGTATTTTATGATTGGCAAATTCCTATACTCACCAGAAAACTCACCAAACAGATTGACTGCAAATCTTTGATAAAGATAATGTTAGTGAAATTTTATTCAAACTAATCTCATAGGATTATTAATCGGACCTTCAACCTCCTCTCTCAATTACTTTTTGCAAGCTCAGCGCCCACTTTCATTGGATTGAGCGATCGCGCTTTAGCCACACTTACACTATAATGAAATTCCTTAAGTTTTGAATCCTCACTGCATTTAGGATCGCCAATAATGCTACTCCAACATCCGCAATTACGGCTTCCCAAAGTGTTGCAACTCCTCCGGCACCTAATATCAGAACAATGATTTTTACACCCATTGCCATCGTTATGTTTTGCCAAACAATGCGTTTGGTAATTCTACCAATTTTGATGGCTGAAACAATTTTGGAAGGTTGATCATTTTGAATGACAATATCTGCCGTTTCAATGGTAGCATCGCTTCCAAGACCACCCATGGCCACCCCAGCATCTGCAAGAGCCACAACAGGTGCATCATTTACACCATCACCAATAAATGCAATTTTTTTTCCTTGATCTTTTAGCGCTTGCACCTTTTCAACTTTCCCATCTGGTAACAGGTTCCCATATGCATTATCAATTCCTAGTGTCTTCGCAACTTGCGATACCACACTTTGCTTATCTCCCGATAGCATTACAGTGAGAATACCCAGTTTATGTAGTTCGTCAATCGCAAGTTTTGCATCTTCCTTGATTTTATCAGCGATTGTTATATAACCTGCGTACTTGTTATTCACCGCCACAGCAACTACAGTATCAACCAAGGACTCGACTTCTTGAGGGTAAACAACGCTAAATTTCTTTAGTAGCTTTGTGTTACCAGCCAATATCATTTTCCCGTTCACGTCCCCTTTCAGGCCGTGCCCAGATATTTCCTCTACGTTTTCGATCCTTAACTCACCATTCATTTTCCCTGCGAATTCAGTAATGGCTCTGGCGATTGGATGAGTGGATTGGCTTTCGATGCCAGTTACGAATTTTAACAAATCATCCTTATCAAAATCTTTTGCGACCACGTCCTGCACTTTAAATATCCCCTTGGTAAGTGTTCCAGTTTTGTCCATAACCACAGTATCAACCAGGGTCATTACATCGAGATAATTGGAGCCCTTAAAAAGTATTCCGTTCTTGGAAGCCAATCCAATTCCGCCAAAATATCCCAGAGGAATTGACACTACCAATGCACAGGGGCAACTAATAACCAAAAATACCAACGCCCTATAAAACCAAACATCAAAAACATAAAGGTCGATAAAGAAAAAAGGCAGAAAGCAAACAGCTATGGCCAGAGCAAAAACGATGGGCGTATAAACTTTGGCAAACCTGCTGATGAACAATTGCGTCTGCGATTTTCGAGCAGTTGCATCCTGAACCATTTCTAATATCTTGCTCAGTTTACTATCCTGAAATAATGAAGTGACTTTTACTTCAGACACTTTGTCAAGATTAATCATACCTGCAAACACAGGTTCTCCACTTCGAATTGTATCCGGCTTGCTCTCACCTGTCAGAGCAGCTGTATTGAAAGTGGATAGGTTAGATTGAAGCACACCATCTAATGCAACCTTCTCCCCTGCCTTTACTTGAAAAATATCACCAATCTTTACCTCTCTAGGATTTAGAATTTGTGGCAAGCCATCTTTAATGACGGTCACTTCTTCCGGTCGAATGTCAAGCAATGCCTTGATGTTTCTTTTCGCTTTGTTAACTGCAGAATCCTGAAACCATTCACCGATAGAGTAAAAAACCATCACTGCAACCCCTTCACTATAGGATCCAATCGCAAAAGCCCCTATGGTGGCTACACTCATCAGGAAGAACTCATTGAAAATATCGAATCGAATAGCTTTGCGAAAAGCGAGATTTAACACATTGTAACCTGTCAACAAATAGGCAGATGTATATATCGCCAACTCAAACGCAAAGTCTGGTCTGTACTTGAAGCCATAATCAAGGGTAAGCATGATTAAGAGGATAATGAGGGATAGCAGCAAAGGCCAGTGATCAATCCACCCCTTAGGTTCTTTTATATTCTGATTAATGCTCTTATTTTTTTTCATCATTTTATAAATATCATTTTTAAGAAAAGGCGAATGAGACTAGACCTGTCGCAATCAATGTCCAACCTGTTATTATTCCCGCATTATGTTCAAGGGTGTGCCAGTTAAGCTTGACTATACCTTTGTAGGCAATCCTTACCCAAAGTGTCATACCACTAACTGTCACGACAGTATATAACACTGCAAGAAGCATCATTTCTTGCCAGCCCCCGTGAGACCCTGCCATTAGAAAGTAGGCCTCAATTTCAAAACATGGCGAGAAGAACATGGCAATGACCAGACCAGCAACTACTTTGTAATTTGAACTGCCTTGATTTGTTCCATGAAGATGAAAATGTTTGTGGTGATGGTGCTGATAGATATAGAACACACCTAACAAGATGAGTATACCCGGAGTAATAAAGTTTGAAAAATAGGGTTGATCTGATAAACTGACTCCAATAAAACCCACTAAGAAGCCAATCAACACGGTACTTAAAGCGTGTGCAAATCCTGACAAAATAGTAATCTTGGTTGTTTGTGCAATTGACCAACCCTCCTTTTTACCAATGGCCAAGATCGGAAGCCAATGATTTGGGATCAGCGCGTGCAAAATACTTAGTACAAGACTTCCTCCTATAAGCGTTATCATGGTCGCATCGTGAATGATTAATAGTGAAACTTAGAAATTCCTAATGACCTTCTTCCTCGCTGTTTTTCATCATTGATAAGATAGCGTAAGCGCCCTTTGTTACTACTTTAAAATCTTTCTCATAGTCATCAGGGAGCTTCACTTCCGTATACCCTAGTTCACTGCTTCCGACTTCAATTTCGATCATTCGAAATTGATACCCCTCATTTGAAGCATTGCCATTTGTGTTGACAAAAATGTATTTTTTACCTTGATAATCTAGAATAGCCTCATCAGGTAAAGCTTGCACCAAAGCTCCCCCTGCTTCAACCAGAGCTTTTAGGTACATGCCAGGAAGAAGTTGAGTATCCTCCTTATCAATGTGACAATGAATTCTGATTGTCCGATTGGTTGTAATTTTGCGTCCAATCAAAAATATGGTAGCCATTCGTTCTGTTGACTCATTGGCCAACGTGAATCTCACCTTTTGACCTATCTTAAGTTTAGGAACATCCTTTTCAAACACAATAAGTTCGGCATGCAGATGATTTGTGTCAACAATTTCAAATAACACGTCACTGGGATTCACATACTTACCAATGTTCACATTTACTTCGGTAACGTATCCGGAAATTGGCGCATATATG
Organism: Cyclobacteriaceae bacterium; assembly: GCA_020436125.1. GTDB lineage: Bacteria > Bacteroidota > Bacteroidia > Cytophagales > Cyclobacteriaceae > ELB16-189. The sequence continues at coordinate 30,536 of JAGQYK010000024.1, read as the reverse complement.
GGGATGGAGCTAGAAATGTTGCCCGCTTCAAGTGAGCTAATATTTATGTTTAACATTTTCAGCTTCTCTTGAAAACCTTTCGATTTGGCCTGCCAGTTGTAATAGTTCGTCTTGGCGAATTGCAGTGTTTTTTTCGCATTGACATTTTCTTTAGCCAGTTCCTGCTGCCGTTCAAAATCTGCCTTTGCATATTCTAATTGATTCCTTGCTTCAAGATAATCTTGCTGCAGTTGGACGAATTCTATGTTTTCGATCGTTGCGATACGCTGGCCTTTTTTCACTCTGGTGCCTTGCAGCAATTCACTATTTTTGAGGAATCCTCCTAACGGGACCGAAACATTGGCTAATTGTTGTGGGGGGACATCAAGTAATCCATTCACCTTAATGGTGCCACTTATTTGTTTTTCTTCGATTTGACCGAAATTTATTCCTGCTGTATTGAATTGGGCTTTGGTAAAGACAACCGAATTCTCTTCTTCGGCAGTATGCTCAATGGTTTCCAATGGCAACGTTGGATTTGTGCAAGATGCCAGAAGCGTGCCACCAAGGGCAAGTGTTATAAAATATATTTTTGAAATATGATTCATTGTTTTTTTATTTATTTCCTAATAAAAATTCGAGATAGATAATACTTTGGTTGTAATCACTAAGCGTTTTAAGGAACCCCTCTTTGATTGCGTTTGCATTTTTAACACCTAGAAGAAATTCAACATAGTCTATTTCACCTTCTTGAAATGCAATCTGTGACTGAGCCAATATGCGACCTGCATTGGGCAAGGCGGAATTTTGGTAATAGTTTAGATTGTTTTTATTCCTAACATATTGTTGAGCTGCTTGCTGCAGTTGGCCTTTGAACGTTGTCTCAAAATGTTGATAACTACTCTCGCTGGCTTGTATGTTGTAATTAGCGGCCTTTATTCGACCGCGCTGAGGAGCAAACCAAAGTGGGATCGAAACCCCTACTTGAAAGCCAGTAAATCTATCGGATGGGGAAGCCAATAACCCATTTTCAGGATTTTCTGTGCCAATTAAGGTTTGAGAAAACAATCCCAGTAAAAGGTCGGGTGCAGCTTTGGCTGCTTCAACTTTTTTCTGAGCTTGTGCTACCTCAATTTGCTGCCTCATATAAGCAACTGATGGGTTACTGGAAAGGGTGGCAGTGTCGGCAATATGATCGAAGGATAATTCCTCCAGGGACGTGTCGATTATATCAGGCAGATACTCCTGGTTTAACAGAACTTTGAGTTGGGTCCTAGCTATCTGTATTTCCGAGTCACCATTTCTCAGTTGATTCTTAATTTCATTCATTTGTGTTTCGGCAGTTGTTTGCTCAATCATATTGGTTTCTCCAGTTTGAAATCGCAATGAGGCCGACTTGTAAAAACCTTCGAATATGCTGTCTTGTTGAAGCAGCAGATTTTGCCTTGACTTTAGGTAGGCAAGTTGATAGTAAGCCTGCTTCACTTTAAGAATTAGCTCATTCTCAGTAGTAGCTTTTTTAAGTTCAGCAGATGCCAGCATTGAACTATTGAGTTCTCGTTGACTACCAAATACTAAAAATGGTATGGTTTGAGAAATGGCAAGGCTGTTGTCATCCCTGCTATAACTATTGTATTGACCTCGCATATACGATATGTCTGTCTTTGGCAGGTCAAATGATGTTTGGCGCAACGATCTTTTTGCATCTACTTCATACCCTGCTGATATAATGCTGGGATTATTTTTCAGCGCAATGGCTATAGCCTGCGAAAGGTCAATTGGATTATTTGGATTTTGTGCCTGCATACTTAATGGACACAGGAACATTAAAAGGAAAACTGCCGCGATTGTAGCTGTGCGTTTTAACTTCCCGAAAGAAAGCTTTTCGGAATAAATGTAAAGACAGGGCAATACAATTAACGTCAGCAAAGTTGATGTTAACAAACCTCCGATTACTACTGTGGCCAACGGCTTTTGAACTTCGGCACCCGCACTTGTTGCCAGTGCCATAGGTAAGAAACCAAGTGAAGCAACGGTCGCTGTCATCAATACCGGGCGTAGCCTGATCTTTGTAGCCTCCTTAACAATTTCTTCAAGATCAATAGTTTTATCTTTCCGCAGTCGGTTAAATTCTGCCACAAGCACAATGCCATTGAGTACTGCAACTCCGAACAAGGCAATGAAGCCAATCCCAGCAGAGATGCTAAATGGCATTCCACGGATTAGTAGAGCGAATACCCCACCAATTGCCGCCATAGGTATTGCCGCAAAAATGAGTAAGGACTGTTTAAGTGAACCAAATGAGAAGAAAAGTAAAATGAAAATTAATAGGAGCGCCACTGGCACGGCAATGGATAACCTTGCTTGTGCTTCTTTTAAATTTTCGAACTGTCCTCCATAGGTTGGATAGTACCCGGGAGGAAATTCTATTTGATTATCTATTTTTTGCTGCACTTCATTAACAATACTGGCAACATCCCTTCCCCTAACGTTGAACCCAACTATTATTCTCCTTTTTGCATCTTCGCGTTGTATTTGGTTTGGACCCATTTTAAAATCGACATTGGCCAACTGCTTCAAGGGGATTTGATCACCATTGGGAGATGTTATGAAGAGGTTACTAACATTTTCAATACTCTCTCGATTTTGAGAATTAAGCCTAACTGCAAGTCCATACCTCCGTTCACCTTCATACACCAGTCCCGCTATTTGACCAGCAAATGCCGTATTGACGGCAAGATTAATATCCTCGATATTCAATCCATATTTTGCGACTTCATCGCGATTGATTTCAACGACAATCTGTGGTAAACCAGTTACCTCTTCCACGTACAGATCTCGAGCTCCGCTTACACCACCAATAATTTTTGCGATTTTTTGCGAAAGACCTGTGAGCACATCAAGATCTTCGCCAAATATTTTGACGGCAACATCCTGCCTTACTCCAGTCATTAACTCGTTGAACCGCATTTGTATTGGCTGTTGAAATCCAAATGTCACGCCTGGTATGTCCTCCAAAGCTTTGCCCATTTTTTCAGCCAGTTCATTTTGATTACCCGCTTTCTTCCATTCGTTTTTATTTTTTAAAATAACCATTAAATCAGCACCCTCAATTGGCATTGGATCAGTAGGTATTTCCGAAGTGCCTATTTTTCCAACCACTTCTTTCACCTCATCCGGGAATTCTTTAAGCAGAATATTAGCTGCCATTTGAGTCATGTCTATTGTATAGGATAAACTACTACCTGTTAATACACGCGTTTCAATAGCAAAATCTCCTTCTTCAAGCGTAGGCAAAAATTCACCTCCCATTCTTTGAAATACAACAAGGCTTACAAAAAACAATATGACAGACCCGCTTATGACAATCACCTTGTGTTTCAAAGCTCCGTTTAATAACGGTTTATACATGCGATGAAAAAAATCCATCATTCGGTCAGAAAAATTTCGCCTGTGAGTTATGTCTTTACTTAGAAATAAAGCGGACATCATAGGAACATATGTCAATGACAAGAGAAATGCGCCAAGAATAGCAAAGCTGACGGTTTGCGCCATTGGCTTAAACATCTTTCCTTCAATCCCTACAAGGGCAAGTATGGGCAGGTACACGATCAGTATAATGATCTGGCCAAAGGCTGCACTCCTCATCATCCGAGAAGCAGAGTGATGAACCTTCTCATCCATTTCCTGCTGGTTCAATTTTGTCAGCTTTCCTATTGCCAGATAGTGCATGGTTGACTCAACGATAATAACAGCGCCATCTACGATAAGCCCAAAATCAATGGCTCCCAAACTCATAAGATTACCTGATACTCCAAACACGTGCATCATAGCAATGGCAAATAGCATTGAAAGTGGAATTACTGAAGCAACCACAAGTCCAGCCCTAATATTGCCCAGGAAAAGCACTAACACGAAAATCACAATGAGTGCACCTTCTATTAAATTCTTTTCCACTGTTCCCACTGCTCGATTTACCAATGCACTACGATCAAGAAAGGGTTCGATTGTTATTCCCTCTGGCAGCGTTTTCTGAATTTGCTCCATTTTTTGCTTAACTCTATTTACTACCGCATTGGAATTTTCACCCTTTAACATAAGCACTATTGCACCCACCACTTCACCTTCATTGTTGTATGTCATTGCCCCATACCTATTGGCGAATCCAAACCGAACGTCAGCAACATTTCGAATTAAAATAGGGATACCATCATTCGTATTTGCAACAACGATTTTTCCTATATCCTCTGCGGAGCTTATTAAACCCTCGCTGCGAATGAACCAGGCATTTGGTTTCTTGTCGATGTACGCTCCACCCGTATTTTGATTATTTTTCTGTAGCGCAATAAAAATATCTTGAATACCCAGATTGTAACTGCGAAGTTTATCAGGATCAAGAGCAATTTCATATTGCTTTAAATAGCCACCAAAGCTTGCCACATCCGCAACACCTGGTGTCCCAAGAAGTTGCCTGCGCACAATCCAGTCCTGGATGCTTCTTAACTCCATCGCATCAAATTTGTCTTTGTATCCTTCTTCTGGCCTAATGATATATTGGTAAATTTCTCCAAGTCCAGTTGTAATGGGCGCTATCTCCGGAACACCTACCCCTGCAGGGATTTCTGAGGCAGCTATAGTTAATCTTTCATTGACTTGTTGCCGGGCCCAATAGACATCTATCTTATCGTGAAAAACAATGGTCACCACCGACAAACCAAATCTTGAGAAACTTCTAATCTCCCGGATATTAGGAATAGTAGCCATGGTTTGTTCAACTGGAAATGTTACCAAGCGCTCAATGTCTAACGCTGATTGAGAGGGGGCAACTGTTATTATTTGCACCTGGTTATTGGTGATATCGGGTACGGCATCGATTGGCAGTTGAGTGATTGAATAGCCGCCCCATACAATAAGCGCAAGCGTTAGCATCCCAACTATCAGTTTGTTTTTTATCGAGTACTGAATTATTCTATTTAACATCTTATTTAATTGTGATTTATGTTGAGGTTAGGGATAATCCAACCAGCGATTAGCAGGGTAAGAAAGAAGAGAATGAGTATCGACAATATGAAGTACTCCATGACCTTGACGATCAAAGATTTTACTTTGTTCTTCTTTACGTTTTCTTTTGTTACTAATTGCTTTGGAAGCTTAGCCCTAAATAGTGTACGCATGGTGACCTGTCACCTTGCATAACTTTTGATAAATGAAAAATTGTGGGCTCTAAATTCTGGGCGGTTGCCAGATGTTGTTGCTGTCGAAGGATACCATATTCTCCACGTAAGGTATTTTTGCCTTTGTGTTGTGAATAACGCCAGAACCATTTGGTCCTGTAGAGGCGGTAACCCTAATATGAGTTGCACAGCATGCGCAAATACAGAATGGTGTACAAATATCCTCTTGGAGATCGTTTTCTTGAGAGGTTTGAATTAACGAAATAGCCTCAATTCTATCCTCACTGGACTGTGACTCTACATCACTGCATGGATATACAGCGAGTAAGAGAACATAGATAGCTAAAACGATTTGAGTTATTCTCACGATGCAAAGATAAACGAAAAATATTCATTTTGGTTATCTACTTGGTCTAAGGTCGATTAAACGTGTCCTGTGATTCAAATTTCCCACCTCAGATCAGGTAATTCCAATGGCTCGAAATGAGAACGAATTAGCTAGAATAACTCAAATATTGAAATAGAATTCTCTCCATAATTGGCCACATACATTTTATCGGAATGCACCAAGACATCAGTAGGTTTGTTAAACTGCCCTTCCAGAATATTGATTAATGTTCCTTCTAAATCATAAATAAGCACACGGTTGCCATAGTAGTCAGATACATAAATGAGATCCTCGAAAACATCTAATCCTGTAGCAACTCTAATTTCCTCTTGCCAGCCGATCACTTTTACAAAAGCCCCATCCAATGAAAATATTTGCACACGATTGTTGTAAGCATCTGCAACGACTATTTTATCACCATATATTTTCAAGTCAGTTGGGTAAAAGAGCAATCCATCTGTACGTCCTTCTGCTCCTATTTGAGTAACGTCTCCATTTTTTGATAGCAGCACTCTATGATTGTAAAAATCGGCAAATGCAATCAGGCCCTCTTGAACAGATAAACCAGATGGTGCATCAAATTCTGCTTCAACAAAAAGAGATTCACTTTTTCCATTTGCATAAACGGAAATAGTGTCATTGCTGAAATTTGGAATGAACAATTTATTGTGATTAGCTTCAATATGCATTGGTCGAAATAAATTGGAAATGGTCTCCAATACCGATCCGCTTTCGTCAATTCTCAGCACCTGATTGTTATCAGGGTCAGACACCCACAACCCTTCATCTACTAATGCCATACCCAGTGGTCTGGTTTCTTCCGGAAGCATTATTTTTTTATCAAAAGCCCATTTCTTATCTGATTGACAGCCCAAGAAAAAGACGCACAGCAGAACTATGCTATTTCTCATTGGACACCTCCTTTATTTCTCTTGCCGTAAACCCAGCATCTTTTACCTTGTCTCGAATCAATTCTTCACTCACAGACTTTCCATCTTCTATGGTTAGCAAGGCAAATGCATTCGGTACATCAATTTCAATTTTCGTTACGCCCTCCATCTTCTTCAACTTCTTTTCTAATCCATATGCGCAAAATGGACAGGACAGTCCATCCACATTTACCTTTATGATGCCCTTTAACTCCTGTTGCTGTTCTTGTGATTGAGCCTTGAGGGTCACTGCACAAATAGATAATAAAAGCATTACAATTGTTAGTTGTTTCATGTGTTTATTTTTTTTGTTAAGGTCACATGGAATGGCCAAATAATCATTTCGGTTGGTGACAAGTGTTCACATGGCCATTTCATAACTCTTAATTTAAAATATCAATATTCTAGTTCCAATTCTCAAAATGTAATCTGTCTGTTGTCCAACAGGCGCTACTTGATTCAGCGGGATTTGAATCCCTGATTCAAACAAAACTCTCCTGCCAGCTATGTATTGAATTCCTGGAGCTACGAATAAATTGTTTCCTATATCATCTAAAATGTAGTTTCCGATAAGTTCTAAAAATACATTTACTTGGTTGGGGGGATACTTCTGAGGTAACAGTGGATAACCTAATGCAATGTTATAAATGAAATTATCTGGCAGGCCATTGCTTGTTATATTATAGCCAACCTCTGTATAGAGACCAAACTTAGTTGTCACGTAGCCATTGACAAGACTTATCGTAGTTTGATTAGCCCCTGTTCCCAATGCAGGGCTGTCTGTTGAATTGCCAGTTGGAAAAGTTTCAGCAAGTTTTATTAAGCTTCGCAGTGTTTTCCCTTTTCCATCTTTTTGATAAATCTGATATTTAGTAAAAACAGCCAAGTCTCCCACACCGGAGCGTGAGGTAGACCCACTTGGTCTCATGGAGACAAATGGTACCGCTACGCCCACTTGCCATTTGTTGGTAATGTTGTAGGGAAATACAACTGGATGAACATAACCACTACCGTTTTCTCTGGAGATGATGTTACCGAAGGTCCTGATGCCTCTTCCCTCCAAGCCCAACATTATCGGTGTATCGGTGAAAATAGGAGGGCCTTGAGCAAAAGTTGCCGTAAAAACAGACAAATAGAAAATTACTAGTAGTAACTTCTTCATATAAATAGACCAGGATAATAGTTGAATACAAACATGATAAGAACTAGCACTGCCCCTATCCACAGATACCATTTGCCGTGGCCATTACTTTCAGCATTGACACAATTAGAGCACGCTGAGGTGTCACGAATTGGCTTGTAGAACTTATAAAATGAAAGTCCTAGTGAAATTAATGCGAACCCAAATAAATAGGATTCTAAGGGGTGAAGCCAAGAAAAGAAAGTTGCAACCCCAGTACCCCCTGCCAATCCTGCTAACAAAACCGGTCCCCAGCAACAAAGCAAAGGAGCCGCAGACGAAAAAATGCTTACACCCAATAGCGTCTTTTTATCAATATTCATCTTTCCAAAGCTAGTATCTCAATAATTTTAATTGCCCAATTGTTAGATAGCTGCTTATCATCTTCATCTGCTACCTCAACACTCATTTTTACTAATCCACTTGCAAGATTCTTGATATTTAAACTCTGCCTATCCTCCATCTTAAACGTCTCATTGTTAACTTTCATGACCCATTCATTTCCAACTTTATTCAAATCGCCAATCATGATAACTTTTGCATTTCTTGCTGAAAATCCGTTCTTTTTCACTTCATCTTGAATTTTTTTAAGTGTAACTGTATTCCCTGATGCCAGAGTCAGATACGCTTTTCCGTCATTCAAGCTAACTACTATTTTTTCAAGTCCATCCAATTTTTTTAAGCCTCTCTCCAGGCCATAGGCACATGGGGCACAGTCCATTCCAAAGACTTCTTGTACTACCTTGATTAATTGTGCGTTAGCAAATTGAAAACCTAAGATTACTAATGTGAATACTATTCCTAATTTTTTCATTGTCTTTTCCAATTTATGTGATTACAACCAGTAACTTATGTTAAAGGATAATCTGTACTTCTCTTTTGCAATATTCTGATTTATATCTTGATAAGCGGGAAATAGCGCACCGAATGATAAACCCCATGCGCCATATAATCCCAAAAATGAAGGACCTATCATCACCTTCTTTCCTCGCTCAGATGGAGGTGTAAGTTGACCTTCAAATGAGTTGTTGCCTGGAAACTCTGCAAGAGATTCCACAAAAATACGCCAGTCAGGTTTGGGATAGTCTCCCATAAAAAGATTCGGCCTATAACCAACAACCAAACTACCATAGGGTAAATCTCCAAGTTGATCGGGTCCCTTTTGAAAATAATATTGATAGCCACCACCGACCCATGCGTACCAAGTACGAGAAGCATAGCCCGTGGATACGGCCGCATGCAGTGAGTTACTTACCTTCGTTTGTCCTCTGTTTTTTTCTGTAGGAGCGGAACCGCTCAGGACTGCTGTGGATTCAATTCTTTTTCCCACGCCAAATGCATTGGAGAAAAACCGATACCAGATTGAAGCTTCAATATCCCCATTGGCCGGCATGTTACTGTTGCCTCTGGTTCCCGTGGGGATACTAAGCCGATTAATTACAGTTGGTGTAGTGATGTTAACCTGGACATCCTCAGTAATTCCATAGGACCAGACATAGCGAATCATAAAGGACTGATCGTTTTCAGTGGCAATACTCATTGCTGCGGCATTGAAATCAAATCCTCCTTTGGCCAGAGTGGGTGTCTGAAGGCCGTAAAGTGGACCATGTCCCTGAGCATTGATTTTTATGAGGGGAAAGAAGGCGATTATTATAAATAAATATTTTTTCATAAATGTCTAAGTTTCTAGATCTCCAATAATTTTTGAATGGGTAACAATAAATAAGCCGAGAATAAACCAAGCAAATACAGGCTAAAAGAGATCCATAAGATCACCTTACTCCAGCGTGCTGCCGTATCACAAGGTGTCTCATTACCATACTCATCGATTTCACATATCTGGTTGTCTCTCCTTCCATAGAACAACCAAAAGTTAAAACTGATCAAAATTCCAGCGCTGAGAAAAGTCCATTCCTTATACTTACTCAGCCAAATCAAAGCTGGAAAATCAGATACTAAGCCTGCTACTACTGCTCCCATTCCAAATGCAACGAGCAATGACGGAAGAGCACAACATAGCAATGTGGATACAGATGTAAACAAGGATGCGATGCTGACGAAATCGTCTTTGAGTTTTATGAGTTTTTGCATGCTTACGTTGTGGTTATAACCATTTTACTTCTTTGGTGCTGCTTTTCGTTCAGCTTTAAATCCCCTCTCCTGGATAAGCGCAATAATATCTTTTTCAGAAATCAGTTTATTGTCATACCTGATTACCGATGAACTGGTGTCAAATAAAGTTTCACTGTCGACAATCCCCTCTTGTTCCTGGAGCATGTTATCGATGCCGTTGGCACACCCCGCTTGGCAGTGCATACCTTCAACAGCTAACTGAAGCTCTGTAAGGTTGTTTGATGTTTGATCCATTTTTACTTTCTTTTCTTTGTCATTTGCTTGCGCTGCTGACTCACTGTTAATAAAAAGTATCCCTGCACAAGTCAGGAGAAAAAGCACTGTTTTTTTCATGATTGAAATGTTTATCGTTTTAAATGTATATAACCCACTGGGGTGTCTGTCAAGGGTGTAAATTTTAAAATTAAGCCTACCCTAATCTAAGGGAGAGCTTTAATTCCATTATTTAACCCTGTCCAATGCCTGCATTGATCAGTTCTTCCCTGGATATCTCCTGGTTTTCGCAGCAACTTAGCAACTTGCCATTTACAGCTATGGCAGGTACTTTCTTCACTTGATACTCTTGCAGTTTACTCAAACAGGTTTTGTTCTCACTATGTTTGACTAGGTCATAGATTGTAATTTCACACTCGTCACAGGCTATCTCTTTCACCATCCTGACTACGGGGTCGCACAGCGGGCAACCAGCTGTAAAAATTTCTACTTGGCGTTTCATTTTTCCTCCTTTTAATGTGTACTATTTAAGAATTTGTCTTTTTCGTTAAAGAACAATTCAAAGGTAGGTTGGCGGGGAGGGTGGTCTCCAAGCAGATAAATAGGTTATTTTATTTGATACCGATCAGGTTATTGGGAGTCATTTATTCCTTGGTAGTCTATTCGCTGTTTTAAATCTGAAATTTCCCTCATCATTTCTGTAAGGCGATCAAGCTTTAAATGGGGAAATTGTTGTCTAATGAACTCAATACGATCTTCATTTCCGCAATTTCCGGGACACGCCTCTACCGTTTCGGAGATCTTTATTGCTAAGGCCTTTCGGTAAGTTTCATCAAGAAGTAAAAAATGGGCTTTGTCGATTCCTGCCTGAACTGCTTTGAACTGTTGAAGAATTTTTTCGGGATCTTTACCATCATCCAGCATCTTCACAAGGCCGTCAACCTGACCCTTAATACTTTGTAGTCTGGTCTTAATATCTTTTGTCAAATCCTTGGGCAGCATAGTTATAAGTTGTTAACAACATGAATTATTTTCTTGAATGGGTGGGCAAGGTACTGTTCCATAAGAGCAATATACACAACAATCTCCCTCTTTTGGTTTGAGCACTTTATGGCAGCTTTCACATTCATAAAAAAATTGACAAGCATCTGTTGGCATCGTCTCTTCATTTTGGTGACCACAGTGAGGGCACGTAAGTGTCGATTGCAGTGTGATTTCTTTTTGCATTATTTGAGGTTTATTGATTATTTCTTTCTGATATAATGATTGCGGAACTCGATGTCATTTCTGATGGATTCCTTTTGTGCGAGGCCGTCACCGTGTATCCTGTGGCGTTAATGGCTTCCGTAATTTTCTCTTCACTCACTAAAGCCGGATCGAACTTTACCAGCGCTTTGGCTCCTTCGTATGAGACTTGTGTTCCTACTATCCCAGGTAATTGATTGACTTCATAATTTACATGTTGCTCACACCCAGTACACGTCATCCCGCTGATTTCGAACTCCACCAAATTCACGTTATCTGATACGGCAATACCTAACCTCGTAGTCTCGGGATAAAAAATGTGTGAATAGCTAGGGAATGTCAACATGGCAAATGCTACCACAGTGACGATCCCAAGAAATTTCTTTGAATGAATAAATTTCGTTTTCCCCTCATCAACCTCGCAATCACAGTCTATTTCTGCTTTGCTGGGTTTTAGTTGTTGATACCAGGCAAAACCCAATACTAAAACCGTGATACCAATTAAAAAGGGCCGAAAGGGCTCCAGCCAGCTGAATGTTGCAGCAATCCCCCCAATGCCGCCTAGAAAAGCTAATACGGGTGTGATACAACACAGGGACGCAGCAACAGCTGCTAAAATACCAGCACTTGCTGTTTTTGTTTTTAAATTATTGCTCATGATACCAATTGTTTTTTATTGTCGTTTACAAGCTCATCGATTGATGGAAAGATAATGGCCACATTTTTTTCGATGAGGGAGTAGAAAATTGTTTTTCCCACTTTTTTATCTTTCACTAATCCACCGTCTTTTAATTTTCTCAAGTGTTGCGATACACCTCCCACTGAAATATCCAACACATCGCTTAGGTCACATGGGCACATCTGACCTTCTTTGTGAAGGAGGAAAAGAATTTTGAATCTTGCCGGGTTGCCCGCAAGGTTGAATACTTTTGAAATGCCATCAAGATTCTCTTCGAGGCGATTCAGAGAATGCTTACAGTCTTTTATTTGTGACGGATCTGCCATTACACGGATACAGGTATTAGCCATAATTTCTTATTTTAGTAATTACTTAAACGTTAAGTTAAATAAACAAGTTTTATCATTTTAGTAAATACTTAAATATTCGAGGGATAAGCCGATTATCGCCTAAATGAGGGGATTTAATAAATAAATACTATTGATTATTGTGGTCGGAGCGCTCTTCGTGGGCACTACTACATTATGCTATCTATTCGTTTCTTAATGCTCCCGCAAATGCACCCTACCCAGCCAGGAATCTGGGACACATTGGGTTTCACTTTAATATATCTCAATGGGTTCTGTCAACCTGACATTCATCTCAACTCTGTGACTCACTATTGACCATCTTCATCTCTTCAATAGCTTAATTTCATATTTCCCCAACCCCTTCTCCTTTTGGTATTTTTTTAAACAGATGAACTGCTGATTCAAAAACTGACTGTTTCGAATAGACTCAAAATCATTGAAAAGAAATGGTTATCTAGATATCAAGTAGCATCAAAGAACAAATGGATCCAAATGAAATTTACCCTTCAGTCCAAGTGCTACTATAGCCGCTATAGCTTTAATTAGAATTGATTGAATTTATTGCACCCAAGATGGGGACAACTTGTGAAAACCATTTGGATTTTTAATTCAGATTGCAACTCATAATTAAGATTGATATGAGTGGAGCAAATTCTAGGGAGTCAAATCAATTAGGTTCAAGTTTCAATCGAGACCAACTTCTAACCATAGGAGATCTTCGCGATTTCAAGAGTGAGCTCTTTTCTGAGCTCAAAAATCTTATAAAAGAAAGAAACGGGCAGCCTGCAAAACAATGGTTAAGATCATCCGAGGTACGCAAATTGTTAGGGGTGTCCCCAGGCACATTGCAAAATTTAAGAGTCAACGGCACCTTGAATTATTCCAAGGTAGGTGGAATTGTCTTTTATAAATATGAAGAATTAGTCAAGCTTCTGGAGGGCAATTCAAATAGGAGTTGATGGAGAGGCTTCAGCAAATAACCCATTACATTAGAACAGTTGCATCAGACGGAAGACTGAAGCCAATTCACATTGCCTTGTCTTTTGCATTATGCAATGGGTGGATAGCCTCTCAATTCCAGCAACCATACAGGGTTTCACGAAAGGGTTTAATGCAGGCCTCAAGAATTCGTTCTAAAGCCACCTATCATAAAGTAATCAAGGACTTACAATCTTATGGCTACCTAAAATATTATCCATCCTATCATCCAAAAAATGCAAGCCAGGTGATAATCATTGCCCGGAACGAATTGTTAGTTAAACGAAATGTATGAAAGCGAAGATCCTTTCATATAGAGATGCAAAAGAAATCTCCATTGTTGGATACTTATCTGGTTTAGGCTATGAACCAGCTAAGATCAAACAAGATGATTGCTGGTATCATTCCCCTTTCCGTGAAGAGCGAACACCCTCTTTTAAAGTCAATGCAAAATCTAATGTGTGGTTTGATCATGGTTCAGGCGAAGGAGGAACCATTCTGGATTTAGGAGCTAAACTTCACCAATGTACACTGTTTGAATTCCTAGAAAAGTTATCAAATGGTAACCATGGTAATATTTCTGTCCAACAGCATCCACCTTCCATTGAAAGGCCGGAAAACAAATTAGTGGTTGTTTCAGCTAAAGAAATAACCAATGCAGACCTTATTAACTATCTGGACAGTCGCGGAATTGATCAGGAGCTGGCCAATAAATTCTGTAAAGAAATTGAATTCAGCATTGGGCCGAAGAGCTATAAAGCCATTGGATTTCCTAACCAGTCGGGGGCTTATGAACTTCGGAACCGCTGGTTCAAGGGTTCTTCTTCACCGAAAGATATTTCACTGATAGAAAATGGAGCTTCCAGAATTTCTGTATTGGAAGGTTTTATAGATTTTCTCTCTGTATTGAAAATTGATAACAGTGAAATAAAACAACTGACCATTAACTCAGATTTTCTGATCCTCAACTCTTTGAGGCTATTCAATCGAAGCTTGACTCTTCTTCAATCCTACAAGGAAGCTAACCTCTTCCTGGATAATGACACTCCTGCCAGGGAGGCGAAAGTTGGATTGAATGGGAGAGGTATTGTATACAAGGATGCTTCACACCTCTACAAGGATAAAAAAGATGTCAACGAATTCCTGATAGCAACGCAAAAGGCAAAACAAGGTCAAGCCTTACCTCGCAAAAGGTCGAAGGGGATAAGACGATAATTAATGGTGTTAATGGAATTACCTTAAACATGGTCAGATGAAAAATATAGTCGCATACCTCCAAAGCAAAGAAGCTGTTTTTCATGGTTCATTGTGTTTGATCATTCTTTATGTTCCGCATGCCGGACATTTGTTTAAAGAGCTGGAGCATCTGGACATGACTGTTTCCGGCTTCACGCTCCTGAATTGGATATATGGTATAGCCCTGGCAGCAGTTATTGAGTTCCTTATCCTGGTATTCATTATCAATGGGTACCGAAATACGGGTAAGTTTTATGCTATTGTAAGCTTCTTCCTCAATGCTTTCTACTACAACTATTGGTTTGTGGCCCTTCAAAACCCAAATCATGAAAATATCAAAACAACATTGATCAGTCTTTGTATTTGCCTTATTCATTCATTAGCAGTGTGGCAGCTAAGCGAATTGTTTTATCGAAGACTTAACGATGAGAAAGACAAAATGACAGAATGGTGCGCAGAATGTGGAGCAGGTCCATTTCCTAATAAGCGATCTCTGGATGGTCATATTTCCAAAAAGCATAAAGCAAGAAAGAAGCAACCTGTTCAAAAACTGAACAGCATGAAGAAAGTGGAAGCAGTTGAAATCACAAACTGATAAGCGTCTTTATGATTTTAAATTATATGGATAGAAAGACATATTTGGATAATAAGATACTTGAAGCTAGAAGGAGCAAGCCATGTTTCCGCTACGCTCCAACGGCTTGTAACCCGACCACTTCGTTCGATTTTTTTATGTAATGGCAAGACCAAGGCTAAGCGATAGCGACAAAAGGGTAGTACAAGTTAACATCCGGTTGACTGAGGAGGAAAGCAATAAAGTCAATCAATATGCCTTTGCAAGTGGATTGAGTCCAGCCAACTGGATAAGATACAAAGTGTTTGTGGGTAAGTTCCCGCCTGTTAAAATGTCACCCCTGGATACTTCCGTGTATCTGGAGCTAAAAAGGATTGGTGTGAACCTTAATCAGGTTACACACCAAATAAATGCAGGAGACTTTCCAAAGGAGTATCTCGTGCGGCAACTTGAATTAACTATCACCCTGAACAAGATAATTAAAGCACTCATCAATGACCGGCAATCAGATCAAGGGTAAAGGATTCAGAGGGGCACTTCGGTATAACCTCGAAAAAGTAGACAGGGGAATAGCTGAAGTGCTGGATCATTCCTTTGTAAGTGTATCCGAAAAGTCGATCATGAAAGAAGTGCAGATGGTCAGGGTACAGCGCCCCAATCTTCAAAAGTACTTTTATCACACCTCCATCAACTTCCCACCTTGTGAAGACCTTGCCAATGAAAGGATGAAACAGATCGGACATGATTACATGGTAGCCAATGGATTCACTCAGCACCAGTTTATCATGTTTCGCCACCATGACGCGGACCATCCTCACCTTCACATCCTTGTCAACCGGATTGGGTACGATGGAAAGGTACTTAGCGATAGCAATGATTTTGCAAGAAGTGAAAAGGTGTTGCGTGAACTTGAGATAAGATACGGCTTAACAAAGGTTAATTCCAGCAGTCAGGCACGAGAGCGTGCCATGACCAAGAATGAATTGGAAATGATGAAGCGAACCAATGAACCTTCTCAAAAAATGAAGTTACAAGTGCTCATCCGGGGTATACTTCAGGAAAAACAAGTGATTACAACAAGGGAATTTATCAAGGCGCTGGAGTGCAAAGGAATAAATGTTCTGTTCAACCAGGCTTCTACTGGGTTTGTTAGTGGGATATCCTATGGATTTGAAGGCATCATTATTAAAGGAGTCAAACTCGGAAATGATTTCAAGTGGAGTACTATAAAAGGCAGGATCAACTATGAACAAGAAAGAGATCGCACAACAATTCACCAGGCAAATGATAGAACAAAGTCCATCAACCCTGACGCAGGAACAGGTGATGGCCATTCTTCAAGAGATTCAAAAACTGTACGCCAAGGTCGAGCAAAGCAGCAGCCACTATTCAAACGACCTGAGGGTACTGAGTTCCACGATGCAAGATCTTCGAAGCAAAGCTCAGACGCTAGACAACCAGCTCGATCAACTGAACGAGAAGATGACAGCAGCATCAACATTGTTCCAAAAAAATCAAAAGGTCTCGATCTGGCAGCGTTACTGGATGGTCATTCTCATGGGAATACTTTCCACGCTGATCACCAACCTGATATGGATTTTGAAAAGCTGAAAAGCAAAAAGCGCAAAAGAAAACGGAGGGGCCGCCTTTGATAATTCAGAATTCTACAACCTCCTTAACATGACATAGATCGCCTCCCCATTCCCAGCCTGAAGAGCTCCTTTGCCCTGCTGTGTATCTTTTATTTGTAACTCTATTAAGCAATTCAATCATGCCTATTTCCTCATACACATAAACGGTATAAAGATCTGGCTTTTGCTCCAGACGTATCTGTGAGCCGTTTCGAATCCATTTATCGTTGTCTATCCTAATTTTTTCCATTGTGTATTTCTCAAACAAAGATACGGAGACTTCTATTAAGGTTAATCAAGCTTGCTAAATGGCAAACAACAGGATCAAACGTGAGCACAAAACACCCAAAACGCTTGCCTTTGCCTGTGCTTTGTGCCTTAATTTCAGGATTCTTCTTAACCTGTATTTGGCACATTTGCCTGCCCCACATCCTGCCCACAAACCTAAGCAGTCAAAAGAGCCAAATGAAATGGATTGAACCCATTAGCTGTAGGACTTCATATTATGGTTTTTCTGGTCTGAAATTATACTTCCCGATCCTCAAAATTGTCGCCAACAATAAATGCATTTTACCTCTGCCATAGTCATGGTGTGTATAAAAGCAATGAGCAACATTATTTCGTAGGTTGATTCCACCTTCTCTCAGGAGTAAGTATTTGAATAGTAGAAAGTCATCCTCATCAAAATATCTCTTGAGTTCTTCAATCTCAAATATTTGACTAATATTTGCTTCCTGAATTCCCAGCTTCCCGGTGACATTTGTAGCGAAATTCAGTTGTTCACAAAAATTTCTAAGTAGGCCTTCAAGCTTCAGCACAAGGCTATCTATGCAAAGTGTATAATCTGGAGAATAGAGTTTGTTTTCAAAAGTACTTTTTGTTTGAACAAAATATTCAACAATTGCTGGAGCAAGTAATTTAATCCAATCTATGATTATATCTTCTCCACCTAAATCGATTCGCGAAAAAGGTTTTCCAAACCAAGTGTATTGCTTGAGAAATACAATCATATTTTCGAAAGTTAGCTTCCCTGATTGGATGCCTTTCGCGAAAATGAATTCCAGAAGAGGCAAGGCTATTCCCTGAACCTCCCAATGATATGGATCGATAAAAGGCTCATTCTGGCCCGACCCGGCACTACCAATGTTTTTGTTGCGATCAAAATCCACGCGATGCCCTAAATTAAGAATGGCTTCATCTGGATGCTTAGGCCTGTTCCGTAACTTCTCTGCAGAAGGAAAAATGCCCCTTCCTGACATAATGATTGAGTAGATTGTTTCAGGAGTTCTTTTGACAATACTTTCCGCATGATTCTCCAATTCCTTGTATATTTCGGTAACATCGAATTGCATCTTAACGCCTGGCAGTCTAACCTTAGGTTTGAGCTCAAAATAGAGCTGCTCTATTTCTTTTTTCTTCTCAACATTGCCCGCACGGCCATAAGCATGAATTGCGTGTGTATAATAATCTTGCTTTATCCAGTACCGCTCTTCATTGGTTTCTTTTTCAGCTAATCGTATGTAACAATCAGCCATATAGTTGTGCCACTTTTTTACATTATCATTTGTTCTCTGTGCAATCTTCAAAGCCGTTGGTAAGTAGTTGTGGACCATCATGAAATAGTCTAACTCACCGCCAGATTCAAGCTCCGTTACGAAAAGATTAAGGGATCCATGAAATTCAACTGCTTTGAAGTACTTTGGATTCTTAAGCATTGTATCCATAACCGCATGACGAAGGAAGAAAGGGACTACACGTTGGTGAAGAATTTCACTCGTTAATCCTATTATCAATTCCCTGTTTTTAAAATTTATCTCACTGCAAATCCCAACTAATGATTCGTAGTGATTGGATACCCGTAAATACTTTTCATCTGGCTTGCCTACTTTCTTGTTCAATAGTTTCCTAACAGAAACAACATAATTTTCGATAGCCCGTGTCGCGTATTTCAGATTCTTAATTCCCTTAGGCGCTTTCCACAACAAATGATTGTATCTGGCTCGAAGAAGAGGATTCTTAACTTGGTCAACCCTATCTTTAATATATTCAAAACCCGCATCTTCGAATTCTTTAGACGAAGGATATTGCATTACCTCTCCAGATACGAGATCATAAGAGTACGCCAGAGAGAAGAGTGTTGCGCCCCTGAACTCAAAGCTGAAACATGCTAGTTCCCATTGCAGATGATGAAGAATTATTGGATCATTTGTCTCTTTCTTCAAGAGAGCGATAGGTTGTACAAAATCCCAACTATAGTCCAAATCAAGTGATGAATTATCTAAGAACTCGTAAAACTCATCGATGGACTTAATTGAAATGTTTGCTTCTTTAAACCTCATAATTATTTCGTTTTATTCAATTAACCAATGCCTTTGGACCTTCAACGGAGATAGCCAAAAATATTAAAATCCGACCATGATCTAAGAATAGGAATTACCTGGCAGATAATAGGTTTTCGACTCATCAGCGGGGTATTTTTATCAACAATTATTGATATGAACTATTGAAATCTAAAAACGATATGCTAAAATTACTTACTACTTACTCAGCACTTGAATTCGCTACAGTAAAACAAATACCAGATAATGTCAAAAGGCAGTTTCGAAATCGGAGGAATGTCTCAAGACCTTGAAATCGACCTTGGTCTTCTTGAAGGAGTTTATGATGGACTCCGCTCCTACCTACGAGTTTTCCTCTCCATTAACTTAAGATTTCCGAAAAATTTCGGGAAAGCCGCTCTCGACTTCATGAATGTTCAAGCGGGTCTCTTAGAATCCAGTACTGGGATGACTTTATCAAATGTATTAGCTCCAATGGGAGAGGTTATCTATGATCAAGAAAACTATCGTGAAAGAAAGACTGGCATTTGGTTTGTATTTCAAATGGATAAAGAGGTTGTACATAGTCTTCAAAAGATCCGCAACAAAGCAGATGTAAACTTGAAACTTGACCTTGTCTTTTCCATTCTTAGAAAAGAGGGAACAAGTTTCATTGATAATGAAATGATATGGAGCCTTGAAAAGACCTCTTTTTGCAGAGGTAGCATTTGGTTCACGATCCCCCAATCAACATGGGTTAATAAAATTTTACCCGGACTTGGTTGGCCTGGATTCCTGTTAATCGAGATTCCTCTAAAGCACCGGAACCTGAATGAAGCTTATGAGAATATTATCTTTGAATTTAATAAGGCTGAATTATACTTTAATCAAGGAGAGTATAATGTATGCATAGCCCATTGCAGAAATGCGATGGATTCACTCACGCGAAATCTTACTAAGTTAAAGAATGGAACTAAATCTGAGTCAGCATTTAAGTGGCTCTCCAAGGTAGATGACTCTACACTAACATGGATTGACACAATAAATAAAACCACATCTTCTATTGCATCAAAGCCCCACCATTCAGGAATGAAAACAGATTTTACAAGGTGTGAAGCCGAGTCAATCTATCTTGTAACGCTTGGCCTTATGAATTTGATCGGACAATATCAAGAATGAAATAAAGGCTCACCCCCAAAAACTGCTGGAAAATGGATCAATCATTCGAATTAAAGGGGTACTGGTACCTGCCCGGAGAGGGCAAAGAAAGAAGGATACCAGGGATACTAAAGTTTGAACCTACCCACGGCATCAAACTTGAATTGATAGGGGGGTTTCCACCGAATATGATTAAGCTCAAACTAATTTGGGGTTATGTATCAGGCGACAAGGCTATAACGCTTTACAATTCTTTCGAGGTATCGAGAAATAATATCTTTATGGAGGTTGAGACTGCGGTCTATGCCGTAAATATGGTATTCATGGGAGGCTGGTTCACCGATGAGAATGACCTTTCATTCAACAAAGTAGCCGCACGCTTTTCGTATATGGATAATTGGTTTAACTTCTCTCAAGGGTTCAAAATCAAATATGGTAAGGGCAAATTCAAAACAAGTGTTGAATATGAGCTTCCGGAAGCAGTGATCTTACCAATTACCCGCACTATGCAACTTTCAATAAAACCAGCGGCAGCTGGTCCCTCCTTGCACCGGGTTCAAAAAGAAGTTACAATTTCACAAAAGTTATTTTTTGTACTGGAGTCTAAAAGAAAAGTAAGGCTGCGAGAAATGTTAAAACTACTTACACATTTTCAAAATTTTCTTTCAGTCGTAACACAGCAACCAGTCTACCCACGAGAATTGTCGATGTATTTTAAGACGAAGGACTCAAAAAAGCTTTATGAAGCTAAGGTTTTTTATCAGCTCAAGCACTTCCCGTATCCCATAAATGAAAACCTTGATCCACGAGATTGTTTCATAGACTATGAACTTATAAAAGATATATTCCCGTCATTAGTCAAGAAGTGGTATCTCAAAGGAAATCTATTTCACACATCGTTAGTGCCATATGTCGTAACTTTTAATAATCACGATTCATATGCTTCCGATCGATTTATTGAGTTAGCGAAGTCTATTGAAGCATTTCATCGAGAAACTACACAAACAAAAGTTGAGTTTAAAAAGCGAGTAGTATCAGTATTTAAGAAATATAAGAAAGCTTACAGTAGTGTGCTTAAAATCAGGAGTATCAATGAACTTGCTGAAAAGATTAAGAATTTCAGAAATGATTTTACTCACTCAAATCCAATCTCCTCGATGGAAAATAAGAAGTATCTTGAAACACACTTTTTAAGTGAAAAAATCGCAATTGTAATGGCTTGTGCATTTCTTAATGAAATTGGAGTGCCTTTGCCTACATTGAAGAATAGCATTGAACAAAGTACGCTCTATACGCACTTAAAATTCAAAACTCACTAACTCTATTATTTTATTTAACGGCCTTTCCTATTTAGAAAAATCAGATCCCTCTCTTGTGACGTTTTCCTTTTCGAATTTTATCAAGTTCGTTAATGTCGGATTGATCAATTTTTCGATCAACGGCCTGCTTGTTTAAAATTAGATCATCGTATGCAATCACAGGCAGAATGACTCCTCCAATATCAATAGCTTCAGTCTTGCCTTTTGAGGCCTTAAAGGAATTCAATCCTTCCATAGTTGGGAGAAAATCTGTATGAAAATCTCTATGAGGAATTTTGAGGAAAGTTCTGTCCTTATCAAAAACTAAATTCCTCAACTCACTCGTATCAACCTCTAGGTCATCGAGCGCATCAAGAATCTTAAGGTAGTTTTCAATTGAAGGCTTATACCAGAAATCAAGATCGACTTTCAAGTTTTCCTTATAGTTTCCAATGCCGGAAGGGCGATTATATCCGTAATGACTTACGGCAGCGCCTCCGACAACAATGTAATCAACGTCATGGGAATTAAGCGCAGAACAAACCTTTGCGAGATAACGCTCTGCTTCACCGCCAATCATCTCTTAATGGTCAGTTTTCTTTTAGGGGTATGATTAGAAAATCTCTGCTCCTTCCTGCTGGCATAGTAAAAAATGTCCATTAAGGTCTTAGACATGTGAACTCTTTTTTTAAACGGAATACTTGCATTGAGCTCCCTTTCAAGGATTTCTTTCTCTTCAAAACTATGATATACAATTGGTTTAATCATGTCCGGATAACACAAGGGGTACTGATTTAAGTTTCATAAAAATCGCCATTTTCCGGCCCTTCTCCAAGGGCAAAGCAAGATTCCAATTCACCCCGCTGACTTAGTTACGTGGATTCGTGGAACCCAAAGATGGTGATAGGATCATTTTTTTTAGCCGATTATTTTGTAGCTCCTTTTAAACTGAATTTAAATTCAAAATTTTCCTTCAAGGATTTCATATCTTCGCTAACTTTTCTGTCAAGAATCTTCGCGTAATGCTGTGTAGTTTTTAGATTTTTATGCCCCAGCATTTTAGATACACTTTCAATGGGTACCCCATTGGTTAAGGTAACCGTGGTAGCAAAAGTATGTCGAGCGCAATGAAAAGTGAACTGTTTCTTTACTCCGACCAAATCCGCAATTTCTTTTAGATAGGCATTCATCTTCTGGTTGCTTAGAATTGGCAACACTAAGTCTTCATTTATGCACTTGGCGTTATTTTGATATTTTTTCATGATTTCTATTGCAATGGACAGCAACGGAATTCGGGAAGTGGATTCAGTTTTTTGTCGTTGAGTTGTGATCCATTTCTCCCCATCAATCCCAATTACAATTTCCGAACGTTTCAACTTTTTAATATCTGCATACGAAAGCCCAGTAAAGCAACTGAAAATGAAAATATCCCTAACCAGATTCAGGCGATTTGTTGAAAACACCTTATTGTAGACTAGCTCAATCTCATCTTTTGACAGAAACTCACGAACTACCTCTCGCTTATTCATTTTATAGCCTGTAAACGGATCTCTTTGAAGCCAGCCATTTTTCATACAGATGTTGATGATCTTCTTAAGATTGCTGATGTATTTCACAGAGGTATTGTGACTACAATTGCGGACTGTTTTAAGCCAAAATTCAAATTCTGTTGCAAACCCAAAATTGAGTTCGAGAATATCGATATCCGGCCTTTTATATTTCCACTGTATGAATGAAGCGGTATGACTCAATGCTGTTTCATAACGCTCTAAGGTGCCAGGAGCAAAATCTTTATTCACTAGTTGGGCTAGCTTATTGTTATGCTCTCGAAATATTTCAATAAGCATCCTTGACTCGCCTCTTCTCCCTTCAAGCCGTGCTTTGATATTGCTTACTGTGATCTCTTTATTATCAGCTATAAGTTGTCGCTGGGCTTCATAAACTCTTCCCTGAAGCGTGTCCAAGTGAGCATTAAGCGCGCGTGCGTCCTCCTTTGTTCCGATGGCTCTTGCAGCGGCTACGTTCCAGCGAGCAGGATCCCATTTACGTTGAGTTGATATCTCCATTCTCTTGCAATCAACACTCACTCTCATGTAAATCGGCAACTCTTTCTTACCATATTTTTTTGGCTTCTTGAAGTAGAAAAGCAAATTGAATCTGTTGTTCATCTCGATGGTGTTTAAGCATTAATAAATTTATGAATGCAGCCACCTATTTTTCAAGATGTTCATTGCTTGAACCAGTTGAAATTCAATTCGTTATGAGAAATCTGGTGAGTACTTTTTTGCATTTTTCAATGACTCACCAGATCACTCACCAAAAACTCTCTATTTGATGAATGTTTTGGCATGTCCTAAAAAGTAAAAAGCCCGCAAATCATTTAGTTTGCAGGCTTTTGACATTTCTTGTACTGATGTTTGCAGAGGAGGAGGGATTCGAACCCCCGGAACCTTGCGGTTCAACGGTTTTCAAGACCGCCGCATTCGACCGCTCTGCCACTCCTCTGTAAGTGCACCAAGATCAGATTCCTGACCCTAGCGCGATCGGACGGCAAAAGTAATTGATAATTCGTTTTCACCAAAGGAGTGACACATTACTCACTGCTAAAATCCGGAAAGGTTTTCTTGAGGTCCTTATCTGAGTAGTCTTTGTAGCTGGGTTTGCTAGCATCTATCTCTAATATCACTAATTTTTGGTTATTGATAATAGGAAGGAGCTTATCCCGATCAATATCAAATTCCTGGTTTCTCCTGCTTGATTTCAGGGCATATTTTCTCGCAAAATTGTCCCCTGCCACCTGAAGCTGATTTCTTATCTCCACATTGACCTTCATTTTTTCTAAAATGTCGTTTTTCGACTTTCCTAATAGCTCAGTAGCTTCAAGTGTACCTAATGTAAGTACGGTAGTGCCGCCAATGGCAGAGACTACCTTTGATGGGTCTGTAGAAAGTATAACAGGCGAGAGACCGGTAGTAGCGCCCAAAGAGGCGTTGATCAGGGCTCTATTTTTCTTGCCTTTTTTGGCTTTTTTATATGCTTTGGAAAGGGTTTCGTGGTTATCATCCAAAATGTCAATGAGCCCTTTTGCCTGAATAAGTGAATTTCGATACTTGATGTAAGAAAGCTTATCCTTCTCGTCAATATTCTCTGCATCCTTTACGGTCACTCTTACCTTACGTTGGGTTCGATTGTTGGCATTATCAATTGCATAAAAGGTAAAGTCAACCTCTTTAGTAACTTCAGATTCCTCCACAAATTCATATCCAGGCTTCCATATAAATTCAGATTGTACTTTCGTATTTTCTTTAAAGCTCGTCTTTGGCACCTGTGGGTCGGAGCACACAAATCCAACCTCTGCCACGTTATCGTCTCCGTTGGGGTCAGAGACATATATTTTAAGATTGACTAATTCATTTTCAGAAACTGTTATGCTGCTGTCACCAGGAACAATCAATAATTCGGGTGGTAGATCCATTTGTGTTTGGGCAATTTTTAGTTTTCCTAAACTGGAGGCCTTGTCAGGTTGATCTTCAACAAAAAACTCAATGGTAAGAGGTTTGTCCCTTAATGCATAAAATTGACTTTTTGATGGAGTCCATGTAAACAAACCAAGCGAACTGAGATTAGCACCTTGGGGCATTTTTTCTTGCACGGGCCTAAACGTAATTGGATCTCCATCAAGGTCCCTGATGTATTCTGCAGGTATTTGATAACTATTGCTTGATGCCATCTTAACGTATACCACTGGCAGTTCTTCAATAGATGGTGGCCTGTTTTTATGGAGAACTGTAAAAGTAATAGCAGAACGAGCTTTTCTTCCGTCCTCCATGGATACTTCAAAGATTACATTGAAGTCTTTTTGCTTTTCAAGTCTATCCACTAAATCATATGCCGGTTGCCAATAGAAGTTTCCCAATGTATCAAATTGTATTCCTGTGGATTCAAAACCGTCCAGACTAAAAAATCTTGGGGGAACAGAATCTTTAACGGCTAGTTTAAATTTTAACTCATCACCCTCTGTTAAGATGTTCCATCCATACTGGAAGGGAAAAACGAGGTCTTGTGATAACGCCAGATTGGTAAAACAAACAAAGACTAAAATAATTACTCTCTTCATAGTTTAGAATCTGAGCAAATTTAAGGCCTCAAGTATTCCAATGCGTCAATAACTATTAATTTCAGGCTATCAATTTGATTACTGGTAGATATGGCCAAAAAAGAGAAAGCGTATAATTTTTTTAATGACGTTTACGATGTGGTGAGATTGATCCCAAAGGGTCGAGCTACTAGCTATGGAGCCATCGCTACTTATCTAGGTACTAAGATGAGTGCTCGGATGGTGGGGTGGGCAATGAATGCAGCTCACAACGATAAAACCATACCGGCCCACAGGGTGGTAAACAGAAACGGGCAACTTACCGGAAGATTTCACTTCAAAACACCTACAACTATGCAATACCGACTTGAAAGAGAGGGTTTGAAGGTGAAAAATGATACCATAGTTGATTTTTCTAAGATCTTTTGGGATCCCTATTTGGAACTGGAGTAGTCATGCCGGGAACCACTTTCCCATATTGGGATTGTTTCCAATGATAAATCTCTCTTTTTAGCATTTTTTGGCTGTTTTCTGTGGTGGCATGCCATTCGTATATGTGTATTCAAAAAATAGAATAAAAAACATAAACGATAAAAAAATGAAAACGCTTAGCATCATCCTTATCTCTTTCTTCTCTTTTACGGCTAGCCTATTTGCTTCAAACCCAGATTCAGTTGAGATAGCTGATTCAAAACGAGTAGATGTGATGGTTTTGAAATTTAACAAAGAGCAAGTAGGTGGTCAGGTAGTGGTATTAGATTCAGATGGTGCGGAGGTATCAAAAAGCACCATCAAAAGAAAAAGAATGATTATCGATTTTGATAAGGTAAACTTTGGAGCCTATAAAATTAAAGTAGTAAAAGAAGGCGCTGAATTAGCAGAATTCAACTACAATAAAGAACTCATCTTAAGCCAAGTTGTTAGGTAATTGGTTGTCGGTTGGTTTAATCTCAAAGGCTGCTCATTGAGTGGCCTTTTTCTTTGTTTTAATAAGAGTAGACCAAATCAGCCAAGCTGCTTGATTAGATTTTGTATCCCATGATGGCTTAGCGTATCTGAGGGCACACCAAACAAGGTAATGTAGGCTAGGCTGAACAAGCTGCAGGAACAAGGTTTCCTCTTTTAGCTCTATTTACAGCATACCCTATCTATTTTTTGAAGCCATGTCAGGGCCAAGATAGTCTTAATTGGGATACTCATTCCCAAATTGGGACTAATTCTACTACTATAACCTACTTTTTAGCCTTTTTAAGCTGTTTTTGCTGATGGCACGGCATTCGTATATGTGTAATCAAAAAATAGAATAAAAAACATAAACGATAAAAAAATGAAAACGCTTAGCATCATCCTTATCTCTTTCTTCTCTATTTCAGCTAACCTTTTTGCCGCTGCTCCCGATTCAATAGCTGTGGTGGAATCCAGTCAACAAGATCATTTTGTAATGAAGATTAACAAAGACTTATTTGGCGGGGAGGTTATCGTTACCTACTCAACTGGAGAAGTGGTTACAACCATGACCATCAAAAAGAAAAAAATGGTGATCGATTTTGATAAAGTAAAATTCGGATCCTATACCATTCAGGTAGTAAAAGATGGTGCTGAGATCGAAGAGTTTACCTTCAATAAAGAACTCATCTTAAGTCAAGTTGTTAGATAATTGGTGTCGGTTGGTTTAATCTAGAAGGCCGCTCATTGAGTGGCCTTTTCTTTTTTGCTGATTAAGAACAAACCAAAATAAGTGAGCAGGCCATTAATGATTAAATTTTCATAACCTACCTGATAGCCATTGAGCATTTGAGGTGCGTTCACGACCAAGAGATAGCAAAGTAGCGGGGCAAGTAAACAAACTACAGGAACAAGCTTCCCCTCAACTTTTCGCTTACTGAAAATACCAAATGCAAAAAGACCCAGCAGTGGACCGTAGGTATATGTAGCAGCCATCAATACCGCATCAATAAGGGAGCGCTCGTTGATCTCTTTAAAAATTAATATGATGATGAGAAAGAGGATGGAAAATCCGACATGGACGATGTTCTTTTGCTTTTGCTTTACTACTTCAGGTTTGTTTTTGAAATCTAGAAAATCGATACAAAAAGAAGTGGTTAAAGCGGCAAGGGCAGAGTCAGAACTGGCATAGGTAGAAGCAGTGATACCTAACAAAAAGAGCACTGCTGCCAATAACCCAAATTCGTGAAAAGCCAACATTGGGAAGAGCTCATCACTAACCGCTGGCAATTGAATGTTAAATTCAGCGCTATAGAGATAAAGTAAAGCACCAAGCACCAAGAAGAGAAGATTCACCACAACGAGTGTGCTGCTTAGCCAAAACATGTTCTTCTGCGCTTCCTTCAAGTTTTTGCATGTGAGATTTTTTTGCATCAGGTCCTGATCCATTCCTGTCATGGTGAGGGCAATAAAAGCACCTCCAAAAAATTGTTTAGGGAAGAAGAGCTTACTGTTTGGATCATCAAAAAAGAAAATACGGGAATAGTCACTTTCAAATACTAACGATAGAAGGCCGCCAAAGCTTAACTCCATTCTTTGTGCGATAAGGATCACAGAAATAACAACCGCCAGTATAAGGAATGTGGTTTGAAATGTATCTGTCCATACGATTGTTTTTATACCTCCTTTGAAAGTATAAATCCAAATAAAGAAAATGGTAATGACCACGGTAACGAAAAAGGGTATGTCCCATGCATCGAAAAGAAACAATTGCAATACTGAGGCTGCCAGAAAAAGTCTGAGTGAAGAACCTACTGAGCGAGAAAGAAGGAAAAAGAAGGAGCCTGTTTTATAAGAAATACGATCAAATCGATCTTCAAAGAAAGAGTAGATAGAGATCAGGTTAAGTCGATAGTATAATGGAAGTAAGACACCAATAATAACCCAATAACCAATTACATACCCCAATACCACTTGAAAGTAGGAGAAAGCGGTATTGTTGACGCTAGCTGGTACGGAAATAAAAGTAACTCCGGAAAGTGATGCTCCAATCATGCCATAGGCCACCAAATACCATGGAGATTGTCTGTTGGCAGTAAAGAATGTATCGGATGTGGCTCCTTTAGAGGTAACTATTGATATTACTATCAAAACAGCGAAATAGCCAAGGAGTATTAATAGTACTAGTGTGGGGCTCATAGCAAGATGTAAGCGATAAAACTTGTTATTTTTTTTTACTTTTGAAACAGGAAGTTGAAAACAGAGTGGATTGTTGAACAAAGAGGTTATGAAAATGTCGGATCAGGAACAGGAACTTGTTGAGGTTCTCGAATCCATTGAGACTACAGACTCGAAAGACCTTGTGGTTTTTAATGATGACTTCAACACCTTTGAGCATGTTATTCAAACTTTGATTAACGTTTGCAAGCACACACCAGAACAAGCAGAACAGTGTACCTGGATTATTCATCATCGAGGTAAATGTACCGTAAAGAACGGATCCTTTGAAGAACTACAACCTATGCGTCAGGCGATATGTGAAAAAGGGATTGACGCAAAAATACTTTAGCAGCTTTTAAACATGGAATATCCCTCCAAGCTTATTGAGGAAGCTGTAAACGAAGTGTCCAAACTACCAGGAATAGGGAAGAAAACTGCGTTAAGATTAGTGCTTCATCTGATTAAGGAAAAAGAGGTAAGTACCTATGCACTCACTGAGTCCCTTAATAAGCTTCGGTCTAATATTGTCTTCTGCAAGCATTGTCATAATATTTCTGATGAAGAAGAATGTTCAATTTGCAGGAGTCACCGAAGGGATAGAAGCATTCTATGTATTGTAGAAGAAACGGTGGATGTATTGGCTATCGAAAATACGTCTCAATATTCCGGATTATATCATGTGCTGGGAGGCGTAATATCTCCTATGAATGGAAAAGGGCCTTCTGAGTTGAAGATCGAAACACTATTGCAACGAGTTTCCCAACCAGGATCAGAGGTGAAGGAAGTAATTCTTGCACTAAGTCCTACCATGGAAGGTGACACTACAGCCTTTTATATCAGCAAAAGACTGAAGGAGTTTTCGATAAAGCTTAGCTCTATAGCGCGAGGCATTCCTATTGGCGGTGATCTGGAGTATGCCGATGAGATTACCCTAGGCCGCAGTATTCTTGGGAGGACGCTGTTTAATTAACATCTCTACTTGGGTCAAAATACGAGGGTTTTGATTTGTAATAAGTCAAATCATTGTTTTCCCTTCTTGATTTATATGATTTTCTTTGCGTGAATATTTTTGAAACTGATAACTATGAAAGAAACACTTTCCGACCGTATTGAAGCAATTGAAGAATCTGCAACACTGGCAATGGCCGCAAAGGCGAGAGAATACAAGTCAAGAGGGATTGACGTAATCAGCCTTAGCTTAGGTGAGCCTGACTTTAAAACTCCCCAGCATGTGTGTGATGCTGCCAAACAGGCAATTGATGACGGAAAGTATTTTGCGTACCCTCCCGTAGCCGGATATCCTGACCTGAAAGAGGCAATCGCAGCTAAGTATACAACTGAAAACAAAGTACCTTATAAGGCTGAGAATGTTGTGGTGTCCAATGGGGCAAAACAATCGATAGCCAACATTATGATAGCGCTGCTTAATCCAGGAGATGAAGTGATCGTTTTTTCTCCGTATTGGGTAAGCTATGATGCACTGGTTCGTCTTGCGGAGGCGACACCCGTAATTGTAAAGGGTTCTCTGGAGAACGATTTTAAAGTGACTGCTGAGCAGGTAGAACAAGCAATTACCCCCAAGACCAGGGCAATTATTTTTTCATCGCCATGCAATCCAACCGGTTCTGTTTTTTCTAAAGACGAATTGGAAGCGATATCAAAGGTTGTGTTGAAGCATGAGAACCTTTTGATTATTGCTGATGAAATATATGAACACATCAATTATGCGGGTGGCAATACGAGTATTGCATCATTGCCCGGTATGTTTGATAGAACTATAACCGTAAATGGTTTTGCGAAAGGTTTTGCAAT
>JAGQYK010000023.1 GCA_020436125.1 Cyclobacteriaceae bacterium | reverse complement strand
AGGTGCATTTGCCTTAGGTGCATATTTCGGGTTCGATAACGCTGCCGGCAATTCTGTAATTTTCTTCTTCATTATGATCGCAATGAGTAAACTCTTTATCAACTCCATGAAAGAGGCCATTGACGAACCCACTTTCAAATACTATTATGTGCCGATGCACAAGTCCATTAAGATAGATGCACAGACTAAAATTGAAGGTATCGTAATCGGAATTGGAAGTACACTGGCAGGGGGACTCATCGTATTGATTAACTCATTTGATATTTTCAACTTATTGTCAGTTACTCTATTCACCATCCCTGTGTTATTGGTTTGGTATTGGGTAACCAGCCGCATGCACAAAGGCTACAAAGAAACTCTTCAAAGCTCTTTGATTAAGAGTAAATCTGAAACGGAAAAGAATATTGTCAAAGAGTATACTATGGACAGTGTACTTTCCAGTGAGGTCAATGGCAATGTTGAAGAAAAAGTAATATACGGTTTAAAGCTCATGGAAAAACTTGAGCCTGCCCTATTCGAATCCTCAGTAATAAGACTCGCTGATAGTGACCTGAGAAAGGTGAAACAATTTGCCAAAGACAAAATTTCTGAACTAGGCATTGGCCAGGATATTGGCAACGAAATAAAGGGCCTTGCCAAGCAAGCTGCAGGAGAAGCAGAAGACAGTGATCTCCTCTCCATCTCAGTCGAGCGTTTGATGAAATTAAGTAAGTCAGTAAAGCAGTCTGATAGAATGCTGGCGGCTAAACTGCTTCGTAAAATGGTGAGCCAGAAAACGATCTTTATTCTATTGGAACTTTTGCGCGATGGAGATCCTAAAGTAAGAGAAGAAGCTTTATTGACTGCCCGTAAAGTAAAAAGACCAGAAACCTGGAATGTATTAATAGAGTTACTCTCCTCTCCAACTTATGCGCATCAAGCTGCCTCTGCACTAAAGGAAGCCAGAGAGGCTGCACTGGAAACCCTTGAGTCTGCCTTTCACAAATCAGGTCAGCGCGATTTGGTGATGTTGAAAATTGTACAAATTATAGGGCATATTGGCGGACCTAAAGGAACGGCCTTGTTATGGGAAAAAGCAGATTATCCTGACAAGAGAATTGTGAAGCAAATACTTTACTCACTGCGCTACATGACCTACCAGGCAGAAGGAAGGGAAGCTACCATTGTAAAGGACTTGCTGGATGTTGAAATGAGCAAAACCTTATGGAACCTTGCGGCTCTCGAAGAACTTACCAATGAAGATCATTTTAAATTCTTAAAGGAAGCCCTAAGGGAAGAGGTGCGTGACAATTACGATCAGATTACATTGCTATTATCGCTTATTTATGATCCCAACTCTGTACAGCTAGTAAAGGAAAATATTGAATCAGACTCAGCAGATGGTACTGCCTATGCATTAGAGTTGTTAGACCTCTTTCTTGATCCTGATCTCAAGCCTAAATTGATCCCCCTACTTGATGATGATTCTACTGGCGAGAAATTAGAAAAACTTCAGATCCATTTTCCAAGGGAAAGTTACAATCCAGTTCAGGTAATTAATTACGTGCTCAACCGTGACTTTAATTTTAATAATCGCTGGACAAAATTATGTGCGATTCATGCTACTGCTTACATGCAAGACTTCAGAGTGAGTCGTGGGTTGATTGCTCAAATGTTTAATCAAGACAAGCTACTGCAAGAGACAGCTGCGTGGGTAATCTATAATAAAGACAAGGCGATGTATGAGACCATTGCCGAGCGTTTGCCTTTCAAAGACAAAAAGTTTCTTGACTCCTCTATAGAGAACAATCAATTGCTGGATGGGTTGGAAGACGGATTTTTTCTCGGGATTGAAATGGTCATGTTTATCAAACAACTAAAAATATTCAAAGGCATTGAAGGTAACATGCTCAGTGATTTGGCTGATAAAATTGTACCTGTCACCCTCAATACTGGGGACCGCATCGTTTTTGAAGAAAATGAGTCCAATCCCATTCTGATAGTAGCACATGGTGAGGTGAAGTTGCAAACAGAAAACGATGAAAAAATAGATTTGCCAAGAGGTGCTGCGTTTGGAGACCTCTTTCAAAATGGCCTCCTTCCGGTAATAAAAGAGGCAACAGCAACAGAGTATTCCGTGGTTTTCAGAATCAGTCTTGCTGATTTCTATTTTGTGCTTGCCAATCACCACGAACTGGTTCAAAAGCTGATAAAAAATAGTACCGAAAAAGAATTACAATACACTCAGATATAAAATATAATACGTCTACCAATGGCTTTAGATATTGATGTAATTATCGCGTTTGCAGAAAAGGACAATGAGTCTCCAACCAACAAAGAGTTGGGTTGGGTTACCCAGTTCAAAAAATTCCTTGAGTTAATGCTCTTTCAGGTGTTGGGCCAAAAACCAAACATTGTACTAAAGGAAGAATTTGATTCCATGACCGCCTCCACCATGGACAATGCAGCGGTGTTAGTGGCCGTACTGTCCAAAGAATTCATAGAATCAGGAAGATGTCTCGATACAGTAGAATCATTTTATAAAGCCACAACCAGCACACAAGTCAATAGGGTTTTCAAAGTAATGAAAACACCTCTTTCCAATACGGAGCAACCCCCACGACTAAGGGATTTGATTGGATACGATATGTATCAATTGGATACCGAAACCGGATTGATGAAAGAATATGCTGATTTTTTTAGTGAAGAAGCGGAGAGACAATATTGGATGAAGATGGTCGACTTGGCCTATGACATTCACGAAGCACTCATCTACCTGAAAGAGGGCGAAACAAATGCAGAGGTCAAAAATATCCTTAAAAGAAAGACCATTTATCTTGCTGAGACTGGTCATGACTTATCCGTGCAAAGAAACATCATCAAACGTGAGCTTCAACGGCATGGATACATTGTTCTCCCAAAACAGACATTACCTGCTCAATTCTCGGAACTGGAAAACATGGTAAAGAAAGATCTTGAGAAATGTAGCTTATCCATTCACCTAATCGGTAGTGCTTATGGTGAAATTCCAGAAGGAGCCAATCAATCCGTAGTAGATATTCAGAATCAATTGGCTGCCGAATTAAGCATAGCCAAGAAAAGTAGAAATGAAGATTTCTCACGTCTGATCTGGATTTCTCCCAACCTTAAAAATGCTAGCGATCGCCAGAAATCATTCATCGATACCATAAAACGAGATGTTGATGCACAGGAAGGTGCTGAGATTCTTCAAAACCCATTGGAAGATTTTAAAAACATCATGCGAGAAGAACTTTTGGAATCCAATGAGCGCACAACGCAAGACGAAAGCAATGGCAAGTCGATCTATCTGGTGCATGATCGTGTAGATGAGCAGGCGGTAAAGCCCTATCGTGAGGCCATTGAAAAGAATGGATTCAACGTAGTGGAGCCAGTATTTGAAGGCGATCTTTTATCCGTTAGAAAAAACCACATTGATAATTTACGTTCGCTTGATGGCGCCATTATTTTCAAAGACAAAGTAAACGATCAATGGGTGCGCATGAAAGTACTTGACTTGCTAAAAGCACCTGGGTTTGGGCGTAAGAAACCTATTCTGGGTAAAGCCATTATTGCAGCTAATACATCTGCATCCAATTTGGAAACTTTCAAAAGTCAAAACCTGACTTTGATTTCCGGTGATCAGAATAAAACTTTAGAGTCCTTAAAATCATTTTTGTCAGACATTAAATCATAATCATCATGAGCCCAACCGTTGACGAAAAGCAAGGCGTAAAAACAGGAGCAGCTAACCCATTTCCTGGGCTTCGTCCTTTCAATATAGATGAAAGTCATCTCTTCTTTGGAAGAGAAGGACAAAGTGATGAAGTACTTCTTAAACTTTCCAAGAATCGTTTTGTAGGCGTGATTGGTCCATCAGGAAGTGGTAAATCATCTTTCGTCTATTGCGGTGTGTTACCAATACTCTATGGTGGTTTCCTTACAGATGTGAGCCCCAATTGGGAGGTAGTAGTAACGAGACCAGGCGCAGGACCTATCGATAATCTGGCGGAAGCCCTTCTTAAGTCTTCTGATGATTATGCGGATGCAGACATCGAGGATCAAAAGATTAAAAGAACAATTGTTTCCACCCTATTAAGGAGTAGTTCCCTTGGATTAGTGGAAGCTGTACAGCAATCCAGAAGATCAAAAGACACTAACTACCTTATTCTTGTAGACCAGTTCGAAGAACTCTTCCGATTCAAAGACAGCACTGATCCGGGGTCAGTAGACGAAACATTGGCATTTGTGAATTTACTCATGGAGGCCGTCAACTACGAGGACTCTCCTATCTACATAGGAATTACGATGCGTTCAGACTTTATTGGAGATTGTGCTCAATTTCCCGAACTGACTCGCAAGCTGAATGATAGTCACTATTTGATCCCTCAAATGACCCGCGATCAAAAGCGCAGAGCAGTGGAAGGGCCTGTAGCGGTAGGTGGTGCCAACATATCACCACGATTGGTACAGCAGCTATTGAACGACCTTGGGGATAATCCTGATCAGCTTCCCATTCTTCAACACGCCTTAATGCGCACGTGGTCCTATTGGGCCAATTATAAAGATTATGACAATGAACCTGTAGACCTAAAACACTATGAGGCCATTGGTACCATGTCGGAGGCTTTGTCGCAGCATGCCAATGAAGCGTATGAAGAGTTGGACGAGGAGCAAAAGCGCATTTGTGAGATCCTGTTTAAAGCCATCACTGAAAAACGTGGGGAAAATTTTGGTATTAGAAGACCAACGCGACTCAATGAGATTGCTGCCATAGCAGATGTATCTGAAAATGATGTTGCAGAAGTAATTGAAAAATTCCGCGAGCCAGGAAGATCATTACTAACTCCTGCTCATGGTATGGAGCTAGGTCCCAAATCGATGATCGATATTTCGCATGAGAGTTTGATGCGGATTTGGGTGCGATTAAAGAACTGGGTGGATGATGAAGCAGAAGCCGTGCAAATGTATTTACGTCTTGCTGAGGCAGCTGCCATGTATCAGGTAGGTAAGGCAGGTTTATGGAGACCACCGGATTTACAGCTGGCACTGAACTGGCAAGCCAAGCATAAACCCACTTTGGTTTGGGGACAAAGATACCATCCCGCCTTTGAGCGTACGATGGTATTCCTGGAGTACTCCAGGAAAGAGTTTGAAACAGAGCAACGAATAAAAGAACTCGAACAAAAGCGAAAGCTCCAACGTGCTCGTGTTACTGCCATTGTATTTGGATCACTTATGGTGGTGGCGTTAATGTTTCTGGTTTATGCGATCTATCAGCAGACAGAGGCGAAGAAACAGGAAGCGCTTGCTATTGAGAATGCGGAAAAAGCTACTGCCGCACAAATTGAGGCAGAAAAGCAAAAAGAATTGGCCATCGAACAAAGAAACGAAGCAGAAAGAGCAAGAGCCGCTGCCGTGGCTGCCCAGGCAGCTGAAGCAGAACAAAGAGCTGCAGCAGAGCAACGGAGACTAGAGGCTGAGGCTGCTGAAGCAAGGGCAAAAGTGCAAGAGCAATTGGCCGTTAAGAATGCAAAGCTGGCTCAGGACAATGAACAACAGGCGAGATTGGCGGAAGCGGATGCCAGAGCTGCAGAAGCGGAGTCAAAAAGGCAGCAGTACCTTGCCATTGCAAAAGCAATGGCCATTAAATCCATTGAATTAAATAACAACCCCGAACAAGAATCTATCATTGCCCAGCAGGCTTACAACTTTAATACAGCCAACAAGGGATATGAATACGACAATGATATTTACCGTGGTCTGTATTATGCTTTAAAGAATCAGCCGGAGCCGCATCCATTGACTAAAAGTCTGGAAGCACATACAAAAGGAGCCGCACGTGCCCTTGTGACCAAGCCCAATATTAAATACATCTATTCAGGAGGTAGTGATGGCAAAATCATACAGTGGGATTATTCAGGTAGCAATTGGGTGGTCAACAAAGAAATTGCTCCAGATCGTACTAGTACAAGCGGGTACCAAGTATATTCTATGGACTTAAGTCCCGATGGTAAAAAACTTGTAGCTGGAGGGCTTTATTTTGCAGATGCAAATAATAATTATGTAGAGTTATATGACTTGGGTAACCCTGGGGCAGCCCCAAAGATCATAAAAGGCTTTAAGCAGGCGGCAGAAAACATCACCTTCACACCCGATGGAAAAGGTTTCTATGCAAGAGATAATGCCGGCTACAGCATTAAATATTCTGACATGCAAACTGCCCAAGAAGTGATTGCATCAAAGGAAAAATTAACAGCCATTAGCATGAACAAACAAGGCACGAAAATAGCCGGAGCCGGAGATAATGGAAACGTATACGTATGGGATCTTAAAAATAACTATGAAATGGTTACCTATAAGATGCCTGATACTCGCCTTACCGCAGTTTCCTTCAGTCCTGACGGATCACAGTTAGTAGTTGGAAATGAAAGAGGAAGGGTTTGGATATACAACAATGGCATACTTATTAGAGAGCTTACTGGTCACACATCCGCCATCGAAGAGATAAAGTACAACCATGCAGGTAATTTTATGGCTACAGCAAGTAAGGATTACTCCATAAGGTTGTGGAATACAAAAAGATTAACAGAGGCACCAACCCTATTGAGTGAGCATGACTGGGTTTGGAGCGTTGTCTTCTCTCCTGATGATGAACAGTTGATGGCTGGCATTCACAGTGTGCAGGAAACTGTGGTCGGAAAAGTAGACCAAACCATCCATGCCTATCCAACAAAAATCAATACCATGGCTGATTTACTTTGCGGATATACTGAGAGAAACATGAACAAAGAAGAATGGGATTATTATGTTGGGGAAGATCTACCGTACGAAAAAACATGCCCTAATCTTCCTGCCAACGACAATTGATATTATGAAGAAAATTCTATTTGGCTTTAGTCTTTCTATTTGTTGTTTAGTTAGCGGTTATGCACAGACAACCTCATCTTGTGCACAAACCCTGCGACTGGCAAGATCAACTTATGAACAAGGAAGATTGCATGAGCTACCAACACTTTTAGAGCCATGTATTAATAATGGATTCACAACTCAGGAAAAGGCGGATGCATTAAAGCTTCTTACACAAACCTATATTTATTTAGAGGAGCCTGAAAAGGCGGATGAGTCTATGCTGCTTTTACTTCAAACTGATAGTTATTTCGAAATAAATGAAGCGATAGATCCTGCCGAATTTGTTGCACTTTACAATACTTTTCGCACAAAGCCAATTTATCGGGTAGGAGCAAAACTAGGGGTAAATTTAACTGCCCCCAGCTTTATTAATAGGATTAACGTTGTTGATGGCTCTGCCAATTACTCTCCAAAAATCAATTTTCAAACAGGTGCTTCATTTGAAATACCTATCAATGACAAATTCACACTTAATCCGGAATTATACTTCAGGCTTAATTCATTCTTTGGAAGTTTAAATACACCAGTTGGCACCGAAGTAGAGAATATCACAGAAGCTACAGAATCAATGCGATGGATATCTGTTCCAATCCGCCTGCAGTATAATCTATTTAAAAACAGTCGTTTTAATCCATATGTTTCAGCAGGTTTCTCTACGGATTATTTGATCAGCGATGTAGTGACAATTGATAGAATCAGAACTGATGCCTCGCCAGTTGGTGAAAAAACGATTGAATTCACTCCACAGCGTGAGAAATTGAACTTAGGCCTGATGGCCTCCGCGGGAGTAAAATTAAAATTAGGTGGAGGTTTCTTTGTTGGTGAATTAAGTACTCTTTACGGGTTTACTAAAGTCAACAGCCTATCAACGGCCTTTGATAATACTAGCTTTGCATTAGAATATGGATATGGCGATAGTGTCTTTAAACTCAATTCATTAATGCTAACGATCGGTTACATTCAAAACATTTTCAATCCAAAGAAACTTGCTCCTAAGCCATGAGAACAAAAAGTTACTTATTCATTCTAGTCGTTCTTTTGAGTTGGTCATGCAAAAAATTTGATGACGCCAAACCAGCAGAGCTAGGGGCTTTTATTCGTTTGTATGAAGGTACTGTCGGCTATAATGGTGTGATGGCCGCTGAGTCAGCAGCCCGGGATGGATTCATTATCGTAGGAGACATTCAAAAAAACTCACAAGAAACGGATGTAATAATAATTAAAACAGATCCTTTGGGGAATTCAATTTGGAATAAAATTATCCCTGATAGCAAAGTACGCTTTGTCAAAGCTATGGATGACGGTTACTTAATTGTTGGAGATCGTATTGATTTCAACCCTGAGGCAGATCGGATATCTGAAATAAACAATACAGACGCACAATTAATAAAGATGGATTTGGATGGCAATATTATCCAGGAATTCTTTAAAAGTGATAGTGTGATCACAAGCACTGATACCTTGCACATTGATAATCATGGAAGTGCAGTTAACATAGATGCGGCTGGAAATTTTGTGTTACTAGGCTCATCTAAAAATCCAGTTGGAAACAACTTCGAAAAATCATTTGTGGTAGCCCTTGATCCTTCGTTTCAAACAGCGTGGTCGCAGGAATACACTTTGCAAAATAGGGATTATATTAACACTCGATCAATTCATTTGACCCAAAATAACAATCTACTTTGGGCCAGTACCTCATCCATATTATCTCAAAATTTATCACGCTCCTATTTGAGCGTATTATATACAGGAGAGAATTCAACTTTTAAGAACAATGATTTATACGGGGAAAACGATTCTCGAAATCATTCAGTTTCCGATATCAACCAATCCGGTTTTAATTATGGTGTAGTTGGAACCTATGCTGAAACTAATAATGAAAGTGCTAATATCTATTTTTTGTTAGTTAATTCAACAGGTTCAATCATTGGGGGAAGTGAAAGATATTTTGATGGTGCCGTTGGTTTATTAGAAAATAGAGATGTTTCAGAAAGTCAGGATGAGGGCAATGCAATAACAGGCACAAGTGATGGTGGTTTTGTGATAGCCGGATCATTGACCTCTACACCTACAATAGGAAATGGAGCCAAGGACATTGTGCTTATTAAATTAGATGCCTTTGGCAATCTAGTATGGAATAAATTAATTGGAGGGAGCGGAGATGAAGATGTTAGTTCAATTCGTGAAACCAGTGACGGTAGTCTATTGATTAGTGGGACTAATACGGTTAATGGGCTTGCTACAATATTCCTTATTAAAACGAATAGAAATGGGGAGATTAGAAACTAATCTTCTCTATTAATTATTGCGTTGCTCTCGAAGCAACCAGAGTATTTATTTTAAGTTCTATAAAATGGCTATGAAAAGATATTATCTTTTTCTTGTATTCGTATTTGTCTCACTCATTACAAATGCCCAGACAATATCTATAAGTCAGGAAACAGGAGGTGTTTCAACATCTCCTCTTGCTTCGGGGTCAACTGATATTGCCATCATGGGGATATTATTTGACAAATCAGTCGGTGGATCCTGTGAATTGGATGCGATTACGGTAGACTTATCAACCGACCCAACTGGTATATTCACAAACCCGAGACTCTACAGATCAACAAATAACACATTTGAAGGAATCGGTTCAGAAAATTTGGTGTCGACAGGCTCAATTGTTGGAAGTACTTTTGTTTTTGATGAAACAGGCACTTTTATAACTGACTTTGGTGGCTCTAGCTCGCAAGTTGATAGATTCATTTTTGTGGTAGTGGATGTCGCTGCTAGTTTAAATGCTTCAACCCCGTCTATTCAGCCATCCCTTGTAAATACAAATGTAACCTCAGCTGGCTGTACTGTCAATGCTGGAACCGTTACTGGCACCGACTTTTCCTTTTTAGGTTTAACCATTGGTTCATTAAATACTGGCGCTAATAATGTTGCTGGCAGCCCATTAATAGCTGGTGCAATTGGACAAGCAGTATTTGGTTTTTCACTGACATCCAATGGAAGTCAAACTGTTTCTGTTGCCAACGTACAATTAAGCACCGATCCAGCCACAAAATTATCAACCTATTCTCTAGTTCGTTCAGTAGATGCCGATTTTGCCACAACTGGAGATAATACAACTATAGGAGGACTTACATTTACACCTTCCGCCACACAAGTTGCCATTACAGGATTAAGTGAATCTATTACATCTACCGCTTCCAATTACTTTTTAGTGGCCAATGTAAATTCGGCCGTAACAGGCGCTACCACTAACATTCAGGCAAGCCTAGGAGCTGCTAACATTACCGTAAATACTGGTGGCAAAGAAGGCACTTCAACAGGAATGGATTATGGATTTACCACTGCAACGACTACAATAGCTTCCCTAAATGCTGGCGGTAATAATGTAGCCACTTCGCCTATTACGGCTGGCGCTACAGGACAGGCAGTGTTTGGATTCTCATTAACTTCTAATGGCAGTCAAACGGCAACAGGTCTTAATGTGCAATTTACTGCGGACCCAACTTCATCAAAGTATTCCAACTACTCATTGGTTAAATCTGTCGATGCTGATTTCGCCTCTTCTGGAGACAATTCCACCGTAGCAGGGCTAACGTTCACACCATCTGCCACCGAAGTGGTAATCACAGGACTTAGTCAACCCTTAAGCGCTACTGCATCTAATTACTTCTTGGTGGTAGATGTAGATGCCGCTGCTACAGGAAATATACAAGCATCGCTAGGAAGCACCAATATAACCTTCGGTGCCGGGTCAGCAACAGGAAGTTCTACTGGCATCGATTACAGTTTTGCTGCTTTAACAACGACTATCGCCTCCCTTAATGCTGGCGCTAATAATGTAGCCACTTCACCTATTACGGCTGGTGCTACAGGGCAGGCTGTATTTGGATTCTCCCTGACTTCTAATGGCAGTCAAACGGCAACAGGTCTTAATGTGCAATTTACTGCGGACCCAACTTTATCAAAGTATTCCAACTACTCACTGGTTAAATCTGTTGATGCCGATTTCGCATCTTCTGGAGACAATTCAACTGTTGCCGGACTCACTTTTACCCCATCAGCAACGGAAGTTGTAATTACTGGTTTAAATCAATCCTTAAGCTCAACCTCATCTAATTATTTTTTAGTAGTGGATGTTGATGCCGCTGCCACTGGAAATATTCAAGCATCATTAGGAAGCACCAACATTACCTTGGGTACAGGATCAGCTGCAGGGAGTTCTACAGGTACCAATTACAGTTTCGCTGCACTAACAGCAACGATTGGTTCTCTCAATGCAGGGGCTAACAATGTAGCCACTTCTCCAATAGTAACTGGAGGAACAGGAAAAGCAGTATTTGGATTCTCCCTCACCTCAAATGGTCTTCAAACAGCAACTGCAATTAACATTCAATTGAGCTCAACTCCTGTTGGAAAGTACTCTAACTATTCTTTGATTAAATCTACCGATGCTGATTTTGCTACATCTGGAAACAATACACCAGTTGCCGGACTAACATTTACTCCTTCCGCTACTCAGGTTGCCATTACAGGATTAACTGAAGCACTCTCTGGGGTAAGTTCAAATTATTTTCTAGTGGTGGACGTGGATCCAGCCGCGACTGGTAATATACAGGCATCGATAACTAATACTAATGTCACTGTAGGTACAGGTACAGTTGCTGGGTCAGCTACAGGAACCAACTATAGCTTTGCACCACTTACAGCAACTATTACTTCATTAAATGCAGGAGCCAACAATGTTGCCCTTTCACCGCTGGAAGCTGGCACCTCTGGTAGAGGAATATTTGGATTCTCATTGTCATCAAATGGATCTCAAACAGTTAGTGTTATTAATATTCAGTTGTCAGGTGATCCATCCGGCAAGTGGTCTTCCTTTTCATTAATTAGTTCAACGGATACAGATTTTGGTACAGCTGGAAACAACACTGTAGTTCCAACATCGAGTATAAATGTTACAGGAGTTGCCCCGTTTGAGGTGCAAATAACACCTACCTCTCCAATTGATATTACCTCAACCAAAAATTTATTCTTAATTGCTAATGTTAATCCTTCACTAACATCAGTAAGCACTCCACTTCAAGCATCCATAGGCACTGCTAATTTTACTGTAAATGCGGGAGTAAAGACTGGCTCAGCTACAGGAACAAATTATTCCTTTAACTCATCTCAATCAACTACCATCACGGTAGATTATGATGGACAGGTAGGGCCTGGTTTTTTAGATATTGGAGATTATATAAAGCAATCATCGACTGGCTTAACAACGGGTAATAGTGAAAAAATATTCGGAATTAGTATTAATGATTCAGATCCAGATTCTCACGGAACCACAATCACATCTCTTACAGTTCAGTTATCAAACTTTACTAATTTAAATGCAATAGCCTTATTTGATGGAACCACGTTGGTACCCGGAACTGAGCAGAACATTGCTGCAAACATTGTTGGCAACCAGATTACGTTCTCTCCTATCAATATTGTTGTTGGTGATAACTCGTCTAAAATTATCGATGTGTACGTCACCTTTGCCCCCACGGTTACTGACAACCAATTTATTACAGCAGCTATTACAGGTGCCATTGCAACTACAACCGGTTCAGGATTAGCTACACTAGGGACTATCCAAACTGACCCAGCCAAGAACAAGATAAATGTAGTAGCAAGCGAAATGCAGTTTACTGCGATTACTCCAGGGATTATCCCAGCTATGGATTTTGGTTTAACAGTGCTTGCTACCGATAATCTAGGTAACCAGGATTTCAATACAACAGGCAATGTGGTGTTAAGTAAACAAAGTGGACCAGGCTCACTTTCCTCTACGGATGCTGGTGGATTAACCAGAGCGTTTAGCTCAGGGTCGGTTTCATGGTCACAGTTAGAACTTACATTAGCAGGAGACTATTCGATTAGGGCAAATCACAGCGGGAGCTTACCCAATAAAGATGAGCCTATAACTGTAACAAGTCTTGGCGCTCAAATCACTGGTCCAACAAATCAGAGTTTTTGCTTTGGTGGCACATATACGACATTAAATACCATTACTATTACAGAAGCAGATCCCGCAGACTTCAAAATAGGTTCAGGTGTTACTTATTCATTTATTTTACCCGCTGGGTTCGAGTTCAATACTTCCGTTACACCAACTCCCACAGAAACAGGATCTAATGTTAGTGCTATAAGCGCCATCAATTACCCCACAAATTCCATCGCAAGATTTAGTTATACTGTCAACGCTGAAAATTCTTCAGATGCTATTATTATATCCGGGCTCGAGGTTCGATACACCGGAACAGCTGCAGTTTCCAATCAAGAAATTCATAGAATTGGAGGTAATGCATATCAAGAAGGAAACAATGATTCTGATGGAAATGTGCACGGAACATTAAGTGCGTCAAATGGACCAACACCGGTAGATTTCATCAATACTAACGGAGGGAGCATCCAACCAGATGAAACAAGATTCAGCATTACAAGCCCTGCAATAATATTACAAGGAAAGAGGATTTCAGATGCCGCAAACTTAACTGGTGTTTTTTCAGGCACAGGCGTATTACTTGATAATGATGGTAAATATAAATTCAACCCAAGTCAACTTGCACCAGGAAACAATTATGTAGTAACATTTATCTATACAGAGCCTGGGTCTCCATTTTGTCAAAATAGAGTTGACAAAGTTTTCGAGGTATTTTCAACTATTATCACAAATCTGAATCCTGAGTATTGCATTGATGATGCTCCCTCTACAGGTTTGGCTCCATCAAGTTTTCCAACTACACAGTGCACCCCCTTTCCTTTATCACCTCCAATAACTGCCTATGAATTTGTAGATTTTGTTTATTGGGATGGATCATCTTATCAGCCTATTCCCGCACCAAACGATGTGTTTGATCCCGGAAGTGCAATCCATACAAACTCTATCAATACTTATGGAGCTGCCTATATTGGATATCGAGTGAGATATATGTGCCCTACTCCTGGGGCTCCGTTTGTGTGGACTGCAACTGCGGTTACGGTTCATCAGAAACCAGACATCTCTTTTACCAACGCTCTGTTTCCGTCTGCCCTTTGTGAAAACGAAGTTCCACTGACATTGGTGCCTTCGCCAACAATTAGTAACAACGGGTTTGATGAGTTCTTTAGCTCAGCAGTAGGTTCCCCAAGTACACCGGCTCCTGGTGTT
Organism: Cyclobacteriaceae bacterium; assembly: GCA_020436125.1. Lineage (GTDB taxonomy): Bacteria > Bacteroidota > Bacteroidia > Cytophagales > Cyclobacteriaceae > ELB16-189. Next base: position 31,911 of record JAGQYK010000023.1, on the reverse strand, counting down.
ACGGGAACATTTGCCGGAGGATATAAATTTAATCCTGCATTGGGTATCGGCTCTTCAACAACACCCGTTGATGTTCAAATAAATTTTAGATACCGTAACGAAACAACTACTTGTACAAATGAAGTCTCAACGGTTATCACTGTGAATCCAACACCAGATGCAGTTCCCACTGTAGATCTTCAAGGCAACACGACCACTCAAAACATCTGCCAGTTTAGTACAGCACCTAACTTTACAGCAATTGGCGGTGCTACCTATAACTGGTACAATGTTAGTGACGCATTAATTTTACCGAATTCATCAACATTTACACCTTCAATTCCGAATCAGTTGGATCCAAGCACTACTGGAAATACAACATTTAAGGTTTCACAAACTATAGCGGGATGTGAGGGGCCACTAACGCCAGTGACTGTAGTTGTCCACCAACCCGCCACAGTAGATGCTGGTAGTTTTGGCGTTGGTGGGATTTGCTTTAATGATGACATTGAGATGCTAACCTTCAATATTCCACCTTCAATATCAGGAATCGTTTCTACAGGAAATTGGAATGATTTTGGAGCAGGAGGTCAATTCTTTGATGTAACACAAGTCACTCCTGATAATTCCTTTAGCACCTCCAGGTTTTACCAACCTACGCCTGCACAATATAGCTCGGGTAATATCACCATTCAGTTAGTATCGGATTCTCCAAGCACAATAAATCCATCTAATCCTTGTCCTATTGTTTCCGATGTAATTTCAATTCCAGTAAATCCAGTACCTCCCGCTCCCCTAGCCAATCAACCTCCTGATTTTTGTGTTGGGGACCTTCTACCCAACTTAACTGCAAGCGGATCAAGTCTAAAATGGTATACAGATGCTGGACTGACAAACAACTTCGCTCCAGGTAGCCCTGTATCTCCTCTAGGGGTAACAGGACTCGTTCCGTCAAATGATGACTTTTATGTAACACAAAGTCAAAGTGGTTGTGAAGGGCCCGCAACTCAGGTTAATGTTGTGTATAATGCTACCCCAACGGCAGACTTCTCAATATTAAACCAATGTTTAGGGGAAGAAATGGAACTATCTTCCATTCCTGAATCAACAATTTCAAGTGGATCTATCGTAAAGTGGGGATGGCAATTTGGAGATGGTGACAATGTATTAATTCCAAGCACTCCTGTTGCTGCAACTGATATTATTCCATCAACTGAAACCGGGCCTCAGACTTCCGGCACATATAGCAAGCCTAAACATATGTTTGCATCAGATCGCGAATATAATATTCGCCTCACCGTAATTTCAGATTTAGGGTGTCAAAATTCTATTTCCAAAACAGTTGAAGTTGGCCCTGTCCCAAAAGCTAATTTCAGCTACAGGGACTTGTGCGATGGAGAAACAACCAATTTCTTATTTGATGCTGGAGCAGGATTCCCCGTTGGGAAATTAGATTTATGGGAGTGGGATTTTGGTGATCCTAGTTCGGGGGGTAACAATATTATTTCTGGAGATAATCCGGGTGAAAAAAACCCTTCACACCAATTTACTGGCGTTAATTCATACAACGTTTCGCTTAGACTAGTAACTGATTTAGGTTGCGAAGATACCAAGACAAAAGTTGTTTCAGTCCTTCCATACGTTAATAGCTTCCCTTATCGGGAGAGCTTTGAACAATTAAATCACGGATGGGCTGCTGAGAGTTACACCAGCACAGCAGACCTTAGTTGGCAGTGGACATCCCCATCAAGTAGTATTATCAATTCTGCTTCTGAGGGAGTCAATGCCTGGTTTGCGCATGATAATGTTTCTGGTCAATACTTTAATGATGAGCGTAGTGTTCTTAATGGGCCTTGTTTTGATATGACCCAGGTACAACGCCCCGTACTTTCGTTTGACTATTGGAACAATACAGACCTTGCTAATGATGGGGTTTATATGGAGGTTTCTACGGATGGGGGTGTATCATGGGCTGTCCTTGGCGAAACTAATGAAGGACTCAATTGGTACAATAGAAATTCAATTTTAGGTCTATCCCAACTAAGTGGGATTGGGCAAACCATTGAGCAAAAGGGGTGGTCCGGTAATACTCAACCACCTTCAGCAAGTAACGGCTGGGTTCCTGCAAAGTATGGTCTTGATGATTACAGCACTGAGGGTAAATTGAGAATTCGGTATGTATTTGGCACCAATGGTGATAATCCATCGGGAGTAGACGGATTTGCCATGGATGATTTTGCTATTGAATCCAGAAACAGAACCTTATTGGCGGAGAATTTTACAAACACAGGCGCCACAGGAGCAGCTGCCAATTCTAACTCATTCCAAACTTTTAATAACAGTGCGTCATTTAACGAATTAGTCAAAATACAATACCATACCAGTATTGGAGGGAATGATCCATTGCACCAATCTAATCCTGCAGCGCCAAATGCCAGAGCTGCGTTTTATGGTGTCACCAATTCATTTCAAGGCTACATTGATGGGCAATCCGATGGAACATTTACACAAACATGGGCAGGACCGGCATATGATTCGCGAACGCTGGTAGCTTCTCCCATAGAGATTGCCATATCATCCCCTGCCACTCCTGCAGAATTATTTAACATCGAAGCGGAGATTACTGCAATCGATGACCTTGACCCCGGACAATATGCCATCCAAATTGCTATTGTTGAAAAGCAGGTAGGTTCAGAAGCCTTTGTCCTTAGAAAAATGCTGCCCGATGCTACTGGCACTCCTCTCACCGCTATAACAAACGGAGGAGTGCAAACGGTTACCGTTTCCACTGAGTTAACCAACATCGCAGATCCCAATGAAATTGCTGTTGTGGTCTTTGTGCAGCAAATGAATGGTCAAAAAGAAGTCCTTCAGGCCGGACTTTTAGATGGTATCCCTACACCTCCAATTGTAACAGGTCTTGAATACAAGCAGTACGGAGATCTTATTAGCTTTTATCCTAACCCCGCAGATGAGGAGGTTACAATACTTCTGCCATCGTCTGCCAGACAAGATGTACCCATTCGGCTAGCCGACCCCGTAGGTAAAATTGTTTATGACAATGCGATCCCAGCAGGTGAAAACTCCAAAACCATCAACACCCGCAATTTGCCGGGAGGCATCTACTTGCTTCAAATTGAGAATGGAAAAGAAAACGTTACCTATCGAAAAGTGATGGTCGTTCACAACAAGTAACACTCATTTAACATTGAATAAAAAAGCCCCTTTCAAGGGGCTTTTTTATGTCTCATTGGGCACGCCCCTTTACAGATCAGCCACGGCAAAATAATAGAATCCAAATTTTCAATTAATCAAGCTTTTTAGCCCTAAAAGCTCTTTTTCTTTTACACTATTCCTTTTCTAAATTTCGGGGCTTTGCTTAATTTGGAGATGAATTTCCTATCAAAAAAATCGCCTAACGCATGGATTTGTTCCTTCAAGCTGATACCTGGATAGCCCTCCTTACCCTTTGCTTTCTGGAAATAATCCTCGGGATTGACAACATTATTTTTATTTCTATTGTGTCCAACAAACTTCCCAATGAGCAGCAAAGAAGAAAAGCGCGCAATATTGGGTTATTGTTAGCCATGGGTGTGAGAATCTTGTTCTTATTAGGTATAACCTGGATTATCAGCTTCACTGAACCTTTATTTACTGTACCAGCCAATTGGGTGATCTCTCATAAGGTAGCCTTTAGCGGGAGGGATCTCATTCTTGGCTTTGGTGGACTTTTCCTTATTGCAAAAAGTACCATGGAAATCAATCATGAGATGGAAGGAGATGAAGAAGAAGATGACGGATTTAAAAAAGCAGCAGTCACTTTATCTGGTACTGTCGTTCAGATTATTTTATTAGACATTATATTTTCCTTCGATTCCATTCTTACTGCTATCGGTGTAGTAGATCATGTCAGCATTATGATTATCGCTGTGATAGTATCCATCATAGTTATGATGATTTTTTCCGGTCGTATTAGTCGGTTTATCAAAGAACATCCTTCCATGGAAGTTCTTGCTCTTGGATTTCTAATTCTTATCGGCTTTACATTGTTTCTGGAGGCGTTACATGAAGAGATACCCAAAGGATACATCTATTTCGCAGTTGCGTTCTCCCTGCTGATAGAGTTTACCAACATCCGCGTAAGAAAGAAAAGAAATAAGAATGCTACACCTGTAAAATTACACAAACACTATAGCGAAGAAGATTTAAAATCGGCTATTAAAGATGAATAGTTCAGATGATCGTTACCCCATCGGTGCCTTCAAGGGCAAAGACACTTATCAAAAAGAAGAGCTTGATGCCCTTATCGAAGAAATAGCGCTCCTTCCTGACCGTATTGTAAAAGAAGTTGATGGAATGACCAACGAGCAATTGGATACACCCTACCGTGACGGTGGCTGGACCATTCGCCAGGTAATTCATCATTTGGCCGACAGCCATATGAACGCTTACATCAGAATGAAGTGGGCACTAACAGAGAGTACACCACTTATTAAAGCATACGATGAAAAGGCTTGGGCTGAAACTTCGGAAACAAAATTGGACCCCCAGATTTCTCTCGCATTATTAAAAAGCTTACACCTTAAGTGGGTCGCACTAATCCGTGGCTTATCTGAAAAGGATTTAAACAGAGCATTCACTCATCCTGAAACCAAAAAGAATCAATCCCTGATGAAAATGATTGCCATCTATTCGTGGCACAGCAATCATCATCTTGCTCATATCACATCGCTAAAGCAAAGAATGGGATGGAGTTAACAAGTCGATAATGTCCTTGTCAAAGTACACTCCTCCTCGCCTTCTTTTCACCAATCACATGGAAACCATTTATCCCGCTCTCTTAAGGAAGGTAGCGGATGTGAATTATGAACGTGAAAGAATTTCAACCCCAGACGATGACTTTCTAGACTTGGACTGGCTCAAACAAAATTCTTCGCAGTTGGTAATCATTTCTCACGGACTGGAGGGAAACACACAGCGAGCCTATATGAAAGGGATGGCTAAAGCTTTCTACAATCAGGGGTACGATGTACTTACGTGGAATTACCGCGGCTGTAGTGAAGAGATGAACAGACAGTTACGGTTTTACCACAGTGGCGCTACGGATGATCTGGATGTAGTAGTGCAGCACGCCATTAACACAACAGAATACCAATCCATCTCAATGATTGGATTTAGCCTGGGCGGTAACCTTACCCTGAAGTACCTGGGAGAGCAAGGAGAAACGCTGAATAAGTGTATTGGTAAATGTGTCACCTTTTCTGTGCCACTAGATCTCTATGCTAGCTGTGAAACGATATCAAAATATGGCATCTACAGCCAACGATTTATCAAGAGTCTTAAAAAGAAAGTGATTGACAAAGCCCTTTTAAAACCCGAGCTGGACATTAGTGGAATAGATAAAATTAAAACGCTAATCCAATTTGACGATGAATATACTGCACCTCTTCATTATTTTTCCAATGCCATTGAGTATTATGAAAAGTGTAGTTCCATACATTTTATTGGCAAAATAAAAATACCAACACTTATTGTTAATGCTCAAAATGATCCCTTCCTTTCTCCTTCAACCCATGGTCGCCCTGAGCTTTTTAAAAATCCCTTGGTTCAATTCGAAAACCCCAGGTATGGTGGCCATGTTGGCTTTGCCCTTTTCAATCAAAATGGACTATATTGGTCCGAATTAAGGGCATTAGATTTTATACACAATAAAAATGTTTGATCGTTATTCTATTGCGGCCACATCACAACAACTTGCCGATCACTTTTCAGTGGATGTACCTTCACATTATAAGAAGTACTACAACGCGGGTCCTACGCATCTGCTCCCTGTCATTACTCATCATACTCCGGAAGGTGTCTCCTTTTTTTATTGGGGAGCTATCCCACAATGGATAAAAGACAAAAACATCAGTGAGAAACTCATCAATATCAGAGCGGAGACCATAAAAGACAAACCCGCTTTAAGAAAAAAGATGATGCGTTTTCGCTGCGTCATTCCTATTGATGGATTCTATTGTTGGAAGAAAATTGGAAAGAAATCAGCTATTCCGTATCGGTTCTTTCATAAGAAAAAAGATCTTTTGGCTTTGGCGGGATTGTGGGAAGAGTTTGAAGATGAGCAGGAAGAAACACATCACACTTTTAGCGTGATTACAACTCAGTCCAACAAGCAAGTACTGCCAGTCAATGAAAGGATGCCCTTTATACTCAATAAAGAAACGAGAAACGCTTGGCTAAATAAGGACGCAACTGAAAATGAATTGCTCCGCATATTCCATATTGAAAACTCAATAGAGTTGGAATCCTACACCGTATCTCCAAGAATAAATTTGCTGTCCGCCAATGAGTCAACACTTTTTCTCCCTACAGCTCCTGCTGATCAATTCGGAAATCTTACCTTATTCGACTAAGGTTAAAAGCCATCATCTTCCTCTTCTTTCTTTGCCGGAATTTCTTCTTCCTCCTTTTTCTTATTCTTTACCTTCTTTTCTTTCTTCTTTTTAGGAGCCTTTTTCTTTTTCACCTTACCGGTTGTGGCAGTGGAGTCAGATGGCATAGGTGGCGAGTCTACTGAACTAGAGTCGCTCTTATCCTTCTTTTTGAATAGATTTTTAAAGAACCCTTTCTTCTCTTTTGTCCCCTTTCCTCCTGCATTAGTACCCAGGTTCTTTCCACTTTTCTCCTCCAGTGCAGCGCGCACATCTGGCAACACAAGCTGGTTTCTAAAATACCACATGTAGTTGTCCTGATCTACATTGTATTTTTCTTTGGTCTTTGTAATGGCATAAGCTGAATCTGTACGATCCAAACCTTGCTGGACGGCCACACTATCAATGACATCTCGCTCCGCCATTATTAAATCAGCTCCTTCTTCAAGTTTTAAAGAGTCAGGGATGACCGGATAAACCGGTTTCATCTCCACGGTTTTCAAGCTCCTCATTTTCTTTCTGTAGGATTCAGGAACTGCAATCAAATATTTAGTCTTGCTAGCGGTAAGTATTTTAGGAGTAGAATCCTCCTGGAAGTAGCTGAACTTTTTTCTTAATTCTTCTTTGTCATAGATATAGGCACTTTGGAAGGCAGGGCAAATCATTCTCTGAGTACAAGAGCTCAGCAGGACAATTACACCAACCAATAGAAGCGCTATTCTTATCATTAAACCTAGACCTTCGCAATCAACAAAAATAAAGAATTAACCTCAAGTAATTCGGGGTAGGCGGTAATTGCTTTATATTCATAACTACCTGATTATTAGGCTATAAAGCCTCTAATGCTGATTTTTGGCTTTTAGTTAAAGATTTTGTTACCAAATTGTATGATTCTATTATCCACGATTTAAGGAGCTTATCTGGTATGGACCCGTCCATTTGGACCGTAATCCAGTGTTTTTTGTTCATATGATACCCCGGCTGTACAGCAGGATATCGCTCTCGCAGCTCCACTCCTACCTCTGGCAAGCACTTAAGATTAATACTGGTAAATAAATCCAAATCGGTAAGGGCAAACATTTTTCCCATTACCTTAAATACTAATGTATTCTTATCAAAGGGAAACTCTTCGGTAACTCCCTTCATGTCCATACAGATATTTCTATAGGACTCAATGTTCATTACAGCACCCTTCTCAGAATAATGTAAAGAACGCCCAACAAAAACATCACGATACTGATTTTATTAACACCATGCATCATTTTGAGATTGATATTACTAGGCCTGTTTTCATCCTTTCCTCTGAAGAAATACCCTCCTACTTCCCCTAGTTTGAAAAACTCTTTAATCGTCAATTTCTTTTTAGGTTCAGGTGCTTGTGTTTCCTTTTCCATATTCATTTTAATTATTCACTGCTAATTCCAGTTCAACCCAATTCCCGTCCTCTCGAATGAGATCAATCAATTCATCCACCGCCTTATCAGACGGCACATTCTTCTTCACTACTTCCTTTCCTCTATAAAGCGTTATTCTTCCAGGTCCAGACCCTACATATCCATAGTCTGCATCAGCCATTTCTCCAGGACCGTTAACAATACAACCCATGATGCCAATCTTCACGCCTTTAAGATGAAATGTCCTTGATCGAATCTTAGCTGTTGTTTCCTGTAAATCAAACAGCGTTCTTCCGCATGATGGACAGGAAATATATTCTGTTTTAGAAATGCGGGTACGAGTTGCCTGAAGTATAGTAAAAGCTGTTTCATTAATTCGTTTATCCGGCCCGCAGTCTCGCGCCTTGATATAAACACCATCACCCAACCCATCAATTAACAAACCACCAATATCAGTTGCTGCATAAAGCTGTAGCTTATCTAATGGCAAATCTGAATACCTTCTTTGAATAATCACTGGCACAGTACAATCCTTGTTCATTAAGTCAGCAATCATTCTCCGTTGTTCAGCCATCCCATGCTCGTTATCGGTATCTATAATTAATACTGCTGAAAGATCACCTTTTACTTTTTCAACGAACTCAGCGGTCAAATCTTTCAACATTACCTGTATAAAATTCAGATGCTGCGACTTGGGGCCTGATGAAAGATAGGTTTTTACATCCAAAACAGGATAGGTTCTTTCTTTACCCTGTGCATTTAGCCACTTGCTATAATCGCAAATAACACTCAAAGTGCCCGGTATTTCAAAATCAATTGTCTTATCGCCCACATATACAAAATCGCATGCCATGTCTGTAATTGTCCACTTATCGAGCGGCACAGAATACTGATAGCCAAATGCAAACAATGAAGCGGGTGTAATACTTTCTTTCTTTGAAAGGTCGGCTATTACCCGAGGAACATTAGCGCCACCTACGTTTAGCACCTCATGGGTTATTCTCTTATTGTATTCAAAAGGATTGATTGGATAATGATCCAATTCCGGAATTGAACTTCCTTTTCTATTCACATAACGATCCGCCAGCATTTGAGCCACGGGTACCTCTGCTTCGGGCTCCTCTGTAAGGGATACCCTAATGGTGTCTCCCAAGCCATCTTCGAGCAACGTGCCAATTCCTACCGATGACTTAATTCTTCCATCCTCCCCGTCACCGGCTTCCGTCACTCCAAGATGCAATGGGTAAGGCTGAAGCCCTTCCTCATCTAATTTTTGCACGAGTAATCGGTAGGCCTGTATCATCACTTGTGGGTTACTTGCCTTCATGGAAAGAACGATATCGTAATAGCCAAGATCTTCGCAAATTCTAACAAACTCCAGGGCAGATTCTACCATACCCAATGGAGTATCTCCATACTTGCTCATAATGCGATCCGATAGGGAACCATGATTAGTCCCTATGCGCATGGCGGTACCATGTTCTTTACAAATCGCGACTAATGGCGAAAACTTTTTACGGATACGATCCAGTTCCGCCTGATAGTCGTCATTGGTATAAACAATCGTTTGAAACTTCTTTTTATCCGCGTAGTTACCTGGATTAACCCTTACCTTTTCTACAATCTTAGCTGCCAGTTCGGCTGCATTGGGTGTAAAATGAATATCCGCAATGAGGGGGATGGAATAGCCTCGCTTTTTTAATTCAGTCTTGATTTCCTGAAGATTCTGTGCCTCCTTTAAACTTGGAGCGGTTATCCTTACATACTCGCAGCCTGCATCCACCATTCGAATCACCTGCTCCACGGAGCCCTTCGTATCCATGGTGTCAATAGTGGTCATGGATTGAATTCTTATGGGGTTTTCTCCACCCATTGATACTCCACCAATATTTACCTCACGGGTCGTCCTTCTGTTGTAGGAGATAAGGCTATTGCAATACTTTTGACTATGGATAATTTCAGGCTTCACAGAGAGTTATTTTTGCAAAGTTAACCCCAAAACGGGACTTATTGTTCAGCTTTTAGAGTGCTAAATATCTCCTAATTGAGGCCTTATAATAAGCTCCTCAACCACACTTTGTGGGGAAAGGGAATAAGCCCCAAAAATAGCTTCAGCTACGTCCTGAGCCTTCATAAAGCGCTCTGGAGGTAAGTCTGATGCTTCCCAACTGGCGGTATAGGTTGCTCCAGCCATTACCGCTGTTACTCTAATACCGAATTGCTTCAATTCCTCTCTTAAAACCTTCGAAAAGCCCAGCAGTGCAAATTTAGAAATAGAATAAGACCCACCATTGGGATAGGCAAAAAGGCTGGCTACGGAGCAAATTGAGAAAATATGTCCGCTTTTGGCAGATTTCATCTTGTTCACCAGGGCACGAGTCAGGTGGTATGCACTGTATACGTTAGTATCGATCATTTTCTCCAGAGCCCCTTCCCTTTCCTCCGTAATCAAGCCAGGCTCAAAATAACCAGCGTTATTAACCAGTATTTCAATTGGTCGATTAAGGGATAAAATATCCTTCGCGAAATTGGCCTGAGATACTCGTTCACTTAGATCAGCAATAGAATAATACAAGCTTACATCATGGTCACCTTCTATCGTCTTTTTTAAATGAACCAAATCTTTTTCATTTCTGGCACACGTAAAAACGTCAAATCCCTCGCCAGCAAATTTCTCGATTATCGCTCTGCCTATTCCCTTTGTACCTCCAGAAACAACAATTAATTTTTTCATGCCTTCCTACCTAATATTTGTATGAAACACAACATTTTTAAGCGTGCAATGACACCTAAGATCATAGATAAATTATTTTATCTTTGAGCAAGATAGCCATTTAATAAGGTTTAATTCAATGAAGGGATTTGGCAGGTACATGCTTTTTTTGGGAACCCTGTTGGTACGAAGAGAGTCATTAGGCACTTATTACAAATTAATATTGGAAGAATGCATTGTAGTGGGTGTGAAATCCATTTTTCTGTTTGCACTGGTATCCACTTTCATAGGAGCTGTTACTACCGTACAAACTGCCTACAACCTGGTGAGTCCACTCGTTCCCAATTATATTATCTCCAATGTAGTAAGAGAAATGACCATACTTGAACTGGCGCCAACCATCATGGCCCTCATCTATGCAGGAAAGGTGGGTAGTAGTATGTCAGGTAACTTAGGCACCATGAGAATTACAGAACAAATTGATGCTCTTGAAGTAATGGGTATTAACTCCACCTCTTATTTGGTACTACCTAAAATAATTGCATCCATCATGATGTATCCGATGCTTGTCATCCTTTCTGGCGCCTGCGCATTAGCGGGAGGCTACCTGGTAGGAACATTAACAGGGATAATCAGTCCTACAGATTATGTTTATGGCCTTCGTTATGTTTTCAACGAATACACGGTGACCTTCGCACTAATTAAATCACTCGTGTTTGGGTTTTTAATTTCCAGCATTTCCTGCTTTAAGGGATATTATACCAAAGGAGGGGCCTTTGAAGTAGGCGTAGCCAGTACAGAAGCGGTAACCACCAGTGTAATGGCAGTACTCATAGGAGATTACTTACTGGCACAATTACTTTTATGATCGAGATTCAAAACATATCAAAGTCATTCGAGGACAAAAAGGTTATTCAGAACATTAGCGGCACCTTCGAAAAGGGAAAAACCAATCTCATCATTGGAGCCAGTGGAACTGGAAAAAGCGTCTTGCTAAAATGCATTGTTGGATTAATCCATCCTGACACCGGAACCGTCTTTTATGATGGGCGAAATTTTACCGATGCCGATAAAGAAATGAAAGCTGAGGTGCGCAGAGAGATTGGAATGCTATTTCAGGGTGGAGCTCTTTTTGATTCTAAATCCGTAGAACAAAATGTGATGTTTCCGCTCAACATACTCACAAAAATGTCTCCAACAGAAAAGGAAGACCGCGTAAATTTTTGTCTAAAGAGAGTTGGGTTGGAAAATGTAAATAGCAAAATGCCTTCTGAAATCTCCGGAGGCATGAAAAAGAGAGTGGGCATTGCCAGAGCTATTGTCAACAACCCCAATTATCTCTTTTGTGATGAACCCAATTCCGGCCTTGATCCCCAAACTTCAATTCTAATTGATGAATTGATCAAAGAAATCACTGACGAATTCGATATTACTACTGTAGTGGTTACACACGATATGAATTCAGTAATGGGTATTGGTGAAAAAATTCTATTCTTGTTTCAAGGACAGAAATTATGGGAAGGGTCAAAAGAAGAAATAACACACTCAGGTGTAGAAGAGCTGGACAATTTTGTATTTACCAATAAGGTAATGCAAAGTTTAAAAAAGAAATAACCTTAATCTACTCTGGGCAGTTCGATATGGAAGGTAGTACCCTCTCCCGGACTTGTTTCAAACCTGATTGTCCCTCCGCTTTGCTCAATCCCTTGCTTGGCTATAGCTAAGCCTAACCCTGATCCTGATTTTTTGGTACTGAAGTGTGGTAAAAAAACTTTTTCTCCCAACTCCTGATCAATCCCGGCTCCATTATCTTTAAAACTTACTATACAAGTATCTCGTAAAGCTTTTACAGACACAAGAACATGAATCAGTTTGTCATCCATTCGAGACTGCAAAGCATTCAAAATAATATTTGAAAATACTCTACTTAAAAGCTGATCATCTCCCATCACATAAATGGGCTGATCCGGAATGGACAGTGTAATCTCCCCCTCCTTGTAGTCGGCATGCAAATGAACCACACGTTTCACTAATAAAGAAATATCTACTCGCTGAAGTATGGGCGCTGGCATTCTGGCAAAGGCACTAAAAGATGCTGCAATGTCATTGAGTATCTCTACCTGCTGTAGCAGCGTATGGATAGATTTTTTCGTTTTCTCCTCTGAAAGGCCGGTTGTCAATAACGATCTTTCCATTTGCTGAAGCGTGAGTTTCATAGGCGTAAGCGGATTCTTAACCTCATGCGCTACCTGCTTGGCTATCTCCCTCCATGCCGACTCCTTCTGTATTCTTGAAATTTCAATTTTACTTTGTTCAAGATTCTCCACCATCTTATTGTACTCGTTCACCATCAGCCCAATCTCATCATTTGATTTCCATTCCAAAGGTTTATTGGATGCAGTTAGGCTAGTACTCCGCAGCGTCCTCGTGATAAATTCCAAAGGAAAGGTGAGCCAACGCATTGCAAAAAATGACAAAAACGAAAAAAGTATAAATACAATACAAAAGATCGTAATAATATTGGCCATCACTCTGATCTGTGTTTTTTCTAACGAGTAGGCCGATTCAAAAAATGGAAGACTTAATATACCCAATAAATGACCAGTGTCTGGTGACCGCATGGCATAATAAGAGCTATTGTAGCGTAGCGCTCCTATTTGTTCATTGTTAACGAAAGACTGCTCAGCCCCATATACAATAGCTTCCATAGCTTCTCTGTTGACCAAAGATGGCAGTATTCTATCTTCATAAATTAAAGGTTGACTGGATGCCAATAGTTTACCAGAAGGCAAAAATACAGTGGCATCCACGTTCGCTAATTTGGCGAGATCAATGAGTTGGTTCTCAAGATCATTAAGCGATGCAAGACTATCTTTCTTGTATTGGTCAAGTAAAGGTGTAAAGCGTTCTCCAATGGTTTTTGACTTCTCCTTATACTCCTCTTTCAGTTGAGTTTCTGCTGAATTATTAATTAATCCCAATGTGGTGGCACTAACCATAAGCAGTGGAAGCACAAAGGCGAGATACACATACAATTGAATTCTTGCAGAGTAATTGAGCTCTCTTCGCTGAAAAAAGGTTTTAGCCCCATAAACCAAAAGGCCAATCAAAATGATAAAGAGCCCTATTATAAAAAGAAAAGAAAAATTAGTGACAACATAAAAGTTGGAATAAGCGGGTGATGAAACTATAGTTATTTCATCCTCATCATCCACTACCCCTACATGAATAAAATTATTTTCAATGACCCCTTTCTCTAGAAGTTCCGGATTAGTGAGTTGATCAACAGGAAAGTTCTTTTCGAAATTAAAGTCCCCAAAGCTACTGGTGATCTGATTACCAGAATAAAAAGCATAGCTAAAGTCACGATTCTTAAAGTATTGTATAAAGCGGTCATCCAAGAGCAGCTCAGGAAATAAATTCCTTGGAATGACCCTTTTCAAAGAGAGATCCAAAACCACGTAGCCTGTCACCATACTAAAACGGCTAATAGGAATAACCACCAGGTATCTTTTGGTTGATTCGGGAGTTGCATTCTTTAGAAAGAAAACTCCTTCGTAATTGGTTTTACTTGCCTCCTGCTGAAATTTTGTAATTAGATCCGTAAAGTTTAAAGCAGTAGAGTTATCATAAGAACTTCCAGTTGAGTTAAACAAATGAATCTGAATATCATACCTGTCGAAATAGGCATTCAGATAAACTTGCTTTACCTTTTGTCGCACTACAGCTTTACTCAAAAAAGGACTACCTAAGCGTGTTTGCACAAAAGGATCAGAAGAAATACGCTGAACACTCTCTCCTAACAAATACTCTCCGAGATAGTCTCTGTCGGTAAGAAATGCATTAGCAAACCTAAACTGTGCATTGACTTTTTCCTCCAGTACAAATTTTTTAATCGACAGTGAGCCCAACAAAGAAAAGGTAATAATGGCAACAAAAATGTAAATGAAGGAAGCATAGGAAGTACGAATAAGGTTCCTGGGAAGCTTCATTTCGCAGACCACAATTAAATACACAGTCGAAACCAAAAGGGGTATCCAGTAGTCTCGTTGCGTTATCAACGAGAAGGTAAAAAAGATGAGAAAAGTAAGACCAACCAGAAGATAAAAGTTAGCCCTATTTTTTCCTGTCAGACCCAACACCATCCGTACGAATATATGCACCAACATAAAGCCACATATAAACCCGATTACCACAGAAAGGAATGAGAAAACTCGGACTATATTAAATGACAGCGTCTGGGTAATGTCTAAAGCAATGGAGGAGTTATGAAAAATGGTTTCAATGAACAAATAAGGAAGCAAAATAGAGAAGTAGCACAGAAGTAAAAGGACAAGAGTAGCTATGTACCTCTTGGCATGTCCGAGCCTCATAACCCGTTTGACAACTTTCATTTTGTGATAATTGAAAAACAAGTACACAATAGGTATTGCAATACAAATTGTATTTAAAAGCAAATCACCTAACGACCGGTTGAAGCTAGAAGAGGCAAAATAAGCCGGATCAAAAAGCGGAATATCGGGTGACGAAAAAAGCACCAACATCAATGAGCGGCCGCCAACAAAAAATAGGAGCATAACCAGGAAGGAAGCTCCAAATCTACCCCTGGCTTGCAGTGATATTACAATCTGATAAACACCTACTACTAAAAAAAGAAGGCCTAAAAAAACTATCCATAACACATTGCCATTGACTCCGGCCATCACTTGAGCTGAGTCAGCAAGCTTGAACTTAAAAACCTCCTTATTATCTACAGCAAATGGCTGACCTGATCCAGAGGGATCACTAAGTACAATGTCGTGAGAAAGAAATATTTCCTTATCCCACCCGGAGATGAGATACCTGTTATTGATTTTATATCTGTTTTGCAATGGCAATACACCAAGCAAAAATTTACCTTCTCCTACTGCCCATTTTCTGAGCAGAAATATCCCTCTGGGCCATTGAAGCAAACGAACAGAAAAGTCGCCCTGAACAGTATGAATATCCGGCAAAAATTCATTCTTATTCCAATCCAGAACATTGATACTATCCATCAGAAAAAAAGAATGATTTGCCTGAGCCAGGTCAATGGTATCCATAGAAAGCAAGGTGGCTGCCTCCTTATCTATTTCACTTACTTCCTCGGTGAGTCGTTTGGTAATCTGGTTAAGAATTTCAGATTCATCGCTGCCTGAAACTTCATTTATCAGGAAGCCAATAGTGATCAGAACCAGCCCGGGAATAAAGAAAAATATTGATCTGTTGAACTTCATTGATTATAGGTAATCAATAAAATTAACGAAAACGAAGGGAGTTTGCTTATCCAGCTGTGGGGTCGTAGCGAATACCTCCGAAGAAGTACAAAAATAGAATCCGGGAGTATCGAAATGAAAATGGAGTAAACAGAATTGCCCCAACTATTATTGCTGTCAAATAGACCCAATCAGCAGGGTTGCCCAATACATAAAGTGCAACACCAATTGTGGCAAATAAAGCCACGCTTAGTGCATAGCTAACAAACATTGCCCCAAAGTAAAACCCAGGCTCCGGCTCAAATGTAACTCCACATACTGTACAATGAGAGTTCATCTTCCAAAAACCCGATAAATCAAATAGGGAAGTTTTGAAAATATTTCCTTTACGGCATTTTGGGCATTTACCTGAGTACAGGGCGCCTTTCCAGCTCTTTACGTGCATTAGACTTTGTGGTTTTATACCAAAAAAAGGCTACAGCCCCTACTGCCACATAAGGGGCAAAAAACAAATACATAATTCCAATATTGATGCCGGCAGCTATCCCCGGATCTCCATTACTCACATTATTTTCGAGCGTAGCCCTGCACATAGCACATTGCGCGTACACACCTGTAATGTTCAAAAAAAGAAATGCAACTAAAGCAATTAGCGTTTTCATTTTCTATTGATAATAAGGACTTATCATTAGGTAGACGATTACTCCGGTTATTGCCACATAGAGCCAGATTGGAAATGTAAATCTAGCCAAAGCCCTATGCTTTTCAAAATTACCAGCCAAAGCCCTACTTAATGTAAACAATACCATAGGTACAACAGCGATCGATAATAAAATGTGCGTAATAAGGATAAAATAATAAAAATATTTTATCGCGCCTGCGCCACCATATGTTGTCGACTCAGAAGTCATATGATACGCGACATACATTGCAAGAAAGGCTGCGGACAAGCCCAGACAAGTTTTCATTAGGGTTTCATGGAGCGCTAGTTTCCTATTTTTTACCGCCCACAGTGCGGCAAGTAATAGCATGGCTGTAACACCGTTGATAGAAGCATAAATCCGGGGGAGAAAGGAGAAGTCATATCCATCAATTTTTACCCCAAATAACAACGCCACAACCAAAGGAATGGCTAGCGACAAAGTAATGATTAATTTCTTATGGGGTTCTTTAGCTTCACTCATTTTTAATACTGCTTAAATATTATTTTCAACTCAAGAAGCAACCGGTCAATTTCCTTTAAACTAGCATCAGCGTACAATCCTCTAATATGGGTTTCCGCATCAATCAATACAATCCTATTGGATTTTGTTAAAAAAACGCATTGCTGCTCGTGCTCATAATCAGCAGCATTCAATACTATTTCATTTTCCACCTGAAGTAATTCATCATCACTTTTCTTCAGCACAATTACGGTAGGCGCTTGGTCACCAAATTCATCTTTAAGTCTGTTCAACTGAAATAAGGCATCCTCCATTATTTCGTTGGATAGCCCAGAAGCAAATAGTACAACTGCACCGTCAGTTACATTCACTTTATCCGACTTTACGATGTAAGGCAGATCAACATCTAACTCACAGTTGGTGGGCAACTCTGCAGCAGTTTGATATAAAACAGGTACTACAAATTCGTTTTTTCCAAAAAAATGCAAAAACAAGAAAATCAGTACAGGAAGTAGCAACGCCAAAAACAAGAACAAGCCTTTACGCATCATAATTAAAATTAGAACAAAAAAAGAAGGCTAAAGTTATTCACCTTAGCCTTCTCTGTGAATTTCAAATAACTCAAAAGTTTATTTCAGAGAACTTCATTCCTTCGTAAACAAATGCCACTAGCATCCAAACAATAAATACCATAGGAATAAGAATAGACCATAGCAATACCTTTGCCTCATACTTTAGGTGCATAAACTCACCTACAATATAGGCTGCCTTTACAATTGTCATTCCTACAAATATGGCTGTCTTTAGTGTACCATGAGGCATGGTGAATGCTATCAAAAATTCAAGCGCTGTAATGGCACCCAGAATTCCAGCTACGGTCCACAGTTTTTTAATCTTCTCTTTATCTGGAGGAAGTACTGTTACTTGAGGTTCTTGAGTATGAGACATGTTATCGCAAATTAATTATTAAACAAGGTAAAAGAAGGTGAATACAAACACCCAAACCAAATCTACAAAGTGCCAGTAAAGACCCACTTTCTCCACCATCTCGTAATGGCCTCTCCTCTCATATACACCCGTAAACGTGTTGTAGTAAATCAAAAAGTTAAACATTACCCCACTAAAAACGTGGAAGCCGTGAAAGCCAGTAATGAAGAAGAAGAATCCGGCAAAATCTGATGGCCCATATTGATTAATGCTCAGGCTGGCACCCGTCACCTCTTTGGTCACCCACGCACCGTTTACAAAATCTTTAACTAATGTAGGTGTATCCGTACCCACGATAAAGTGAGTCCATTCCCATGCCTGACAGGCCAAAAATGTAATACCTCCCAACAATGTCCACAGCATCCATTTCTCAACAGCTTTCTTATCCATTCTATGTCCTGCTTCTACAGCAAGTACCATAGTCACACTACTCATGATCAGGATGAAGGTCATAATACCGACAAAAACAAGTGGCAATTCTATACCATGTAAAAAAGGCACTGCCTCGAATACCTTCTCAGGTATTGGCCAATATTCAGGTGAGAATGTAAATGCCTCTACTGTACCAGTATATGCGTCATGTGCTGAGCGAACCAGTCCGTAAGTAATCAGCAAAGCCGAAAAAGTGAATGCATCTGAGAGCAAGAAAAACCACATCATGAGTTTTCCGTAGCTTGCACCCATAGGTGAAACCCCTCCGTCCCAAACGCTTCTTCCTGGTGATACCGTGGTGGCTGAAGTATGTGCCATAGTCAATTTTAGATTATCGATTCAATAATAGAAAGATGAACAAATATAGCCAAAGTCCACCCAAAAAATGCCAATAAGTGGTGCACATTTCTATCTGTGCAAGGCTCCTGGAGTGGATTTTAAAGCGATATGCGGACACCAGCACAATCACCAGATAAACCAGCGCACTGATAATATGGAGTCCGTGAAGACCTGTGATAATGTACAAGAATGATCCTGAAGGATTGCCAATAAGGTGGATGTTATTATCGATCAAATCCAACCATGCCATCCACTGACCTACCAAAAATACCAGTCCAAAGCCCATGGTGATGGAAACCAATACTTTAACTCTATCCAACAGGTCTTTTTTAGCCGCCCAATAAGCCATCTGCATCGTAACACTGCTTAATACAATAACCGCTGTAGTCCAATACAGTGTGGCTGGCAAATCAAAATATAGCCAGTTGCCTTCGGCCTGACGTACAATATATGCTGAGGTGAGGGACGCGAATAGCATTCCTACACTTGCAACAAAAAGCCACATCGCAAATTTCTTTGGATGCATTGCCAACTGTTTCTTTGGCTCTTCTACAATTTTAAATTCTGTTGTCATATCTAACTCACTTTATCCAACAAATACGCGATCTGAACAATAGGTAAATACAAGAAGGAACCGAACATAATGCGCAATGCCGATTGACGACTTCCTGTTTTCATCAAAGCAAATGTTTGCGCAAAAAAAGCTACTCCACATACCGTGGCCACCATGGCCGAATATATTCCTGTAATTCCAAACACAGCTGGAAGCAGACCAAGGGGTATTAAAAACATAGTATACACCATGATCTGAATGGCGGTGTTAATATTCTTACCATCTTTTGACGGTAATAATTTAAAGCCCGCTTTTTGATAATCATCATCAGCCACCCAAGCAATGGCCCAAAAGTGAGGAAATTGCCAGATGAATTGAATCCCAAAAATGATCAGCGCCTCATGGGTTATTTGTCCGGTAGCAGCAATCCATCCTAATAGTGGTGGCAAAGCCCCGGGTATAGCGCCAACAAAAACTGCTATAGGGCCAACTCTCTTAAGAGGTGTATAAACAAAACTGTACAACACCATAGAGACTAAAGAAAGGAGAACGGTGAACGGATTGGTATATATCCAAAGAATCCAAACACTGAGCAGCATGCACAGTATGGCAAATAAAGTGGCCTCATAAGGTGTCACTCTACCAGTAGGAAGCGGCCGCTGCATGGTTCGATTCATCAGCTTATCCAGATCCTTTTCCAAAATCTGATTAATGCATACAGAAGCGCCAGAAAGCAGAAACCCTCCCAAGGTTACCATGAGCAAAATTCCCCAATTGATATCTCCTCGAGAAGCCAATCCATACCCAAACGCACATGAAAACGCGACCAATAAAGAAAGCCTTACTTTCAACAATTCGATAAATGACCTCACCTTGGCCATCGCCAAGGAAAAACGCGTCAACTCATGTGCTTGTCCTGTAATCATTCTACTTTATCAAACACTAATTTTCCGTCAGTGTTTAGGTTAAAATACATATGAAGCTGAAGCCCAAAAGTAATGGTAGCCAGCACCAAATGAATAGGTTGCAGAAAGGGTGGCACTCCAAAGTAGGCCATTCCTGTGCCTGTCAATAATGTTCCCAAAATTAAAATTATTAAGGATAGTGGTAAAGCTTTATTCCCTCTAGTTTTCCTTAAAAGGTATAATAATAAGAGGTGTAAAATCACCACCAACCAAGAAAACGAGCGATGTATTATAAACGAGTCTCCCACCTCCTCAATCCAGCGACTTCTTGGGATAAGTGCAGAGGCAATCTGATCAATTAATTCTCTGACTTTTGTCCCTAAAAATATTTGTATGAAAAGAGTAACCATACAAGCTATCAGTATCCATTTTAGCCTAGTTGTACCTTCTATCAGTGTACTTTTATCATCCGGTTTACTCAAATCCAATAAATAGAAAAGGATTGCAACAATGACCAATGCTAGAAACATGTGAATGGTAATTGTCCAGGTAGTGAGGTTGGTAGAGACTACAATCGACCCAAACCATCCTTGAAAAATAACAGCCAGTAATGTAACAAGTGAAAGAATGAAAATTCTAGGATGGCTTTGTCTAAGTTGAATTGACCTCCAGAATAAAGCAATAATGAACAATCCAATAGTTACACCTACCAGCCTATTCACATACTCCACCCATGTTTTAGCTGCATTAAAATCCGCCTCCTCTCTAATGTCCTCATCATTAAGCAATTGATGGGCCGTTCTATCCATCCCTATCAGGGAAAGGTACCTGGCAAACTTTACGTTTTTATTGTGTCTGTATTCGGAGTAAACCTCCTTGTAATCGGCAGGTAATTGTTCGGCAGATGTTGGAGGAACCCATTGACCAAAGCAAGTAGGCCAGTCAGGGCAGCCCATTCCAGAGCCGGTGCTCCTCACAATCCCACCCACTAGAATTAAAAAATAAACAGCAATCAGGGTAGATAAGCATAACTTATAAAATCCCCTGATTGCTGTTTTAGTCAATTACTTAATTTAATACTGTTAGTGCTTTTTGTCGTCAACCACGATGGCATTTTTATCTTCCATCTCCAGTTTTATCAGATCATTCTCATGCGGCAGATTAGACTCTGGTGTTTCCGAGTAAGGTACCGTCTGAGGAATGTAATCGTCTTTCGCTCCTGGCTTGCTATAGTCGTAAGGCCAGCGATATACTGTAGGTATTTCTCCTACCCAGTTGCCATGACCAGGGTTACGAGGGGTAGTCCACTCCAACGCATTGGACTTCCAAGGATTGGCTGGAGCAGCTTTTCCTCTAAACATGCTATAAAAGAAATTGAACAAGAAGATAAACTGTGCAGCCAGTGTAAGAATTGCCGCCACACTTACTAACATATTCAAATCTGCAAATGAATTAAAGGTTTCAAAGTTTGTCCAAGAGTAATACCTACGTGGGAAACCAGCTATACCAATATAATGCATAGGGAAGAACACCAAGTATACACCTACAAATGAAAACCAGAAGTGAATCTTACCGAGCCTGTCATCCATCATCCTTCCAAACATTTTAGGGAACCAATGATAAACACCAGCCAACATACCAAAGAAGGATGCCGCACCCATTACAAGGTGAAAGTGAGCCACTACAAAATAAGTATCATGCAATTGAATATCTACAGCAGAGTTACCAAGGAATATACCAGTGATACCACCTGAAAGGAAGAAAGAAACCAATCCGATCGAGAACAACATGGCCGGTGTAAAGATGATATTACCTTTCCACAATGTCGTCACGTAATTAAATATCTTAACTGCGGATGGTACAGCGATAATCAATGTAAGCAACGTAAAGATTGAACCTAAGAATGGGTTCATACCGGTTACGAACATGTGGTGTGCCCATACTACAAACGAAAGAATGGTGATGAATAAAATCGAACCCACCATCGCCTTATATCCAAAGATAGGCTTCCGTGAATTGGTAGCAATAATTTCTGAAGTAATACCCAACGAAGGTAAAATCACAATATATACTTCAGGATGGCCTAAGAACCAGAATAAGTGTTGGAATAAAATTGGACTTCCTCCCTGATTAGGTAAGGCTTCTCCATTAATATAAATATCAGATAGGTAGAAGCTAGTACCCATGCTGCGGTCAAAAATCAATAGCAAGGCCGCTGCAAAAAGTACTGGAAAAGAAAGTAATCCTATAATTGCTGTGAAAAAGAATGCCCAAATAGTAAGCGGCAGCCTAGAAAAGGACATACCATTCGTACGCATATTAATAATGGTGGTGATGTAATTAATACCACCAAGCAATGAACTAACAATAAAGAGGGCCATGGCTACTAACCACAATGTCATACCTAGACCCGATCCAGACATGGCTTGAGGCAGTGCACTTAAAGGCGGATAAATGGTCCATCCTCCACTGGCAGGTCCTGTTGATAGGAAAATTGAAATAAACATGATGACACCGGAAAGAAAAAAGAACCAGTAAGACAACATATTCATAAATCCTGAAGCCATATCACGGGCTCCAATCTGTAATGGTATTAAGAAGTTACTGAAGGTTCCACTAAGACCAGCGGTCAACACAAAGAATACCATGATGGTACCATGCATCGTTACCAATGCCAAATAGAATTCAGTATCAATTTTACCTTGTGGAGTTATCCATTCCCCTAACAAAGGTTTCAACCAAGTAAGGTCAGCGTCAGGGAAGCCCAACTGGAGACGGAAAAGTACAGACATAGTACCTCCTATCAAGGCCCAGAACATACCCGTTATCAGAAATTGCTTTGCAATAACTTTATGATCCTGGCTAAAGATATAATTTGTCCAGAAATTACCATGACCGTGCTCATGATCATGATCGTCATGGTGATGAACATCTGCCTGCGTGTGTAAATCTACTGTTGCCATTCTATGAGATGTCTTTAATTGCTAATTGATACAGTTTGCGTGGTGGCACTTACGCCAGCTTCACTCTCAACGGGAATCCCCGATTTAATCATTGCTACCTCCCTCAATGCTGAAGGTACTTTAGTCAGATATTCAGGGTTTTGTTTCAACCATGGTTCCTGAGCTGCTTTCCATTTTTCGTAATCCTCTGGCTCGTCTACTACTACTAAGAAGCGCATAGAGAAGTGACCTTTCCCACATATCTCAGTACAGGCCATTTCATAGTTAAAGTCAGGATTACCGGTCTCATTCCTCATATCTTGAGTAGACTTGGTAGCTACAAATTTAAAATTCGTATACATACCAGGAACGGCATCCATTTTTACTCTAAAATGAGGAAGAAAAACGCTATGCAAAACGTCCTTTGCCCTTATTTTCAAAAGAACCTCTTTTCCTTTCGGGAGGTGAAGTTCAAGTGATTTAAAATCATCAAATGAATTTTTGTCAGTTAGATCTAGTCCAAACTCATTAACTGCGTCAATCAGCTTATAGTTTACTTCTCCCAACTGCTTATCTTTTACTCCTGGATATCTGGCGGTCCATGCAAATTGTTGTCCGATAAGTTCAACTATCTCTGCATCTTCAGAAGCAGGACTTGTAATATCATTCCATACTCTCAATCCTCTAAAAATCAATAATGCCAATACAATCGCAGGAATTACGGTCCAGATAATCTCTAGCTTGTGGCTATCCGGATAGAAAGTTGCTCTTCGATTAGCGTTATATCTGTATTTGTAGGTAAACCAAAACATTACAATGGAAATCAATCCAAAAGCAATAATGGTAATCCACATGGTTACCCAAAACAAACCATCAGTAATGGCGCCATGTTCTGACGCTACAGGAAGCACATAACTATCAAAGTGAGTATAAGAATACCAGCCAAACAGACCTAATCCCAACACCATGAAGACCATAAAAAGATATCCATGCATATCATTCCCAGCGTGTTCTCCTTCCTTTGAACCTTTCACAAGCCCCACCAGATTCCCAATTCTGAAAATCATGTAAAGTATGAACAGGACAAGTACTACGCCCAAACCAATAATCAGACTCATCATACTATTTTATTAAGCAATTTCATTAAATATCTTTTCTCCATCATTAAATGTGGTGGTTCAAAGCCTCCCCCATCATAGGGTGATTCTTTGCAACCAGAGGTGCCTTAGATAAAGCATTTAAGGTTACAAATAAGAACGCTGCCATGAACACCATTGCCAATCCAATCTCAACAAAGCCTAAAGCTCCATCGTGTTGCATTACACCAGGTGTAACCATATTATAAAAATCAAACCAGTGACCTACAATAACAATCGGACAAACTACCTTTAACATAGATAAATGACGCTTTGCATCTCTTGTCATTAATAACAAGAACGGAAGTACAAAGTTTAAGATGATGTTGGTATAAAATATCCAACCGTAAGGGCTGTTATTGATTCTTGTAACAAAATAAACTGTCTCTTCAGGAATATTAGCATAGTAGATCAGCAAGAACTGGCTGAACCAGATGTACGTCCAGAAAATACTAAATGCAAACACAAATTTACCTAAGTCATGCAGGTGATTGGCATTCAATAATTTTAAGTACCCAGCATCTTTTAGATAAGCAGCAACCACAGTAATAAACGCCAGGCCAGTTACCCACCAGCTTGCAAATACATACCATCCCATCATCGTGCTGAACCAGTGTGTATCAATACTCATCACCCAATCCCAAGCAGCTATAGACGATGTCACCGCAAATATTACCAAAAATACTGCAGACAATGAACGTGCTTTTGTCCAATGAGCAGTTCCTCCATTAATATCTTCAGCCAGCATCTCTCTTTTGATCCAGATGAAGAACATATACCATAGGGCAAAGAAAACTACCAATCTCAACACATAGAACAATGGAAATCCGCCTGCGTCTAAAGGCCAGAAGAAGTATGCACTCTTGCCGTTTATAATGGCGTCAAATCCTTCTCCTTCAACATATAAATCATGATGCGTCCAGTGAAAAACATCAGCCTTAACGATAAACCACAGTACTAACATGAGGATTCCTGATATCGGAATCCAATGCCCCATGGCTAGTGCAATTCTCTTTACAGGAACCGACCAACCCGCCTGAGCTGCATATTGAATGGCTACAAAGAACAAACCAATGATACCCAGTCCTGCGAAGAAAACATTGTTTTGCCATAATGAAGTATACACTCTCTTCAACCATACCGGGCTGCCATGATGCTCTTCTGCAACGGCTTCGTGGCCTTCTGCTGCTGCAGCCTGTTCAGTGCTCGCTACCAGGTTGTCTAATACTTGTGCAGAGGCGTGTTCCTCCCCATGACCAGATCCTGAACTCATGGCCATGAATACCCCAAGTATAAAAAGCACAATCCCAACAGCACCAACTATAGCAATTTTCTTTTTTGCTTCGGGTTTGAATTCGTAATTCTCTTCGGCTACCATTTATTTTCTTTCAAAAATTTGAAACTCCTTATTACTTCTTTTGTAAAGTCTTTACGTATTTGGCAATCTTCCAACGGTCTTCAGGTTCAATCTGAGATCCATGCGGTTGCATTAGATTTCTCCCCCAAGTAATAACATGGAAAATATGGCCTTCAGTTATATTCACATAAGCGTCACCCTTAAGATTGGCAACACCACCAACAAGGCCTTTATCCACACCATCTACAGTTACGCCTGTCGCCACTTTTCCATCTCCCTCACCCTTGGCACCATGACAATGGTTGCAATAAATTGTATATAAGGCTTTACCCTCTGCAATGATAGCGGCTGTGCTATCCAATGGGCTCTTTATTGTAGCGGCATACTCAAGGCTATCTTTTCCGATTCTGTATGGCAGCCACCCATTCTTATTTCTCTTTACCGTATAAGGTGCCGGGGCCCTCATATTCATCCTGTTGGGATTGTACTTATTAGAATTAAAGTACTCACCTCTTCCATTGTTCAGAGCGTTTACCCAGGTTCCTGCGCTTTCGTCAGTTATCTGTGTAAGGGGTTCGTATGCGACTGAGTGATACATATTGGGGGCATATTCACGCCCAGGATTATCTCCACCCGCTTTACATCCAGCCATTAAAGCTGCGCCTGCTATCGCGATCAAAACTGTTTTTAATAGTTGCATATTTCGCATCCGCTTTTAAAAATTCTTATCGTTAACTTCCTGAGCTCCACTTTCCTTCAAAATAGCTCCGATGTCATCCTTTGCTATTTTATTGGTGGCCAAATCAATAGCCATAATGTGTTTATCGTCTGTACTTCTCAAATCAAACTGTTGCGGCCATCTGTAAGGCTTCATATCGCTTACAATCATAAATGTCGCAACCATACCAAGGGCAGAAAGCAACACCGTTAATTCAAAGGTTACAGGGATAAATGGAGGTAGCGAAGCAAAATTCTTTCCTCCAATGATCATCGGCCAGTCATATCCCAACATCCATATCTGCATAATCAATGCAAGACTTGTCCCTGTCATTCCAAAAATAAATGCTGCGATGGGTAGGCGTGTTTTTTTATAGCCAAGTGCCTCATCCAAACCATGCACAGGAAACGGAGAGTAGACCTCATGGATCTTTACACCCTTATCCCTTACTTTCTCCACGGCATGAAGAAGAACCTCTTCATCATCAAACACACCTAACACAAAATTCTTATTGCTTTCCATGATTGATTAATGCTTTTTTTCTGACGATGACTTAATAATACTCTTTACCTCCGCCATATTGATCACCGGGAAGAACTTGGCAAACAAAAGGAATGCTGCAAAGAAGAATCCGAATGTTAACACATACTCTCCTACATCATACATGGTTGGATAAAACATTGACCAGCTTGAAGGAAGGTAATCCCTGTGTAACGAAGTAACTATGATAACAAATCGCTCAAACCACATTCCAATATTGACAATAATTGACAATACAAAAGTGGCTACCAGACTGGTTCTTATTTTCTTAAACCAGAAAAGTTGAGGTGAAATAACATTACACGTCATCATTGACCAATATGCCCACCAATAAGGTCCAGTTGCTCTATTAATAAAAGCATATTGTTCAGCTGGCACTTGGCCATACCATGCTATAAAGAACTCAGTGATGTAAGCAATACCTACAATAGAACCTGTTACAATGATGATGATGTTCATCAATTCCACGTGATAGATAGTAATGTAGTCTTCAAGTCTGAATAACTTTCTGGTAATCAGCAACAGCGTAAGTACCATAGCGAATCCCGAGAAGATCGCACCAGCCACAAAGTAAGGCGGAAATATCGTTGTATGCCATCCAGGGACTACCGAGGTAGCAAAGTCCATAGATACAATAGTATGTACAGAAAGTACAAGTGGAGTAGAAAGACCTGCAAGAATCAAGGCTACAGACTCGTAGCGCATCCAGGTTTTTGCACCACCTTGCCAGCCAAAGCTTAGCGCATTGTAGATAATCGCCCTTGTATTATTTCCCATTCTAACTGCACGATCACGGATCACAGCAAAATCAGGGATAAGACCAATGTACCAGAATACGAGTGATACGGTGAAATAAGTTGAGATCGCAAATACGTCCCAAAGCAATGGTGAGTTAAAGTTTACCCACAAAGAACCAAATGCATTAGGAAGTGGCAGCGCCCAGTAGAAACCTAACCACAAACGACCCATGTGAATCAGAGGGAAGGTAGCGGCACAAATTACCGCAAAAATAGTCATCGCTTCCGCTGCGCGGTTGATTGACATTCTCCACTTTTGGCGAAATAATAATAGGATGGCAGAGATCAGCGTACCTGCGTGACCAATACCCACCCACCAAACAAAGTTGGTAATATCCCAAGCCCAACCAACGGTTTTATTAAGGCCCCACATTCCAATTCCATTCCACAAGGTCATTGACATGGTATATACTCCAAATCCAAGGAGGACCAGAGAAACACCAAAGGCCATCCACCAAAGTTTAGTGGGTTTCCCTTCAACCTGACGGCAGATATCTTCAGAAACGTCACCTACCGTTTTGCCACCGGTAATGAGAGATTCGCGTAGTGATGAGCTTACTTGCATAAAATCGTTATCCGTTTATTTACTATGCGTTAGTTACGTCTTTGTTCTTAATCTTAGTGAGGTAGAAAATATTAGGTTTTACGCCTATCTCCTCCAACACTCTATAGGCACGCGGATTACCAATCTGCTTATCAGAGCTGTTCGGTCTATCCTTGCTGCGTGCAATTTGCAACAACTTGCTGATTTGGCTTTCTGAATCGTTCATATCTCCAAACACAATAGCGCCTGATGTACATGATGCCTGACAAGCAGTTACCACATCTCCATCTTTCACTTTTCTCTTCTCTCTCTTCGCAGCTAACTTACCCGACTGAATACGCTGCACACAGAATGAACATTTCTCCATCACCCCTCTCGACCTTACGGTAACATCAGGGTTAAGTACCATACGACCAAGATCGGTATTCATGGCAGGATTTGATTCGTAGAACTGCTGATTATCATGGTATTTAAACCAGTTGAAGCGTCTTACTTTATAAGGACAGTTGTTGGCACAATACCTTGTACCGATACAACGGTTATATGTCATTTGATTTAAACCCTCAGTGCTATGCGTAGTCGCAGCTACTGGACATACTGTCTCGCAAGGTGCGTTATTACAGTGCTGACATAACATAGGCTGAAATACTACCTCAGGATTCTCAGAAGCATGTTCAAGTGCCGCGTAGTCGCTAATGTCAGTTGTATCACTGCTGTAGTAACGATCGATGCGCAACCAATGCATTTCTCTGCGATTGATTACCTCTTGTTTTCCAACAAGGGCAACGTTGTTCTCAACATTACAAGCAACAATACATGCTCCGCAACCTGTACAAGAGTTCAGGTCGATAGACATTCCCCAATGATGATTGTTGTAGTCATGTCCTTTCCATAGACTTACAGTCCCAGGATCAACTTTCTCTTCCCACTTCGTGATTTTTGGAAACTCACGTCCTGCTTCAGGATCTTTCTTGAATTCACTTAAGACAGACTCTTGAATCACATTGCTGCGCCCCATATAGGTCTGGTGAATTTGAGTTTGAGCAATCTGGTAAGGCTCATCGACCAAAGTTGGAGTCACACCAGATGTTATGGTATAATTAAGTGAGCCATTGGCCATCACGACTAATGGGTACACATTTTGACCAAGGTTTTCTGCTACTTTACCCACTTTGGTACGTCCATAACCAAGGGCTATACCAATTGTTCCTGGGGTTTGACCAGGTTGAACAAGAGCAGGAAGCTTAACTGACTTTCCTCCTATCGCTATATTAAGGTACTGTGTTCTACCTTCAGCATCATTGTTTACACCAAGAGCAGCAGCATCTTTTTGAGAAATAGTAGCATAGTGATCCCATACCGCTTTTGTAATAGGGTCAGGCAATTCCTGTAAAAGTGGATTGTTCGCCTGTGAACCATTTCCAACCCCATAGCTTTCATACAAGGCTATTTCAAATCCTGTATTGTTGGCTTTGTAATTAGCGCTAATAGCTGATGAAGCAGCATTTACGTCTCCAGCAAAAGAAAGACTTTCTCCTGACTCTCCACCCACTTCAAGCACACCATCATATAAACACTTGTCCCAGAAAGCCTGGAACCCAAGACCTAAAGCCGATTGATTGAAGTACCAGTCCTTCCAATTGTTTTTAACAAAAGTGAAATACTCCACCTTTTCTCCTGCCCACATCAAAAGGCTTTCTTGAGCCTGACGCGTTTTAAATATTGGTGTAATAGCAGGCTGCGAAAGACTAAATGAATTTGCTTTTGGCTCAAAATCGTTCCACGATTCTAGGTAATGATGATCTGGAGCCTTGTAAGCAGACATTGAAGCAGTTTCATCTTCAGTATATGAAGTGGAAACTGTCAATGAAATATTTTTAAGAGCAGCTCCTAACTGAGCGCCCATGGGATGATCGTACACCGGATTACAGTTATAGAAAACAACTGCACCTATTTTGCTGTCGGCTGCATCTGCAACGAATGTCGCCATTGCCTCGTCATTTCCCTGACGGAAATTAACAGCCTTATCTGCTAAAATGGTTGACCCATAGCTATCAAGCATGGCATTGATTCCATTGACTAAAACCTGAACGTCTTTGTCATTAGAACCACACACCAACAATGCTTTTCCGCGGTTAGCCCACAATTCTTCAGCTGCCTTGTCAAGGTAATTTACCTTATCCATTCCCGCTGAAACAGCAGCGCTCCCTGCCTTTCCGGCAATAAGATTATAAAGCTGCGCTACCACTAAACCTTGTTGCGAAGGTTTGATCATGGTACGGTAGTCAGCGTTTGCCCCTGTTAAAGTAAGATTGGTTTCAAATTGATAGTGGCGGGACATATTTCTATTGTCCTCGCTGATCTTACGATTGACACTATATTGTTTAGTGAACTCGATGGGTGACAACCATGTCCCCAGGAAATCAGCACCTACACTCACTATCAATTTTGCTTTGGCAAAATCGTAAGAAGGAATAAATGCTTTTCCAAAAGAAGCTTCATTACCTTTCAGGATGCCATAGTAAGATACTTGATCGTACTGAACATGGCTCGCTGTTGGATATTTGGCTTTAAATCGTTCAATAGCAGCTTTTGTACTCGGACTTAAGATGGTATTGCTTACAATCCTAATCTGGCCATTGGCAGCTGCTACTTCCTGAAGTTTTGCAGTAATTTCTTTGTCTACATCTTCCCAGTTTGCGCTGTCATTGCCTTTTTTAGGTCCGCGCAAGCGGTAGTTATCATACAACGACATCACTGATGCTTCCACCTGGGCATTTGTTCCACCCCTACTAACTTTAGAAAGGCTATTACCTTCTATCTTAATTGGGCGCCCTTCACGCGTTTTTACAACTACGCTACAATAGTCTCCACCATTCACATAGGTAGAGGCGTAATAATTGGGAATGCTTGGATCAGCATCAATAGGCTTATTCACAAAAGGAATAGCTTTCCGAATAGGCGCTTCACAGGCAGCCAGTGAGGCCGCTGCTACACTGAAACCCATCATTTTAAGGAAATCTCTGCGGGTATGACGTGGGTCATTCTCAACGCCAAGATCAACGAATTCCTTATCTGCATGTTTTACAAACGCTGGATCGTTCTTTAGTTGCTGTATTCCTTTCCAGTATGTCTTTTTTGTAATGCTCATACTTATTCTAATCCTAAAATAGAGTCTATATTAATAGTGACACTTTGCACATTCTAATCCACCGATGTCTTCCACCTTCATCGCATTATTATTATGCAATTCAAGAAGGTTATCATAATACGCATTGCCTTTAGTATTCACATCAGTCTTACGGTGGCAATCAATACACCAACCCATGGTAAGCAGAGAATACTGCTTCACCACATCCATTTCTTGAATGGGGCCATGGCAGGTTTGGCATTCAACACCGGCTACGTTAACGTGCTGTGAGTGATTGAAATAGGCCAAGTCAGGCAAGTTATGAATACGTACCCATTCAATCGGGCGATTAGTCTCTACTGCCGCTACAATCTTGGCGATTTCAGATTCACCTGTGTTTGTTCCATTGCGAATCTGAGTATGGCAGTTCATACATATATTAGGAGAAGGAATATTGGCACTACGGCCTTTCATTGCTCCTGTATGACAGTAATTACAATCAATTTCGTATTGCCCGGCATGTACCTTATGTGAAAAGGCGATAGGTTGCTTGGGTGCATAGCCTTGCTGTACACCTACTGAAAACAAACCATCGATTACAGTTTTGAATGATATGG
>JAGQYK010000022.1:23419-46983 GCA_020436125.1 Cyclobacteriaceae bacterium | reverse complement strand
AATTTACTATCCTGGTCACAATTTCCGTAGTAGGATTATCGTTAAAAGACGAGTAATTGCTAAATTGTGTATGGTTGGCGCCAGCAAATGCAATTCAATAAGGTTGAACTCGTTAGTGGTAGCCATAGCAGGTCGTACATACATACTGGCCGCTTTTATTTTATAAAAAAAAATTTACTGATTATTACTCTTATTACGTTGCTCAACGCTTGCTCGGAGCGTCCTTTTGTTCCGGTGAATACGGGTAGAGAGTATGGGAGTCCCAACACACCGAAGGTAGTGTCTCATTTGCCTGAGGCCAACCAATGGGCATTGGCCAGGTCAGGACATCATAATGTATTCCAAAAAATACTGTGCTTTAGCTACCCGTGCAGAAAGATGATAGGGCGGAGAAAGGTATTGCACTCCATAAGTTTTGAAAAGCTGAAGAAAAAAACAAGGAAGAACGCTAAGAAGGGGATGTATGAAAAATATAAGAGAGTGGCTCCTCCTGATAGGGAATTAAAGCCTGACACTGTTCTGAAAAGTATTGATGTACATGTTGATAGTGTTATAGTACCAGTTTCGATTCCTTCTGCTCCTGTTTTGAAACAGGATAGTTTGATTACACTGAGCGAGTTTTTATTTGAGACCAATAGTTATAAACTCAAAGAAGCCCAACTCGATGCATTGGATTCAATTGCCCAGTTCCTATTACGTAACCCTACATTGGAAGCAGGAGTGTCCGGGCATACGGATAATGTAGGCAGGGAGAGTTACAACCTAGAGCTGTCAACGAAGCGTGCAGAAGAGGTAGCGAGGTATTTGATCAATCATGGAGTTGATGAGGATCAGGTATCTTTTGCGGGGTTTGGCAGTTCTAAACCAATTGGAGGAAATGAAACGGAGGAAGGGAGAAGTAAGAACAGGCGGGTGGAAATTTTGATGAGTAATAGGAAGGAGGAGTGAAAATACTTTAACAACTTCTTAACAAAGAAGGTAACGTTACGTATAGTGGATTGAACATAACCAGCATAGTTTTGCATTGATGAAACCTCTTTTTATTATGACTAAAGTAATGATGACCCTACTGATGGCGATCGGTATTAATTCCACACAGATTTTTGCGCAGGAAGCAACTGTTGAGCATAAAGATTCACTTAACGCGATCATAGATCAATATTATAAGTTGAATCTTAAGATATTTCAGTCTAACTCTGTAGTTAAGGATATCGATGACGTATTTAAATTGTTTACAGATGATTTTACCTACACCCATCCAAAATATGGAGGGTTGTATACCCGTGAAGTTTTATATAATGGATATGTGCGCAATCAGAAGAATGGTGGTTATGATGGTGGTGTGATGGATGTTCGTATCATCAATAGAATTGTTGGCCTGAATGGAGTGGTGATTGAAAGACAATACATTGAGAAGAAGAATGGTAAAGCAGTGGCAGGAGATCCGCAAATGACCTTATTTGAGTTTCGCGATGGAAAGATTTCCAGCATTTTTGAATATTGGTAAAATTCTGATCAGTGTTTTCTTAAGTTAACAGCTCGCTATGGGTAATCCCACTGACTTACTTTTACTTCAGCGCCACGTTTTTGATCCATGCGACTTCAAGTATACTCTGCCGCAGAAGGAAACTGAGAGTGCTGAGTACGAGGCTCATTTTTTTAAGTTGAATGATCTGACTGTAAGGTATCGCAAGGCAAAGATTACACCCACCAAAACAGGTCAGTTCGTTACGTTTTGGAAACGTGAAGGTGATGGTCCGATCCAACCTTACCGAATAGACGACAAAGTAGATATTTTAATGGTGAGCGTGCGCAAGGACAATCACTTTGGGGTGTTTGTGTTCTCCAGCGCTGTGCTGATCCGTCAAGGAATTATTTCTACTGAGAAAAAGGAAGGAAAAAGAGCTATACGGGTTTATCCACCTTGGGATACCCCCAACAGTCAACAAGCCATTAAAACACAGAAATGGCAACAGGAGTGTTTTTTAGAAGTAGGCTCTGTAAATATGGATAAGGATAGAGTAAATGAACTCTTGAAAGTGACGACAACATAATTGTATTCTGCAATAAGTTCTGTACTTTCATAAGCACAAAATCCCTCTATTATTTAGACTTAGCTCTTATGAAACAATTACTGCTTGGCTTAGTCCTTATTGGCCTCATTTCATCATGTACCAAGAATGAAAAACCATCTACCTCCCAATTGGAACATCAGGTAGATAGTCTGGTGCAACCTTATCTGGACAGTGCAAAACTGGCTGGTATGGCAGTGGCAGTGTATCGGGGAAATGAAAAAATTTTGTTAAAAAGTTATGGTTATGCAGATTTGGAATGGAATGTCGAGCTGCCGGTGAATGCATCATTTGAAATAGGATCGGTTACCAAACAATTTACAGGTGCTAGTATTCTATTATTGGCCGAAGAGGGAAAGCTGTCATTGGATGATGAGATGACAAAATACATTACCTATGATACGAAAGGGAGAAAGGTAACGATTCGGCAATTACTCAGCCATACATCAGGCATAAAGAGTTATACAGACTTACCTTTCTTTGAGCATTTCTCACAACAGCACCATGAACGGGACACACTGCTCCGGATTTTGGAAAAAGAAGGTTATGATTTTGAACCTGGTGAGATGCTGCATTATAATAACTCTGCTTTTTTTATGTTAGGGTTGATCATTGAAAAGGTAAGTGGGATGGCTTATGAGGAGTTTGTGAAAAAGAATTTGTTTGACAAAGCCGGTATGGGTAACTCTTACTACTGTAGTGAGAGCAAGATCATAAAAAATAAAGCACATGGTTATGATACAGGAGAGGATGGCCTCGTCAATGCTGCCTATCTGGATCAAACGTGGCCTTACGCTGCAGGCTCCCTTTGCTCAACCGCTGAGGATTTAATCAAATGGAATCAGGCATTGCACCATGGTAAGATATTAAGTGATGAGAGTTATAAGGAATTTTTAACGCCCGTCTCATTGAATGACGGTGCGGTTACCCATTATGCCAAAGGAATTACAATTACCAACATTGATGGAAGACGAATGATAGAACATGGTGGTGGTATTAATGGCTTCCTTTCTGAGAATTGCTATTACCCTGATGAAGATTTGAATGTTGTTGTACTCGTGAATACTACAGGCCCAGTTAGTCCCAGTGATATAGCTGAACAAATTACCAATTTTATTGTTGGCAACCCTGTCAGACAATCGGCACAATTCGAGGGTGATGTATCCAAATATATGGGATCTTATAAGAGTGGTATGTTCAATGTGGAGGTGACTAAAAATGATTCTACCATATCGGTTCAGTATTCCTATTCAAGCAGAGCACCTTACCCATTATATTTTAAGGAGGGCAATACGTGGAGCAGCGGCCCCTCACTTTATCATTTTATCGAAAAAGATGGAGTTATCGATGAACTCCGGATTGACCAGACCTATGGTTACTACATTCTGAATAAGTAGATTTCTTCAATGTCATAGGTATTTCGATTATTAGGCAGGTATTCACTAACTTAATATTTCAAAATAAGCTTATGAAAAATTCTATCCATCTGGTCATCGCGGTTGTGCTGTGGTTTAGCACCTTGTCTGTATTTGCGCAAACCAATACTCAATTTGATATCGTATTAAGTGGTGGTAGAGTCATAGATCCAGAAACAAAATTGGATGCCATCAGAAATGTTGGAATTCGTGATGGTCGAATTGTAGAGATTTCGTCAAATTCACTAACAGGAAAAGAAACCATTGACGTATCGGGACTGGTGGTGTCTCCCGGCTTTATTGATTTGCACGTACATGGCATGACCAATGTGGAGCAAGAGTATCAGGCCCATGATGGTGTTACTTCAGCATTTGAACTGGAAGGGGGAATACCATTTTTGAAGGAATGGTATGCAACACGCACGGGTAAAGCTATCATTAACTATGGTGCCAGCGTGGAGTGGCCGATGCTGAGGGTGAAAGCAACAGGGAAGTATGACAAAGAACTAGCTCAATTGAAATCAGCCCTTGCCAAAGGAGAATCAGGAGATGGAAAGACGTGGGGTATTATTGGCAAATATGGATATGAGAATTTGAACAAGGAACAGACCGCTAGGTTATTGGAGTACATCAGTGCTTCTTTGGATGAAGGAGGTATTGGAATAGGAATTCCTGTGGGTTACTTACCCGGAGCGACTAGAGAGGAAGTGTTTGAAATCTATAAACTGGCGGGGGAAAAGAAAGTTCCTATTATATCTCATGTGCGTGAGGGAGGAGCCATAGCTGTACAACAAGCCATTTCTGATGCAGTAGTGACTAATGCTCCGTTGCATGTTGTGCATATCAACAGCGTAACGTTGAGTGAAATTGATTTGGCCATTGAGATGATCAACACTGCCCAGAAGAGAGGGTTTGATATTACTACCGAGATATACCCCTATACGGCAGCATCCACCAGTTTGGAATCTGCTCTCTTTGATGAGGGGTGGCAAGATAAGTTTGGAATTTCTTATGACGGATTGCAATGGGTGGCCACAGGAGAAAGGCTGACCAAAGAAACATTTATAAAGTACAGAAAAGAAGGAGGAGTGGTGATCATTCATATGATGAAACCAGAATGGATCAAGTCAGGTATTAGTTCTATAAATACCATGATTGCATCGGATGGCATGCCTTATGCAAAATTGGCTCATCCCAGAACAGCAGGAACATTCTCCCGGGTGTTCGGGAAATATGTGAGGGAAGAGAAAATACTTAGTCTGCCTGCAGCCATAGAAAAAATGACCTTGCTGCCTGCTAAAAGATTAGAAGGTGTAGCACCCATCATGCGATTTAAAGGAAGGATTCAAGTAGGTACAGATGCTGATATTACCGTTTTTGATCCAAATAAGATTGTTGACAAAGCCACTTTTGAAAAAGGATTGGCCTTTTCTGAGGGGGTGCAATTTGTATTGGTGAATGGTGTTTTTGTGTTGAAGGAAGGAAAGACGGTCAAAGATGTTTTCCCAGGTCAACCGGTTTATGGAAAGTATAAGCGATAGAGGGTTACTGCGATGTGATTCTCGCTTATAAATTCAGCCAATAGGTCAACTTAAATACAATTGCTCTGTTGCGCACTCCAAGAAATGTAGGTGAAGTATAGTAATTATCTGTATACACCAGGAAGAAGTCGGAGACCGGCTTGTACCTCCATTGAAACCTTGCATTCAGGTTGATGTTGTCTAATTGGTTGTTGTACTGTACCAAGGAAGTAAAGAAAAGGTTTCTGGTGAAAGTAAATTCAAACTTTGGACCTACCAGAAACAAATCCGCATCGTTAAAACCTTCAGGCATTCTTAGCCTATTGTAGTTATAGTCCACTGAGAAATTAAAAATGGGTCTAATGCGATAGTTAATGTTACCATTGAGGTTGAATATTTTACCGTTAAAGAATTCGCCTACCGCTCCATTGAAATTATAAAACACAGTCTTTCTTGTATTGGAACTGTATTCCCAGGTTGCTCTTTTGTAGGTATAGTTGGTGCCTGCTGCGAGAAAGATACCATTGTCCTCTCTGGCAGGATCAAAGTCGTCCAGTAAGAAAGTGTAGTCAACTGTTCCTTTTATTGCAGCTCGGGAAAGGTTTCTAAAATTAATTTCGTAACCAAGGCTGGCCAATTGATCAGTGCGAGCATGATCATCATTCCAGATGTGTTCGTATTCAACAGTGGCCCCATGGCTGCTAATGCCATTATTCTGAGGATAAAAATTTAGTTTGCCTTGAGTGAATGATCGTTTGAAATTAAGACGTGGTACAAAACCCACCTCAGCAGTATAGTCATCACCTACTTCATTGAATTGACTTGTAAGACTAAATCTTCTTGTTAGATAGGTAGCTGTGAGACCTGTTGTAAATTCTTTATTAAGTGTGTCTACTTCTGTAAATGATCGGTGAAAATAAGCCACTGTACTAAATCGCCCATTGATCGATCGGTAGTTGAATTCAGAGCCCAGTACCCGATTGTAATGATCTAATCCAATGTCATACGTTTTTTCTGTATCATTAAAGGCGGCTTCCTTATTCACCATAAATGCTGAAACGGTAGAGTTGGTAAATATTTTTCTTTGTAGAACCGCCATTCCATAGTTGAAAGAAGGTAGCCCATTTTTATCATCAGGTGCGGCCTGCATATTCAATAACCCTATTCGCCAGTTCTTATCCAATTTGCCGCTGAGGCGAACACCAGCGTGAATGGTATTTTGAATATTTTGACCTGTAGCGGTGTCCTGCGCAATACCAATTCGTCTGGAGAAAAAAGGCCTTGAGGTTTCTCCTCCATAGTTGGAGAATAGATCATTATTTTCAAGAAAGAATTGTCGCTTTTCCGGAAAGAATAGTTCAAACCTAGAAATGTTGGTTTGCTGCCGATCCACTTCTACTTGAGAAAAATCAGGGTTTACTGTTAAGTCTAAATTGAGTCCTGGTGTTAAACCTATTTTGGCATCTCCCCCTACCGCAAAGTTATTGTCGCGGGGTGTTCCATCTTCATAATTTTTGGATGACCCTCCTGCAATGAAAGGGATTATAGAAATATTAGGTCCTGGTTTCTTCAGCGGTTTATCAAAAATAAGTTCTCCATCGAGGGCCAATGAACTCATCGAAAACCCTTGAGGAATAGAAGTCCAGATGACTCTTTCATTGGCCACACCATCTAATCGAAAGGAGTTAAAACCCCATTTGGTGCTTCCCTCCTTATAGCGGAGTGTTTTAAAAGGAATGGCCATTTCTGCAATCCAGTATTCTTCAGTTACCTTCACTTCAGAGAACCACTTATTGTCCCATGAGACATCAATTCTACCAGTTCCTCCGTCAGCTATGGCTCCTTCCCGTTGGGCACCAGAAGGATTGATCGCAAAGTTAAATGCATTCGTATTATCATAATAGGTGTCGAAGTTGACATGAAAGCCGTCAATTTCAGGTCCTTGAAAATCCCTGTTCAAGGAGTTGATGATGAATCTATTT
The DNA here is from genome assembly GCA_020436125.1 of Cyclobacteriaceae bacterium. Lineage (GTDB taxonomy): Bacteria > Bacteroidota > Bacteroidia > Cytophagales > Cyclobacteriaceae > ELB16-189. The sequence continues at coordinate 39,994 of JAGQYK010000022.1, read as the reverse complement.
CCATCATAGTGATAGAGTTTAGCTCCTACATACAAGAAATTGTCATCATAGGTAATTCTGACTTCTGTGTTTGTTTTGGCGCGAATGGAGTCGCTCGGCCAATATTGCCAGAAATCAACACCTTTTTCAGCTACCTGCCAGGATTCCTCGTCTAAAACTCCGTCCAGCTTAATAGGGTCAATAGCTTCGTTAGCATGGAGTGTTTTTAGTTGACCGTTGATTTGAGCTTGAACCTCAGTAGAATAAAGGAACAAAAAGAAGCATAAAGCCGAAATTATAGAAAACCTCATAGGTAGTAAATGTGCTATAATTTCTGTTTTAAGTGGGGAGTTTTTACACTTTCGGTAAATTAATTCTGAAATTGAAATGCATTTATGGTATCGATGTGCCCCTTCACCTCACAATACCTGAAGAAGCCATTATAACATAAAAATTGTTACGATTTATGATATCCATGGAAACTGACCTGTATTGGGGGTCGTACTTGAGGACCTATACCATTCGCCCCTAAGTTTGAATATGTAGCAAATAGGAACTGTTCTTTTTTGTCATGCAACACAGATAAAGAAAATCAATCAATTACAATATATATTTAATAAAATGAAAAAATTACTCATAGCTTGTCTCGTTGCCTTACTGTTGAGCTCTTGCGGGGATGCAAACAAAGAAGCATCCAGTCAATCCACAAATCCAAAAGCAGATGCCCTGGCTCAGGAAGTTATCGATGAGACTTTAAGATCATGGAAATCCTATAAACAATACGCCTGGGGGCATGACGTGTTGGCCCCTCTTTCAAAATCATATGAAGATTGGTATGATGAACCACTATATATTTCCCCTATTGATGCATTTAGTACGCTTCATTTAATGGGTTTAAAGTCTGAAGCAAAGGAAATCGAGAATTATGTAGTTGATTCTTTGAGCTTCAATAAGAATATTGATGTAAAAATTTTTGAGGTGAACATCAGAATTTTGGGAGGTTTATTGGCGATGTATGAGCATACCGGAAATCCAAAAATTTTGGAAAAGACAAAAGATTTTGCTGATCGGATGCTTCCTGCTTTCGATACAAAAACAGGCATACCGAAATATTGGGTTAATCTCAAAACGGGAGTGGCAAGGGGGGATACAGTCAATGTAGCGGAGGCAGCTACTTATACTTTTGAAATGGGGATACTCAGCTACTATACTAAAGACCCAAAATATTATCAAGCTGGAAGGAAAGCAACACTAGCCATATATGAAAGACGTTCTGATATCGGATTGATAGGGGAGATCATTGACGTAGAGACTGGTGAATGGGTATCAGAGCAGAGTCATCTGGGAGCTGGGGTAGATTCATATTATGAGTATTTATACAAAAGCTATTTACTTTTTGGCGATGAAGAATTAGGTAAAGTATGGAAGGAGAGTATTGCGCATATTAATCAGTACTTGGCGGAAGACTATGATAATAAATTGTGGTATGGAAGGGCCGATATGAGATCTGGTAAATTGGTGAGTTCAAAGATTACTTTGTATGATGCATTCTTTCCCGCCATTCTTGGACTATCGGGTGATGTGGAACGGGCCGAACGTTTACAGCGGACTTGGGAGTGGCTTTGGAATAAATACGGTTTGGAGCCCATGGTTTATGACTATAAAATGGAGAAGGCTACATACCCTGTTTATGACCTTAATCCTGAGATCATTGAGTCTTCTTATTATTTATATCATCTGACTGGCGATAGTTTGTATTTCAATATGAGCAAAAAGTTTTGGGATGATGTGAAGAAGTATTGCAGGACAGATGTTGCCTTTACTTCTGTTGAAAATGTGGAGACCATGGAGAAGAGAGATTATATGCCTACCTTCTTCTTTGCGGAAACTTTGAAATATTTTTATCTCACTTTTTCACATCATCAGGGTAATTTCAATTTCGATGAGTACCTGTTTAATACAGAGGCTCACCAATTCAAAAGAAGCAATTTTGAAAAGGAAGAAGTAAAAACCCGCCTTGGCATTAATTGATTTACAAAATTATTGATATTCAAATATGGTTAATGTTATTTCCAGATCAGCCTTTGCTTTGATTTTTGTTGTATTAATATTCTCCTGTCAACCAGAGAAAAATACAGCTTCACCTTCTTCCAAGGATGTTAATCTGATTCAGTATGTGAACCCCCTAGTGGGATCTAAGAACATGGGTCATACATTCCCCGGAGCCACCTCACCCTTCGGGATGGTTCAACTGAGCCCGGAAACTGATCAACAACCTTATTTCCGTGAAGATGGAAACTATAATAAGGAGACTTACCGCTATTGCTCAGGCTATCAATTTGAAGATGAAACTATCTTCGGGTTTAGTCACACCCATTTTAGTGGTACAGGTCATTCTGACTTAGGAGATTTTTTGGTGATGCCTACTATTGGGCGGTTAACACTCGAACCCGGGGATAAGAGTAAACCAGGTAGTGGATATCACTCGCAATTCTCACATAAGAACGAAGTAACAGAGCCGGGATATTATAAAGTATTACTTGATGACTATGGTGTGACTGCTGAGGTCACTGCATCTGATAGGGTTGGATACCATAGGTATACTTTTCCGAAAACAGATAGCGCCCACATCATTCTCGATTTAATGTCGAACATATATAATTATGAGGACAAGAATGTGTGGACGTTTGTTAGGGTTGAAAATGACACGCTTGTTACCGGGTATCGACAAACGACTGGATGGGCTCGTACGCGTAAAGTTTATTTTGCGATGACCTTTTCCAAACCATTTCATAATTATGGCCATAAGAAATATGATGACCAGACTTATAATGGGTTTTACAGAAGATTTGATGAAAGTCATAATTTTCCGGAGATGGCTGGACGGGATATCAGGGCCTACTTTGATTTTAAGACTGATAAGGATGAGCAGATAGAAATTAAGTTTGCCCTCTCCTCAGTAAGCACAAACGGAGCACTAAATAACCTTATGGTTGAAACTCCAGGATGGGAGTTTGAAAAAATAAAGTCCCAAACTCAACAGGCATGGGATAAGGAGCTTTCTAAAATTATTATTGAGACTGAAACTCAAGAGCAGAAGGAGACTTTTTATACCGCTTTATATCATACTATGCTCAGCCCCATTTTGTATGAAGATGTGGATGGTTCGTATTTAGGCTTGGATCAAAACATTCATCAATCAGAGGGTTTTGTTAATTACAGTATATTCTCGCTATGGGATACCTACAGGGCCTTGCACCCCTTATTTAATATCATTCAGCCGGAGCGAAACAATGATATGATCAAATCTATGCTGGCACATCATGACCAAAGTGTGCATCACGCATTGCCTGTGTGGAGTCATTATGCTAATGAGAATTGGTGTATGATTGGTTACCATTCAGTTTCTGTTATTGCCGATGCGATCGCCAAAGGAACCACCGATGTAGATATTAATCGTGCATTGCAGGCCAGCCGGAACTCTGCAACGCTAAATTATTTTGATGGGATTGAAAATTATATCGCTCAAGGTTATGTGCCAGAAGATGTAAGCTCCTCTTCCGTATCCAAAACATTAGAATTTGCTTATGATGACTGGTGTATTGCGCAGATAGCATTGAAAGCGGATAACAAGACAGTTTATGACGAATACATGAGTCGCTCAAAGAATTATACTAATGTTTATGATTCAGAGATTGGGTACATGAGACCCAAAATGGGAAATGGAGAATGGCGTAAAGATTTTGATCCTATAGATACACATGGTCAGGGCTTTATTGAAGGTAATGCCTGGAACTATGGCCTTTATGTTCCTCATGATATCGACACTATGATTGCAATGATGAATGGAAAGGATGAATTTTCTATGCATCTGGATAGAATTTTTACGACAGAGATTGATGATAAGTCCATTGAAAAAAATGAAGATATCACGCGTGATGGTTTGATAGGGAATTATGTACATGGCAATGAGCCAGGTCATCACATTCCATATTTATATAATTGGACCAATGACGCTTGGAAAACGCAGGAGAGAGTTCGGATGATTATGGCTACCATGTATTCCAATGAAGAAGATGGATTGTGTGGAAATGATGATGCCGGACAAATGAGTGCATGGTATATTTTCAGTGCGCTTGGATTTTATCCTGTACTCCCTGGGTCAGACGAGTATGCAGTTGGAAGCCCGATGGTTAAAAACGCAACCATTCGACTTAATAATAATAAAGTACTCGTCATTAATGCAGTGAACCAGAGTAGTGAAAATGTTTACGTGGAAAAAATTGAGGTTAATGGAGTGAAGCTGATGGGCACAACATTAAAGCATAGTGATATAGCCAACGGTGGGGAAATTATATTCTACATGAGCAGTAAACACAATTAGGCTAAAATTCAAATTTTCACATCCAAATAGGCCATGCCCAACCAATCAACTTTGCCCAGTTATTCCAGGGCATTTACCGTAGTTACTTCTTTATTTTTTATGTGGGGGTTTATTACTGTGTTAGTAGATTCCTTGATTCCCAGGCTAAAGGAAATATTTGAACTATCTTATTTTGAAGCTGGGTTAGTTCAATTTGCTTTCTTCATTGCTTATGGAATTGTCTCCATTCCTGCAGGAGCACTACTTTCTCGAATAGGATATAAGAGAGGAATGTTGGTAGGTCTTGCAACAATGGGGGTGGGTTGCTTCTTATTTTGGCCGGCAGCTTCATATCGGATATATGGACTTTTTCTTTTGGGTTATTTTGTTTTAGCTGGGGGTATGACTGTTTTACAGGTGGCTGCTAATCCTTATGTATCTGTATTGGGATTAGAAAAGGAGGCTGCCAGCAGACTTAATCTTTCTCAAGCTTTTAATTCATTGGGCACTGCGATTGCTCCGCTCATAGGTGCAATGTTCATTTTAAGTGACAACATTAAAACCTCAGTTGAAATAGCAACACTTAAGGAGTCTGAAAAGCTTTCTTACTTTTTGAGTGAAGCAGCTGCAGTAGAGTTACCTTTTATTGTATTGGCTGTGTGTTTGTTGGTACTAGCTACTTTTGTTGCGTTCGCAAAACTTCCCTCGGTTCTCAATGAAAAAAACATTGGATCATATGGAGAGGTGTTAAAAAATAATCGATTGCTGATGGGGGCAGTTGCTATCTTTTTATATGTGGGTGCTGAGGTGGCGATTGGTTCTTACCTCGTTAATTATTTTTTGGATATGAATCTAGCGGAACGTATTCGAAATAGCGAGGTGTTGGGAGGACTTTGTTCAGCATTATTGGGAAAGGACTTGAATAGTGTAAATCAAAAAGGAGTTGTGGGTGCGTTCGTAATGTTCTATTGGATGGGTGCTATGGTAGGTAGGTTTATTGGTGCGTTACTCACCAAGGTGTTTTCACCGGGTAAAGTTTTGGCACTCTTTTGTGCGGGAGCAATAGCAATGATTTTTATCTCCATGTTTACACTGGGGTTTGTTTCAATGGGAAGTATATTATTGGTAGGATTATTTAATTCAATAATGTTCCCCACCATTTTTACGTTGGCGATTGAGCAGTTGGGAGATATGAAACCAAAAGGATCTGGAATTTTATGTACTGCAATTTGTGGGGGCGCTTTTATTCCACCTCTTTATGGATTGTTTACTGATTTTGCTGGATTTAAAATAGCCCTGTCATTGGTGATTATTTGCTACGCTTATATCATGTATTTCGGTTGGGGTACTGTAAAATATAGTGTGAGGTAAATATGGAATTCAACCTGCAAGTAAACCGTTTGTATCAGCTATTTTAGAATACTTCGGATTTTGCACTTATATTCCAATTATTGTCTTGTAGTTAGCTCGAATATCTATGGCGTTTTTGTATTACTTAGTGTTGCGGCCCTTCAGTCTATTGCCCAGTTGGGCATTATATGGACTATCAAATGGATTGTTTGTAGTGGTGTACCATTTGGTGGGTTACCGTAAAAAAGCGGTGCGGCTTAACCTTCAAAATTCTTTTCCTGAACTATCTTCAAAAAGGCGCTTAGAGATCGAGCATCAATTTTACGTTCATTTCTGTGATTTAATTGTAGAGTCCATAAAAGCATTTACTATTTCTGAATCTGAATTGGATAGAAGATTTGTGCATCGCAATCCTGAAATGTTTCAAAAGTATTTCGATAAGGGGCAGCATGTTACATTGGTAGGTGGACACAATGGCAATTGGGAATTGTTTGCTGTGAGTATTGCCAGACATTTGCCTCATCAGCCCTTGGCGCTATTTACTCCGTTAAATAACAAATTCATGAACAATAAAATCACCCAAAGTAGATCTAAGTTTGGGTTATGGATGAGGAGTTATGCTGAGGCTAAACAAATTGTAAAGGAATATGGTGTAAAACCTGTTACGTTTATATTCGGATCAGATCAGTGCCCTAAACATTTCCAAAAACCTTACTTTACGGAATTCTTAAATCAGGAAACAGCCGTTCAGTTTGGTACTGAAAAATTTTCAAGAGATAATAATACACCGGTAATCTATGGGTTTATCCATAAAATGAAGCGGGGCTATTATGAAGTAGAATACAAACTGGTTTGTGAAGATCCGAGCGAATTGGAACTGGGGATGATAAGTGAAATTCATACCCGAATGCTGGAAGACGATATTCGAAACGAACCCTCTTATTGGTTATGGACGCACAAACGTTGGAAGAGAAAGAAGAAGGACTTTGACATCAGTAAGGTAGAAGAGGAAGGTTTGAAGTCCGTTGCTTAAGGGAGCTATAAATTCAGCCAATAAGTCATCTTAAACACCAGTGCTCTCGTTCGAGGCATCCAATTGCTGTTAGGATCTTCAAAGCTGAACATATAGTTGTCCGTATAAACCAGGAATATATCACTAGCTGGTTTAAACCTCCATTGTAACCTCGCGTTGATATTCACATTTTCATTTTGTGTGTTGAACTGCATGAAGTTAGTGAGGAATAATTTTTTGGTTAATGTTAAGTCCAATCTGGGCCCAATCAGATGAATATTTCTTGTAGGGTAAGGGAGAGGGAGTTTAATTCTATTTAAACTGTACTCTAGTGTCAAGCTTCCAAAGGGTTGGAATCGATAGGTTGCCGAAGGGCTATATTCATACCGAGTTCCATTGTAGTATTCACCTCCCGAATGTTTAAGCTCATATGAAAATATTTTCCTGCGATCGGACTCGAAACGCATCCAATAACTTTGGTATTGATAGCCGGATCCAGCAGGTAGAAAAATAGGATTATCTTCATCAGGCGTTCGGGTAGGATCAAAATCATCTAACAACTTGGTGTACCTGTTATTATAAGAAATACGGGCGTTTGCATTGTTTTGAAATCTCACATCATAAGAAAGCCGAATGAGCTGATCAGTTCTGCCGCCAGAATTCCAGAAGTATTCAATATCTGACCCGGGCCCGTGGTTATTTACTTTACCCGATTTTGGATAAAACTTATATGCAATCTTGGGCGTGATACTATTGATATTAGTTCTTTTTACAAATCCTACTTCAGCATTGTAGTTTTCTCCAATCATGGCATGGTTCCATTCCACTTCCCATTTTTGTGTACTGTACCGAAGGGATGCGCCATGTGAATATTGGTCAGCGGGCTTTTGTTTTTGAAAACTCTGATGATAGAAAATTTTACCAGTCCATGTGTTTGTAATGGAGGCAAGATTGTAATCAATACCCAACACTCTATTATAGCTTACCGGTTCTTCGAATAGCTTATCAGTGTAAGTGCCATTGAATGACTGTTTATTTATAAAAAAGGTGGAAATATTGGACCTGCTAAACACCTGTTGTTGCACTGCAGCTACAGTATAATTAATACTAGGGAGTTGAATTTCATTATCTTCAGCGGCCTGCATGTTGAGCAGCCCAACTCTTAGTCTATTATTTAATTTTCCATTTAATCTGAATCCTCCATATATTTTGTTCTGTACGTTCGATCCTGTAGAAGTATCAATGGCTACACCAATTCTTCGTGAGAAAAAAGGTCGGGCATCATCATTTCCAAACGCTGCAAATAGATCAGCGTTTTCAAGGAAGAACTGTCTTCTCTCAGGGAAAAAGATTTCAAAGCGGTCAACGTTAGTTACTTGTTTGTCTACTTCTACCTGTGAAAAATCAGGGTTTAGCGTTAAGTCAAGATTCATCGAGGGAGTAAGGGCAATCTTTACATCGCCACCAATGGCTTTTTGGAATGTTGTTGCGGTACCTTCTTCAAAGTCTTTATCCAGCCCAGAAGAAACAAATGGAATAACTGAGATGTTACTGCCCGGTTTAGGAAGTGGTTTATCCCAAATTAATTCACCCGAATAAGATAAAGCGTACGGACGAAAGTTACGGGGTACTCTATTCCATGTAGCCCGTTCATTAGTTTTACTGTCTACACGATAAGCATTGAAATACCACTTGGAGGAGCCCTCAGGAAATCGAATGGTTTTAAATGGTATAGCCATTTCGAAACTCCAAAACCCATCCCCTATGAAAGATTCTCCTTTCCACTTATTGTCCCAGTCTAAGGATAGATCTCCACCTTGATTTCCTCCATTGGCTACTAGTCCTTCCTTTTGTACCCCTAGTGGGTTGAGTCCAAAAGCATAGGCATTGGTTTGATCTTGAAATGGGTCTAATAAAATATTTAGACTTTCTATCCCTGGGCCTCTGAAATCCCTTCTTTTGGAAAGGATAACAAATTTTTTGGAAGGATCAAGATCGTTGCATCGGGCTCCAATGTAGATATTATTTTTATCGTAGGTAAAACGTATTTCACATTGCGTATCGGAGAGGGAAGAATCGTATGGAAAGGTCTGATAGAAGTCTTTCGCTGGCGCAATATTTTTCCATACAGCTTCGTCCAGATGTCCATCAATATTGATGAGCGCTTCTGTCTCACTAATGTTTACGGTTTTCCTTGAAATTTCCTGAGCAATGACTGTAGTAGTCATCAGCCAGCTTAATACCAATCCTATAGCTAATCTCACTTCACGCCTAATTTCGCGTAAATTTATTGTATTAACCTCTGGATATAAGATTCACTTGATAAATGGTCTTATGACTTTATAAGTGCGGTTACCCGCTCCCTGAAGACGGTAGATTGACTTAGATCAAGGTGATTAGCAGTTTTTCAGCGATTCTCGAGCAAATAGGAAGTGAAACTTTGACCGTCTACTTTAGTGTACTTGAAATCCTCTTCTCCTCTGAACTGAATGTTTTTAAGGTTCAACGGAGTTCTAAATTTGGTGTATTTGAAATTAGCCAATTGCATGAAGGCAGCTTCCTGAAAAGAGGCGCCCTGAGGGAATTCTGCATATTTAAAATTAGCATCATCTCTAAAATTTACTTTGGAGAAATTCGGTGCGTCAGAAAACTCGGCATATTTGAAATTAGCTTCTCTATTAAATATAGAACCACTGAAATCGGCATTTTCTTCAAACTCTGAATATTTGAATTCACTTTTTCTTTTGAAGGTACAGTTTTGAAAAACTACATCTTCTTCAAAATGGGCGATAAAAGTATCGTTGTCTCTTTCTACATTGTAATAGGCGATCACATCATCGGTAAAGGTACAGTTGATGAAGGTAAGTGATACTTCTACAGAACTTTCATAGGTGTCATTACCTTTACCAAAAAAATCAAAAGAAGATTCCGTATGTCTCCTGTTGCGTAAGTCAGTCAAATCAAGATACCCTTCAACGGTTATATTTTTATAGGTGATGTTATCGCCAGAGTTAATCTTTTTGATAATATCCTGAGCATTTACAGTTTGCTGAGCATAGGTAGCTAGGCTAACAAGAAAGAGTGTGATGGTTAGAATAATTCGCATAGTAGGGCGGATTGGTTATTAGACTTATTGTACCTCAAGGAACATGCCAGTCAGAAAATGAAGTATTGAGCCAGTTATAAGGGGTTTCAACTTTTTTGAAAAATCAAAAATGTACAGATGTGTACGATACCGTACAATTGATCAATTTATTTTACCTTAGCCTTTCGACAAAAAAATAGAATAGTTGACCATGGTAGAAAAAATTAATTGGGAAGCAGTTCCTCAGGAAGAGGTAAACCCTTCAATGAAACGGAGAATTATTACAGGTGAAAAAATGATGATTGCCAAAATGAATTTTAAAGATGGGTTCGTTGTGCCTCTTCATCATCATATTCATGAGCAGATCACCCAGGTGGTTACGGGAAAGATGAGATTTTGGTTTGGAGCCAATAAAGAACAACAAATGGATTTGGAAGCTGGGGATGTAGTAGTCATTCCATCCAATGTACCCCATGAGGCATTGATGATTGGTGATGTAGTAGAAATTGATTCGTGGTCGCCTCCCCGAGAGGATTGGTTGGATGGTACAGATGATTACTTAAGAAAATAATGGACTTAGGATTAAATGGTAAAGTGGCTTTTGTAGCTGCATCAAGTCAAGGGTTGGGAAAGGCGGTAGCTCTGTTGCTGGCGCAAGAGGGTGCTTCGGTAGTAATTTGCGGAAGAAATAAGAAGACACTTGAGGAAGCAGCAAAACAGATAAGAGCCGCTGGTGCAACCGTACTTTCTTTAGTTGGTGATTTATCAAGTGTGACAGACCGTGATTATCTTATTGCGGAAACGCTTAAGGAATATGGTAAGGTAGATGTATTGGTCACCAATACGGGCGGCCCTCCAGCCGGTAAGTTTGAATCTTTTGGTCAGGCAGACTGGGACAAAGCTACACAGCAATTGTTGGGGAGTGCAGTTGGGTTGGTCAATGGATTTTTACCCGGTATGAAAAAACAAAATTGGGGACGAATTATTGCTATCACTTCGCAAGCAGTGAAGCAGCCGGTGAATAATTTGATTTTGTCTAATGCAGTAAGGGCTTCTGTTGCGGGTTTAATGAAATCTCTCTCCAACGAGTTGGGACAATATAATATTACAGTGAACAATGTGATGCCTGGCTATACACAGACAACAAGACTTAATAAATTGATAGAAGGTAACCCTGCTGTGGCCAATGTCACCTCCGAAATTCCTTTAGGAAGGTTTGGGCAACCTGAGGAATTTGCTGCTGCAGTTGCTTTCTTGGCAAGTGAACGGGCAAGCTATATTACAGGTGTATCTCTGGCTGTGGATGGTGGTTGGATAAAAAGTATCTTATGAAACATTCAGTTGCCTTTAAATCTTCACTCGTCATCTTCTTAGGAATTTTATTTTATGCATGTAACCCATCAGAATCTCCATCGGGTGCCTTTGATGTGTTGATTACTAATGCTACAATTATTGACGGCACTGGAGCAAAAGAATTCTCTGGTGATATACTAATTCGAGCAGATACCATAGCATTCATAGGTGATGTAAATCATTCGAAAGTGGATGTTAGTTACGTTATTAATGCAGAAGACAAAGTAGTGACTCCTGGTTTTATTGATGCGCATGCGCACGGAGACCCTGTAGCTGATGCAGATTTCAAAAATTTCAGAGACATGGGTGTGACTACTATAACACTGGGCCAAGATGGGTTTAGTTACGCTTCTGAAAATCTCTTTCCCTGGATGACTCAAATTGATTCCACTGGGTTGGGGGTAAATGTGATTACGTTTGTGGGACACAGTACGTTGAGAGAATTATCTGGTACTAATTACTCTGTTCAACCTACTGATGAGCAACTGGCATCCATGAAGGAGATATTAAGGCAGAACATGATGCGTGGAGCCTTTGGACTAAGTACAGGTTTGGAATATACACCTGGCTATTACGCTCAGGCTCAGGAGATGGAAGCATTGGCAAAAGTGGTGGGGGATAATAATGGTATTATCATGAGTCATATGCGTAATGAAGACGATGATCAGATTGAAAAGTCGATTAATGAATTATTGTTGCAGGGTTCATATGCACCTGTTCATATCTCTCATTTTAAAGTAGTGTATGGAAAGGGTGAGGAACGTGCAAAATACTTGTTGTCAATGTTAGATTCGGCCAGACAAGAAGGAGTAAAAGTGACGGCAGATGTTTATCCTTATACGGCAAGCTACACTGGTATTGGAATTGTGTTCCCTGATTGGGCAAAAGCTCCAAATGACTTTGGAAAAGTAAAAGTAAGTCGAAGAGCAGAGCTGGAAGATTTTTTGAGAGCTCGTATAGAGAAACGTAACGGTCCTGATGCCACTTTATTTGGGGATGGCCCATGGCGTGGAATGACATTAACACAGGTATCGGATTCTTTGAAGATACCTTTTGAAAAAGTGTTGATTGATGTAGTAGGACCTGAAGGCACTTCAGGAGCTTATTTTGTAATGAATGAAGAATTACAGACCGTACTCATTCAAGATTCTTTGGTGTGTATTTCTTCTGATGGGTCACCTACCATGCATCATCCACGAGGGTATGGGTCGTTTGCGAAAATCATCAGACATTATGTAAACGAAACACAGAGCCTTGGACTGTCCGATGCCATTAGAAAGATGACATCATTACCGGCAACGATTATGGGATTAAAAAAGCGAGGTGTAGTGAAAGTTGGATATAAGGCTGATCTACTGGTGTTTGATCCTATGGCAATAAAAGATAAGGCGACCTATGAAGCCCCTCATCAATATGCTGATGGGTTTGAATATGTGATTATCAATGGCCATATCGCCAAGTCTCCTGATGCAGAAATAACTGAGCGATACGGCCTGTTTATACGTAAGGAATAATTGTTGACTATTATAATGTCAGATAACTCCACTCTTTACTAAAAGGGACGCGACTCATCAACACCGCTCCATCTTTTGTAATTAGCAAATTATCACTTGGATTGATGCCGATTCCTTTTTCTGAATCATATAAGCCTGGCTCAACACTAAACATCATTCCCTCTTGCATAGGAGTATAATCACCCAATGAGAGAAAAGGAGCTTGATGTCCTTGAAGGTTTTGTCCGGTGCCATGGCCGGGGCGATGATAAATGTATTGCTGCATTCCGTTTTTTACCTGATGCTGATGTACTTTGTAAGCCACATCGGAACAGATAGCTCCGGGTTTACTTTCTTCTACCATGATCTGAACGGTATCAGAAACGATTTCCCACATTTTACTTTGGTGATCTGTCCATGGGGCGATCAGGTAATTGCGGTAGCACTCACCACCCATACCTCCCAGGTAGAGATCTGTGTTTACATAAAGTGATTCTCCCTTTTTTACTTTGGTATAAAAATACTGATTGGGGTGTGGGTAGGCAGTGGAGACTCCAGTGCGCACGTAATGTGAAGTAGAATCTATGCCTACTGCTGAGTGAGGCTTCCCATCGTACTTTACATCGTTCATGATCATTTGTATAGCATACAACTGTAATGCCTGCCCTATCTCAAAATCTGTAACATTAGTTCCGTGTTCAAGTATGAAGTCCCGAGCAAAGGAATGGACTTTATCGAAATAACGGTAAGTGCGTTGAAAGAGTGCGATCTCCTCTTTTGATTTGATGATCTTCATTTGCAAGCATTCATCACTAATGTTTACAAATTTTGCGCCAGGCAAAATTTTGCTGGCAGTTGCAAGTTGTGCCGGGGAAGGTGTGAAATCCGTAGCAATGGTTTTACCAGCCATTCCTTTTTTTTCAAGACCTTCCAATAACCATTCGAACAAATCTTTCCGTTCTCCTTGGACTACCTGCCCTTTGTTAGGAAAACCACCAACAGCATGGGGGTAGCAAAAGTAGTATTCAAATTCGGTAGCCCACCATGAGGTAATAAGGTCGCGATCAATGGCAGGACCATACCAATAGGCAGTGTCTTTTTCTTTGGTTGGAAACATGACCCACGTGGTGCGCTCACCGCTGCCTCTGAAACAGCCTGTAAAGTAAACCGCATTGATATCATTCTGAATAAGAATGGCATCCGCATTTTTGTCTGCGATTCTATCCTTCAGTCGTTGTGTATTGGCTTTGTACCATTCTACAGGAAGTCTGTCATATCCAAGAGGAGCAGGTTCTGGTTGCCCTTCTCGAGTTGCCAGCAGACCTTCGGAATTTTCACCGGAGGGAGTATTGGAATTTGAACATGCAAGATTACTAGCGGCTAAGCTAGTGGCTGCAAGGCCAAGTCCCATTTGTTTAATAAATTTCCTTCGATCTGAACTCATGATTGCTTTGGTTTAGGGTTTAAATAGGGGATACGATGGTAAGTCGTAAAATATGACCGATAATAATAAACAAAATTTCTATCTTGAGTAGAAGATATGTTATTCTAAAAACGTGATGGAAAGATGATAATAAGAAAGGCAGAATTAAGTGACCTTCGGTCTTTGGCTGAACTATTCAATCAGTATAGAGTTTTTTATAAAAAGGAGTCTGATCTTGCTGGGGCACAATCGTTTCTTAAAGAGAGAATAGAACGCAATGAATCGGAAATCTTTGTCTCTTTTAATGAGGAAGGTGTAATGACAGGATTCACACAACTTTACCCTCTCTTCTCCTCAACTCGGATGCAACGCTTCTGGTTGTTGAACGACTTATATGTAAATGCAAGCTATAGGAGACAAGGCTTTTCTGTTGCATTAATCGAGCGAGCTAAAAAACTCTGTTTTGATTCCGGATCTTGTGGGATGATGTTGGAAACTGCAAAATCAAATATAGAAGGGAATAGGCTGTATCCTAAAGTAGGTTTTGAACTTGATGAAGATCACAATTATTATGAGTGGAGTACTTAGACTGGTAAAATATGGAAAATAAAAACTTTGAAGTGGCTCAGAACGATTATGAGCTAATTGCAAAATTAATTCACAGCGATGCAAGCCCGGTGGGTATCGATGCTAAAAAGACGCATATCCTTATTCTGAATAAGCTCCAGGAATTGAGCGAACGTATGGAAAGAATGGAGAAGAAATTGAACGATATGGGGTCATGAGTCAGAAAGGATTAAAAGATTTGCGTGGCTATCTCTATGTAGGCTTAGGGGTTGCCCTTGGAGTTTATAGTGTAATCAATACGCAAGTGTGGGGCACAATGGAATTATTGAAATTGTTGCTGGTGGTAGGAATGGTTGCTGTAGGAGTTTATTTGATCAGAAATCAATAAGACTTTATCTGGCGTTCACTTTTTCCTTCTATAAAACATATTGATGAAAAATTTAGGCAGGAAGTATTGTTGGCTGCTATTGCTGAGCAAATGGGACACATAATTATAAAGTAAAAAAACCAGAAAAAATTGCGCAGCTCACGGCTGATTGGTTGGATGAAATTCAGAGTGGGTACTTAGAGAAGAAAGACGGTGACCGACATGATAGCCACCGTCTTAATTGGAAGAGTACATAATACCTTTCACAACTTCACTTTGAGCCTCTTCACAACCATTCAAAGATGGATTAATTGGCCTCAAATTCCATCACCCTCTTTTCGGGAAATTGCAGTAAAGAATGGGGTATTTTGCCTTTATTGATGTTGAACATATTTCTTGTCTTACATGTTGTACCTATTCAATTCTTAAGAAAAAACAGATATGAGTAATTCGATTATAAGTATAAAGCCTCTAGGGTTTCCATGGGAAACAAGTGATCCCTTTTTGTTTTGCGTGCATCACGCAGATTTTTACCCTAACGGGAATGATCAAATGGGTCCGGATGCTTCATTAGCAGGGAGAAACATAGGAAATGATTTTACGGTAAAAGATGGTTGGCGTATGTATCATGGAAGTAAAGTTCCAGGTTTTCCGGCTCACCCACACCGAGGTTTTGAAACTGTAACAATCGTAACTAAAGGCTTGGTCGATCATTCAGATTCGTTAGGTGCGGCTGGTCGATTTGGTAATGGGGATGTGCAATGGATGACGGCAGGAAAGGGTGTGCAACACTCGGAGATGTTTCCTTTACTTAATAAAGAACAACCGAATCCACTTGAGCTTTTTCAGATTTGGTTGAACTTACCCAAAAGGAATAAACTGGTTGAACCACATTTTGCTATGTTGTGGAATGAAAGTATACCTGAGCATAAAGCAATTGATGAAAATGGCACGAAGACTTCAGTGAAAATTATTGCGGGTCGATTAGATCATATCAGTGCCCCGGATCCGGCTCCAAATTCATGGGCCAATGACAAAGCGAATGATGTGGCCATCTGGATTTTGAAAATGGAGAAGAATGCTGCGTTTAGATTGCCCAAAGCAAGTGAAGGCATTAACAGAACACTTTATCTCTATGAGGGAGAACAAATTACCATTGATGGTGAACGTGTTACTAATTATCACGCTATAAGTATAAGACCAGACAATGAAATTCTAATAGAAAATGGTGCAAAGCCTGCTTCAATTTTATTATTGCAAGGAAAGCCAATTGGTGAACCGGTGGCTCAATATGGTCCATTTGTAATGAATACCCAATCCGAAATACAGCAGGCCATGCAGGAATATCAACAAACTGAATTTGGAGGATGGCCATGGGGAAGTCATGATCATGTGCATCCTCGTGAACGTGGTAGATTTGCCAAACATGCCAATGGAACAGAGGAGATTAAGGATTAAGGCAGATTGGGTGAGATACAATTGGTGAATTCCTTTTATCTTGTGTGAGTAAATGATAAACTGTGATTAGGCAAGTTATTGTTCTGTTGTGCTTTTCATTACTGCTGTCATGCAAAGAGGACGAA
>JAGQYK010000022.1:0-23319 GCA_020436125.1 Cyclobacteriaceae bacterium | reverse complement strand
ACCCGAAATTGTATTCTGTCTTTGATTTGGAGAGTGCAGAATTGGGGGTAACAAAAAGAATCTGGCTATACCTTCCTGGTGATTATAACGAATCAACTAAGTCGTATCCTGTAATTTATTTCTCTGACGCTCAATGGATTTTTGAAACTAATCCTAATTACAGCCAGGAAATGCATGTAGATGAGATGATGAGGAATTTTGAGCGTGATGGGTTTGATGGTGCTATTGTAGTTGGGATTGAAAGTAACGAAGATACACGACATGACGATTTTAGCTTGTATAGAAATAGATTTTTCCTTGGTGGTAAAGGTCAGGCTTATCTTGATTTCCTGACCCAGACGCTCAAACCTAAAATTGATGCGGAATACAGAACCATGCCCGATCGTGAGAATACTTGCATCATGGGAGCGAGCTTGGGAGGACTCGCTTGTTTTTATGCTTTAACTGAATATCCTGATGTATTTGGTAAGGCGGCACTTTTTTCTGCTGCGCTTCATTTTAATGCTGATTCTGTGTTTGCTAAAGCGGCACGAGGTGAGGTAAGATTAGATGCGAAAATATATGCAGTGGTAGGAGAGCAGGAGTTTACTAATCTCGTTAACTTTCCTGAGGATAATCAAAAATTATTTAACATTCTGAAATCCAAACCAAGACCTGAAGAAAACCTATTTTTGAAAATTGATTTGGATGGAGAACATAGAATCTGGTATTGGGAACGTGAGTTTCCGGGAGTGATACAATTTCTTTTTAAACAATAATTATGAGACTACATTTTATCGCGCTTGTCGGAATTATGGCCATAGCCATTATAGGTTGTGAAAAACCGCTCCAGCCTCATGAAGGTTATGTTCAAGTGACAGGAGGTAAAATTTGGTATAAAGTAATTGGTAACGGCCCAGGTAAACCCTTAATGGTGATGCATGGTGGGCCTGGAGGAAGAAGCTGTGGATCCATTGAAGCTTATCAAGCGCTGGCCAACGATAGGCCTATTATATTTTTTGATCAATTGGAATCAGGTATGTCAGATCATCCCAATGATACTAGCTTGTGGAAGGTTCCCTATTTCGTGGAGCAGGTAGAGGCACTGCGGAAAGAATTGAACTTAAAGAGCTTTCATTTATTAGGAAGTTCTTGGGGAGGGTCCATTGCGGTTGAATACATGGTGACCAAAAATACAGATGCTATTACCTCTGTTATTTTTGCCGGACCGCTCATAGGAACGCCACAATGGATGAAGGATTCGAAAGTGTTGATTTCAAGGTTGTCTCAACCTGTTCAGGACACCATTAATAAGTATGAAGCGTTAGGTGATTATACATCTCCAGCTTACAAGGCAGCAACTGATACATTTAATATCACCTTTGGTTCAAGAAAGAAAGGCCCAAGAACACCAGCGCCAGATTGTGAGGGAGTCCCAGGCTCTAACCGCGCGATATACAATTATATGTGGGGTCCTACGGAATTTAACGCAACAGGTACTTTGCGTGATTTTGATCGAGTAGCTGACCTTCCCACTATCACTAAACCAACACTTTTTATTGGAGGTGAATATGATGAGGTATTGCCTGAAACACTTTATTACTATCAAACACTCGTTCCGGATTCTAAAGTCGCTATCGTTCCCAATGCTGGTCACGCCAAAACACGAGACAATCCAGAGGACTACATGAGATCATTGAGAGAGTTTCTGGTAGAGGTTGAATCCAGGTAATTTGATTCCCCACTGTAGAAAGCTGTGGAAATTTTTTCACACTTTTTGAGATCAATCTCTGTATTTCATTTAAAATGAAAGGTGGCCATTCTTTTGCAACACTAGCTAAGAAAAAGTTAGTGTTGTAAACCATTAAATGAATAGTTATGACAGAGGACAATGTAATCTACACCAATGGTAGAGATGTAACGATTACCGATTCTGTTTTTGAAGTCGGTAAAATGAAGTACAGATTAAATGGTATCACTAAGTATGGCTTTTCTATTTTGAAGCCTGAAAGATTGCCAAGTATACTTTTACTGATCTTGTCAATCCTGTTGATGGTATCCGGATTCTTAAACACGTTTCCGAACCCAGATGGCCTGTACCAATCGTTTAATGACGATGGGTATTATGGAGCCAATCTTATTGCCATATGGGGAGGTGGATTTCTTGCGGTGGTTGCCATTCTTTTATTGGTGATAATGCGCGAAAGGTATTCAGTGCGGATTTCTACAGCAGAGGGAGAAAAAGATGCAGTAGTTAGCCCCCGCAAGGAATATATCTCTCAGGTAGTTGAGGCTTTGAATAAAGCTTTCAATCGGGTGTATCCCTACAACAGAAGAGTAAAGGTGAAGCGAGAGTTGTTGAAGACCAAGCAATAGGGATTTGAAAATTCGGACTACATGGGATAGTCCGAATTTTTACTTCTTTCTCTTTACCCCTCTGACTGCTTCTGCAGTCCACGGATCATCAGGCCAACTGTGTTTTGGATACCTTCGTTTTAGGTCTTTTCTTACTTCGAAGTAGGTGTTACTCCAAAAGCTTTTGAGGTCAGAGGTGATTTGAACAGGCTTATATCCTGGAGATAATAGGTGAAGCACACAATTGTTTTTTCCGTTGTTCACTTTGGGTGTATCTGCCATTCCAAATACCTCTTGTAACCTTACTGCTATTACAGGAGGTTCGCCTGGGTCAGGATAATTGATCTTAATGGTTGATCCACTAGGAACTTCAATTGAAGTGGGAGCCAAGCGATTTAACTCTTTTTGTTTTCCCCAATCGAGGCTATTGCTTAAAACTGACAACAAATCAATTTTTTTCAAATCATCGGGTTTCTTCACTTCGTTGAGGTAAGCGCCAAGCCATTCTTCATTGGTAATCAATAAGGTGTGCGTGCTTACTTCTGGCCACTCTTCTTCGGGGTTCCATTTGCGTAAACTTAGTACACGGTTTTGCCATTGTACTACATTTTCGTCAAATGAAAGTAGTCGTTCGCCTTCTTGTTTTATCGCATCAGAAATAGCCTTGGATAAATGTTTTGGATCAGGGGAAGGCAATGGTTTTGATTGTAAGACAATGCTGCCAATGCGTAAGTCTTTTGTGGCAATCAATCCACCCTTGCGGGTATCCCAGGTGATTACTTCTTTTTCTTTCACTAAGGGCGCAAGATCTTTTGGATTGAGCGGAGCGGCCATAAATATTTTTCCCATTCCATCTCTCGCATTCACATGAGCAACAGAGAGCCATGCTTCATGTGCCAGATCGTCACGATGACCTGCCATAGCTAACTTGCCATTGGCCATTTGAAATTGCGCATTGTTGCCGGGCCTTGCACATGCAATGCGCTCAGGGTAGGCATAAGCCAATAACACTCCTGTTTCAAAAGGGTCGAATGTTCCGTTATCCGGCTCCGCTTCAAAAAGTTGGCGATACGATGCGGCTATCTTTTCAATTCGACTAAATTTATTTCCTGAATTGTTTTCTTTTCGATAACGCCTTAATGCTTCTATGCGAAGGTTGATGTCAATACCTGAATCCCGAGGTAAAGGGTCACGCTCTTCCAGAATGGCAGCAATATCGGTAGCCAGTTCCAGGGTATTGTTTTCATCAGCCAAAACCAACATGTGTGCAATACGTGGATGGCAGGGTAGTGCATGAATTTTTTTACCGTGTTCAGTTATTCTTCCATTCTCCAGTGCGTTAAGCTCATGCAACAGTTCTGATGCTTGTGCAACAGCACCTTTCGGAGGAGGAGTTAACCAGGTGAGTTGGTTGATATCGATAATACCCCATTGTGCCATGTCAAGTACAAGCGAAGAAAGATCTGTTTCTAGTATTTCAGGGGAACGATGTGCTTGCAGTTGCGCTTGAGTGGCCTTAGTCCAAAGACGATAGCAATTACCTGGGCCAAGTCTTCCTGCCCGTCCTGCTCTTTGGTCGGCTGCATCTTTTGAGATCATTACCGTTTCCAATCTTGATAAAGCAGAATTGGGATCAAAACGGGAAGTTCTTCCATAACCACAATCCACTACCGTAGTAATGCCTTCAATGGTTAAACTTGTTTCAGCGATGGAGGTGGCCAGTACTACTTTTCTTTTGCCAGACTTGTTGGGCATGATGGCAGCCTGTTGCTTGTGAAAGGGCAGTTGACCAAATAGAGGATGTATTGAAAAGCCTTTCAGTTCTTTTTTTAATAATTCTTCACACTTCTTTATTTCTCCTTCTCCGGGAAAGAAGGCAAGGATGTCACCTTCTTGTTCTTTGCTTGCTTTTGAAATGGCACGCGCCATCAATTCAGGAATCATGAACATGTCTACTCCAGTTCCGTAATTGATATCAACAGGATATTGTCTACCCTGACTCACTACTGCAGGTGCCTTTAACAACTCAGTCAGTTGAGGCATATCGAGGGTGGCTGACATGATCATGATGCGAAGATCGGGTCTTAATACCTGTTGCGCTTCTCTACACAGGGCCAATGCTACATCAGCGTGAATGCTGCGTTCATGAAACTCATCAAAGATTACGAGCCCAATACCTTCAAGGGAATTATCACTATGAAGCATACGAGTGAGAATACCCTCGGTAAGAACTTCAATTTTTGTTTGTTTGCCAATTCGGTTTTCAAAGCGAATGCGATAGCCAACAGTTTCTCCTACTTCTTCATCCAATAGAGAAGACATTCTGGAAGCAATTGATCGGGCAGCTAATCTCCTGGGTTCCAGCATTACAATTTTCTGTCCTTCCAACCAGGGTTCATGCAATAAGGCGAGAGGAAGGAGAGTACTCTTTCCGGCTCCAGGAGGTGCATTCACGATGAGGGTATTGCCTGTGTTAAGATGGTGCTTAACATCATCAATTACTTCTGTGATGGGCAAATCAATATGAAAGGGGTCAAATGGCAATGTGCAACCAGTAGGTAAGGTGCGAAATTAACAAATTATCAAACCAACGAAGCACCGGAATAGGGTTGAGTCGAGGACTCATTTTTTATACCTTTATTCAATGTTGAGATACCTTACCATCATTGCTTTAGCATTGCTTACTGCTTGCACTCATTCTGTTTCAAGATTTTACCCTGAAATAGTTCCTCAAAAAAGTGAGACAACACTTTCAGTTCGCCCTGACGCCAAAAGTGAAATGAATATTGTTTACCTGGGAAGTGGGAATCTGATATTTGAGCGAGATGGGGAGGCCATCATGACTGATCCTTTCTTTTCTAATCAGAAATTGCTGAAGCTTTTAGGAAAGGTGAAAAGCAACCCTTCATTGTACAATACGTGGAAAACTAATTTTGAATACTTTTTATCTCCTTCAGTTGTTCGTGCTGGATTGGTTTCGCATACGCACTATGATCATGCTATGGATCTGCCATTACTTTTGGAAGATCGTTATTTTACCAATATGAAGGTAGTCTATGGTAATGCTTACTTACCTAAGATCATGCAAAACTTTGAGGAGGAGGGTGTGAGACTGACCGCTTTGACCAATGAGCAAGTGTACGATCCGCGATCTGGCGACAGCGCATATGAATGGATTTCAGTGTCTTCAAATATCCGTGTGCTTCCAATTTTATCTGACCATGCGCCTCACACGAAAAAGAAATTGTTTATGGATAAACCGCTAGAAGAAGAATACTTCGATGAACATTTAATTTATTCCAATAGTAAGACGAAAGCATTCAAATGGTCAACAGGAGAGACCTATTCTTTTCTGGTAGATTTTCTGGGGTCGGATACCCTCCGGGTTTTTTTACAAACTTCAGCCAGTCAGCATCCGTTCGGATTTCCTCCTGCTGAAGAACTAAGTAAGAAAGGGGTTGATTTGGCTTTGGTTTGTTATGCGTCTGCACCGAATGTAGACGACTATCCTAATCAACTGATTGATTTTATTCAACCCGATCAACTGATGTTTGTGCACTGGGAAGATTTTTTCCGTACACCAAAGTCATTCCACGATCAAAGATTGGTTCGTAGTACAAATCCCAAGAAAGTAAGGAAAAGGATAGATCGATTGGGTAAACCCAATGATTACTTTATGATGCCAATGCCCGGAACGCGAATTAAAGTAAAATACTGACTAGTTTACAGAAATCAATTCTACTTCAAAAATCAAGGTTGAAAAGGGAGGTATTTGTGATCCGGCACCACGCTCTCCATAACCTATTTCATATGGAATGTATAGTTCCCATTTATCACCTTCGTGCATAAGTTGCAGAGCTTCTGTCCATCCGCTAATCACTTGGCTTACACCAAAAGTAGCCGGTTCACCTCTTTCTATTGAGCTATCAAAAACTGTTCCGTCAATAAGTTTACCCGTGTAATGCACGGTTACGTTACTGGCAGCATTGGGCATCTTTCCTGATCCAGCAGATAAAACTTTGTATTGTAATCCACTTTCCGTCTCTTTAACACCTTCTTTAGTTTTGTTGGCCGCCAGAAAATCAACACCTTCTTTTTTTAATGCTTCAATGGCTCTTTCCATAGCCTTGTTCATATAGGGTTGAACAATGGCCATTGCCTCTTCCTCGTCCATTTGCGTGGGTAGACCATTCATTACATCACGCATACCTTCGTTGAGGATATCAACAAGCAATGAATCAGATCCCTGCTTTTGAAGGTTAGAGGCCATTAATACGCCTAGTCCGTAGCTGGCTTTTTCGTGGTCGTTGTTGAGTTCAGCTTTGGGTGGATTTTTGAGGGCGTCAAGTTCAGCACCGAGGCTTTCTACTTCAGCCTTCAGCTTAATTACCTCAGCTTTTAATTCTTTTTTAGATTGGGCCAATACGAGTTGACTCATAAACAATAGCCCTATTAGTAGATAACGCATGATTTTCAGTTTAAACGAGGCGCAAGAAACGAAATACTATTAAGAATTAACAGACGGGAGAGGTAAATTCAATCAATACTCATCAGAAAATACGCCATTCTTTAATCTGATCGATAAAAAGCAGCACAGATCGTGGATAGATGATGATACAAAAAACGAGCCCGACCAGTGCTCCATAAATATGGGCAGCATGATTGATGTTGTCTTTTCCTCTTTTGCCATAATAGTAGGAGCCGATAATATAGGCGATTCCGAAAATGAATCCCGGGAAGCATAGTATTCCATATAAGCAGATGTCTTGCAACGGCTGAAACAGAATGGAAGCAAAAATGATGGCAGCCACACCGCCAGAAGCCCCTAATGAATTATAGCCGGGATTGTCTTTGTGGTTAAAGTAAGATGATAAATCAGAGATGATGATGGCCAATATATAGAGCACGATGAACAGAATAGGCCCTGCTGCTCCAAATAGGTAGTTGAAATAATACTCGACAACCTGACCAAAGAAATAGAACGAAAACATGTTCCATAGCAAATGCGAAAAATTGGCATGGACAAAGCCGCTGGTTACTAACCGATAGTATTCCCTGTTTTTAGAAACCTTGTAAGGATTCAATAGGAGTTTGCTGAGTATTTCGGGTTTGTCGAATGAATACCAGCTGACAGCGACAGTAATACCAATGATCCAATAAGTAAGTACCATGGAAGTGATAAAATTTTTGCTAAGGTGACAACTATAGCAAACAGTTGCAAGCCAATTATTATTGAGAAGTTATTTTAGGGTAAACCAGTAGGCGCCTCTTACCCCGATAAATGTGGGAACGGTTTGTTCAATACCTACTTTGCCCAGTCCATGCTGATAGTAAATGGATGTTTCTATCGCTTTCTTGTTTTTAAGTTCGCTGCTAAAGCCTAGTGATAAATTAAGGGTTCCGGGGTAAATTTTTAAACTTCTGTTTAAGATAGAAGAGTTGAGTGATGCGGATTGATTGGTATCAAACAAATAGTCGTATTCAAGAATTTGCTTAGAGTAAAGCATGGCTGTATAACCTCCTCCTAAAATCCAGTTTGTTTTCATTGAAACAGGATAGCGGTATTTGATATTGAATGGAGTTTCAAAAATCCATGAATCGATATCTATACTTTTGAGTTCTCCTAAAGATGGGTCTGATCCGGGCAGAGTTACAGGTTGAGCGATGTCAGAACCTGAAATCTTGTTATGCCTTTGCGTGTGATTAACTCCTGTTTCCAGACTTAAGGTGGGAGACACAATGAAGTCAGCTAATACACCACCTCCAAAATTGTATCTGTTATCACCAGGAGTAAAAGAACCATGAGAAACCAGTAAGCTTGGACCAACCTTTATACCAATGCCTTTGTAATAATGTTTTTGAATATCCTTAATGACTTTTGGTGAAAGTTTTCGCTCAGGGGATTCGAGGATAGATGGAAATTCAGAAGCTATGGCTCGCCTGCTTTGCTTATCCTGTAGACGAGGTGAAACACGATTAGCCTGTTGAAAGTAGGATGGCGAAGGTGTGCTGGAAACAAATGGAGATGGAGCTGTTTTGTCATTAAGTTTGCTTAAAACCATTTCATTATTTCTGGAAGTTTCATCAAACAAGGTTTTTAACTCCATTTCCAATCGATCAATTTTTCGCAGAAGGGAGAGATATACGGTTGATGGTTGTTCTTGATATTCTACAATGCGAATAGTGTCTGGTGTTGTTGCCCTTAGATAATTCAATTCATTTTTAAGCTGATCTGTATTTTCAATCTGTTTTCGAAGCGTCAATAGCTCAGCTTCCAGGTTAGAAGTACTTTTGTTCGTTAGCATCCACTGACTCCAGATGATTAGCAATGCAGATAACAATACGGTGCCACCCACGATCAATTCTGTTCTATAGGTAGAATACCAGGGCGTAACCGTGATGGCAGCCATTTGATGATGGAGTGAAGCCAATGCAGCAGGGTCGAATCCGGGAGCTTCGTAGCCATCCAGTTTCTCTCTTATGCTTTTATCGAATTTACTATCATCCATTCTTCTCCTTGCTTTTCGGTTTGTTTTGCTCTTGCAATAATATTTTTTGCAACTTGTTGCGAGCAATGGACAAATTTGACTTTGATGTGCCTACACTAATGTTTAGTTGATTGGCGATTTCTTCATGCTTATAACCTTCAATAACGAATAGGTTAAAAACCATTCGATAGGAGGGCGGTAAGTTCTGAATGGCTGCAATGATTTCTTCTTCAGCCAATTGATCAAGAATCGATTCACTTGTAGTTTCATATTGACCATACGAAATATCCAAACTGTTATAATGCTTTTCATTTCTTCTGAAATAATCGATGGCTGAATTAATCATCACTCTTCGGAGCCATCCTTTAAAAGAAAGGCCTTTGGAATAGCGATCCAACTTCGTGAAAATTTTAATATACCCATCATTCACTATTTCTACAGCTTCCTCTCTGGTCCTCGAGTAGCGAAGGCAAATTCCCATGGCGTAGGCATAGTATTCCTTATAAAGCCGATCCTGGCTATGGCGATTCCCCTTTCTACAGGAATCCAGCAGTTTATGTAAATCTCGCTCTTCGATAAAGCTTCTTAGAATAACTCGCTAGCCTTGTCAATACGCAGTATTTGCTAAGACGGTTGGTTCAAAAAAAATAATGTTTTCAACCCACCATTTCGGAGATACAAACGTGTTGGATGGGTACCTCGGCTAATGATATATGAATTTACGCATTTTCACAGTTGTTTTATGTATCACAACTGTTCATTTAACTTATGCTCAAGTTGATACTTCCCGCGTTAACAAAGAGTTAAAACCGCTGAGGCTACAAAAGGCAGTTAAGGTTCCCATTGTACTTGGAGGAGCTGGTCTATTGGCTGTTACAGATATGAACTTTATTGGCAGGGAGGAGATATATGAAGAGCGAAATGAGAACTTTTCAAGTTTCCGCTCTCGTACAGATGACTATTTACAGTATGCTCCTATTGTTGGGGTGCTTACATTAAATGCATTGGGTGTTAAAGGAGAGCATAACCTTTCAACCCAAATGTGGCTGTTGGCCAAGTCAGAATTACTAATGATGGCCATTGTTTTTCCTTTAAAGAAAATCACCGCAGTGCCAAGGCCAGATACAGGAACACCAAATTCTTTTCCTTCCGGACACACTGCACAGGCATTTGTTGCGGCTACATTTATGCACAAAGAGTATGGTAAACAAAACCCTTTATATAGTGTATTGGCCTATGGGACAGCCACATCTGTGGGGGTACTTCGTATGATGAATAACAGGCATTGGAGTACTGATGTTCTGGTGGGTGCAGGAATTGGGATACTTTCCACTAATTTGATTTATCTCTTTCATGACAACAGACGGGATAAACGGTCAAAAATCATTGCTGTGCCAACCTACCAAAACAAGACCATTGGAGTAAATGCGATCATCTCATTGAATTAGACCCTTAGAAATGATTAGCTTCCTGTGAAAATTTATACCTACAACCAACCTTTGTATTAAATGTTGCGTGCAGGTAATGATGTTTTTTCTCAACTGCCATAAAATTCATGTTTGAAAAGGTTAAAACCCACCGCTATGGGTTGCTGGTGCTGATTTCTTTATTACTTGTTGTAATTTCATTTGCCACCCGATTTTTCTTGCTGATTGCGTCAGATGGAATTGCTGAACTATCATTATTATCAATATTTGAAGCATTCTTCATTGGATTCTTCTTTGATCTGATTAATGCAACCTATTTTATAATTCCCGTTTTGATCTACTTATGGCTTTGCCCAGAGCGCATATACCAGAAGCGGTGGCATCGGTATATTCTCAACTTCATTCTTTTCTTTTTCACTTCCTTATTAATTTTTAATTCATTTTCTGAATGGTTCTTTTGGGAAGAATTCACCACACGATTCAATTTTATAGCCGTTGATTATTTAGTATACACTACTGAGGTAATTGGAAATATCCGGCAGTCCTATCCAATTGAATGGTATATAGGTATAGCACTCGCCTTTTCTGCTCTTATTGTTTATCAGTTTCGCTCATGGACTAGTCACTAGAATTTTATGTCTTTTAAGAATAGAACAATTTGGTTTTTTATAATTCTCTCCCTACCCGTTTTTTCCTATTTGGTAATAAATACCAAAATGCATCGCTTTAGTAGTTCTATCCTGGCCAATGAATTGGCGGGTAATGGACTTTATGAATTGTTTGCAGCTTATTTGAATAATGAATTGGACTACGGTCAGTTTTATAGCACCATTGGTGAAGAAAATGCATTTAGGCAGGTGCGTCAGCTACTAAAAACGGAGGAAGCAATATATGTAGATTCTTCTTCATTCTCCGTGGAAAGAAAGATAGTAGCCAATAGCGATGAGAAAAGAATGAATGTGATATTGGTTAGTGTGGAGAGCTTTAGTGCTGATTTTATGGGGTACTTCGGTAATAAAGAAAACATCACACCCTTTCTGGATTCATTGGCTTTGCAGAGTCAACTCTATACCAATTTATATGCAACAGGAACGCGTACGGTGAGAGGACTTGAAGCTTTGTCATTGTGTGTGCCGCCAACACCAGGTCAATCCATTGTAAGGAGACCAAATAATGAAAATCTATTTACCCTTGGTAGAGTATTCGAAGAGAAAGGATATGATAGTAAATACATCTACGGTGGATATGGCTATTTTGATAATATGAGCTATTTCTTTTCACATAATAATTATGATGTAGTAGATAGGGTAGCGTTAAAAGATGAAGAAATAGATTATGAAAATGTGTGGGGAGTAGCAGATGAAAACTTGTTCGATTTGGCTACTAGAGAAATTGAGAAATCAATTGCGAATAACAAGCCTGTATTTGCGCATATCATGACTACCTCCAACCATAGACCTTATACCTATCCTGAGGGGAGAATTGATATTCCATCTCATACGGGGAGAGATGGAGCGGTGAAATATACTGATTATGCCATTGGTCAATTTGTAAAGGAAATGAGTAAGAAGCCGTGGTTTGAAAACACCCTTCTTATTATTGTGGCTGATCATTGTGCATCCAGTGCGGGAAAAACAGAACTTCCGGTTGATAAGTACCACATTCCTATGCTCATTTATTCACCTGGATTGATTGAACCTGAAGTGAAGGATCGTTTAATGAGTCAGATTGACATTGGCCCTACGGTATTGGGTTTACTTAATTTTAATTATGAAAGTAAATTTTTTGGCTATGATATGGCCAATCTTGAATTGGGTAGGGAACGCGCCTTCGTGAGTACCTATCAGAGTTTAGGGTACATAAAGGGTGATGAATTGGTTGTATTGATGCCGCAAAAGGAAGTTAAATATTTTACGTTACGTGATGGCGAACAGGTTGAACACGCTCAATTGGATTCTACATTGCTTCAAGAGGCTATAAGCTGGTATCAAACAGCCAGTACTTCCTTTAAGAGTGGGCTCATGAATTAGGTTTTAACCGGATCATGTTGAGGGAGGCTTTGAAATATATTTTCATATTATTAGTTATTATACTTCCCGAGAATGTTGTTGGGCAACGCGCATCGTTGGATTCATTGGAAAAGGGTAAGGTTATACCGTTAGCGTATGCTCCTCCAAAAAAATTTTCCTTTATAACCTCTTTACCAAAAACTTTTGGAAGTGCAGCCAAAGAAACATTTCGATCTAAAAGTATTCCTGCGCTATCAGTTATTACCTTGTCCACCCTATTGCTTATTCCGGTTGATCAACCAATCAATGATGGTGTGAATAATTTCTCTAGGTCGATTGGTCTTAATCCGGATAGAGCATATAAAACATTGATTGGTTTTAACCTGGGGAATCTTGATGTGGATGTTTATGATATGCCTCAGAATTTGAATACTGTTTTTTATTCTGTAGGTGAGGGGTCCACCAGTATGTTGATTTGTGCCGGTCTTTATCTTCATGGAAAAATAAAACACAGTAATAGGTCATTACAGGCATCCAGCCAGTTACTTCAATCTTTGTTGGGAGTGGGAATTACCACCCAATTCATTAAAAGAATTTCGGGAAGGGAAAGTCCGTTTGTAGCTACTACTTCTGGTGGCAGGTGGAGTCCCTTTACTCACCCCGCCACTTATCAAAGCAAGGTTCCAAGCTATGATGCTTTTCCATCCGGACATCTGGCTACCATGATGGCAACGACCACGGTGTTATCCCTTAATTATCCTGAGAAAAAGTGGATTAGGCCAGTTGGGTATGGGCTTATGACATTGGTTAGCTTTGCTATGGTTAACAATGGGGTGCACTGGACAAGTGATTATCCGTTGGCGTTGGGTATTGGGTATGTTTTCGGGGCTGTAACTTTTAGAATGAATAAATGGGTGAAAGGGGAAATCGATAAATAGATTGGATGTGAAAGGAAAAGCGGGGATGGCTTTCTGCTCTCATTTATTTAAAGTTGGAAATTGAATATCTTGGCATTGTAAATTTATTGGATATGCCAACATGCACCACTCATAAGCGATGTCATCCTACCTATGAGCTGGCAGAAGAGGCACTCATTGGTGCTCACATTGCTTATAGCTATGGGGCCGGGAGTCGTCCGGTAGGTGTTTATCAATGCGATGAATGTGGTTATTATCATCTTACCTCCAAGGGCGAATTCAATGCCCGTTTAAAGAAAATGCTTGACGAGGGGGAAATACAAAAACAAAAAGAGGCCAATTGGTGGGAAGATAAATTCAAGGGAAGATAAATGGTGGCAAGTGGTCTTGGCTTTTGGATAATGCGAAGGGTGTATTTTCGTACCTTGTAGAAATGACGAAAGGGCATTTTGATTTTGGTTTGTGCCCTTGCCAAGCAATCAGCCCCTATTTTTCTAAATCACTATTCAGGATTTCGCTGATCTCTTTCAATACATTATCTAAATCCGTAGCATTGGTTTTGAGTTCATTAAAATAATAACTCCGGGTCTCATCTTCATTGAGATCTTCATACTGGGTCAGGTTCACCAGTCCTAGGATGCGAGCCAACGGACTTCTTACTTTATGTGAATTGAGGTAAGCATATTTACTAATCCCCTGATTCTTTTCCTCTAATTTTCTTGTTCTGGCTTCCAACAAAATTTCTAGTTGATTCTTGGTGGCCAGGAGTACCTCTTTTTGGTTTTGTACCATTTCCTTTTGTTTATTCAAATCCATCTCATGCTTCAGGTGTTCCTTTTTAAAAAGGCCATAACCAAAATAGATGAGTGCAGCACTGGCTGCTATGTTGAAATAATAGGGAAATAGTTGCCTTTCAAGATCGAGCATGGAAGGCACATACTGATAAAGTATTTTTACCGCAATAAAGCATGAAATGCTGAAAATAAAGAGAGAGAGGTACTGCCAGCGTTTGTCAAAAAACAAAAGTGGCGACAATGCTGTGACAAAGAAAAGGAAATCAAACCCTCCATTTTCACCACTCACCAGACTTCCGAAGACCTCCATTACTATGGAAAAGGCAAAAAATATATATCGGGAGAGGGCAAAGTGGCCCTTTACATGAAGCACCAAGAGAGCAAAAAAAACAACTATCTCTGCGGCACAAATCCAAAACAATGGAATGGCGTTGATACTTAGCAGGAAGATAGCAATGAAGATCAATACAACGATGGCCAGTATCAACATGATGTTGAAGATCCTGTAAATACGGAGCTCCTTAAAAGGAAGCGAGGGATTAGCTAGGAGTTGACTAAGCAGCAAGCAGTTTAGTATTGAGTAAAGGGACAAAGTTACATAAGTGGAGGTATAATATCCTTAATTTTTAGTTGTGGAAAATGGTTGAATTAGCCTGCGTTGAATTTTACCATGTTTGAACACAGTATTGATGGATAGTGTATTGCTAATGGTTTCAAGCGGGTTTTTATCAAGCAGTATCATATCCGCGACTTTTCCTGCCTCAATGGTTCCCTGCGTCTCTAATACGTTTAACATTTTTGCGGCATTAAAGCTGGCCATTTTTATGATGTCCAAAGGTGTCATTCCGCCCAATTCCATGAGCTGCATTTCCTCATGTAAGCTATAGCCAGGGAATATAAAATTATTACCGGTATCAGTCCCTAAAACCATGTTCACTCCGTTTTCATAAAGAACTTTGATCTCAGCTACTTGAGGTTCAATGATGTTTTTCAGTGTAGGGTCATCTATTCCAAAATTCTTATACATTAGCCTCATTTGTTTAGCTTGCTTTATTTGTGTAGGGTCTCTAAGTAATTTCACATCTTCCGGATTGAAGAGGCCCGTTTTTTCTACCCTTTCTACCCAATCATTATGAAGTGGATAAATGAAACTTTTGTCCAACATGAGCGTGGTTACCCAGGAAAGGTCACTGTTGTAGATGGAGTCTATCAGGGAGGTTCCATTTTTAAAATCCAGATCGACACCAGTAAAGTGGAGGATGTTTTTAATGCCAGCCTTTAATGCCATGGATAGTTCAGTATTATCGCTTACATGAGCAAAAACTTCTGTACCATTTTTGCGCGCCTCTTGCGCTACTTTGTTAATCAATGCCTGGGGTATTCGTTCTACAAAGGGAGGTGCAGGTCCGTCTTCAATAGTAAGTTTGATGCCCACAATGGGATATTGGGATACTTGTTTTACCAATGATTCAATTTGAAGGGTGTCCCTAAGGTAAAAAACAGTTTTTCCTTCTACCCAACTTCCTTCAGGATAAGTTTTCACCGGATGTCTGCCTTCCATGGTGAAGTGCTGACTGGTATGGAATACGCGCGGAGCAGGCAGTGAATCCTGATTGCCCAGTGCTCGCATACGGGCAAAATATTTGTTTGAGCTTTTACTTCCGCCAGGACAAAGGATAGTGGTAATGCCAAAGTGAATGAATCTTGGAAAATCTTCTTCGTAGGAAGAAGTGTGAGCATGACAGTCAAACAATCCTGGAATAAGGTATTTATCAGTGCCGTCAATTACGTTTTCTGTTTGGGTAACCGGTGCGGTTCCTATAGCGTTGACCTTTCCATCCTGGATATACACGTTCACCTTGCTTTTCATGTCTCTCCCAGTTCCATCTATGAGATTGACATTGGCGATGATGAGGTCATAGACGGTGGGTGGAGGCGCTGAGCAACCAAGGAGTAGGAGAAAAATGATAAAATAGATTACTCTCATGTCTGTTTGGATTAATTGGACATCAAAGCCAGACAGTACTAAGTTAATCAAAAGTGCTGAAACGAAATCCGTGTGTAGGTTCTAATTCTTCAATAAGATGTAACCATTTAATGACGTAGCGATTAAAAGCCATATAAAGTAAGGGGCCACCAGAAAGGAATAGAGTTTTGTTTGTGGCCAGTAGTGAACTAAGAAATAGCCAATCAGTATCGTCAACAAGCTGATAGTCATTAACCCTATGGCAACATTTCTGTAGTAGAAGAAGATGGGATTCCAGGAGACATTCAATATCCATTGCAGCGTAAACAGAAATGCTAACATTTTTACATTCGCTACCTTTCCCCAGATGTGAGCCATATATACAGTAAAACAAATCATGATGGTAGTCCATGCAAACCCAAATACCCATCCTGGGGGTGTCCAGGGTGCTTGGTTTAAATTAGTATACCATTGCGAAGAAACACCTTTACTTGTAAAGAGGCCGCCAATGCCCAGTGCACCAAAATTGAGGACTAGAAATATTATTATTCGATATATCACCTGATAAAGATAAGTATTACTGATAATTCAATTCATATTCCCAATAAAGTACTGATCGCCTGTCATGCATCAGCATAATTGAATTGTTTTACATTCCTCGCAATATCTTCTCCATCTTTCTGCCTTTTGCCAACTCATCCACGAGCTTGTCCAGATACCGCACCTGTTGGGTCAATGGAGTTTCAATATCTTCTATTCGGTACCCGCAGATCGTACCTGTAATTAAATACGCATTGGGGTGGAGCTTGGCTTTCTTAAAGAAAGTTTCAAATGTCACTTTCTCATCAATCAGTTTTTGCAATTGTTTTTCATTAAATCCAGTCAGCCATTGAATGACAGCATGCAGTTCCTCCTTCGTTCTTCCCTTCTTTTCCACTTTGGTAACATAGTGAGGGTAGACAGAGGAGAATGTCATTTTTGCCATTCGCTCATCATGTTCTGGTGTTGTATTCATGATACCAAAATAATGCTTTGTGGGTTTTGATCCAATGAAGGGAGAAGCTTGGTGAAGTATTTAGCTTAATTATCACATCTCAGGTCCTCTGTGAGTGAGTCTGAAAAGGGTTAGTGTAGAAAACGTTTTATGGAACTAGCGCAAATAAGTAAAAACCCTTATTCATAATTAGGGATATTGAGACCAAGGATTAAATCCCTTCTTATTGTAAAAAATTCATTTTCCGGCTTTGGTTGTACAATGCCAGAGCCCGCCCGATTGGGGAACCTGTTTCTTTTTGATTGGGTGAGCAGAGGGTCATCATCAAAACAATAGTCATCTATGTAATACTCGTTTTTATCGGGCTCCTTCACGGTAATATGGATGTGTTCAGGTTCTGATCGGTCAGGATAGGAGGCAGGCCTAAAAGTGTAAAAAGTATATCGACCATCTTTCCCTGTCTTTACCCAGCCACGGATATAGCCGTGTCGCTTTGCCCAACCTTGTTCATTGCCCAGTTGTTCATAAATACCTTCTCGATTGGTGTGATAGATATAGAGAATAATATTTTCTGCTGGTGTTTTTCCATCCTTGTGATAGACAATACCTGTAATCTTTAGTTTGGGAGTTGATTCAATGTATTTTGGAAGCGTATCAATTGGAGTAAGGTTCTTGGTTCCATATTCGTAAATGGCTTCACATCCTTCACAGGGCCCACCAACATGTTGGTTTCCGCTCTTTTTATTTTGTGAATTACAGGCGGAAAGAGAAAGTAGAAATAGTACAACGTATATTGATGTTTTCATTTTCTCTTAGTCTAATGTTTGTTGTGTGCCACCATCTCTTATTCATTATGATAGATATGACCCATAAGTTTTAGGCAACACCGGATTCAGCATAGCAACAAATGATTTCGTAAGTGCTTTTGGGATTACATCCGCATCGAAGAAGTCTCTATGTCTTTTATGAACGGTTGTGAGTAAAAACGTTTACCATTTGACTTATAGAGTGCGTTGGCCAATGCGCCCACCACAGGTGGAAATGGCGGTTCACCCAACCCAGTTGGATCGATATCATTTTTTACGAAGTGCACCTCAATTGATTTTGGCGCCTCGCGGTGCCGGATGAGGCGATACTTATCAAAGTTACTTTGATCAGGAACGCCATCCTTAAACGTTATGTTGCTGAACATGGAGTGACCAATGCCATCCACACTTCCTCCTTCAATAAGATTCGTTGCCGCGATGGGGTTGACTACAATTCCACAATCTACAGCGCAGTGTACTTTCTCAACACGGGGTTTACCATTCTCCATCATCAGATCTACTACGTGGGCCACATAACTGTTGTGGCAGAAATAGGCCGACACGCCACGGTACACACCCGGAGTTTCTTGTCCCCAGTTTGATTTTTCTCTCACCAGCTCCAGCACTCCGGCATAACGATCTGGTTCGTAGTCATTCTTTTCTCCAACCGGATTGCTCTTGGCGCGCTCCAGCAACTCGAGTCGAAAGTCAATAGGGTCTTTGCCTGCTGTCTCTGCTACTTCATCAAGAAATGCCTGCTCAGCACCCGCAATGAAATTGGACCGTGGAGCCCTAAAGGCGCCCACCGTAATATTTGATTCTTGTGACCATTCTTCCGCCAGGTAATTTGTTACTGATCCCGCTGGAAAACGATTAGCGAAAAGCGGACTTTCAGGAATACCTCCGGCACGCACGTGGAAGGCGATAAGATTATTGTTCTCATCCAAAGCCGCACGGTACATGGCATGGTAAGCGGGGCGATACGTACCAAAAGTCATGTCATCTTCGCGTGAATAAATCAACTTCACAGGAGCTTGCATCTTTTGTGAAATCACAGCTGCCTCTACCAGGAAGTGTCCATAAAGTCTTCTTCCAAATCCACCACCCATGCGGGTCATCTGTATATCGATTTTCTCTAAGGGTAATCCCAATCGGGCCGATGCACTCTTTTCCATAAACTCTGGCGTTTGCACAGGGCCTACCAGTACGGCCTTGTCTGTGGTAACGTCCGCAAAGAAGTTCATTGGCTCCATGGTATTGTGTGCAAGGAACGGAGCAGTGTAGCTGCGTTCTATCACCTTGGCTGCTTTCTTGAAGGCGGCATCAGGGTCACCGTCTTTACGCACTACCTTGCCTTTTTGGGCAGCAAGGCTGGCCATCAACTGAGTGTGTTTGTTTGAATTCTCAAGACCACCGGGTACTTTTTTATCCTCACTTCCGCCCTGGAAGGTAGAGTACGATTCGTTGTGATCGCCAAATGGTTCCCACTCCAACTTGAGCGCCTTTCTCGCTTTCATCACTTCCCACGTAGTGTTACCCACTACCACAACGAGTTCAGGAAAAGCACTTACATCTGACCATTGCCGTGCGTAATCGTCTTCATAGGTTTTAATAGTGAAAACATCTTTGATGCCCGGCATGCTCTTCGCCTCAGCACCATCCATACTTTTTAATTTTAATCCAAATCCGGGAGCATGCGCAATCATGGCGATTAACATTCCCTCTTGCTTATAGTCCAGACCAAACAGGGGTTGGCCGGTTACAATTTTCTGACCATCTACATTCGTGCGGGGTGTACCTATGATTTTGAAATCCTTAGCGTCCTTGAGTGTTACCTCTTTGGGTATTTCAACGCTGGCAGCGGCCGAAGCCATTTCGCCAAACCCGGCAGACTTGTTACTGGCTTTGTGATGCAGCATGCCTGCCTCTGTTGTAATTTCATTCACGGGTACTTGCCATGCAGCTGCGGCTGCTTCACGCAACATTTGTCGGGCAGTAGCACCGGCCGTTCTTAAGCTTGTCCAGCCTTGGCGAATAGATTGACTACCACCTGCCAACTGTCGGGTAAAAATATCTGTGTTCAGTGGAGCCTGCTCCACAATCACACGCTTCCAGTCTACATCCAATTCTTCTGCCACAATCATTGGCATGGAAGTTTTTACGTTCTGCCCGATTTCCGGATTGGGCGACATGATAGTAACAACACCGTTGTCACCTATTTTTAAAAATCCATTCAACTCAAACCATTCTTTGGGCAAGGCCAATACATCTTCCGGCTTGGAGCAGGCAGACATCAGCCAGTTAAATCCCAGGATCATTCCACCTCCGGCCAGCGCTGAAGCTTTCAAAAATGACCTTCTTCCTATAGTTGTTTTTACGATTGTCATGTTGGTAGCTGTTAAAGGTTATTGATTGGAGGAATTAGCGGCAGTTTTGATGGCGGCCTTGATGCGGACATAAGTACCACAACGGCAAATGTTTCCGCTCATGGCTGTTTCAATCTCTTCATCCGTGGGGTTGGGATTGTCCTTCAGCAGTGATGCCGCGTTCATGACCTGGCCCGCCTGGCAATAGCCACATTGAGGCACGTCATGTTCCAACCAGGCTTTCTGCACAGGATGATCTCCCTTTTCTGAAAGTCCTTCGATGGTGGTAATTGATTTATCGGCTACTTCCGAAACCGGCAAAACACAAGAACGTGTAGCCACACCATCAATATGAATAGTGCATGCTCCACACATGGCCATGCCACATCCAAACTTCGTACCTACCAGGTCCAGGTGATCGCGCAATACCCAGAGCACCGGTGTGGTCGGGTCGATATCGAGTACCTGCATTTTTCCATTTACAGTGATGTTGATGGCTGCCATGATTTTATATTATGTTAATAATTAGCGTTCTGCGTTTCAATATACCCAGTAAGTTCTTAAATCCTGATGCGAAATTCAAGCATTATCGGACAGATTAGGGCTGAAAGCGTTTTTCAGTCGTTTACTTCCAGTTGAGAGGAAAACGGAGAATAGACTAGCGCGTAGCTTAAGTTACAAAAATAAGCCTGAGTGATACATGGAAAGGATAACTTCTCTGGCTAATTAATAATTTCTTACCTTCAGGAAAATATTTCTTGCGCTACTTTTTTCATATCGGGTATAACGGTTTTAATTACCAGGGTTGGCAGAAAATGCCCAACATCACAAGCGTACAAGGCGTAATCGAAACACTGCTTAGTCAGATTCTTAAAACGAATGTTACCATTGTTGGGTGCGGCCGAACAGATACACGGGTTCATGCAAGTCAATTTTTTTTTCATGCAGATATAGCCACCACCTGGGAGTATGACCTCGTATTCCGTCTCAATAAAAACCTGCCCAATGATATTGCCATTTTTGACATTATCCCTATGGACGGCTTACCGCATGCCCGATTAGATGCCATAGGAAGAACCTACAATTACTTTATGCATACGCATAAAGATCCCTTTCTCAGTACCATCAGCTCGTTCTATATGGGCAAACAGCTTAACCTGGAGGAAATGAAAAAAGCGGTTATGCTTTTACCGAAGCATAATGACTACCGTGCGTTTTGTTTAACCCCAGCTGCGCAGCGCTCAACCCGTTGCAAGGTCACAGCCGCAACACTGTATGTAAATGAGCCCGGGAACAACATCCGGTTTGAAATTTCAGCGGGCCGATTTTTGAGAGGTATGATCCGGATTATTATGCAAAAGCTTTTATTGGTAGGCAGCGGAAAAATGAGTGTGGATGAATTTGAGAACGACCTCGTTTCCGAAGAACCACTGAAGCTTGTACGATGCGCGCCCGCACAGGGACTGTACCTGTCGCAGGTGAAGTATCCTTTTTTGGAAATCCCCTCCCGATCTGAATTGTTTAATTCGCTTGCGCAGGAAAATCGATGGAAGGCAGTGTGATCAGAACCATATACAATACACTCGATTTAAAATCCACTCTGTTCTCTGTGAGTGCCTTTGGATAGGGTTATAATAAGCATCACCAAGCCAAAGGTGAGTTCAATGGCCGAGCCCACCAATATTGAAATAGGAGCAGATGAATTCAAACTAAACAAAAGATAGGCCGCTATCCCCAATCCCATGCCCAATCCCCAGTAAAGTCGTGTGCCATAGAGGGTAGCAAACGTCAAGTACCTCCCTCCAATAATCATAAGCATACCTTGAAAGAACCATTCTACTTTTTGAAAAGTTAAAGCATAGGCTAGCGGTAAGCACATGATCATAAATATTGTTCCTTCTAAGGCCAGGCGACCCAAAACATTATTCGATGCGTGAGCACCACTTCTTCCAAGCACTTTATTGAATAGGATACCAATAGGATGAATGAATGCGCCACCAATAAGTAATGTCCAAACCGCTTGTTGAGGGGAAGTGTAGAGAGCCACAAGCCCAGCAACAAGCCAAACTAATCCTGACACGATCACGCCACTATAGCCATTTGAATAGGCAACGCGCATATCAAGTTGTGCCTCTTCTATGCTCTGCAACTGATTACTTGTTTTTTCCTTGAATTGATCAGAATCTATTGTGGCCTTGTTCGTTTTAGCTGTCATCAATTTGGAGTGTGGATCGTTTTTGTATTTAAATATTATTTTGTGAGGCTACTGACTTTGTTGGTGAGCCACGTAAATTGTTATGCTCAACACCAACAAGAGCAAGAGTATAAAGATGTAAGTTTTTATATCACAAAACCAACGATGGTATACGAAAGAACATTGGCCAGACTGTGTGAAATCCAACCTGGTGTTATACTCCCATTCCCAACCTTTTCGTTCAGGTAAACCGAAACGTAGGCACCCATTGCCGGGGCCAGATATATGATGAATAGAAATAGAAGGTTATCCGTTGTCATAGCGAAAATCCCTGCATGGATAAGTCCAAAAAGAGTGGCCTGAATCAAATTTCCTTTTAGGAATCCCGCTGCGCTGATCAATCTTTTGGCGACAAAACCTCTAAAAAATATTTCTTCTGCAAAAGCGGTTTTAAGTATGGCCGTAACCAGAAGTAAGGTAATGGAAACAACACTAAAGTCCATTTGCCTGAACTTACCCGTTACACTATTGGGGTCAAGCATGATTGCTTTGAATTCCTGACTTGTAAATGTTAATAGCAGGGGCGGTGCCGCAAAAATTAAACAAGCAGCCATTGCAAGAAGATTTGCTTTTTTTGTGGATGGTTTTATTCCTATGTACTCAAAAAATCCTTTTGTTGTTTTGTTTTTTATAAGATAAACAAGGAAGGGGATGAATGTGAAAACCAGAACCTGACCGATAACTCCAATTATTTCGCTAACGATATCCATAATGTTATTGATTAATACCAGACAGTCCCTGTACTATTATGGACTATTCACTACCAAAATAGTGCTTTTTGTGTTTCCGTTCAAGGTGTGGAAAAACTTAGAGAACCCAAGCGGGACGCCCTGCCTTTGTTGGTCTTGTGTGTAAGCAAAGCGGGACGGCTCACCAACAAAAGGAATGTATGTACTTCATCCGCTCACCTTCATGGGTGCGTTTGCAACAATAACAAACAAAATTAAAGGATAGGTCTGTCATT
>JAGQYK010000021.1 GCA_020436125.1 Cyclobacteriaceae bacterium | reverse complement strand
CCTACTTTATTCATTACAATGAGTTTATTAAAAGTGGGATGTATCAAGTAGAAGTTACTACTGGAAATAAAACAGTAACAGGTAAATTGATTATTAAAGAAACAAGAAAATAGGACTGCAAATGATCAACACACCTTAAAGAAAGTCTTGCTTTGTGCACCTTCTTTCTCAGCAAGCATAGCTTCAATTTTCTTAGCTGTTTTCGTAATGGCCAGACCGCCTAGTCCGGTGCAGCGCAATGTATTGGGGATGGCATCACCTACTTTCTTCATAGTCTCAATCACTTCATCCAACGGAATCACCTGATCGTAATCGGCTAACGCCATGTTCGCAGAGGAGATGGCATGGGTTGCCGCTTGTACATTTCTATTCAAACAAGGAGCTTCTACCCTATCAGCAATCATATCACAAATCATACCTAAAGAGGATTGAAGTGACATAGAAGCTGCTGCCAAAGATTGATTCAACGTTCCATTCCTTAGCGTAACAATTCCTGCTGCTGCCATTCCGGAGCCAGAACCACATTCTGCCATACACCCACCCACCTCAGCGGCAAACGTTGCATGAGCGGCAATGAATACCCCAATGATACCGGCAGCCAACATGGCCTTCACTTTATCATCCTCCGATAATTTCAAAATATCAGCTGTGCCTATCACAGCACCTGGTAGTGCCCCACATGAACCTGCAGTAGGTGCAGCCACAATTACTCCCATGGAACTCTTCACCTCCATCATAGCAGAAGTATATAAGATCACTTGATTCAACACATCTCCTTCTACCAGCGCTTTTGCTTTAATTTGCTTATTGAAATTAACGGACTGTGGACCCAGTATACGATCTTCATAAGACGTTCCCTTCAATCCTAATTCAATGGCATTGCTCATGATACCTACAATGTGACGCATTTTTTCAAAAACTTCATCATGAGAAATATTTCCACGCGCACTTTCGTAATGTACGGCCAACTCCCACAATGACAAATTTTTACCTTCATTGTACTCCAGCATTTCAGCCGTAGTAATAAAAGGTACAGATAAATCTTTGCGGGCCAATACAGGAAGAACGGGTGATAACTTTTTAACGAACAACACGTCCTTCATCTCCATCAATTCCTCAATGATACCTTCAGTCAAAAACTGATCAGATTTTACTTCAATAAAAGTTGCATCTCCTTGGCGGATATTAATTTCATCAACCTCTACGGATTCTTGTAAAAATTTAACTACTTGATCACCCGATTTAACATACACCAGGGTTTCATAAAAATCCCCAGCCATCAATACAGGCGCACCATCTATTTCAATCACCTGAATCATACCTCCCCCTGTTGATAAGGCAATGACAGACCGCGTTTCTTTATCGTTCTTTAATGTTATTTTATACGTATTGGGATGTGTTGCTCCTATGGGATGAATATCTATGACAATCTTAATGCCTGCCTCATCCACTGCCTGTAAATAATTTGGCAATCGCTCATCATAAGCTTCCCAACCCAAAAACCCACCAAACAATCCCATATCGGACCCTTGTCCTTTGTGGGTGGTAGCCAAAGACCCATTGGGGTCAAACTCAATGTAAACTTCTTTGATGTCACCCTCCATGAGATCTCGGCACAATCTACCTATCCGCAAAGAAGCTGCACAATGAGAACTGGATGGCCCTCTCATTACCGGACCGATGACATCGTTGAAAATACTGGGATAGCTATTCATGAGCTCTTTTAAAATAAATAATGAGGAGTTACTAATTTAGTGAAATTATAGCATTTATCTGTTAACGAACTCAAATGGATTCCATTTTATAATCGGTATCTTTCGAAAAGAAATAAAATCATGGCAATGAATAAATACATCAGCGTACTCCTTCTCTTCCTTTCGTTCGGTGCAAATGCACAGTCATCTAAAAAAAGTAAAACCGATGTACCTCCAGCACTTTCTTCTATCACCGAAAAAGAGTTACGCGATGGTTTATTTGCCCAGGCCGGAACCCATTTCAGAGGACGTGCCGGTGGCACCATTGATGAGCTTAGAGCAGCCATGTGGATGGGAAAGCGGATGCAGGAAGAAGGTTTTGAACCCGCTGGCGATGATGGCACTTATTTTCAATATTTCTCACTCCTACGTCATCGTATTTCATCCACCAGCACCATCCTCATTGGAGATAAATCATTAGCGCTTTGGAAAGATGCCCTGATTACGCAAACTGCTCCTGCAGAGGTGAATGCACCCATCTTATACATAGGGAAAACAGGACAAGCTG
Source organism: Cyclobacteriaceae bacterium (assembly GCA_020436125.1). GTDB lineage: Bacteria > Bacteroidota > Bacteroidia > Cytophagales > Cyclobacteriaceae > ELB16-189. The sequence continues at coordinate 46,675 of JAGQYK010000021.1, read as the reverse complement.
ATTTAAGTAAAATCGATGTAAAAGGTAAGGCTGTTGCACTGCAAGTTGTACCTGACGATATCAACCTCAACGTCTCCTTGCCAGAATGGAGATACAGTCGCTCCATCATGAACAAGTATGGCAATGACCTGATCGCTCGTGGCGCAGTTGCCCTACTTTTTATTGCCGATGAATATGGAGAACACAGTTGGCCCTATGCACAATCAAATAATATACTGGGAAGCTTTGATATTGAGGGAGGTGGAAGAGCTGCGCCTCCTGTAGCAGCCCCTCCTGTTATTTGGTTACATCCAGATGCCATTGACTGGATAAAGACCGAAGGCCTCCAATTGCAAGCATCTCTTCATATTGAAAGTTTTACTTACCCTTCTGTTAACATTATTGGAAAAATAGCTGGTACAGATCCAGTACTTTCAAAAGAATACCTGGTGCTGAGTGGGCACACCGATGCACACGGTATTCGCCATGTAATCAAAAATGATTCTATATACTATGGTGCAGATGACAACGCAAGCGTAAACGTAGCGATGTTTGCCACTGCCAAAGCACTTAAAAAATCTCCTGGAAAAAGATCGGTGTTACTGATTATTCATGGTGCAGAAGAAAAAGGATTATTAGGATCAAGATATTTCACATCACACCCTACCATTCCACTATCCTCCATTGCTACTGTGCTCAATGGCGATATGATAGGTAGAAACCATCCAGACAGTGCAGCCATTCTAGGCTCTACCCCTCCTCATCAAACTTCAGCCACATTAACAAAGATGGCCTATGATGCCAATAAAGAAGGCCCACAATTCAAACTGGATACTTTGTGGGACAGACCTGATCATATTGAAGGGTGGTTTTTCAGGAGTGACCACCTTCCCTATGCCAGACTAGGTATTCCCTCTTTGATGTATACCACCTTACTCCATCCCGACTACCACACTCCGCAGGACAGTCCGGAAAACATAGATTACAAGAAGTTAAAGAAAATGACCGATTGGATTTATAGAACGGCCTGGAAAGGGGTGAATGCAGAACAGAGGCCAGCAACGAATACCGATTTTAAGTTGGAGCGGTAACACACAGCCGTATTAGTCTAACTACCCAAAATAAATCTTAGTCCTTCAACTTTACCACTACCCCACCCTTCATCACAAAGTCTACATGCGCTAGGATGCTGATATTGGAAAGTGGATTTCCCTTCACCGCCACCAAATCGGCTAACTTCCCCACTTCAACAGTGCCCAAATCTTTATCCACACCAAGTAGCTTAGCAGTACTTAAGGTGCCAATGGTAATGGCATCCATAGGCGTAGCGCCAAGAATCTCCACCATATAACGGAATTCCTCTCCATTTCGTCCATGGATATCGCTGGTTGCATCTGTCCCTAAGGCAAAAAGCACTCCCGCTTCATAAGCTGCTCTTAAACGAACACGCCTTTCCGCTGCGATGGCTTTCGCTTTCACCATGGCATAAGCGGGTACTCCCTTCTTTTCTCCATCGCGTTCTATTTCCTCAAGAATAATTAAAGTAGGCACCAGATAGGTCCCTCTCTTCTTCATTTCTGCAATGGCTTCATCATCTACAAGGCTGCCGTGCTCAATAGAAGAAACGCCTGCTTTTACTGCAGCCAACAGACCTTCTCCAGCATGGGCATGCGCCATCACTTTTCTACCCAGGCGCTTTGCTTCGCCTACAGCTGCTGCCAATTCCTCATCCGTCATCTGCGGGGCACCCACTGCATCACCCACAGATAGTATTCCTCCTGTTGCAACGATCTTAATATGATCCGATCCATACTTGACGTTGCGCCTCACTTGCTTGCGCACCTCATCCACACCGTCTACGATCGCTCCAGTGCCCGGTAAGTCAAGGAAAGGGCTCCAGCCGTTCACATCAGCATGACCTCCTGTAGTGCTCAAGGACGGCCCCGAAGCGTGGATGCGTGGACCTGGGATCAAACCTCTGTTCACTGCATCGCGCACCGCCACATCTACGTAGTCAAGTGAACCTGCCTCACGCACTGTAGTGAAGCCAGCCTCCAACGTTTTCTTCGCGTTGATAGTGCCATAAATCGCCCCGTGCGCTGGAGTTTCTTTTAGGGCAGCGAGATCTCCACCATCATCATCAATAGAAGCCAAGTGGGTATGCGCGTCCATAAAACCAGGCATCAGGGTTTGACCTTTCAAGTCAATTACTTTTGCGCCCTTGGGAATCTTGATGGAAGAACTCGGGCCAACTGCTGTAATTCGATCATTCGTAATTACTACTACCGGACTCAGCACTTCCTTACCATCTCCTGTAATCAATCGATCCGCTTTGATGACCACCACGGCATTGGCATTCTTTTGATTCAAGGGTTCTGTGTTAAACGAAACCAACATCAAAAACAATGGAATAAAAAATAGGGATGTGTTCTTCATATGAGCATAAAAAAAATATTGGATTATCAGCTAAAGATAATGAATTTGTCCTCTCAACTAAGCCTTAGCTGTTGTCCAATTTTCCGAAAATTTCTTATAGAATTAAAATAAGCACAATATCTCTGTTATACTTCCGGTTACTCACTTAGATTGAAGAAAGATATTGACAATGAAAATCTACCCATACACAAGTCAAACACTTCGCGAGCTAGGTGTTCGTTCATGGATCAACGCTCGCAACTGGTCTACTAATATTGGCGGCAACTGGTTGGATGACCGTGTATTAAGTGCAATGAATGAAGTCGCCAAGACTTTCGTAGATATGCATGAACTTCAAGCTAAAGTTGATGTTAAAGTGGCCAAACTATGTAAAGCAGATGAAGCTCATGTAACGATTGGAGCTGGTGCCTCCATTGAAATGGCTGTAGCCGGATGCATGGCAATGAATGACTTTGGAAAGTGGAATTCCATTCCTCAAACAAATACAATGAGAAATGAAGTTCTTCTTCCAAGAGGGCACAACATCAACTACACACCACAATGGAGTGCTGCCGGTGCCAAAACTGTCGAGTATGGAATTGCTGGAACACTGCGCTCCTTTAAAAAGGAACTGGAAGCAGCCATCACGGAGAAAACATGCTGCCTTGCATATACTTTTTCATACAATAACGTTCCAAGAGGAATAATTCCATTTGAAGATATTGTGGAAATAGGAAAAAAATATCAACTACCTGTCGTGGTCGATGCTGCTTCTGAACTTCCTCCCGTAAGTAACCTTCAAAAATTCCTTGATTTGGGAGCTGACATTGTTTGCTTTAGTGGCGGAAAAGCCATCCAGGCACCTAACAACACCGGAATGCTCTTGGGAAAAGGTAAAGGGGTTTCAATCATAAAAGCCATTCGTGCCCATACTTTCCCAAATTATGGATGGAGCAGGGGTCACAAAATCAGCAAAGAACAATTAATAGGCTTTATGGTAGCATTGGATATATTCATAAAAGAGGGTGATCAAAAATACGAGCATCAGTACCGAATGGCTGAATACTTGTTAGATCAGCTATCTGGCATCTCTGGTGTTATCGCTACAATCATTCCCAATGATGGCAACCACTTTGAACACAACATGATGCCCAAAGTACCCAGGGTGAAATTGGAGTGGGACAAACAGGAGTTAGGTATTTCTGCTGAAGACCTTGACCATTGGATGCAAAAAGATAACCCGCCTGTTTTCCTTCGAAATATCCATTACTATAACTATTACAACAACCTGGAATGGCGCCTTATTGACACCTATTTTTTAAGATCTCCAGAAGAGGAAATTATAGTAGAAAGAATTCTACAATTTTTTCAGCAAGGTAGTAAGTAACAGAAATTAATTATTCTTAAAATCTGCATACATACGCTTTAATTGCTCTAGTCGCACATACGCATCTGCTCCGGGCCTTTGAGGGCTAATCGTTAACATATCCAATAAATAGTCAACATGCTCCTGAAGTCTGGGGTTGTCATATCGATGAGGACCTTTTTTAAGTGCACTTAGCCGATCCATAAGCTTTTGCTTCTTCTTTTTATTCTTTTCGGATGTAATAGCCGCTTCAAGTTCACGGATATTCTTTTTCACCTCCATCAAAAGCGTTGCCGTAGCATAAGCTAACTTTTCTTGTTCCACAAGATCTGCTAAGGACACTCCAAATTGGGCAAGCTCAGGATTTAATTGATAGTTAAAGGTTTGCATGTCAGTATTACTTCCATACGTAATTTTAACGCTGTATTGACCAGGTGCTACTGCTGGACCCTGAAAGTCATTTTTACCATTCTTTAAGTAATACCGCATGTCCCATCGGGTCATCCTAACGCCCCACTCATCAGGGGGTAATTCTTTCAAACTTTCTTTCTTAGCATGAATTAACTGGTCTCCTCTCCAAAACTCAAAAGAAACCAGTGAGTCTGTTACCTGTGAAGGCAAACGGAAATAAATTCTCGAGAGGTCATCACTAAAGTCCCTTGGCTTGAAAAGTTTGAATCTCTTTTCTTCCCCAATCTCCCAGTGTGTCAATGCGGAAATATCATCCAATATCCAAAATGACCTACCTAACGTGGCTATTGCCAAATCATTTCTTACAAAGCAAATATCTGCTACGGGTACTATAGGTAAGTTCTTTTGAAACGAAGACCAATTTTCACCATCATCAAATGAAACAAAGATCCCAAACTCGGTTCCTGCAAATAGAAGTCCTTCCTTATCTGGGCTCTCCCGGACAACACGGGCTACATGATCATGAGGTAATCCCTCTGATATCGAAATCCAGGTACGTCCAAAATCATTTGTCCTATAGAAATAAGGCTTTTCATCTCCCAGGTAATCGCGATAAATGGCCACGTAGGCTTTACCAGCCTTATGGGGAGAGGCATCAATATTGGAAACACGTCCTCCGCCTAGCAAACCCTTTGGCGTAACATCAGTCCATGTCTTGCCGCCATCTCTGGTAACCTGTACCAACCCATCGTTTGAGCCCGTCCAAATAACTCCTTCCTGTACCGGAGATTCTTGAATCGCATACAACACAGAATAATACTCCTCTCCTGAAATATCTTCATCGATTGGCCCACCACTTCTGATTTGCCCTTCCTTCAGGTTAGCCGTCAAGTCTGGGGAGATGGTCTCCCAATTTTTACCACCATTTGAGGTCTTATGCAGAAATTGCGAACCATAATAAACTGTATTGGGATCATGGGGAGAGACCTCCATAGGAGTAACACGCTGGAATCGATAGGTGATATCCAAAGGATGATTCCCATACAAACTTTCAGCACCAATATAATAAGCTTGCTCCCTACCTGTGATTCGGTTGAAAACGGTAAACTGTCCCTTGCAATTTGAATAGACAATATTTGGATCACCTGGTTTAGGAATAACAGGCCCGGTTTCGCAGCCACCTACATTCTCCCAATACATCATATCATTGAGGCCATGATTATCATTACTCCCTAATACATCCAGATAGGGCTTTCTACTAGGCACTGCAATGGTAGAATTATCCTGTTGCCCTGAATACAAATAGTAGGGATATCGATCATCAACATCAGCAGTGTATAACTCAGCGGTTGGCTGGTTAAACTCATGTGTCCAATTGGTACCACCATCTCTTGATACTCCTGCTCCTCCATCATTTCCAGCAATCATTACGGTAGTATCAATAGGATTTATCCAAAGATCATGATGATCCGCATGAGGGGGAACAATCTCTTTCCAGCTTTTCCCACCATCATATGAAGTCCACACCTGCTTGGTACCTGCCCATAAATTATCAGCATTTTGAGGGTTTACATCTAAATTTGTAAAGTAAAACGGGCGATACATTATTGATTTGTGAACATGCTCAGGCATCTCCACTTTTGTCCAGCTTTCCGCATAGTCATCAGATCGATACAAACCTTCCTGACCATAAGGAGCCTGCACCTGCGCCCAAACCCGGTTGGGTTTTGCTTTACTAACAGCAAAATCAATTTTCCCTATTAACCCCTCTGGCAACCCTTTCGTGATTTTCCTCCATGTATCTCCGCCATCAATCGACTTAAACACACCACTGGTTTGATCCCCACTAATAATTGTCCATGGTTTCCGTTCACCACGCCACATGGCTGCATAAATTATATTTGGATTATCAGGAGAAAATTCCAAATCGACCGCACCTACGCTGTCTGACAAATAGAGAATTTTGTCCCATGTTTCTCCCCCATCTTTTGTACGATAAACGCCTCTTGCTTCTGATTTTCTAAATGGTTGACCCACCGCAGCCACATATACCAACTTATTGTTTTGTGGATGAATTTCAACTGCCCCTATTTGGCCTACCTCCATTAACCCTATATGCTTCCACGTTTTCCCGGCATCAATAGATTTGTACATACCTCGACCAACAATCACATTGCTCCTTATGGCATCTGACCCTGTACCCACATAAATTACTTCCGGGTTGTTTTGATCAATTGCAATTGCCCCTATAGATGGGGTTGCAAAATATCCATCAGATATATTGTTCCAATGAATACCATAGTCAGTAGATTTCCACAGTCCGCCTCCTGTCGCTCCCATATAAAATACATTCGGAGCTGATGCTACTCCCTTTACGGCAGTCACCCGGCCCCCGCGAGAAGGGCCGATATTTCGATATTGAAAAGGCTTTTCTCCTTGAGCAAACAATTCAAGCTGCAGAAGGCAGGCTAATGCAAAGAAATATATACTAACGTTTTTCATTAATTTTAACAGCTGTCAGTGCTTTTTCATTTCTCAGCCATTCTTGTGCTTTATTCACAAGCATAGGCTTATAGTTTAAATAATTGTCACGCGATACCGGGATATATTCCGCTACCTGAGAGGGGTTCCCCTCAACAATTTGACCTGAGGGAGAAATCGTATGTCCAATATTCCACATAAACTCCACCACGGGCTTCTTACTGATCGGAAAAATTAAATCCTCTTCCCATTCCCATGTATTGCTGTATCCACCATCCGGCATTCCTATACTATGCCCAAGATTGTTGTCAATTATCATTGCTGCAAACTGGCTAAGATGCGACCCACCCCATGGCCCTAACATAATCACCATATTACCTGTAAAATGCTTTTCAGCAGGTTGCATTACCCAATCTGAATAATGGGGCAAATGCGCACACTTGAAAGGAACGTTATTACTGTATTCCTGCCCAGCAGCTATACCTTTTAATACTGGGCCATGTAACCAATCCATTACCCAGGTTCCATCATCTTCAGATTCGCGTCCGTCTCCATCCATTGCAGCCTGACGAGCTACATATCTCCGCGTATACCCTGCAATAAAATCATCTGTAATGTCACTTAGTTTAATGTTTCCACCCGTAGTTTTAAATGGTTTTGAAGTAAGTCGTGCTAATGCATATGCCCCCTGACTTCCTCCTCTGCTATCAATGGCATCAATTATCAAATCATAATCCAACATATTATTTTTCTCTGCCCAGTCCACCAATTCATCACTCGCATCCTGCAGATCACCCCTAAACCCATACCACCACAATAAAATCGTTTTATTATTTGGATCAGTAGGTTTATAGACTTCAAAACTTTCTCTTTTGATCTCACTTACCAATTCGTACCCAACATAATCTTTCATCATCCTTCCATACTGCCATACAACATCATTAAGGTAAGGGAGAGTAATTGTGTACTCCTTTCCTTTCTTTGGTTTCAATGTTAGTGTTAGGTTTTCCTTATAAAAAGAAGGTGGAAGATCACGATTCTTTTCACTCAAACCAAAAGCCATTCTCCTTAAAAAATTCTCTCTTGTAGAACAACTGATATATTCTGAAGCTCTGTTAATATAATAATCTGCAGGCTCACCATTAACTTGGATTAATTCATCTCCGATGGATGGTGCTTTGCCATCGTAAACCGATCGATCCTTTGCAAGATCAGCAACAAAGAAGAATACATTGTTCTTATCGGTATAGTCGGGATGAAACCGAATTGGTACCGTTCCACGTTGAATCTCTGGCAAGACAAGCCCTCCTTCGATTGGACTAACATCAAGATGACTATCTCTTCGTGCCGCACTCAATTTTACCAATGCATAATAGAGTTCCAGATCAGTTGATGCATTGACCACCTCGTCTTTTACCTTCAACATTTCCTCTCTTACATCTATTCCATAGTGCTGTTCCTTTAGATCAGAAAACGCCTCCCTGTCCAGCGTTTTCTCGTAGATGTAATTAAACAATGCTTCCCTATCTTCCCGGGTGCCAGCATTTTGTGCCTCCACCAACACAGTAGGCACTGAGAAGAACATGATAATTAATAACTTTTTCATTCTATATGCATTTATTTAATGTCAGGAGACCAATTCTTTTCCGCCTTTGATATCACACAAGTTGCTACCATGTCTCCCATACAATTAACGGTAGTATTCCCCATATCGATAAGGCGATATATACCTCCAACAATCGCAACGATTTCCAGAGGGAGATTAAAAGCTTTTGCATACAACATAGCCACCACCAAGGCCCCGCCAGGTACGCCACCGGATCCTTCAACAAGAAATAAGCCAACGACCACAACCTGTATCATTTGAGGGATCGTCAAATCAATCCCTGCTGCCTGGGCCGTAAAGATCAACACTCCGGATAGCATAATGGAAGTTCCATCTTTATTGAACTGTGCTCCTACTGGTAGTGTAAACGAAAAAATACTTTTGGGCAGTTTTAGTCTATTCTCTGCTATATCCAATGATACCGCAAGACTTGCCAAACTGCTGCAAGTCGCTACCGTAGTAGCATATAATTCAGATGTCCTGTTAAGAAACCATAGCGGTGAAATTCTCGCAACAAACCACAGAATTCCCATATACAGTACTACCATCAAAATTTGAGCTGCATATACACCACCAATAAATAGTGATAACGGTCCAATGATTTTACTTCCAAATTCTCCAAATGTAGCTGCCATTAGCGCACCAAGTCCAAGGGGAGAAGCTTTCAAAACAAACTCTACCAGCTTGCGCATAAGCAACGCAGCATTCTCAAAAAAATCCTGAAAGGTTTTCTTTTTTTCTATAGGTAATTGAAATACCACCACCCCTAGCAGTAATGCAAAAACTACAATCTGAATGAGGTTACCCTCTGCAAACGATTTAAAGACATTAGTAGGCACGAGGTTTATCATAAAATCAGCCAGGCTTGGCATCTCTCCAAAATCACCAGACACCTCTTCTTTCAAGATCATACCATTACCCGCTCCGATTAAGTTCATAATGGTAAGCCCAAGCGTGATAGCAACAATTGTCGTGAAGATGTAATAAACTATAATACGCCCACCAACTCTTCCTAATTCTTTAGAAGAAGCCAACGATGAAATTCCGGATAACAGGTTGAAAAAAACCAATGGAATGGCAGCCATGATGAGTAATTGCAAAAATATATCACCTATAGGTTTTACGATCACTGCAGGCTCGCCAACAACCAAACCTATGATAGAGCCTATCAGCATCCATAATAAAATGCGTGTAGCAAATGACAATTTTGTATAAAACGAAAATATCCTCATTATAAGTTTTGAACGAAGGAACTAATTCCTTCCAGTCCTTTATTAATTTCGTCCCATGACTTCACACAGGTCACTCTTACATAATTTTCGCCATGCTTACCAAAAGATACCCCAGGAACCAATGCAACCTTTTCTCTTTCTAACAGCAGGTCGCAAAATTGTTCTGATGGTATATTCAATTCTGAAATATCCATCCAAGCATAAAATCCACCTTCAGGAGTATAACATTTTATACCGTTTATTTCATTGAGAGAATGTGTAAAGAAAGTTACTTTCTTCTCCCATTCAGCCCAATATTTTTTTACCTCATCATTTGGGCTTTGGCCAAATGCAATGGCTCCACCTGCCTGAACAAAAGAGCTAACGCAAGTAATTAAATGTTGCTGGAGTTTTGTCATTTGTTCAAGAAGATGTTCATCAGCGTGGGCAAATCCTATTCTCCATCCTCCCATTGAAAAACTTTTAGTCAGGCTCATCAGGGTTATTGTTCTTTTCCTCATACCTGGCAGAGAAGCCAAATTAAGATGTCGTCTCCCACCCCACACCATTCTTTCATAAGGTTCATCCGTGATTACGTACAGATTATGTTTTTTCGCTACAAAGGCAACTTCAGCCAGATCCTCAATAGAATGAACAACCCCTGTAGGATTATGAGGAGTACACATAATGATTGCCTTTGTTCTTTCTGTTATTGCCGATTCCAGTTGATCCCGCTTCCATCTGAATTGGTTAGCCGGTAATAAGGGAACTTCAACTGGGTTTCCTCCTAAATAGCGGATAGTTTGTTTGTAGCTAACAAAACACGGATCTTCAACAATAACCTCATCACCTGGATTAAGGATGGCAAGCAGAGAGACGGTTAATCCTTGCTTGCATCCCATTGTCGCTACAATATCCGTTTCAGGATTTGCAGTGATTCCATTTTCCCTATGCAGTTTAATAGCACAAGCCTCACGATACGATGTAGTGCCTTGTGCCATTGTTTGATGGGTATCTCCAGCCCTCATGGCTTTGATGGCCCCATCCATTACATATTTGGGTGTATGTTCAAATGCTCTACCTGCAGAAAAGTCATAAACAGCAGCACCTTTTTCTTTTAACTTTTTAGCCATATCGGCTATTCTTACAGTTGAGGATTGTTCTGATGTCGTAACACGTTCGGATAAAATTCCTTCTATTTTCATATTTAAAGTCATATCATCTTAACCCAAGTAATACCCTATTAAGGATATTACTATTTGGTTAAGACTTTCTATGAAGAAGATTACAAAATAATTGATTAGTTCACAGCACTTATCTTAATATCATCAATAAATAATATTTCAGACCCGCTGTTATGGCCTATTTGTATTACCAGTCGTCCGGCTTTACGATTAGATATAATGGCTTCTGAGGTGTACCATTGATCTACAATGGAATCACCCGAACCATCAGGTGAATTGGTGATCTCCGATCCGTTAGAAAAAAGTGAAAGAATTTCTTCATCCCCATCCACTGTTCTCCAGATCAGTTTAAATTCATCATCCGTTTCCCATGAAGAACCTACAAAATAAGTAGCAATAGAGACAACTGCTGAAAGAGAACCAGTAATATCCACTTCATCGAAAACAATTTCTGCGAGTCCATCCGCATCAGACGATACATAGGCCTGAGCCCCGTCATCAAAAGCTTCAAGGGTATAGGCCCCTAATTCATCTATAACGTTGGTTACTCCCCAGATGAGGTCATCGGCCCCGCCTTCCTGACCTGTAACATAAGACGTATTAAATCCAATTTCACCTCCAACAGAAATGAAATCAACCGAATTTTCTCCGGCATTATTGGGAAGATCTTCGCCATCAGGAGCATTATAAACATTAGTCGCTCCTGCTGCTGGTTCTTCAAAAGAGGTATAGGCCAACTGACTGAAAACAGCCTCTATTCCCGTCACACCGACTTCTTTGGTGATTGCTTCTGAAGATTCAATAGTAATGGTATGATTTTGAGCACCTGCTTCTTCTGAGTTGGGAGCGAACTTCACATAGATCGTGGAACTACCTGACGTTGTAACTTCTTCCTCAAAATTTGAATTGTCTGTAGATACTAAAAAAGAACCCCCTCCCACTACTTCTATATCCTCTAAAATCCCAAAGCCTGTAACATCAAAACTTAATACGGCATCCTCTCCGGTCGCAACCTTCCCAAAGTCTAAGGTCGATTCACTAACTTCAAGAACAGGCTTTTCTATTATGGTAATATCAAAGGAATTATCACCGTCCAATTCATAAGCTCCACCAGTAATGCTTTTAATCTCAAAGCTAACTGATCGGTCCTGCGTGTAGGCCTCCTCAAGGATAGGGTTAATTTTTAGCTCAGCATCCTGTCCTGGCTGAATTGATACAGTAATCTCACCCTCTGTACCATTCACACCTGCTGGTGTAGTGGTATAGTGAGTACCATAGGTAGCATTATTGCTTGAATAGGCAACAACAACGGTTATCGTCTCAGTAAAGGGTTTACTTAGAACAAGTGGAAGTCTGGCTTCACTGTCAAACTCATATACTACGACATCATTACTTGCTGGTGGAATCCCAACTATTGCATTATTGTCGGAAAAGTCTACATCCAATTGATCATTACAGCCTAAAACGAAGAAGGTCATAATTATCAATATCAATGAACGACTCATTATTATTTTAATACTTATCATAGGTTTTATATTCTAATGCGTTAGAAAATATTTTTAGAATCCCTGAATCTTGATGTTATCAAAAAGACTTACCTCAGCACCACTGTCCGATCCAATCTGAATTACAAGTCTTCCCGTTTTAATGTTCTCAACCAATCCAGAAATAAGGGTCCACTTACCACCAATGTTGTTTCCAGAACCGTCTGGGGTATCTGTCATATTGGCTCCATCCGATCGAAGGGAAATCACAAGCTCATCGCCATCTTCCGTTCGCCAAAACACATCAAATTCATCGTCATCCTCCCATGAGCCACCATCCACAAACCAGGTACTCAAAGAAATTTGTAGAAAGCTGGCCGTTCCGGGTATAGTGAGTTCATCAAATACAATTTCAGCAAGACCATCTGCATCTGATGTTAAATAGGCTTGTGCACCATCTGAAAAAGGGGAAGCATCATACCCATCTGTTTGAAACTTTGTAACGCCCCATGCAGGATCATCAGCACCTCCCTCTTGTCCGGGAAGATAAGATGTATCAAATCCCATTTCTCCTCCAATTGAAGTGTAATCAACCGAATTCTCCCCAGGGTTATTAGTTTGCTCTGTACCGTTATCAAAGTTGAAAAGATTTACATCTCCTGCGGTAGGTTCTTCAAAACTTGTATACCCGAAAATATTAAGATCATCTTCAAGAATAGTAATAGCGAAAGTGGTTGCTCCATCAGTATCAGGCGCACCTAATTTAAAGCCTGAAACATCTCCTAATTGTAATTTTAGAAGGCGAGCTCCTACTGCATCATCATTATCAAGAATAGTAACTTTTACAGTCGTGGAAAACTGACCAGCAGGAATTGTACGCCCTGATAATCCTCCATCTATACTATAATCAACACCATCAACTGCGAGCGTTCCTTCACCATCGGTTATCGAGATTGGCACAGCAATATCAGCAGAAGTTGTAGCACCCGAATAAACCACCTTCACATCGAATGATGAAATTGAGCCCTCAAGAATATTAACCTCACCACCTTCAAAAGCAACGTAACTAAAGGTATCGGGCAACAATATTTCTGTTTCATCGAAGCATGAACTCAGGATAGAAGCTCCTGACAACATGATATAGGTAACGTATTTTTTTATTGTCATGATTTTAATAATTAGTTATAGCCTGTGTTCTGTTGCATTGGATTAGCATCAAGTTCGACACCCGGAATTGGCCATGCATATAAATCTGAAGGATAAGTCAATGTACAGTTTCCGTTGGTGAGCGTGCAGTCATTTCTGACAAAACCACGCTGAAGGCGCTTTAGGTCAAAAAGACGATGCCCTTCAAAACATAATTCTTTCCTCCTTTCAGTAATGATATCCTCTTCCAACTGTGTTCCTGAAGAAGAAATAGCAGAAGCACCTGACCTGGCCGTAATTGCATTGACCAATGTAAGGGCCCTAGCCGGGTCACCAATTCTGGCCTCACATTCAGCCGCCATCAATTGAAATTCAGTTAAACGCATGACAGGAACATGATGAGCATCTGCATTTAACCCCAGCCCACCCATATATTTAAATACGTGTAGATCTGTCACCTCAACCGCAAACCAATTGATGCGAACATCGGAAAGCTCAAAAAGATCGATCAAATCTGCTGAAACGGCATGTGCTGCATTCCCATTATTCGCGGGGTAGATATCTATTAAGGATCGATTGGCGAAATTTCCGTCATTCTCATCAACATCCAATTGAAAAATTGCCTCACTCTCCAGAACTGGCGAAAGACTATACCACTGATCGATAAAATCAGAAGTAACACCATCGTTGGTATATTCACTAACCGTATAGGTTGGCTCTAAGGAGAATGGTCCCGCTAAAATCTCGTTGGCATCTGTAAGTGCATTAGCATAATCAGTACTATAAAAGTAAAGCCTTGCGCGAAGACCAAGCGCCATATAATAGTTAGGGAAATAAATTTCATCTCCCTGACGATAACCTTCATCAATGAGAACATTTCCTCCAATCGGGAATAATGACAAGGCTTCATTTACATCGGCAAAAAGAAAATCATATACTTCCCTCATCGTATTGCGGGATGGTTTAGAACCAGGATCTGTCGCTGTCATATAAGGAACAGCCAAATGACTCTGATCACCGGTAAAATTATAGTCCTGTGCAAAAACCTGGGTTAATGAGAAATGCATCAAGGCACGAAGCGACAAACATTCCGCTCTTACACGCGCCTCAAAAGCTTCATCAAATTCAACTTCTTCAAGCCTGGTTAGAATATTATTTAAGGCTGAAATCACCTGATAGGATTCTGTCCATAATGCAATGGCTGTGGTTTGCCTTGTCAGATCAAGTGTATAGGCATGAGGAAGTCTGTCTAACCCTGCCCCTGCTGCTTCTCTATCTGAAGGAATTTTTCCATTATCCGTAGCTGCATCTGCAATTACATAATACTCCATGGCGTATCCATCATCATTGAGAAACGAGTAAGCACCGTGCAACGCAGTTACAATATCAACCTCTGTGTTCAGAGCAACTTCAGGCACCGTTAATGTTTCAGGCGTTACATCCAAAAAATCCTCACAACCAAAAACCAGAGCGGTCAATAGTAAATAGGTATATAATTTATTTTTCATTGTCTGTAGATTTAAAATTGAGCTGAAATACCAAAGGTGATTGTTCTGTTAATCGGATAATCATCATCTTCGAAGTAACCCGTATCAGGATTAAATCCTCTGAAGTTGGTAAATGTCAAAACATTCACACCACGCACACTTAAATTGATATTCCTCATGCCAACTTTTGAACTTACTTGCTGAGGCAAAAGATAGGAAAGGCTTACATTTCTCAATCGGATATAAGATCCATCCTCGAGCCATCGGTTCGAATCAAACAAAGCACCGGTATCGTCTGCTCTGGGAACGCTGGTAATATCACCTGGCACTTGCCATCTGCTTAAGTTTGATACAGGCTGGTTATTTCCAGATGGAACTGATGTGTTCTGAAGGTTTTCTCTGTACACTTCAAACCCATACTTGAAATAAAACATTGCTGATAAAGTGATGTTTTTGTAAGTGAATGAGTTACTAAAAGATCCAAAAAAATCTGGTGTATTCGCTGTCTGTCCACTTAAAGTGCGCAGCGCATTATTGATATTATAGGTTACCCCTCCTTCTGTTCCATAATACATGGGCCTTCCATTTGCAGGATCCACACCAGCATATTGTGGTAAGTACCATTGGTCGATGGGTTGTCCTATTACACGAATTGTACGACCACCATTTGTAACCAAGGTATCTGCTTCTCCATTGAGAGAAACAATTTCATTGGTGTTGAACGAAATGTTAAACCCAGACTTCCATTCAAAGTCCCCTGTTTTAACATTACTTGAATTCAGGCTTATTTCAACACCTCTGTTCTCTACTTTACCAACATTGTCAATTATACTTTCAAATCCTGATGTTCTGGAAATGATTCTATTGGCCAGCAAGTCAATCGAAGCTCTGTTATAGTACTCAATTGTACCACTTAGCCTATTGTTCACAGCTGCAAAATCGACTCCCACATTGAATATTCCGTTTTGCTCCCACTTTAAACGAGTGTTCCCAGGTTCATTGGGCTGAGAACCAGAATTAGGCAATCCAGTTCCTCCACCTGCAGGAGGTACTATGAATGCTCCACCTGCTCCATAAGAAGATCTCCATGCAAAATCTCCAGCCGCTGCATTGCTTCCTTGTATACCATAACTAGCACGTAATCGCAAATCATTCAAAAATCCAATTGACTGCATAAAGGATTCATCGGATAAATTATACCCTGCACCCATTGAGTAGAATGTTCCGTAACGATTATCAGGTCCAAATCTGGAAGACCCATCTCTACGTAGAGAAAGGTCAACAAATAATTTATCACGGAAAGCATAATTGACTCTAGCGAAAGTGGACAACAAAGTATTGCTCTGAAAATCATACAATCTACCCAGCGGAATGGAGCCTGCTGCAAAATTATTGATCCCATCAAAAGCAAAATCACGTGATTCTGAAACCTCATTTGTATAAGTTCTTTTAAAAGTTTCAAAGCCAATGAGTGGCGTCACTTTGTGATCCGAATTAATCTCATACTCATATTTAGCAGTTGCATTAAAGTTGGCATCCTTAAATACTTCATTTTCTAATTCGGCAAGGCCATTGTCAGTCTCAGCCACATAAAACTTAGATTGATAACTATTTCTCTTCCTTACACGGTAATCCACAGACCCCATGGTTGACAATGTCAAATTGTCAATGGGTTCGTAAGTAAGGCGAAGTGTCGGGAAAATCCTTAATTCATTTCTAATATTAGAATTCATGGCATTTGAAGCTACAGGATTATGCCCCGCATTACTTGGCAATTGAAAATTATACCCCAATCCGTTGAAATTGGATGGTGTATTAGGAGTCGCCATTATTGGTGCCGTTGGTGCCACATTAAACGAACCAGAAAAGGTACCGCTTCGCCCTCCATCATTGGGCTGAAGTCCTTCATCTGTGTAGGCACCTAGTAGCATCAAATCTATGTTCAACCGATCAGTAGGTGCCATTCCAAAATTAAATCTGCTGGTAAAACGTTCATAGTCTGTCCCTATGACCACTCCTTCCTGCTTATAATAGCTGGTAGATAAATAATGTTTTGTTTTTTCTGTACCACCAGAAGCAGTCAACTCATACAGTTGTGTTTTACCTGTTCGAAGTACTGCATTTTGCCAGTCGGTGTCGATACTGTCGCTGTTAACAGGTAAATAGAATCCACTTCCAGGGTCATCCGGATTCTGCCCTGAGCGCAAATAGGCCTCACGATAGTATTCGGTATACTGGGTAGAATTCATCATTTTAAAATTGTTGGGGTTCTCAATATCAGCAAACCCGTATTGTGCATTGACTGAGAATTTGGTTTTACCAATTGCACCTTGCTTGGTAGTAATTAGCACTACACCATTGGCAGCACGAGATCCATAAATACTGGTAGCAGCGGCATCTTTTAACACAGAGATTGACTCAATATCATTGCTGTTTAAAGATCCGATAGAATTAGTTGGCGTACCATCAATTACATATAATGGGTCTGCCGCACCAGCAGTTAATGTACCTACTCCACGAATAATTATTCTACCTTGCTGACCCGGTTGGCCGCTGTCGTCTTCCACCAACACACCAGCTGATCTACCTTGAATCATTTGTATGGCACTGGTCTGTGGAATCTGTCCGATTTCCGCTGCACTTACCGTAGAAAGAGAACCCGTAAATTTCCTTCTTTCGGTTTCACCATACGCTATCACTACGACTTCACTTAATGAAGTCACCTCCTCTTGCAAAGAAACATCAATTACTGACCTGCCATCAACAGCGACAGTACTGGTTTCAAATCCGATAAAGGAGTATTGCAACTGAGCATTGGCATTTGGCACACCAACACTATAATTGCCACCAACATCCGTTAATGTACCTGTTGAGGTACCTACTACAAGAATTGACACTCCTGGTAAGGGCTCACCATCAGAAGATGTCACCCTCCCACTCACTGTGATATTTTGACCCAAAAGGTTGAGCCAGACAAGGGCAAGGGATAACATGAGTAAACATCTTTTCATCGATCTTTATTTAATAGTTGCGAACAATTGAATAACTTGAGAGTAACATGAGGCTCCACTGATAAATTAATTTCATGGTTAATATTAGAACATTATTATCTTAGGGTTAAGTCAAATGAAAAAGAAGAATATTCTTTAAAAATTTTTCAGAAAATTTCTAACAGCGGGTATTTAATCACCAGAAAGATGAGCAAAGAGGGTAATGAAATTATTGAAGACCTAACGTCAAAAGTCTCAGCTGAAAGAATTTGCAGAGTAATCGATTTTTTGAAAGCCCACAAAATCTCTCAGCAAGAGATTGAAGAACGAATTAATTACACATCACTTAGTAAAGCCAAAAACCACGCAAGATATCCTCAAAAAGTGATTGAGAAACGTACCCGACAGGAAGTACTCACCCAATTACTCAATGAATTTGATTTGGTTTATAACGAACAACTGGATACAGTTCATGAGAGTGATAGCAAGGATGACCTTCATCACCATAAAATGGTGGATACTTCGTACTACGTAATGCACTACTATGCATTTGCAAGAAATTTGGTAGACAGAGGTATTATAGCAATCACTAACAAAAGAAAGGTAACCATTGACTATCGGCTGGATGAACATTGGGAGGGTATCTATAACGTTGTTGAGAACTACACCTTCATCGAAGTACAGAAAACAGGAGACACCACACCTGTAAAAAAATTAATTTGCCTTTTTTCAGGAACGAAAAAACATGGAAGGCCTATTCTCTTGGGAACTTACAGCACTGTGAAAAGAGATGGGTACCCTGCAGCAGGTAGAATCCTATTACAAAAAGTTAATGGTAAAGAAGAAGCATATACCTTACTTGAACAAGATAGCGATCCTAGAATTAGCTGCTATCTATCTTCTGATGTGTATATCTCAGACACCTACACGCCCAACAACCTTGATGAACTGAATCCCTTTTTCTACTTACAACTTCATCAGTTAGTGGGTGACTACAAACTCGTTTACCCCACCATGGGTAAACAATGGATGGTGTGTAAAATGCAAATTAAAGATTCCAGAGACGCATTTCTTAACTTAAATAATGTTCAGTATACCGGCAAAGTACTGTTTCCGGATATTAACACGTTGCAAATTATTTTTAATAGAAAGGAAGGATATACGAGTTTCGATTTAAAATATCTCATTATCCTAAACGTAAATATCAGAAGAAAGTCAAACTCAGGATTATTCACCGCAATAGGAACCAGTAATATCTTGCATGGCTCTCCGTCTTCCTTTAATAGCTATCTTATGCGAGCGGATGATGAATTGGATCTCAGTGCAATGAATTTGCCCATTAACTTGTTTATTGGTGAGCCATTGGACTGATTATAAGTTTGATCACCTCAATCGTTCAACTCATAAATTGTCTCCGGGTTGGCTTTGTTCTTTAAGCTCACCTCTCCTACTTTATTGGCATTGAAAGATTCCTTCACCTTTTGATAACAGGCTTCATTGATAATGATCTGTCCGGGTGCTGCAGCCGATTGCAGGCGCTGTGCTGCATTCACCATGTCTCCGATAATAGTATAGTCCAGGCGTTTTAAGCTGGCAGAACCAATGTTGCCGGAGATCATCTTACCACCGCTGTTGATGCCAATGGAAACCTGCGGTTTGAAATTATCTGATCTTCCAAAATACGAAACGATTAAATCAAATATTAGATTAAATAAGATGAGTTCCAAATCACACAGCATCTCTAAACGCTGATGGTGTGGTGGCTACAAATTTACTAAACGCCTTATTGAAGGTTACCTTGTTATTAAATCCAGACTCCGATGCTATTGCCTCTATTTTAAAATGAGCATACTTTTTATCTCTCAATAAACCCTTGGCATACTCTATTCGATATCGATTAACAAAATCATTAAAGTTCTCACCAACATGAGAAGATAGTGTTTGTGAAATGAAGTGAGGCTTCTCATTAATTTGCTCAGCCAGTATAACGAGCGTTAAGTCTCTATTTAAGAAGGCCTTCTTTGAAAAAAATTCTAATTCTATTTTAGTAACAATACGTTGCATCATTAAAGTATCAAGCCCGGAATGGAGATACTTTTTTGCTATCCCATTCAAAAAGTTAGGTTTTGAATACAAAATGTAACCCATGATAAAAACCATGCTGGACGCAAGGAAATAATAAACTATAAACTGTCGCCAGTGGTCTGCAAATAGGGTAAGCAATGAAACGATGACAGCCGTTATAAGGTAGATAGCACAAATAATCATGGCAAACAACCTATTGTTCAACGTAAGTAGCTGCCGTTTGTTATAAATGAAAATAATGAAGCCTATTCCGTATAACAGCAGGTGTCCTGCCCTCGCATAATTCATAGGCATAAGCCGATCATAGAAATGAGCTTTGGTGTATACCATTCTCTCAGCACCAGATAATGTCAACACATCAGCAAAATAAATAATAGACAATATAAAAGGCACAAAGTGTAAAAGACTCCCATAGGAAAACTTATTTTCAGGGTAGACCAATCCACTAAAGTGAAACCATAATACCGGTCCATAAATAAAGCCAACCATAAAATAGTAAATCCCGTAAAAATCAGGAAAAACCAAAACAAATCTACTGGTAGAATAAAGGTAATCAAGCATCTCCAAGCCAAAGAGAAGTGCAAATAACGATAGCATAAGTTGTGATCTTCCTTTTTTCTGAAAGAAGAGTCCGCCAGAAATAAAAATGGACGACAAAGAATATAAAAAAAGCAAATACCTCAGTACAGTCATTGATCAGGAGATGTTATCACTCCCGATTCAATTTAAAAAGTATCTGCAACTTCTGGTACCATTCAGGCTTTTCTCCATTGGGATATGTCTCATCCTTCATAATCAGTTGTAGCTTATCCCCATCTACTTCTATGGAATAATATTGCATCCCTCCTTCAAAACCAGGCACTTTCGCAATATCTGAAGTGGTCGTAAACAGGGTATCGTTAAGAGAATATGTTCCTGTATTAAAAACAAGCGTTTGGAAGGCATGCTTAATTTCTGTATCGGTAGGTTTTGACAACACCTTAAAAGGAACTCTTGGGTTGAGCCATGGATTGTAAATGATATGATAGCGATTGGGTGTTACCGTCAATCGACCTTGAGAAACAGTGTCAACAACTACTGTTGTATCTTTATAAATATAGTGAATCTGGTTGATCTTCCATGATCCAATTAACGGATTATCCTTCGCATCCAAGTGCTCCATTTCACGCACCAACTCAGCGTAACCATAAGCCTTGGCTAGGGTATAACCCGTATACGTTTTACCCAAAACTTTTTTCTGATAATCCGCTCCCCGATGTAACAGCATTATTGCAAAAGGAATATTGCCATAAAACATCGCCCAATGAAGTGCCGTACATTGATTCACGGAGTCTGTAGCATTCATCTTCGCTCCCGCATCCAATAATAGCCTTCCTATTTTCACATCTCCTCCTACTGCTGCACCCATTAATGAAGTAAGTCGGTAGTGCATATTAGTTTTGTTTGGATCAGCACCTGCATCCAGCAGTAGCTTCGTGGTTTCCAAGTGCTTAAATCGACTTGCAAAAGCCAGTGGTACTTGCCCTACCCTGTTCATTTGATTAGGGTTCGCTCCATGGGAAAGCAAGCACTTTACTATTTCATTGCTTCCAGACTCAACTGCAATTTGAAGCAAAGGTGTGCCTAATCCATCTTTGGCGTTGGCATTAGCTCCTTTCTTGAGAAGTACCTCAACTTTTTTAATGTCATTAGATTTTATAGCATAGAGCAATGATTTGGTTTTAGAATCAATTTTCTTACTGAACTCCGTAGGCCGAAAAACATCCATTACTGAATCCGCATGCCAAAGACGAAGCCCAACGTCCAAAGAAGTACCATGCTTACTTTGTATAGATAAATCAGCACTGTGCTCAATCAATAGTTTCATTAAAGCGATATTCCCATAGTAAGCCGCCCAGTTGATAGCCGGATCCTTGTTTACATCAATTGTATTCACCTCCGCCCCTCTATCAATCAACAAATTTGCAATATCCGTATTAGGATTAATACTAGAATACATCAGAGGAGTTCCCTCAAGTCCTTTCCTCTCCTTTTGATTAGGGTCAGCTTTCGACTTCAACAATAACTCAACCATTTTTTCATCACTTTTCGAGACCGCTATAATCAAAGGAGTAGACCCACCTTCATTATACCCAAGTACGTCAGCACCATTTGAAATTAGATACTCAACAATGCTATAAGCCCCCTTTTCAACACTTTCAAAGAGATATTCTTGCTGTTGGTTCTTCAGAAGAGAGGATGCTTTAAAAGCTTTAAGGTCATCCTTTATTATAAAATGTTGCACTGTATTATCTTGTGCAACCGTTATTTCATTCTTTATTATGACAAGAACAAAAACAAAAAAGAGAGTTTTAGTAATATTCATTGGATGCCAAAAAACAAATTTTGGTACTTTATGGCATTAATAACTAACCGATAGGCGTAAAGAATAATTATTCTTTACCTTGTTACGGTGTGCTTTAAGAAATAGTTGAGCAAGGCGAGTCAGTCAGTAAATTGAATCACGTAAAATAAGGTAGTGCTAACATCATGAGGATTTTCATTTCAATTGCTTTTGCCCTCTTTACCCAACTCACCTGGGCCCAGCAGTTTCAAATAAAAAATATAAAAACTGATGTGAATTCCTCATTTCGAGGTCTATCCATTGTCAATGAACACGTGGCTTGGGTAAGTGGCAGCAATGGGTGGGTAGGCATCACAACAGACGGTGGAATTCATTGGAATTTTAATCAGGTAGAAGGCTATGAAACTGCCGGTTTTCGCTCATTATATGGATTTGATGAGCATACGGCAGTCATTGCCAATGCAGGCTCACCAGCCAACATTTTAATTACCAAGAATGCCGGAAAAACATGGAAGGCGGTTTATACCAACAATCATGAAGCAGCCTTTTTTGATGGTGTAGATTTTTGGAATAAAAATGAAGGTCTGATTTATGGAGACCCAATCAATAACAAAATGTTATTGCTGAAAACTAAAGATGGTGGAAACACATGGAGTGAGGTGGCTAATAGTCCACAACTACATGAAAATGAAGCTTCTTTTGCTGCCAGTGGAACAGGTATCAGATGTTTAGCTAAAGGAAAAGCCATCATTTCTACTGGTGGAAAAGTATCAAGGCTTTGGAGAACAGTTGATAGCGGAGAAACATGGAGTACCCTCTCACCTCCCATCGTTCAGGGTGAAACCGCTACTGGTATTTATTCCTTTGCGGTCAATAACAAGACTATCATTTTAGTAGGTGGTGATTATACAAGACCCGAGTTGACCATAAAGCATAATCTGTATTCCAATGATAATGGAGTGACTTGGAACACACCAACCGAATCCAGTAAAGGATACAGAGAATGTGTAGAATTTATTTCAAAGAATATTTTGCTTACAACTGGACCCACTGGGACTGACATCTCGTATGATCATGGGGCCTCATGGAGTGCCTTTTCAGAGGCTGAAGGATTTCATGTATTGCGCAAAGCAAGAAAAGGATCATTAATTATTATTGCAGGTAATAAGGGACAGATTGGAGTCATTGAAAAAGGAAAGTGATCACTTAAAGTGCTTACTTCTTTAACCAAGTCCATTATTTAACAATTATTTAAGCTTCATCCTTTCACCATCTGAAGGAATCAGCACCTTATTGACTATTCCACTTTTTGCTAAAGCCTGTTGAAGATCTGTCCTCTTTACAAAACAATGATTCACAGTATCCATATGAACAGCGATGATATTTGTTTCTGGCAATTCGTCATGAACTTTTATAATATCATCCGGAGTCATAGTAATAGGGTCACCTTTTAAAAATTGCGCTCCGCCTGCATTTAGGACCGTATAATCCGGTTGATATTTTTGAAGAGCAGCTTTTACTTCTTCACACCAAATGGTGTCGCCAGCGACATATATTTTCTGTTGACCATCATCCAAAACAAACCCAGAAACCTCCCCCATTAATTGACCAATCTCACCTGTGCCATGCCTTCCATTAGTACGACTGATGGTTAAGTCATGCCACTCCACACGATCGTCAACAGAAAGTGTAGCATAAAAACCTTGTTCATTTAATTTGCTCTCATCATTCGGTTGGCAAATGATAGTTTTGCCTTTATCAATTTGCTTCTGAGCTACAGCATCCCAATGATCTCGATGCAGGTGAGTCACGATCACAGCATCCACCGCTTCCAATAATTCTTCTATTTCCGATTCCGGTAAGGGCAAGTTGACCATTGGAATTCTTATATCGTTGCCACAATTGCCAACCGGATCCATGGCCCCTTTACCTGAAAGCATAGGGTCAATCAATATCTTTTTACCTCCAATTTGGATGACCAAAGTTGCATGCCTTAACAGGCGGACCTCATTAGCAAGACGCATAGTATTACGATGATTAACGCTTAGTAGTAATGGCGCTGTCACATATAATGTCAAACGTTTTATAAAATCACTTCTTTCCATGCTTTTTCAACCTCTTTAACTGATATTGAGGTATAAAGTTGATTTTTCAAGTAAAAACCTTTTAACTGGTATACACACTCTTTCAAGGTTCATACACCGACTCACTTATGAAACTACAGCCATTATTTTCTCTTTGGTAATTGGTTTTTCTATAAAGCCCTTTACCAACGGATGAAGTTCTGCCTTCTGTCTATCTTCAGGATCAACAGAAGATGAGGTAATGATTATTTGAAACGGCAAAGCATGGTGTCGCTTACCTAATTCAGAAAGAAACTCCCATCCATCCATGACTGGCATGTTTATGTCGAGAAAAATAAGGTTAGGGCGTTTTTCCTCCAAAATCTTTAATCCCTCCAAACCATTTTTTGAAGTAACAATATCCACATCGGGAAAAACACTATCGAGAATAAGCTTGGCAAGGGAGAGGAAAATTTTATCATCATCCACTAAAAAAATACGATCAATTTTATTCATTTAATGTAACCGTAAATGTTGTTCCATAGCCTATCTTGCTTTTGACATCAATGGTTCCACCCATGGCCTCAATTTGATACTTAGTCATGTAAAGGCCCAACCCTTGCCCCTCACTGGACAAATGAAGCCTAGAGCCCAATTTAAATAATTTATCACCATCCTGGCTCAGATCTATACCCAAACCAAAATCCTGTATCTCTATAATGACCTTCTTATCCTCTTTTCTAGCCGCAACCCTTAGTTGCCTCACTGTCTCCGTAGTTCCGTATTTAATAGCATTGGTTATAAGGTTATGAAAAATACTATCCAAATAAGCGGGTATTGACGTCACTGTGAGTTCAGGTGGAATATTCAATTCTACAAATATTTCTTTTTGAGAAATGACCGCACTATTGAGGGAGAGTGTTCTTTGAGCTGAGTTATTCACCCTGCATTCCACCATGTGTATTGAAGTAAACTCATTTTCAAAGTTTAGTAATTCACTAATATTCTTCAGGGTGGTGTCGAGATGAAGAGAGGCTGTTTTTATCATTCCTATGCATTCAGCATTATTGGTACCCATTTCGAGAATAGAAGTTAACCCCATAATATTGGCAACAGAAGACCTTATATTATGCGATGTCATAAATGAAAAATCCTTCAACCGCTTATTTTGGTCCGTGGTTTTGTGAAGAAGATTTTTCAATGCAACTTCCTCATTCTTCCTTTCAGTAATATTCTGAAGAGTTCCCTCCATAGCTATATTATTACCATACTCATCCTGAACGCAGCTAGCAATCGCCTGAACGTAAATGAGACTATTATCCCTTCTCACCAACCGATACTCCATAGGAATAGTCTGCTTACTTTCAAGAACTGACATATGTTTCTCTTGAATGTAATTCAGATCTTCAGGGTGAACCATTTTAAAAAAATCATCAATAGACGGGACACCTTCTTTTTCATCGATACCACAGATTACAAACATTTCCTCAGACCAAAAATTACTACCAGTTTGTAAATCAAGTTCCCAATAGCCAATGTTAGCGATGCTCTGAGCTCGTTTTAGATGCCGATTGGTTTTTGTAATCAGCATTTCTGATTCTACACTTTCGGTTATGTCCCTAAAATTATCAACAATACCACTAATATGTGGGTCATCTGTGAGGTTGGTGATCGTGGCTTCAATCCATCGCCAGCTACCATCCTTATGTTTCATCCTTGAAGTGTGGCCTGGCATAGGAATTCCAGGTGCTTTCATAACCCTTTGTAAAGCTAGTGTCACGCCAGGGACATCATCAGGATGAACCAATCCTAGGATGTCTAATTGATATACCTCCTCTTCCGAATAACCAAGCACTTTAGTTATAGAGGGAGTAATATATGAGGGTTTCCCATCAGCAGAGAAAATTGCAATTGCATCTTTTCCATTCTCTATCAATGCTCTAAACCTTTTCTCCGAAATCCTTATAGATTCTTCATCCTCTACACGTTTGGTCACATCCTGAACCAATGACATCACAGATTTCACTTTACCTGTCTCATCTTTAATTACAGAATTATACCAAACACAATGAATGACCTTACCTTCTTTTGTTTTATTTCTATTTTGAGAAATATTACCATTTTTAATTCCTAACAACAATTCCTCAGCCACCTTAGAAGTTGCCTCAATATCTCCTTCATGAATGATATCAAAAGCACCAAAATTCTTATTTAAAATTTCCTCCTGTGTCCAGCCAAATATTTCCTCACTCCTCTTGGACCATTGTCTTATCGTAAGATCCTGTTCATACTCAACAATACCCAATGGCGAGTTATTCATATAGGTGGCGAGCCTTTGATTGGCCTTAAACAAGTCTTTCTCAATAAAATCCTTTTCTGTAATGTCATGGCCTATACAAAGAATCTCTTCTGAGCCATCCTCAGCAAGGCATATTAACTCCCATTCGCAGGTAATAAACCCGAGCTCCGCGAGTGGCTTCCTCAAAATAACCTTATACGGCACATTGGGAGTATTCTTACAGCGCTGAAAAGCATCTATACACTTATAATAATCCTCGGGTACGGTATGGCGAGCAAATTGAATCCCTATAAGATCTTTTCTTTTTACACTTAAACGGTCACAAAAGTGATCATTCAGAAATGTGTATTCGCCATCTAAATTGGTTTTAACAATATAGATAGACCTACTTTCAAGTAATGAACTCAACATATGTTATCCCTCATGCCCGATCAAAATACTAGTTATGTTATTATCAAATACAGTCTTTTTTCATATTCCTCAACTTCTTACATGGGTCATAATAAATACTATTTGAGTCCCCGGATGTCACCCCAAAATAGTCCTTATTCTTTCCTTTAGAACGGGCAGAAGTTGTTTTAAAAACCAAGGATTCTTCTTAAGCCAGATATTATTCCTTGGGGATGGATGAGGCAAAGTAATAATATTGGGGCCATATTCTTGAAATGACCTAACCGTTTCAGTTAATGTAGATTTATTTCTTTCTCTAAGGTAATAGGCTTGTGCGTATTGCCCTATTAGAAGTAATAATTTTACTTCTCCCACAGCATCAAATATCCTATTATGCCATGTAGGGGCACATTCTTCTCTTGGTGGCAAATCACCTGACTTTCCCTTACCCGGATAACAAAACCCCATTGGCACCAAACCAATCTTTGCTTCATTATAAAATTCATCATTAGTAACACCCAACCATTCTCTCAAGCGGTCCCCACTGGCGTCACCCCATGGTATCCCCGATTCATGGACTTTTTTACCTGGTGCCTGACCAACAATTATTATTGGTGTTCGCTTAGCGAATTGAAATACCGGATTAGGACCTAATGGCAGATATTTTTCGCATAACGCGCAGTTTTTAATATCAAGCTTGAGTTTTCTCACTCATTAAAAATAGCAAATCATTTTACTTGAACTTTAACTGACAATCCGAAAATCAATTATTGCATACCACACCACCAACGCCCATAACCATAGTACTACCACATAGCTAAGATAAAGTACAAAAGAAGGAAATTTCCTCTTTGAAAGAACAGCAAATATCCCTCCTGCCATAAGAAAAGCGATGGACCATACCATACCAGCGAGAATCAATGAAGGCCACGTGGCATCTCCATGAAGTTCATCAATCCTATCACCCAATACAGGAAGAACTGTGTAGTAAAGCCCGTACCCAAGTGCACCCATGCTAAACAAACCCAACATACCAGTGGTTATAAAACCAATGATAGAAACTTTAGTTGCTTTTGAGAAAGTAGACCACATTTTTTTATTCAATTAATATAATTAAAAAAAGCCATCCGGGTTGACCCGGAATGGCTTTTGAATTCAACTTATAAGTCTACTACTTGGGCAATGTTACTTTGCCAATGTTAGCTCCATTACACTGATTATTGAACGTCACGATTTCTTTTTGTACAAACGAATCGTATTGTGCTTTCAAGGGTTGCCAACGAGCATCCAGTGCCGCCAATTGATCCTTTACACCCTGAGTAACGTATGGGATATTGGTATCCAATTCACCTTTAAGAAAAATGTAATCCGCACTAAGCATATTTACAAAATTGATAATATCATCATTACTCTCTGCTTTACGTTGAACCAGCTTTGAGTCCCACTCCTCCATTTTCTTCACTAAGGCTTTTCCTGCTTCTACTAATTCCTTTGATTCAGACTTATCCTCAAGAATCTTAACCAGACTTGTGATCTGCTCACGCGCTGCAGCTATTCTGTTTACTGCCCCATGAATTTCATTGAGTCCTTTTTCTATTGCCAGCATTGTAACATGCTGCTCCTGATATTCGGCATCGGTTGCCTTTATCCCTGGGTGGGGTAAGATATTAAACGCAACAGTGCGCTCCTGCCCCCCCATTTTTAGCACAGCTTGGTATTTTCCAGGAGAGGCCTTGTGTCCATTATACCTTCCTTCAATAAATACACGAGGAGCTCCTAATACAGTTGGATAACGCATATCCCAAACAAATCTGTTCATTCCTTTTTTCACCGGTAGTACAGGGTCTGCATTGGGTCCACCTGGATACGAGATAAAGTCTTTATCCTTTTGGGAAGAATAACTCCGAACTTCCTGTCCGTTTGAATCTGTAATTACTAGGGTAATGACATCACCTTCCTTCACATCATCAGGAAGGGTATAATACATCACTACACCTGTAGGCGCATTGGTTCCTGCAGCAGCACTTTGCTCCAAATCATCCTCATCTAATGTGCCATCAAAGGCACTTCTCCCAGAAACACGAACAGCATCATCTGGCTGGTAAAGTTGCAACCCAGTTAAAGAGGGATTGTACTGACGAAGCAATCCAAGATCATCAAGAATCCAAAATGCACGCCCCTGTGTAGAAGCTACTAAATCTCCTTGACGAATCATCATATCAGTGATGGCCACTACCGGCAAATTCAACTGTAGTGCACTCCAGTTTTTACCACCGTCATAAGAAATATAAAAACCAGTTTCAGTTCCTGCATACAATAAGTCTTTTCTAACATCATCTTCACGCACCACACGAGTAAAAGCTCCATAAGGAATACCGTTGGATATCTTTGTCCAGGATTTTCCGTAATCTGTAGTTTTATATATCGCTGGCGAAAAATCATTGAACTTATATCGGGTAGTTGCAATGTACGCTGTTGCATTATCGTGAGGAGAAACCTCAATACTATTGATAAGACACTCAGGTAAGCCTGCTGGAGTCACATTGGTCCAGGTTTTTCCTTCATCACGCGTGATGTGCACCAGGCCATCATCACTACCCGTCCAGATTACACCCTTTTCATTGGGGTGAATTTTTACATAAGCCAGTGTTCCGTAGTTTTCGCCACCTGCCCCTTCGTTGGTATAAGGCACACCACTTATCCCTAGTTTACTTTGTTCGTTTCGGGTAAGGTCAGGTGATATCTCCTCCCACAACCTTCCCATGTCCTTTGTTTTCAACAGATGATTACCTCCGTGATAAAATGCATTCTCATGCTTAGACCATACGATAGGTGCATTCCAGTTGAACCTGTATTTCATATCCTTAGGCTGCAATGCTTGGTACTGAATTGGAGCCGTCATTACTCCTTTGCCTTCACCAATTTCCGTATCTACCATCTCTACTGTTCCTTGATAGCTTCCTCCCATTACATAGCGAGGGCTTTCAGGATCAAATGCAAGAAATGCGCTTTCTCCGCCAGCTGATGCTTGCCAATTGTGTTCATCAATAGCGTAGCCCCCCACATTACGGCTTTGAATTTTTACAGATGTATTATCTTGTTGTCCACCATATACATTGTAAGGAAATAAATTATCTGTATTCACACGGTAGAATTGGGCTGTTGGCATATTGCTTTGTGTAGACCATGTTTCACCCTGATTCAATGTAATGGCTGCTCCACCATCATTGGCAATCACCATGTTCTTGTTATTATTTGGATTGATCCACAACTGATGATAGTCACCATGTGTCCCCGACAAACGGGTCCAGGTCTTTCCTCCGTCAATTGATTTTAAACCTGGAGAATTAAGTACATAAACGATGTTCTCATTTTGTGGATCAGCAATTACTTCGATGTAATACCAGGCGCGTTGTGTTAAACGATGATCTTTGCTTACGCGATTCCAATTCTTACCTCCGTTCATCGAAACAAATAGCCCACCTTTCCAATCGTGTGTATTACTTTCCACAAGTGCATATACTTTGTCTGAGTTAGCACCACTTACTGAAACACTCATTTTACCGAGTTCATCAGGTAATCCATTCTGTATTTTATTCCATGTCTCACCACCATCAACAGATTTATATAAACCACTTCCTTTACCACCGCTGATGACCTGCCATGGCAATCTTCTGTGATCCCACATAGCGGCATATAAAATGCGAGGATTGTTCATATCCATACTTAGGTCAGAACAACCTGTGTTCTCATCTACATACAAGGTCTTTTTCCAGGTAACACCTCCATCCACAGATTTAAATACTCCTCTTTCCGGAGCTGCTCCATGCAAGGCACCTTGCGCTGCCACATACACGATATCAGGATTATTTGGATGAATACGAATATTGGCAATATGACGAGTAAGCTCTAAACCCATATTTTTCCAAGTCTTACCGGCATCGGTTGACTTGTAAACTCCATCTCCATAGGAGGTAGTTACTCCACGCGGAGCGTGTTCACCCATTCCCACATAAACAACATTAGGATCACTTTGCGAAACAGCCACTGCCCCAACTGATCCGGTCTTAAAAAACCCATCGGAAACATTCCTCCATGAAACACCTGCATCTTGAGTTTTCCAAACTCCTCCTCCTGTATTTCCCATATAGTAAGTATTAGGATCTCCGACTACACCAGTAGCAGTCACCGATCTTCCTCCTCTATAGGGTCCAATACTGCGCCAGACAAGCGATTTAAAATGACTGTCAAGTTGGGTTGTTTTAGCAGGTGCAGGAGCAGGAGCAGCTGTCGGTTGATTTTTTTTTCGTTGCGCTTCCGATAAGAAGGCAAGGGAGAAGCATAGTAAAAAGAGGGTTATTTGTCTCATTATGTTTTGTTTTAGGGTTACCAATTTAAGTTTTCTCCAACTCTATCAAATAGGAAAGTACATGAGTGGAAGAAAGTAAGTAAGAATCTTATTCATCCTTCTTTTTTTGAAAATGAAGTTGCCGGTATTTAGCTTTTTCTACAATTTCTATTGCTCGTTTTATCCTGCTATCGACATTTTTCACAGAATTGACATAATGGGCTAACCCCCGTTGTACTCCGGGGGTAAACGTATTCCACAATTTTAAACCCTCTACGTCCTGATCCAATACAGCCCGTAGTTCTTCCGGTACATCAACTACATCAGGGTCAACTAACCAAAATATAACGCTTACCAGATCACCCGATCCAATTTTAGCAGTTCTCCTCAACTGAGCGCTGACCATAAAGAATCTGGAGCCATCCTTTTTATGCTGAATTGCCAAAGCAAAAGGCGTTTTGTTTATGGTTCCCTTCGTTCTTACTCGGCCTTTCAAAGGAAGTGAATCTATAATCTCATCAGGGACTACCAGAATGGTGTGGGTAAAACTACCATGAACTGTTATTAATCGTGTCTCAAAACGGTACGTTTTTTCTTTGGCCATAGGAAGAACAAATATTTCAATTATGACAGTGGCATAAAAGTAAAAGCAGTTAAATATGATCTATACCTGTCACATCTTTTTCATTGAAACCTCAACTATTATTCATTATCTTCTCGCATTAACGCTACTCATATGGAAAATATCTCAAGGCGCAGCTTTCTTTTCAAGGCTGGAGGAATTGCAACCATCCCTTTTCTTTGGGAAAAACCGCAATTGATTCTTTATAATGGTAATTTCATCACCATTGATAAAAATAAACCCAGGGCTCAAGCTGTAGCCATTGCCAACGACCGGTT
Source organism: Cyclobacteriaceae bacterium (assembly GCA_020436125.1). Taxonomy (GTDB): domain Bacteria; phylum Bacteroidota; class Bacteroidia; order Cytophagales; family Cyclobacteriaceae; genus ELB16-189. The sequence goes on along the minus strand of JAGQYK010000021.1, from coordinate 14,486 downwards.
AATAGCTGTTGGTACCAATGATGAAATAAAGGCATTGAGTGGGCCCTTGACACAATCCATTAATTTGGAAGGTCGAACTGTCGTTCCTGGTTTTATCGATGCGCATTGTCATTTTGCATCTTCAGGAAGGAGACATCTGACCGACATCGATTGTGGTTTAGATTCCATTGACAAAATTAAAAAGGCTGTTAAAGAAAGAGCTGCCAAGACACCACCGGGTGAATGGGTGTATGGCTTCAAATATGACGACACGAAAACAAAAGAGGGAAGGTACTTAAGTAGAAAGGATTTAGATGAGGCTGCGCCCAATCATCCCGTTATTATCAATCACCGGGGCGGCCATACTAATTTTGTTAATTCTTTGGCTTTCGAAAAGGCTGGAGTAACAGAGGAAGTAAAGGACCCTCCAGGAGGCAAGTTTGAAAGGGAGGACGGTAAGCTTAACGGAAGGCTATTAGAAAATGCCGCTGACGTATTTCCAGATCGCCCAAGGCCCACAAAAGAAAATTTCGTGGAAGGAGTAAGTCTTATGTCCTCAATGCTTGCTAAATCAGGGATCACATCTGCTCATGATGCTGGAGCCTCTACCCTTGACATGAAAGCGTATCAGGATTCATATGACCGTGGTGATCTCAAAACAAGAGTCTATGCACTCATTCGAGATGGATGGCTGGATAGGATGATTGAAGCTGGAGTAAAGACTGGTTTGGGCAACGAATGGGTGAAAGTAGGACCCATGAAAACTGCCATAGACGGATCAATTTCTGAAAGAACCGCTCGACTATCTAAACCCTACATCGGCAGCAAGGATGATTATGGGCTTCTCACCAGTACACCTGAAGAGTTATATGAAGTTTGTAAAAAAGCACATACTAACGGATGGCAAATCGGTGTTCACTCCAATGGTGATGTGGGTATAGATATTACACTTTCTGTGTATGAACGATTACAAAAAGAATTTCCCCGTAAGGATCCAAGATTCCGGCTGGAACACTGCACGCTTATCAATGACGATCTGGTAAAAAGGATCAAAGCATTGGGAGCTATCCCCTGCCCTTTCTCTACTTACGTTTATTGGCATGGAGAAAAAATGAAGTACTATGGTGAAGAACGGCTAAAGAATATGTTTGCACTGCGCAGTTTTATGGATGCCGGAATCATGGTTACCCAAACTTCCGATTATCCCCCCGGTCCATATGAGCCCTTAATGGCTATCCAATCCTCTGTGACCCGAACCGACTACACAGGGAAATCATGGGGTGTCAATCAAAAAGTGTCCGTTGAAGAAGCCATCACTATAGGAACACAACATGGTGCGTATGCTTCTTATGAAGAAAATAAGAAGGGATCGATCACCATTGGTAAGTATGCCGATTTAGTAGTCCTCAGCAAAGACCCAACAAAGGTAGACCCCGGAACAATCATGGAATTAAAAATTGAAAGAACCATGGCTGGGGGTCAATGGGTATACGAATCGTAATTACTAACTTGTAGTCAATAAACTTGTTTTAAAACACGTACATGTCAGTCGAACTTAAATTTCCGGAAGTAAGAAACTATATCAGTGGTCACTTTGTAGATTCACCCAGCAAAAAATTAGATGTAGTAAGTCCGCTTGATGGAACATTACTTTCAACAGTTCCAATCTCAGGTGTGGATACCCTGGATCAAGCCGTTTCTGCTGCTGTCAAAGCCTTTCCTTCCTGGTCTTCTACGCCTATTAAGGAAAGGGTTCAAATCATTTTTAATTATCGAAATCTACTTCAAAAATACCGTGCCGAGCTCACAGAATTGATCACTCTTGAAAATGGAAAAATAAAAAGCGAAGCCGAAGCCGAAATTGATAAAGCGATTGAGTTATGTGAGTTTGCCGTTTCATTACCACAACTCATACCAGGAGAAATCCTGGAGGTAAGTAAAGGGGTTGATTGCAAAACGGAAAGAATTCCATTAGGTGTTGTAGCCAGCATCACTCCTTTCAACTTTCCTTGTATGGTACCCAACTGGACTATACCCAATGTTCTTACTCTTGGGAATTGTATGATTCTAAAACCTTCGGAAAGTGTACCCCTTACCGCCAATCGTATTGCTGAAATACTTACAGAGGCAGGACTCCCCGATGGAGTTTTTAACGTGGTGCACGGAGCACAAGAAATTGTAGAAGGCATTTGTGATCACCCTGACATCAAAGCAGTTTCTTTTGTGGGTTCTACCAAAGTGGCCAAGATTGTGTACAAGCGTGCTACCGGAAATTTAAAACGATGCTTAGCACTTGGTGGCGCAAAAAATCACTTAATCGTTTTGCCGGATGCGCAACTGGAAATGACCGCCTCAAATATCACTGCTTCTATGAGTGGCTGTGCTGGTCAGCGGTGTATGGCAGCTTCTGCTATGGTGGGTGTTGGTGAAATCGATCACATTATTGCTAAAGTATGCGAAGAAGCCAAAAAAATCATACCTGGTAAAAATCTGGGGTCAGTAATTTCTAAAGCTGCAAAAGAAAGAATCGAAAAATACATAACAGAAGCAGAACAAGCCGGTGCCAAAGTATTAGTTGATGGCCGCAACGTTACTGTACCTGGATCAGAAGGTGGGTTTTATGTAGGCCCAACTATCATCGACTTTGTCACCCCGGATATGGCCATTGCCAAAGAAGAAGTCTTTGGTCCAGTGTTGGCCATCATGAGAACCAAAACTTTAGATGAAGCTATTGAAATAGAAAACCGTTCAACTTATGGAAATGCTGCTGCCGTTTTTACGCAAAGTGGAGGCATCGCCAAATATGTGACAGAAAAAGCAAGTGCAGGAATGATTGGAGTAAACATTGGAGTACCAGTACCGCGCGAACCCTTTTCATTTGGTGGATGGAATGAATCTCGTTTCGGATCCGGGGACATCACCGGTAAGAGTTCAATAGAGTTTTGGACACAAATGAAAAAGACAACCATTAAATGGAATCCGGAAGCACGCACCAACTGGATGAGCTAAAAAACTTATCATAACCAACTACTTTATGCAAAGCACTACTGCCTTTCAAGATAACCTTAAGCATACCTTATTCGCCTGGTCAAAACAGGGTGGACTCAATCCACTTAACATCGTTAAAACAGAAGGGATATATCTTCATGAGGCCAATGGGAAAAGAATTATAGACTTTTCATCTCAATTGATGAACGTCAATATCGGGCATGGTGACAAAAGGGTAAATAACGCCATCATCGATCAGATGAGTGAAGTAAATTATATTGTGCCGGCTGCTGCCACAGAAATACGTGGCAAGTTGGGAAAAAAAATAGCTGAAATTTCACCGGAAGGACTTAACAAAACCTTCTTTACGTTGGGTGGTGCTGAAGCCATTGAAAATGGAATTAAGATTGCCAGGGTATATACAGGTAGATCAAAGATCATTTCACTTTACAGGTCGTACCACGGATCTACTCATGGCGCATTTTCCGCAGGTGGTGACCCTCGTAAACATCCCGTAGATGCTCACCAGGCTCCTAATTTTATCCATGTAGAAAATCCTTACTTTTACCGTTGTCCATGGTACAGTACTACGCCAGAAGAATGCAGTGAGCGCGCAGCGGCTCACATGGAACAAGTAATCAAGTATGAAAACCCGGAGAGCATAGCTGCCATCTTATTGGAAGGGGAATCCGGATCATCGGGATGCATTAAATACCCTCCGGGGTATTGGAAAAAAGTAAAAGCAATTGCAGACAAATATGGCATCCTTACCATCTCGGATGAAGTAATGAGCGGCTTCGGCCGCACTGGAAAATGGTTTGGTGTTAATAACCATGAGGTTACCCCCGATATCATTTGTATGGCCAAAGGGCTGACCTCCGGATACCTTCCTTTAGGTGGAGTAATTGTAAGCGACAAAATCGCCCATCACTTCGATGAAAAAGCCTTACCCCTCGGACTAACCTATTCGGCCCATCCCCTCTCTTGCGCGGCTGCTTTGGCAGTAATTAACATTTATGAGAGTGATGGTTTATTTGACAACACCATGAAAATGGGAAAGTACATTGAAGAGGAAGTTGAAAAAATGAAAGACAGACATCCAAGCATTGGTGATTTTAGAAATACAGGTTTGCTAGGGTGTATAGAGCTGGTAAAAAATCGTAAGACCAAAGAACCCGTTACACCCTGGAACGCCAAACCGGATCAAATGGAGGTAACGAATAAAATGGCAGCCAAAATCAGAGAACTTGGCATGTTTACCTTTGTACGCTGGAATTTTATTTTCATTGCGCCTCCCCTTATCATCAACAAAGAACAAGTAGACGAGGGACTTGATATTATTTCAAAAGCTATTGCTATTGCAGATGAGTATTGTAATTGATCAACTATAAATTTTTCAGTTAGTCTAGCTCCTTCAAAATCTGCCTTGATATTTATTATCAATCACTTTATTGAATTCTTCAAAACGATTTAACCATGCTCAGAATCCATTCTTCCAAGTTGTACTTTCTCCTTTTAACAACAATCATTTTTTCGTGTACCAAGGAGGCTTCCGTAGATCTTATTGTAACCAATGCAAAAATCTATACGGTGGATGAAGCCAATCCAATTGCTGAGGCGATTGCTGTTCTTGATGGTAAGATTGTGGCACTCGGTACCAGTGCAGAAATAGAAAAAATGAAGGGTAATCAAACTGAAGTTATCGATGCTGGAGGAAAGCTTGTTTTACCTGGTTTCGTGGATTCTCATACCCATGCTTTTTGGGGAGGCCAAAGGCTAACAGAAGTAAACCTTAATGGATCAAAAACAATTGAAGAACTTAAGAATCGGCTGAGTGAATGGATCACAGAAAAACAGATACCTCCTGGAACTCCTATTTGGGGTGTTGGCCCTTTTCCAAGTGCTGAACTTTTCGGAGGTGTGGGATGGCCTACAAAAGAAATATTGGATGAAGTGACTCCTGATAATCCGGTTGTACTCAGCCGAGGGGGTGGTCATGCCTATTGGCTCAATAGCCTCGCCCTAAAACAGGCCGGTATAATAAAAGGTACAAATCAAAGAGAAGGAGGTGAGATTGTTTTTGATGAGCAAACAGGTGAGCCTACCGGAATTTTAAAAGAAACTGCACAAGACATTGCCACAGATGCTATACCCCACCCCATCGATATGGAGGCTATTTTCGAAATGGCTCAGCAACATGCCAACTCCTTGGGGTTAACAAGTATTACAATAATGCCATTAACTACCGGCCAAGAGGGTTTATCAACGCTGCAAAAAATGAAAGCAAAAGATAAACTGACAATAAGAACCTATCTTGGATATGCACCCATACAACTTGATTCATTAATAACCGCAGGAGCCAAAACATCTGATGGTGATGATATGATTCAAACTGGACCGATAAAAATATTTATGGATGGATCACTGGGTGCCTTATCAGCCTTTATGTATGAGCCTTTTGCAGATAATCCCGGAAACAGCGGTATTGGACGTTACGAAAAAGAAGACTTGAATGCTTTGGTTCAAAAAGCCCATGACAACAATTTTCAAGTTGCCATCCATGGTATTGGAGACAAGGCTGTAACCTGGGCATTGGATGCAATTGAGGAAGCTCAAAAAACATCAGGAAACAAAACTCTCCGCCATCGCATTGAGCACAATACCGTCAACATTCTACCCGATACCAAACGGTTTGCAGAACTAGGTGTAATTGCCTCTATGCAACCACATATTACTGGCAATCAGGAGTACAGGGAAAGAAGATTAGGTAAAGAGCGAAGTCACCGAGTAGATATGTGGAGAACTTTATTAGACAATAACACAATGTTGGCATGGAGTACCGATTGGCCTGTAAGCTCGCTCAGTCCAATAGACATCATTTACGATATTGTAACCCGCTATGAAGAACAACGATTATCGATGGAAGATGCCATTAAGTATTATACCTATGGATCTTCTTATGCCTCCCATAGCGAACATAATAAAGGTACCCTCGAGGTAGGAAAATTGGGTGACATGGTAATCCTTTCCCAAGATCTCCTAACCATTCCAGTTGAGGATATTAAAAATACAACGGTGCTATACACTATCGTTGGAGGTAAAGTAGTCTATAAAAAATAAATTTATCTGATTAAAAAAAAGAACCCCGGAAGCTTTTGCTAACCGGGGCTACATTACCAGCCTTATACTTAAACCCCTGCAAACTTGACTAAAGCTGGAATTCTTTAGCCGCCTCCGGCTGATATACTACTTCTTCCACACAAAACTGACCCCACCCTGCAGGTGTTTGCCATGTAACAATTTCACCCTCTTTGCTACCTAACAGTGAAACACCGATATGCGAAAGGATAGAAATCCTGGAATTAATTGGATTGGCATCCGAAGGATAGGTTACAGTAAGCTCTGCCTGCCTTCCATTAGAGAGGCTCTTCAACAATGTCCTACTATTCATTGTCACTATATCCTTTTTGATTGCATGCTGATCCACTAGCTCTGCTTCTTGTAACACCTTTAAAAGTTGCCTAATGTGAAGGGGTACCTCCCGCCTTCCTTCTACTGGCCCTACAACATCCATTAGTCGGTTATAATCCGTTATGGTTACAATTCTCTTCTGTGCTTTCATAATACACTCTCCAAGTCTAAATCTATGCCAGAAAAAATAGGCCATTCCCTGACCTAATTTTGATCAAGGGCTCAAAATTCCTGTGCAAAAATGAACCACTGAGGAATTATTACTCACTTAAATTACTTTTTACTTATAAGTCCTAATCTATCTGAACAACTCGGTCTAACTTGCAACCAATTATGTCCAATAGCAGTACAGAATTCAAATTAAAAGAGCGGATAAAGGAATTAAAGTGCCTTTATGACCTTTCCCGCATAGCACTTCAATCGGAAAACGATTTAAAAAGTGTAGCCACTAAGACTATAAGAATATTACCGGCTGCCCTTCAGCATCCTGGACTAGCTGAAGCGAAAATCACGATTGGAAAATTCCAATTCAGCACTCCAAAATTTAAATCCTCAAAATACGCTATTTCAGTGCCGATAAATATTGACGGTAAACAAAAAGGATTAGTGGAGGTCGGTTATAGAGGCCACAGAACCGTTAAAATAAAACAGCCCTTTTTGAAAGAAGAAAGAAGTTTACTTAGAGCTGTTGCAAGAGAACTTAGTTTGGTAATCAAACGTACAACAATAGAAGAGGAACGAAAATCTCTCCAATTGCAGTTGCAACATGTAGAACGATTGGCATTAATTGGAGAGTTGACTGCTGGAATTGCCCACGAGCTGAATGAACCATTAGGTAGAATTCTTGGGTTTTCGCAATTGATAAAAAAGGGAGGTATGTTGAAGCCGCAACAGGATGAAGATCTGGAAAGAATAATTAAGGCCTCTCTTTATACAAGGGAGATCATCAAGAAATTAATGTTCTTTTCAAGGCAAATGCCTCAGCAGATTACAACTGTCAATGTTAATGAGGTGATATCCAACATCTTGTATTTTATTGATGCTCGCTACCAGGGAAACAAAATTTTAATTACCCAAAAGCTTCAAAATTCGCTCCCCTCCATCCAAGCCGATGCTGTTCAATTGAGCCAGGTGTTAGTCAACCTTATTACTAACGCTATTCATGCCATGCCTAATGGCGGAGAATTATTAATCAGTACTGTATCTAAACCAGAATATGTATCCCTCATTGTAAAGGATACAGGTCATGGAATGACACAGGCTGTAAAAAAGAAAATATTTGAACCATTCTACACAACCAAACCAGTAGGTCATGGAACAGGATTAGGGCTTTCTGTAGTACAGGGCATCGTCAGCTCTCATCAGGGAAAAGTAAACGTGCAGAGTCAGCCCGGAAAGGGAAGTAAGTTTGAAATACAGTTACCAATAAAACACAACAATAAGATATAACGATCATGAATAAACTAAATAATAGCAATACAAATGTCTTAGTGGTGGATGATTCAATTGAGACCATTGAGTTAATCAAGCGAAACCTGGAGGCTGCATCATTTAGAATTTACATTGCACATCAGGTTCAATCAGCAATTGCTATACTCAGTTCGGTAAACATTGATTTAGTTATCACCGATCTAAAAATGCCAGAACAGAATGGGATGCAATTAGTCAGGCATGTGTCTGAGAACTTTAAGCATGTCGGAATATTAGTTATCACTGGCTTTCCATCCATTGAAGGGGCAGTGAACTCCATCAAAGTAGGGGCTGAAGAATATCTTGTTAAACCTTTTACTGAGGATGAACTTTTCAATTCTGTTGAGAGGGTGCTAAATAAAACCTTTACCGGAAGAAAAAACAGAAACACGACAGCTGATGCAAATACATTTGGAATCATCGGTACATCTGAGCCTATGCTTAATGTATTTCAAACCATTTCAAAAGCCAAAAGTACTAACGCAACTGTTTTGATAACAGGAGAAAGTGGAACGGGTAAAGAACTGGTTGCCCGCGCGCTCCATTACAGCAGTGGTGTACAAACTCCATTTGTGCCAATAAACTGCGGAGGCATCCCTGATACTTTACTGGAAAGTGAATTATTCGGTCATGTAAAAGGAGCCTACACTGGTGCTAACGAAACCAGAGCCGGCTTCTTCCAAACTGCAGATGGCGGAACTATTTTTTTGGACGAAATAGGTAATACTAGCCTTGCCATGCAAGCCAAGCTTTTGCGCGTCCTTCAGGATAAAGAATTCTACATGGTGGGATCCAAAAAACCAGAGAAGGTAAATGTCCGCATTGTGGCTGCAACTAACGTAGATCTTATGGAGCTTGTAAAAAAAGGCCTCTTCCGTGAAGATCTATACTACCGACTATTCATCATTAACATTCAACTACCTCCTCTTCGTCAAAGAGGTGACGATGTGGAAATACTGACAAGTTACTTCCTCTCTAAATATGCTAAAGAGCTGGGTAAAAAGGAAATTCGATTCACAGACAAGGCTATGAAAGCTTTAAAAGTCTATGACTGGCCAGGCAATGTCAGGGAATTGCAAAACCTCATCTACCGACTTACCATCCTTGTGGAGGATGACTTTATCGACATCCCTGATTTACCAGAAGCATTCAGATACTCGGCCTACCAGGACAGGGGTACTGATAGACCGTTGGTTGAGATTGAGCATGAATACATTATGAAAGTACTTGGTACGCATCGCAATAATATTTCACGCACAGCACGTACCCTTGGCATTGACAGAAAAACGCTTCGTGAAAAAATAAAGCGTATTAGAGGAAACTCCAACTGAGGAATAGCACCTCAGTGGCCAACTATTGCTCACTGACTTTTCGACTCAACATGCTTCTATTGATTCCAATCAGGCTTAAATGATTGGTATACAATTTGGGTATGCACTTGCAAATAAAACTTATGGTTGCAACTGCTTTACCTACTAAAGACCAAATCAATAACCTCCTCAAAGAGGAATTGCAAGGTCTCTGTGAAACATGCATCCACCAGAACAGCTGTGTCTACCTAATTCGTTCAAGTAAAATAATACTACAGTGCGAATTATTTGAAACAGAAAAACCGGATGCTAATTCCGTCAACGGAAAAGGTTGGGATTACGAAGAGTTAATAGTCAAGTCGTATAAGGGCCTTTGCTCAAATTGTTTAAATACACCACATTGTCAACTACCTAAAGCTAAAGGCGGGGTGTGGCACTGCGGAGAATACGCTTAAAATCTAATGCCAATATGATCAAAATACTGAGCCGGTTCTTTAAACAAAAAGAAGAGAAAAAAAATAAACCCACCGAACCTAAAAACGGAAAATGGAAGGAATTCAACAAACATGCTGTACTTATAAGTGAAGGGCAGTATATGGATGGCGTCCGTGATGGCCTGTGGAAGTTTTATTACGATTCAGGAGAACTCCTCATTGAAGAAGAGTATAGTCACGGAAAGAAAAATGGAAAGTATACCTCATTCTTTCGTAATGGAAAACTAATGAGTCATGGTCAATTCTCAAATGATTGGAGAGATGGCGAGTTTAGGGTGTATAGCGAACAAGGAAAACTCACCAAAGTACTGGTTTTTAAAAATGATGAACTTGTAGAGGAAATCGACCCGATTTACTCGCCCGTTTCAGCCCAACAGTTGACCTACGACCTTCCCATGTTAGTTGTATTTATTGCCTATGCTATCTACTGGGGGGCTCGGCTGATCTAAAAGGTGCGTAAACAAGAAAAGGCAGCTATTAGCTGCCTTTGTATTTTGAGCCTCCTGCCGGGATCGAACCAGCGACCTACTGATTACAAGTCAGTTGCTCTACCAGCTGAGCTAAGGAGGCTTTAAAAATGATGTGCAAAAATAAAGGAAGTGCGGACTAATCCAAACCTCTGCTTAGACTGTTTTTAGCAATTTCAGCTGTTTTTTAAGATCACTCAGATGACTGGCTGCTACCTCAAGCTTTTCAGCAAACTCCCCCTTGAGTTTCTCCGCATTTTTAGACCTTCCAAAAAACTCCATATTGTTTCTCAGAATGGCGATATCGTTTTCAGCCTTATGAATCTGCGTCTTAATGGATTGTTCCTTGTGGTGAATTTTACGCTCTCCCTGAGGATCATTCTTCAACCCAACCAACTGCACCTCCATAGCTAATCGATCCTTTTCCTCCTCACCTACTTCAGGCAGTGAAGCAATAAATGCAGCCACCGCTTTATCAAATCTGGATTTAATTGATTTAATGGCTTTTCTGGGAACAAAGCCTATGTTATTGAATTTCGTAACCGTCTCATGGAGCATTGCGTTGGTACCAGATTTCTCTGCAGCATGCTTCTCCAATAAATCACATAGTTCTTTCTTCAGCTTAAGGTTCTCGCCCTGTTCTTCATCTTGTTTACCAAACTGCTCTCTGCGCTTCTCAAAAAATTCATCGCAGGCCGTCTTAAACTCTTTATAAATTTTTTCCCTTTGCTTTTCTGGAACGGGGCCAATATCCTTCCACTGATGCTGAAGTCGTTTTAATTCCTCTGAAGCATTTTCCCAATCGGTACTGTCCTTAATGGAGTTAGCTTTAGCAATCAATTCCTTCTTCAATTCAATATTCTTCTCACGTTCTCCGTCCAGTTTTTTGAAGAAGTTACCTTTATTCGCAAAAAAGGATTTGAATGAAGACCAGAATAAACGATTAGTTTCTTTTATCTGATTTCTAGGTACAGGACCAACAGCTTCCCATCTTTTTTGTAAGGCAAGAATTTCTTTAGTCTTGTTATTCCACTCTTTTATCCTATCACTTTCAAACTTGACAAATACACCAAGTTCCTCGATGAGAAGTTTCTTTACTTCTAGGTTTTTTTTGAAGGTTTCATGAAGCTCAGCCATGTGAGAATCCCGTTTGGCATAGACAGCATCTGAGGCAGCCTTAAATCGATTCCAAACGTTATCTTTCTCTTCACGAGGAACTGGGCCAGTATGTTTGAACTCTTCATGAAGTTCATTGAGTTCTTTAACTGCCACCTTAATGGATTCCTCCTCTGCCAGTTTCTCTGCACGTTCACACAACTCCCACTTGTATTCAAGGTTCTTTTTTCTGTCCAGTTCCTTTAATTCAAAGTAGATGCTGCGCTGATCATAGTATAAATCTAAAAGTGCAGTATAATTTGCCCATAATGTACGCGAGTGTGAGTTGGGTACCTGGCCAATACTCTTCCATTCCTTTTGCAGTTGTTTGAATTCCGAAAAACTATTCTCGGTATCTTCTCCATCTGCCAAAGCTCTTAACTTCTCCAGAATGGCATTCTTCTTAGCCAGATTCTCGTTCTTCTGATCCTCCTGCTCTTTAAAGTATTTATTCTTTTTACTTCGTAGCAGTTTTACTGTTGCATCAAAATCATGATCAGCTGTATCTCCTTTGTAGTCAAAGTCATCCTTAACACCACCCTCGGCTATAAATTTTTCCAGCGCTGCTGCTTTTTCTTTGTTCCGAATCCCATTGAACAAAGGCCTGACTTCTTTTATGATGCTATCAATCCGACTAAAATTAGTCTCATTGGTTAGCTCCTTTACCACCGATGCCAATTGCTCTTTTGAAAAATTAGAATAGTCAATGCTATTGTCATCATCCTGTTCTTCAACATGACTCTCTTCCTCATCCAGATTATTCTCTGAATTTATTGAAGAATCACGTCCTTTGCGGGATGAGTTTTCATCGCTTTGTGGCTCTTGAGTAAGCTCTTCAGAATTATTTTTCTGCTCCGTGTGCAAATCCATTTCGTTTTCCATGAATTTCATTCAATCCTCTACAATAACGTAAAAATAATTGAAATTGAATGAATCAATTCATTCTCGGATCCTCCGGATAATTTGAATATATAGAGAACCGACCACCCATACTCTCGAGTGACTTCTTCCACATCTCCTTCGGATCAGTTTCAAATACTAATTCGCTGTTAAATCTATCACTTACAATCCAGGAATCGGCCTCCAGTTCAGCATCTAGCTGCCCTTCTGACCAACCACTGTATCCTAAAAAAAACTTTATCTCATTTTGCTTAATCTGATTCGACCCAATAAGAAATTTTAGGTTGTCAAAATCCCCCCCCCAATATACGTCATCCGTAATCTGAGTAGCGCCTGATAGCTCTTCACATCGATGCAGATAATGTAGTGTATCTTGCTGCACTGGTCCCCCTACAAACAAAGCAGCATTGAGCTTTTCCAACTCTGGCATTACATCACCTAAAGCTGCAACAGAAGGCTTATTCAAAACGAAACCAAACGACCCACCCTCATTATGATCACACAATAGTACAATACTGCGTTCAAAATTAGGATCCGGAAGATAAGGCTCCGATACCAGTATCTTTCCTTTCTCCGGCTGTAGCTTGTTCCTGTATTTAAAAAACTCCATTGCCTTATATAATAAAACGTTACCAGCTCAAGTTTTGTTATCCTTCTAACAATGCACTAATAAAGTAGGCTTCAGTCACAGATGCAACCTATGCTTTTATTAATTTAAACAAAAATTGAAGGTAAAAATGAAAGGATTATCAGATATAAGAACTGACTACAGCAAGGCCACATTGGATATCAATTCAGTTGAAAAAAACCCGTTTGCTCAGTTCGAAAAGTGGTTCAAACAAGCCATTGACTCCCAGGCGCTGGAACCTAACGCAATGAACCTTGCCACCCTATCTGAAAATGGAAGGCCTACCTCCCGTATTGTACTCCTAAAAGGCATTGAAAATGCACAGTTCGTTTTCTATACTAATTATCAGAGTCAAAAAGGAAAAGAACTTGAACTCAATCCGGCATGTGCACTTAATTTTTTCTGGCCAGAGCTGGAAAGGCAGATCAGAATTGAGGGAGTGGTAAGCAGAGTTTCTGCCGAAACATCAGATACTTATTTCCAAAGTCGCCCACGAGCAAGTCAGATAGGTGCATGGGCCTCGCCACAAAGTACTTTGATAAAAGAACGCACTATCTTAGAAGAACGAGTTGTGCAAATAGAAGAGAAATACAAGGACCTAAAAGTATTACCTCGCCCTAAACAATGGGGTGGTTATGGAGTTACTCCACTTGAAATTGAATTCTGGCAAGGAAGACCAAACCGATTGCATGACAGGATTGTATACACGCTAGTAGATGATCAGTGGACAATTAACAGGCTTGCCCCTTAACGGATATCCGTAAGCAGATCAACTCCAATCGTTCTTCTAATAGTAAACCCTTCACCATACCGGGCGCCTATGGCGTGACCAAGTTCTGTTCCCCTGGCCTCCAGCATCTTCAAGAAGCCCTGACTTGAAATATATGTTTCCGGCTCTTTACTGTTTGGATTGTGAAATTGAGATTTGAAGGCTAGTACGCTCTCCATTTTCTTCTCCCAATGATCAGACACATCTACCACAAAGTCAGGAGTAATTAATTGACTCTGAATATAATGGTAAAGAGCTTTTGGTCTCCATGCCTCCTGCACTTTTCCTTCATCCTCAGTCTCTATCTTATTAAGACCAGAAAGAAAACAAGACTGAAAGGCCAGCTCTCCTCCTTTTCCATGGTCAGGGTGGCGATCATAAATGGCATTGGCTAACACAATGTCCGGCTGATATTTTCTTATGGCTCTGATTACTTCTTTTTGATGGGCTTCATCATTCACAAAAAAACCATCCTTGAAGTTCAAATTTTCACGGGCGGAAAGTCCTAAAATTTTTGCTGATGCTTTGGCTTCTTGCTCACGTGTTTCTACAGTACCCCTTGTTCCCAATTCGCCTCTGGTAAAGTCTACAATCCCAACCTTTTGCCCGGAAGCAATCTGCTTAAGAATTGTACCCCCACAACCCAACTCCGCATCATCCGGATGAGCTGCCAATACGAGTATATCGAGTTTCATAAGATCCTACTGAGTCAACTCTGCCTCTTTAGCAGCTAAAAATTTTTCTGCATCCAGAGCGCCCATACATCCGGTACCTGCAGCAGTTATTGCCTGGCGGTAAACTTTATCGGCTGCATCACCTACTGCATAAACACCTTCAATGTTAGTCTTCGTACTG
>JAGQYK010000216.1 GCA_020436125.1 Cyclobacteriaceae bacterium | reverse complement strand
CACTGAATGGTGGAAGTTAAGATTTGAAATATCTACATCAATGTGTGATGGCATATTTTTAGGCAAAGCCAAAACACTTAGTGTTCTGCGTTTGTGCACCAAAGTACCACCTTGTTGAACTGCAGGCGACTGACCCACTAGCTTCACAGGTATGTCCATTTTGATTTTCTTGCCTTCAAATAGCTGAAGAAAATCTGCATGCAGGATAACCTCACTAACCGGATGGTATTGCACATCCTGAATGATAGCTTGATATTCTTCTCCTTCAATGTTAAGGTGAACAAAGTGAGCATCTCTTGTATAAATTAGCTCGCGGAAAAGAATCATTGGAGCATGAAAATGAATTTGCTTGTCTCCTCCGTAAAGTACACAAGGAACATTCGCTTCTGCTCTCAACCTTTTAGATTCTGCTTTTCCGAGATTTGCTCTTTTATACCCTATAATCTCAATAGTTTTCATTTTAAAAAAAGGTTTATATTAAATAATTGATTATCTGATAAATAACGAG
>JAGQYK010000215.1 GCA_020436125.1 Cyclobacteriaceae bacterium | reverse complement strand
GATGAGAAAAATATAAAAGCCGGAAACGGGCTTCGGAATATGCGAGAGCGAAGCAAAGAAATACATGGAAACATTACAATCAATAGCGGCTTGGGGAATGGCACTACACTCCAACTCATCTTTCCCATAACATGAACATGCTATATCATTTGTGGATACTCACCCCCTTATTTGCATAAATAATATGGCCGCTTACTCCATTATTCTGTACGAAGACAACGCACTACTAAGTGAAAGCATTCAATCCATGATTCGCTTGAGTGAAAAAGTAGAATTAATTGGAGCATTTGAAAACCCAATGAAGTCCACACTTCAACTCAAAGAACTGAAGCCTGATTTATTGATCATGGATATTGATATGCCAGGCATGAGTGGGATTGAAGCTGTTAAGCAAATACGAAGTATTGATCAAGAGATCCCCATTCTTATGCTTACCGTATTTGATGATAATAACCACGTGTTCGATGCCATATGTGCCGGTGCTTCAGGTTATTTACTAAAAAAACATATTTCC
>JAGQYK010000214.1 GCA_020436125.1 Cyclobacteriaceae bacterium | reverse complement strand
ATAAACGGAACTGGTTAAAGCCATTCTGATTTACCAGTCAGAATCTATCTCTGCCTTGCCTTTAAATCGTATTACCTTATCTCCGTACAGCGGATCATAATAGTGTCCTCCTTCTTTGTATTCCTCATTCCAGATTTTCACTCCTTGTTCATTAAGCTTATATATAAAAGGGGAAAGGTGGAGTCGTTCTAAATGCCAGCGCCCTTCTTCTCCTGAAGGGATATCTTCTCCATCTCCATAAAGCATTAATCCACCTTCTGCATAGATTTCATGACCGGGATCAGTGCTTTTATATTCATGGCTTACATTCATCACCTTATGACCAATTTCGTGTGCCACCGTACTTCTTAACCGATCGGGACGTTGTAGGTTAGTGATGGTAATTACCCCTCTGAATGGAGCTGGGATAGAATTGACATAAGAATAAGTCGGAAAGGACAAGCCTCCTGTTCTTACCGTTTTCATGGTCCAGTTTCTACCTTCGGACACTTCAAGGAATGGATAGAAGACATCCTGA
>JAGQYK010000213.1 GCA_020436125.1 Cyclobacteriaceae bacterium | reverse complement strand
CGTCGTGCTCTATCACCTCGCCGCCGCGACCGGTCCAGAGTTCGAGGCGTTCCTCGAACGCACGATCATCGTCCTCGACCCGTGCCTCAACCCCGATGGGCACGATCGCTTCGCTCAGTGGGCCAACTCGCATCGCGGACGCCAGCTCGTCTCCGATCCTGCCCATCGAGAGCATCAAGAGACTTGGCCTGGCGGCCGCACCAACCACTATTGGTTCGACCTGAACCGCGACTGGTTGCTGCTGGTCCATCCTGAGTCGCGCGGGCGCGTGGCCGCGTTTCAACGCTGGATGCCGTGTGTCCTGACGGACCACCACGAGATGGGGACCGACTCGACGTTCTTCTTCCAACCGGGGATCCCGAGCCGCGTGAACCCGCTCACGCCGTCGCGCAACATCGAGCTCACGCGCGCGCTCGCGGAGCATCACGCTGACGCGCTCGACGGTCTTGGCAGCCTCTACTTCTCCGAAGAGAACTTCGACGACTTCTATTACGGCAAAGGATCGACCTATCCGGACATCCAAGGTTGCATCG
>JAGQYK010000212.1 GCA_020436125.1 Cyclobacteriaceae bacterium | reverse complement strand
TACGAGGGCGTGCGCTTCCACGATGCCGACGCCCGCCGCTACGGCAACGGGGCAACGGAGGTGTTCCTGCCTTCGTCCCAGTGACCGCACTTCAGCGTTCAGCCCTTGGCGTTCATCGTTCCTTGACATCCTGTGCACCGCTTCGTCGCTTCCCGCCTTCGGGCGGGGGGAGGAAAGTCCGGGCAGCATAGCGTGCCGTGCTTCCTAACGGGAAGGGGCGTCCCTGGGAACGGGGCCGTCACGGAAAGTGCCGCAGAAAGGGAAACTACCCGTCGCAAGACGGGAAAAGGTGAAAAGGTGAGGTAAGAGCTCACCAGCGCTGGTGGTGACATCGGCGGCTTGGTAAACCCCACGGGCTGAAAGACCATGTACACCGGGGACCGCTCTTCGGAGCGGATAGGGTCGCGCGCCCGAATCCCGGGGGGTGGGTCGATCGAGGTCCGTCGTGAGGTGGATCCCAGATAAATGACGGAGGCCCCGCGCAAGCGGGGAACAGGACCCGGCTTACAGGTGCACAGGACCTTCCATGAGGGG
>JAGQYK010000211.1 GCA_020436125.1 Cyclobacteriaceae bacterium | reverse complement strand
GCCTAAACGGACAAAATACAGAAAGCAGCAGAAAGGAAGAATTAAAGGTACTGCTCATAGAGGACATACCGTTGCTTTTGGATCCTTTGGACTAAAATCCTTAGATACAGGACGATTGACCAACCGTCAAATCGAATCAGCGAGGATTGCAATGACTAGGTACATGAAAAGGGAAGGTAAAGTATGGATTAGAATATTTCCTGACAAGCCTATCACCTCGAAGCCTGCAGAAGTAAGGATGGGTAAAGGTAAAGGTGCTTTGGATCATTGGGTAGCAGTAGTTAAGCCGGGTACCATAATGTTTGAGATGGATGGTGTACCATTAGAGACTGCGCAAGAGGCTTTAAGATTGGCGGCACAGAAGTTGCCTGTTCTTACAAAATTTGTGGTTAGACCTGATTATGTCGCTTAAATAAATAGAAAAATGGCAACTAAGAGATCAATAGAATTACATGCAATGGCAGTTGAAGATATTAAGGGACAACTTAATAATGCTGTCGATAATTATAGAAGATTAAAATTTGACCATGCAATTCAGGGATT
>JAGQYK010000210.1 GCA_020436125.1 Cyclobacteriaceae bacterium | reverse complement strand
CACATTCCATTACACGTTCCTAAGACTCGCGCCAGTTAGGGTTCCAGTTGATAGTATCTAAGCAGTAGCCACCTGAAATAGGATAGCATAAGGATAAGTGAAATAATCTTGTTTTGGTTAAAATTTTGGAAATGAGACTCTTCGCTTACGCTCTGAGTGACGATTGCTTTGGACTGAGGATCCTAGACCTATTGACGAATCATCAATTAACACACAACGTCTTTCAGAGGGAGGACGCAGGACGACCGAAGAATCTAATTAAGCAGACCTAGCAATAGCAGGTAAACTTGCCAATACGTCTCCTCCTGCCGAGGGGTAGCTACACCCTCAATTGGCGCGAGTGTTGTGTGCGGGATGTGGGTGGATCACTTGTGCCATTGTTCTCTTATTCAATCAAAATAACGTCAATTAGCTTTTCTGGTAAACCGGCATAGTTAATTGCACTGCTATAGAGGTAGTGCTCAGGTGAGAGAACAATTCCGGCCTTGACGGGATTGTTATGGATATAGTCTAGGGTTCGTTCCATGATTTCATTGGCGTTTAATTC
>JAGQYK010000020.1:5108-49142 GCA_020436125.1 Cyclobacteriaceae bacterium | reverse complement strand
TATTGGCCATAGCACCGGAGGGAACGCGTAAAAAAGTAGATAAATTAAAGACTGGTTTTTATTATATCGCCAAGATGGCCAATGTACCCATTGTACCAGTCGGGTTTGATTTTAAAAAAAAGGAGATCATCGTGGCTGACCCAATGTACCTCACTGAAAGTTTCGAGGAAGATATGGATAAGTTGATGGGATTTTACCGAACAGTGATTGGGAAAAATCCTGAATTAGGCATTTCATAGAGCAATACTGTCCGATATCGGATGCTTGCTGCGCATTTACCTCTTAATTATTAACTTTATTTGCTTAACCAACAAATCTTTAATTATGAAAAAGATAATTGTACTCATTGTATTTGTCGCAGGTATAGCTACATCTGGCTATTCACAGTTTATTAAACAAGGGACTATAATTGGTGGTGGTTCCTTTGAGTTTAAGTCTCACAAAGATGACTCCGATACAAAAAGATCTGGCTTTAATTTAATGCCTTGGGCAGGATATATGGTCATAGATAATTTTGCTGCGGGGCTATTACTTTCTGTATCTAATGGGACTACAAAGGGAACGGGTTTTAAGTATACTGACACCGATATTTTAATAGGTCCAGTTGCTCGGTATTATCTGGATAATGGATTGTTTGCACATGGCCAATTTGCTTTTGGTAGCAGCAAGAGTAAACAGGAAGTGGATCAATCACCGACTAGCGAGACCAAGTATAATGCTTCGGAGCTAAGACTTGGAGCCGGGTACGCTGCGCGAATCTCAGATACAGTTCTTTTTGAGCCCATAGTTGGATTTCTATCGGAATCGAATAAGAATACAACTTCAAATGTAAAAAGTACTGAGAGTGGATTCTTCCTTATGGCTGGCTTTACTATATTCTTCCATTCCACTAATTAATTGAAGATTTTGATAAGTTGGCTCCGTTTTTGTCGTTAGATTTGAAACAAAATCAATTTGTATGAAAAAAATATTTATTCTCGTATGTCTTATTTCGGCAGTGGCGCTGACGAATCAAGCTCAGGCCCAGGCTCAATTTGCTTTAGGGCTTAAAGGAGGGCTTAACATTGCTAAGTTTGATATTAGCCAGGGAACATCCAATATCGATAATCGTACTGGTTACCATGGAGGGGCTTTTGCCTTATTCAAGTTTGCGAAATTTGGTATTCAACCCGAGATTCTTTTCTCCAAACAAGGAAGTGAGTTCAGTGTTGATACTGACAACTACGAAGCTAACTTTGACTACATCAACATTCCGATTCTTGTGAAACTGTATCTGGTGGCTGGCCTTAATATACAGGCTGGTCCACAATTTGGATTTTTGACAACATCAGAAATTAAAAGCACAATAGGTGGTATCACAACTACCCAGGATGTAAAAGATCAGCTTGACAAAAAATCAGATACGTCCATCGCAGTGGGTGCAGGATGGGATTTACCATTTGGACTTACTTTGGATGCCCGCTATAATTTTGGACTCTCTGAGTTTAAATTGAATAATGGGCCTGACTTGAAGAATAAGGTACTTCAAGTATCGCTGGGATATAAGTTTATTAAAGCCGGTAAATAACCATTGAGTCATTTATTATTTAAAAAGCCACCTTGGGGTGGCTTTTTTTATTTTAAAGCAAGGACTAATTTCGCGATTTCTTAGAAGCCATGACCTACCAGCAAACCCTTGATTATCTGTATAAGGAACTGCCCATGTTTCAGCGTGTGGGGCCGGCTGCACTTAAGGCGGATCTTCGGAACACCTTATTGTTATGTGAATCTTTGGGCAACCCTCAGCATAAGTTCAGATCTATTCATGTAGGGGGAACAAACGGAAAAGGAAGTTCAAGCCACATGATCGCAGCTATCCTTCAAAGTAATGGATACAAAACAGGGCTTTACACATCACCTCATCTTAAAGAATTTACTGAACGGATCAGGCTCAATGGTGCTGAGATTTCACCATCTGAGGTAGTTAACTTTGTAGAAAGGATTAAACCACAGATTGAAGAGATCAAACCTTCATTTTTTGAGATTACAGTGGCCATGGCATTCGACTTTTTTGCCAGAGAAGAAGTAGATTTTGCGGTTATAGAAGTGGGTTTGGGAGGGAGACTTGATTCCACTAACGTGATTGATCCATTGGTGTCGCTCATTACCAATATTGGATATGACCATAAGGACCTGCTTGGTGGGACGCTGGAAGCAATTGCTGCTGAGAAAGCGGGTATTATCAAGCAGAATGGAAGAGCCATTATTAGTGAACGGCAACCTGAAATTGAGGAAGTATTCTTAAGGAAGGCGGCATCAGTCAATTCTTCACTGAAGTTTGCTCAGGAACGGTATAAGGTAGCAAGGTCAGCTACAGATATCGACACTTTCATTGTGCAGCGTGATGGTAATGCAATTAGCCATCATTTGAAATCAGAACTAGTGGGGGAGTATCAAAAAAAGAATATTGCAGGAGTGCTTGCTGTTGTCGATGAGTTGATTGAATTGGGGTTTAATATTTCAACCAGTGCTATTGAGAAAGGAATTGCAGAAACGGTAACGCTTACGGGTTTGAAAGGCCGTTGGCAGCAGCTTGGAGCAAAACCATTGATCTATTGCGATACTGCGCACAATGCTGAAGGAATTACTGAGGTGTTGAGTATTATTGAAGCTATCCCTTATAAAAAACTTCATATCGTTTTCGGCATGGTAAAGGATAAGGATATTGATGCTATTCTTTCTTTACTCCCTAAAAATGCCGTCTACTATTTTTGTGCTGCTGAAATCCCCAGAGCATTGGATGCAGAAGTATTGGCTGCCAGGGCGACAGCGTTTGGTTTAGAGTATAAAGTGATTAGTAAAGTAAGAGAGGCAATAAAAAGTGCGAAGTCATCTGCTTCTCCAGATGATCTCATTTTCATTGGGGGTAGTACATTTGTAGTAGCAGAAATCGATGAACTCTAAGGATGAAAAGTAAACTAGCCAGATTCAAAATCATTTCAGAAAGGAATAATGTGCTAGAGCCTGGAAAGGAACTGTACTTTAATATTAAAGGTAACTGGAATAAGACTCAGTTTAATAACGACAACCCCATTACCATTGAGCTAGCTTGTGGAAGAGGGGAATACTCTGTTGGAATGGCGGAATTATTTCCTGATAGGAATTTTGTCGGCATTGATGTAAAAGGGGATAGGATATGGAAGGGAAGTACTTGGGCAGTAGAAAAGGAATTAGATAATGTTGCTTTTCTACGAGCGCAAATCCATACACTCGAGAATTTTTTTGGTGAGGATGAAGTAAGTGAGATTTGGTTAACTTTTCCTGATCCGAGACCAAAGAAGAGAGACATTAAAAGGAGGCTAAGCAACAATAGATTTCTTAATCTATACAAGAAGGTTTTAAAACCAGATGGACTGTTTAGATTAAAAACTGACAACACGGACCTTTTTAATTTTACTCTTGAGGAATTAAAAGAGCGTAATGACATTAAGAACTTAAAAGTGACTTTTGACGTATATCAATCAGAATTGAAAGACGAGGTGTTGGGCATAAAGACCCGATACGAGGAAATGTTTGCTAAAAAGGGAGAAACCATTAAGTACCTACGATTCCAGTTTATAGCCTAAAAAGCTCTTAACACAAGGGTAATCTTTAGGTTATAGTTTGATAAGATTCTGTTAATATATTTGCATGAATCTAATTAACATAGTATTCTGCAGCTAAGTAAGGCCGGGGATACAAGCAATGGCAAAGAAAAGAAAAAGAGAGGTAGAGCTCGTAATCATATCTGATGTTCACCTCGGTACCTATGGTTGCCACTCGGAAGAACTACTCCGCTATCTAAAGACTATTAAACCTAAAAGACTGATTCTGAATGGCGACATCATTGACATGTGGCAATTTAGTAAGCGCTACTGGCCCAAAAGCCACATGGAAATCGTCAAACATATTACCGGACTTTTGGCTAAAGGAACCAAGATCACTTACCTGACGGGTAATCATGATGAGATGCTAAGGAAGTTTGCAGGATTTAGGCTAGGGTCATTTCAGATTGAAAACAAAAAGGTATTGTCTTTAAGTGGAAAGTCTGCATGGATTTTTCACGGAGATGTATTTGATGTCACCATGAGGTATTCAAAATGGATAGCTCGGCTAGGGGCAATTGGTTATGATGCACTCATTGTATTGAATGCTGTGGTTAACTTCATTCTGAAATTCTTTGGTAAGGGGAGAATCTCTTTATCCAAAAAAGTTAAGGATAGTGTAAAGGGTGCTGTGAAGTTTATTAACAACTTTGAAGAGACGGCAGCTGATATTGCCATCGCAAATGGTCATCATTATGTAGTGTGTGGTCACATTCACCACCCTGAAATCAAAACTATTAAAACTGAAAAAGGAGAGGTAGTGTATCTCAATTCGGGTGATTGGGTAGAAAATCTGACCGCCTTGGAATACAATAAGAATGAGTGGTCCATTTACCGCTACGCTGATGATAAGCGAGCTCAATCGCTCAAGATTCACAAGCGATATAGAAATAGCCTGGACAATGACGAGATATTCAAAGACCTTGTCAATGAATTCCTATCGGTAAAGAAATGAAAATACTCTACGCTATTCAAGGTACTGGTAATGGGCATTTGAGCAGAGCTATAGATGTGGTTCCAGAGCTCAGAAAACACGGTGAGTTGGATTTGTTTGTAAGTGGTGCCCAGGCTGAAATAGAATTGCCCTATCCAATAAAGTACAAATCGAAAGGGCTGAGCTTCTATTTTGGAAAAAATGGTGGGATCAATTTTTACAAAACTTTTAAAAAGAACAGCTCCAGTGTTATTCAGGAGATCGACCAATTCCCTGTGGAAGATTATGACCTGATTGTAAATGATTTTGAACCCATCTCTTCATGGGCTGCAAAAAAGAAAAAAGTACCCATTGTTGGATTAAGCCACCAATCAGCCCTCTTATCCAAAAAGGCACCACGTCCAAAGAATAAGGATCCCTTTGGGGAATGGATTCTTAAAAAGTATGCACCAGTAAAGAAGTATGTAGGCTTTCACTTTGAAGAGTACGATAAAAACATTTACACTCCTGTTATCAGAAAAGCGATTCGTGATGCCAAGGCATCTGATCAAGGGCACTATACGGTGTATTTACCTGCCTACGATGATAAAAAATTGGCTCAACTGTTTTTGAAATTTCCGAAGATCAAGTGGCATGTGTTTTCGAAGCATGTGAAGAACGCTTATCATGTTGATAAGGTTTCTGTATATCCTGTGAGTGGGGCAGCCTTTGTGGAAAGTATTATAAGCAGTCATGGCGTTCTTACGGGTGCCGGGTTTGAAACTCCCGCTGAAGTTTTACAACTCAATAAGAAGCTGATGGTGGTTCCGATGAAGAATCAATACGAGCAACACTGCAATGCAGCGGCTCTAAAAAAAATGGGCGTGCCCGTTCTTAAAAAAGTCAAGAAGAAGAATCTAAGTAAAATTGAAAAGTGGTTAGATGAATCAAAACCTCTTGATATTTCGTTTCCTGATACTACCGCTAAGGCAGTGCAACGTGCCATTAAATTGGGTTCCTCTTAGTCAAGCTCCAAAGCCTCAAGAATAGTCGCTAAATGATCGTAATCCTTCTGACCCGGTTTATCCTCCGATGAACCTTCCATTAGGATGCCCGCGATAGGCAAGGACTCAACGTCACTTATATTGTCAATCAAATGTTGAGGAACAAGAACATTAATTACTGAATTGATTTCCTCTACTTTCGCCCATTCAGGGGTTATCGTCTCAACCAATACTAAATAGCTGATGTTATACGTTAAGAGATGAGCTTTGATGTCTTTCCATTCAGCAATGCTTGTTGTTAGTATAATGGGAAGATCTTGAATTTTACCGCCCAGTCGTAAGAGTTGATCGAAATTTAATTGGACGTACTGAACAGCTGTAGATTGGGTTACCTTTTGGAATTGTTCATCATCCATGGAGTCAGCATATTCCAAAATAAAGGCTGGGCCCGCCACCCATTCTGCAATCTCAAGAAAGGTGTCAAATGAAATCTGTCCGATATTATCACCAATAGGAAACCCTAAAAGGTCAACTCCCATGCCAGCACAGTACCTTGCATCGCTAAGATTAGTAATGTTTCCTACTTTTACTTTGGTTTTTAATTGCATGACCAAATATCAAAAAGAAAAAATAACTTTATGAATTGAAAAGCAATAAAGTGGCTTATTTACCTAAATTTCTTTCTTTTTTGTTTTTGGCAATGCTTGTTGTGGCGTGCGCTGATGATCCTGAATTAATTTCAAAAAAAGATACTGATTTCTTTCCTATTCAGGTGGGTGGCTACTTTATTTATGATGTTCAGGAGACAATATACACTCCTATTGATGGACAGGAAGATTTTTTATACCAGTCTAAAATCACAGTAACAGACTCTTTCAAAAATAATGCAGGTGGCATTACCTATGTCCTTCAGCGCTTTACTAAAAGTGATGATGCAGCTCAGTTTGAATACCAGGATACCTGGTCAACGCGAATAGAACCATCGCAAGTTGTAGTGATTGAAGGCAATACCTCATTCGTCAGGTTAGCCTTTCCTTTGTCTATTGGGCGGCAGTGGAATGGTAATGCACTGAATACCCTGGGGGGTGAAGAGAGTTGTGGGGATGACGCTACCTTTTCTTGTGATATTTATGAGATAGGAGATTTTGGGTTTCAGTTCGATCTTAATGGGGATATCTTGGATGAAACCGTTGAGGTTATTCAAAACAACAATACAGATTTGATCGTTAAGCAAGATGTGAGAAAGGAAATTTACGCAAGGAACATTGGACTTGTATATAAAGAAAGCACCATTCTGGAATACTGTACTGTAGGATCATGCATAGGTCAACAGCAAATTGAAAAAGGGTCGGTACTCAAGCAGACATTAATAAGCTATGGTAAAGAATAGTTTACTTTTTGTTTTAGTACTTTGGACACAGCTCTCGATGGCTCAAGATGGGAGGTACGCAATATTCTTTAAGGATAAAGATGCGACCACTTTTTCTATTGAAAACCCGTTGGCATTTCTTTCTCAAAAAAGCGTTGATAGAAGGGTTAAGAATGGAGTAGCCATATCCACAGAAGATTTTCCGGTGAACAAAAGCTATGTTGATCAGGTGAAATCACTGGGGGCAGATATTTTATATACTTCGAGATGGATGAATGCGGCCATTGCTCAGCTGGACGATGGTGAACTGAGTGATATACTCCTCTTACCTTTTGTTTCTACGTATGAATACATTGGCCCTAACGCTGAAGTTTCTGGTGGCAGGTTAAGAAAGGTAAAGGACAAAAAAGATTCGAACCTTGGTATTGTTAATCAGGTGCAACTCAGTATGTTGGGTTTGGACGATATGCATGAGGAAAACGTTTATGGGCAAGGGGTTACGATTGCGGTATTTGATAGTGGGTTTCCCGGTGTTGACCAGGCGGATGCATTTAAAGCACTCTTTGATGAAGGGCGTGTAATCTATACCAAAGATATAATTGGTAATACTGGAAATGTTTTCCAGTATGATGGACATGGCACTGAAGTACTTTCGATCATGGCGGCAAATCAGACAGGTAGTTTTTTAGGAGGAGCGCCCAAAGCCAACTATCAATTGTATGTAACAGAAGAGGTATCCACTGAATTTAGAATTGAAGAATACAATTGGCTGGTGGCAGCGGAAAAGGCAGATAGCGCAGGAGTGGATGTTATTAACTCTTCATTAGGGTATAACTTATTTGATGATGCCTCCATGGATTATACCAAGTCACAGTTGGATGGAAATACAGCATTGGTGAGCAAAGCAGCAAGCCTTGCCATCAGTAAAGGTATTTTTGTGGTAGTAAGTGCTGGGAATGACGGTAATTCGTCATGGTCGTTAGTTAACCCTCCGGCAGATGTTGATGGCGTTTTGGCAGTGGGGTCAATTACCAGCACAGGAAACCTCAGCAGTTTTAGTTCAGTTGGCCCTACTGCAGATGATAGAATAAAACCGGATGTTGTAGCATTAGGTTCTGGTGTGTCTGTGATTAAATCAAATGGCACCACCGGATTTACTAGCGGTACGTCTGCAGCCACACCTTTGATTACAAGCCTTGTTGCCGGATTAATGCAGTCGTTTCCAGAGTTAACCGTATCAGCGCTTTATGACCTGGTGGTTGCATCTGGAAGTATGAGCGACAATCCCGATAATCTAAAGGGGTATGGAGTACCTAACTATTCAGGGGCCAAGATTATACAATTGGGAGAGGAGCCACGTGAGCATACCTCAGCGGTATACCTGTTTCCAAATCCATCCTTTGGTAATACGGTTAAATTGGAAATGGACGTGCCTATTGGTCAAAGAGCAACTATTCATATTTACAATTTACAGGGCCAGCTGATGCTTAAATCAGAAGGTGAAATCGATTATTCCAATAACCCTGTTGAGTTGGATGTTTCGGGAATTGGGTCAGGCCTCTATCTTGTCAAAGTAGAGTCTGAAGGGATTTTGCGTACCATCCGACTTATAAAACTATAAGTATCACACTCAATTCAACATTGCTGAGCCCTTAAGGTTGCTCAGAGGTGCTATATTTGCCATTAGACTGACTCCGGAACGGGGTTAATAGCTCAAATTAGCTTTATGAAACCTATAGTTGCTCCCTCAATACTTGCTGCCGATTTTGCCAACCTTGAAAGCGAGGTCAAAATGATCAATGATAGTGCTGCAGATTGGATTCATGTGGATATCATGGATGGCGTATTTGTTCCTAATCTGTCCATGGGTATCCCTGTAGTTAAGGCCATTAAAAAACATGCTACAAAGCCACTGGATGTACACTTGATGATTGTGAACCCGGAGCGCTATGTGGAAGCATTTCATGATGCAGGGGCTTCAGTCATTTCGGTGCATATTGAGGCAAGTCCACATTTACACAGAACCATACAGCAGATAAGAGCAATGGGAATCAAGGCAGGCGTGGCTATCAACCCCCATACTGGAGTGGATCAGTTGGAAGATATCATAGGGGATATTGACTTAGTCTGTATGATGTCGGTGAATCCGGGTTTTGGAGGTCAAAAATTTATCGAGAACACTTACAAGAAAGTAGAGAGGCTGAAGTCAATGATTATGAGGACTGGCTCCAAAGCGCAAATAGAAATTGATGGAGGGGTAAACCTACAGAACGCAAAATCGTTAGTCAATGCTGGTGCGGATGTGCTGGTGGCAGGAAACTTTGTTTTCTCATCTTCCAACCCTAAAGAAGTGATAGCTCAGTTGAAGGATTTGAAATAGTTTTCGGCAAGGAATTTGATTTAAATGACCTAAAAAAGTATGCGATCGATTTTTCTTATAGCGGTAAGTGTAATTTTTTTATATGGCTGTGCCAGATCTGTCTCTCGTATTGATCCTAGTACATCCATTGACTTAAGCGGGCGATGGAATGATACAGACTCTCGGGCTGTAGCCGAAACCATGACCAACGAATTGCTCGCCAGTGGTAAGTTTAAAGAGTTCGCAAAAGAGCAGGGTAAAAAGCCGGCTATCATTGTGGGGTGGGTGCTGAACAAGACTAGTGAGCACATTGATGCAGAGAATTTTATTAAAAAAATTGAACTTACCATTTTCAATTCTGGTATTGCCGATTTAGTAGAATCAGAATCCTTCAGAGATAAGTTGAGGGAAGAACGCGCTCAGCAGCAGGACTTTTCAAGTAGTGATACCGCCTCTCAATGGGGATTGGAAGTAGGGGCTGATCTCATGTTGTTTGGAGAAATGACTTCTGAGACAGACGTTTATAACAATAAGCGGGTAGTGAATTACATTGTTACGCTCTTCCTCACCGATATTGAAACCAATAAGCGCGTGTGGTTCGGACAGAAGGAGATAAAGAAATTTATCAAAAATTAATTTGTTCACCTCTACTACCAAAAAGGGGCAATTGAGAATCTGCGCTCTTGCTTTGCTGATTGCAGCACAGTCCTGTGCGACTTATTATCAAACTAATTACAGTTTTAACCAATCTTTTGAACAAGGCCAACTGGAGCAGGCCCTTGAATCACTTAACAACTCTTCTTCAAGAGATTATAGAAAAAAAGAGTTTTTGTATTTGTCCAATAGCGGATTGCTACTCTCAGTACTGGGGCGATATGAAGAAAGTAATGAGTATCTGGAGAAAGCATTCTTGTTTGGTGAGGACTACAGAAAGAATTATCTGAATGAAGCGGCTTCTTACCTTACCAATCCCATGATTACTTCATATCGGGGAGAAGACCATGAACACCTTATGGTATTGTATTACAAGGCCATGAATTACTTAAAGATGGATAAACATGAAGAGGCCCTTATTGAATGCCGAAGGCTCAATATCCGTTTACAACAACTCAGCGATCGATATGATTCTGATAAAAAATACAGCAGGGATGCGTTTGTCCACCTCCTCATGGGGATCATTTATGAGGCAGACAATGATTACAATAATGCTTTTATTGCTTATCGGAACGCATTTGAAATTTACCAGAGTGATTATGTCAACTTATTTGAAATGAATGCCCCACCACAGCTCAAAGAAGATTTGCTGCGCACTTCCCTTTTGGGCGGCTTGCAATCGGAGCATGAGTTTTACAAAAATGAATTTGAAAGACAAGACTACCAGTATACACCTTCTGATGGAGGTGATTTAGTATTCTTCTGGCATAATGGCCTCAGCCCCATTAAATCTGAGTGGAGTATCAATTTTGTAATTCATAGAAAGGACAATTGGGTAACGTTTGTGAATGATGAGTATAACTTTAGCTTTCCCTTTAATTTGTCAGATCATGATGAAAAGGATCGTGATGGACTTGCCGATCTGGAGGTATTTCGAGTCGCATTCCCAAAGTATGTTGAACGACCCGTTTATTACAGCAAAGGCACCATCAATAGTGCTGGGGAAACAATTTTGCTTGAACCTATCGAAGATGTCAACAAGATTGCAACCCAGGTATTGCAACAACGCATGGCCCTTGAGTTTAGCAAAGCTTTAGTAAGGGCAGCCTTGAAGAAAGTGACTGAATATGAAATGAGAAAAGAGAATAAAGCGCTCGGATCTTTATTTGGTATCATCAATGCAATAACGGAAAAAGCAGACACCAGAAACTGGCAGACCTTGCCGCACACTATCCACTATTCACGCATACCCATGAAGTTGGGTACAAATGAAGTGACCCTCAACCTTACCTCTGATGCTGATGGCAAATCAGAGAAACACAGCTTTACGTACGTAGTAGAGAAAAAAGGCATGATGTTTCATACATTTACTTCTCTGGAGAGTCGCACACCCAGCTATCGCTTTTACTAAACTCATGTTAATTTTCTATTTTTATCACAATTTGGTGCTTGTTTTTTAGTTAAAAACACGGAGCTGACTCATTTACGAACCATATCGCTTTTCTTCCTTTTCTTTTGTGGCATTTCCGTTATCGGCTATTCACAGGAGGATGAGATTTCTTTTCCGTTAGATAATTTCTACGCAAAGCGGACTAAAAGCCCGTTTCGCATGATTCTCAAAAACTTTGTGTTTAGCGGAAGTGTTGGCTATGGCAATACTTTTCTTAGCCATAAACTTGATGGGTTTGCTATTTCTCAGGTGGATGGGGTAGCGCCAACTATCTTTCCTATTGATCGAAACAATAGATATAACAATTGGGTGAATACAGTAAGTGGAGCTGACCCTCAAGGCCCAGATAGTTTTGTCGTTAGTTCAGATTCAACAAAACTTGGATTCAAAGGAAATGCTTTGAATATCCCTCTCAAGCTGACCCTCCATTATGAGTTTTTGAACAAGTATAGGGTAGGAGGAGGATTCTCCTATGAGATAATGAGTATGGGAAATTATAGACCTATAGGTTATGCAGATAAGATAAATACATTTCGGCCTGATAACTACTCAGGGTTTATGAAGAAATATTTTCTTTTGTTAGGCGTGTCTTTTTATCGGTGGAATGATTTGTTGTTTACGGGCGATGCCAATGTAGGTGGCTATAATCCTGGTAATAATTTTGTGAAAAGTTTGATTAAGAAAGGGGTGTTTGCCAATGTTGGGGTAACTGTAGAAAAGGATTTTTCTGAATATATTAAAGTGTTTGTTCGACCATCATTTGAGATTAAAAATTATACCCTTTCCGTTCCTGGAAGTGGCGATCGTTCAATTGTACATAACCTGAATGCATTTTATGTTAATGTAGGGTTCTCCTATCGTTTTCCTGAGCTGGCCAAGTGTTATCACCCGGATTGTCACGCCCAAATTAATCATGCTCATGGTAACAAGGAGTACAGGAGCAGAATGCATCCATTCTGGAAAAAACAGAATCCGCACTACGGTGAAAACTATCCTAAACTGATCAAAGAAAAACGCAAAAACAGGAAGAAGTTGAACCCCTATTGAGGGATCATAAATTCTTGTTTTTAAGCTACTTAAAAGCCCATTTCGAGCGTTTAATTCCTCAATTTTCCTTATCTTGCGAGCCTTAAAATAGAGGTTGAAATTCCATGAATTTGAGCTCTGACTAAAGGAATATAAAAGAACAAAAGTGGCAGAAGAAACACCCGATTCAACAGCTGGAAAACAGCGAATAATTCCCATAAATATTGAAGATGAAATGAGAGGTGCTTACATCGATTATTCGATGTCGGTTATCATTTCCAGAGCATTACCAGATGTAAGAGACGGTCTTAAACCGGTCCACAGAAGGGTTCTTTATGGAATGCAGGACCTTGGAGTTAATTACAATAAGCCCTATAAGAAATCAGCCCGTATTGTCGGTGAGGTACTGGGTAAGTACCATCCGCATGGAGATGCATCTGTCTACGACACTATGGTGCGCATGGCCCAGGATTGGTCTTTGCGCTATACACTTGTGGATGGACAGGGTAACTTTGGATCGGTGGATGGCGACTTTGCGGCTGCCATGCGATATACAGAGGCACGGTTGAAGCGTATTGCTGAAGAGCTCTTGGCAGATATTAACAAAGATACGGTTGATTTCCAGCCCAACTTTGATGACTCCCTGACTGAGCCCACGGTATTGCCAGCTAAGATCCCCAATCTATTGATTAACGGGTCTTCTGGTATTGCAGTAGGTATGGCTACCAATATGGCTCCTCACAACCTGAGAGAGGTAGTAGATGGCATCATTGCTTATATCGATAAGCGTGATATTACTATTCCAGAATTGATGGAGTATATCAAAGGCCCTGACTTCCCAACCGGGGGAATTATTTATGGTTATGCAGGAGTGCAGCAAGGATTACTGACTGGAAGAGGCCGAGTTCTCATGAGAGGAAAGGCTGAGATTGTCACCAATGAAAAAGGGAAAACACAGATCATCGTAACCGAAATACCTTATTTGGTGAATAAGGCTACAATGATTGAACGTACTGCGTCACTTGTTAACGAAAAGAAAATTGAAGGGATTTCGGACTTAAGGGATGAATCGGACAGAGATGGTTACAGGGTAGTGTATGACTTGAGAAAGGACGCTATTCCTAACATCGTGCTTAATAATCTTTATAAGTACACGCAACTTCAATCCTCATTTGGAGTAAACAACGTAGCCTTGGTAAAAGGTAGACCAGAAACGTTGAATCTGTTGGACATGATTACCCATTTTGTAGACCATCGTCACGAAGTGGTTATCCGCAGAACCAAATATGATCTCAATGAAGCAGAGAAAAGAGCACATATTCTAGAGGGATACCTTATAGCCCTAGATAACCTTGATGAAGTAATTGCCCTGATAAGAAATTCTAAGGATCCTGAAATAGCTAAGACAGGGTTGATAGAGCGCTTTAAGCTTTCGGAAATCCAGGCCAAGGCCATCCTTGAAATGCGCTTACAGCGATTAACAGGTCTTGAGAGAGAGAAAATTGAAAATGAATATAAGGAGCTAAAAGCACTTATTGCCCATCTCAATGAGGTGCTTAATAATGAATCCATGAGAATGGACATTATTAAAACCGAATTGTTGGATGTAAAGGATCGCTACGGTGATGACAGAAGGACTGAGATTGTTCATAGTGATGATGACCTTACTGTAGAAGACATGATTCCTAATGAGGACATGGTCATCACTATTTCCAATCAAGGGTATGTGAAAAGAACGGTGCTTACCGATTATCGTACTCAAGGCCGTGGTGGGATTGGATCGAAGGCTGTTACTACCAAAGAGGATGATTTTACTGAGCATCTATTTGTAGCGCAAGCGCACAATTACCTACTTATATTTACTGAGTTTGGTAAAGTGTATTGGAAGAAAGTATATGAAATACCAGAGGGTAGCAAGACGTCAAAAGGAAGAGCCATTCAAAACCTACTGAATATTGAGGCTGGCGATACAGTACGTGCGGTATTAAAAATTAAAGACCTGTCTGATGAGGCTTATACCAGCTCTAACTATGTCATTCTTTGTACTCAAAAAGGAATTATTAAGAAGACCTCTTTGGCTGCTTATACTCGGCCAAGAGCCAATGGCATCACCGCCATCACTGTCCACGAAGGAGATAAACTCTTGACAGCTGCCCTTACCAATGGGCAGAACCATATCGTTATTGCCAAGAGTGAAGGAAAGGCAGTACACTTTGCTGAGTCTGATGTGAGACCCATGGGGAGGACAGCATCTGGTGTAAGAGGAGTAACCTTGGAATCAGATGAGGACAAAGTAGTGGGGATGATTTGTATTACCGGAAAAGATGCCAATGTATTGGTGGTCTCTGAAAAAGGGTATGGAAAAAGGTCTTCTATTGAAGACTACAGAATCACCCGAAGAGGGGGAAAAGGCGTAAAAACCATCAATATCACCGAAAAAACTGGCAAGCTTGTTGCAATAAAGGAAGTAGGTGATAATGACGAACTGATGATTATTAACAGGTCAGGGATCAGCATCCGTATAAAAGTTGACGAACTTAGGATAATGGGCAGGGCCACTCAGGGAGTTAGGGTCATTAAATTGAACGAAGAGGATGCGATTTCTTCCGTTGAAAAAATTCAAAAAATGGAAGAACCGGATTCGACAATAACCGAGTAAACTGATAAATTTGTTATCTATAAACCTATTACAATGAAAAAATTACTTCTCTTTATTTTTATTATACCGTTGGTAGTGGCTGCTCAAAAGCCTATCAAGCCGAGTATGCCAAAAGCAGAAAAGGCATTACGTGCAGGCGATTTCGCTGAAGCAAAAGCCATTATTGATGCTACAGTCGCCAGTGAAAAATATTCTGGTAATGCAAAAGCATGGTACCTCAAAGGATTGATTTATGCAGGTATTGATACTACAAGTAATGAATCAGCCAAGTCATTGATTGCCGATCCGTTTCCTGAAGCAAAAGCTGCTTTTGAAAAAGCATACTCTTTGGACAAGGATAAGGGTAGTTATGTAAATGGACCCAATGGATTTCCATTACTTACCGATCAGGTCAATGCATATATGGCTCAAAAATACTTCGACAAAGGTTTGAAAGCCTATCAGGATAATAAAGACTATGCTGAAGCCTTCAAACAAGTTGAAAGAACTTTGTATTTCGTACCTAAAGACACATCTATTTTGTTAAATGCTGGTTTGTTCTTCGCACCATCAGCTGATGAGCACCAAAAATCTATTGATTATTTACAGCGTTATATTGATGCAGGTGGTACATCCACTGATGCCTATACAATGATCTTTAGTGCTTACCGTGATCAAATTAAAGATAATGAAAAAGCATTGGCCGCAGTAAAGGCGGGTATGAAAGCTTTTCCTAAGAACAAAGAGTTTCCAAAATATGAGTTGGACATGTTCATCAGAATGGGCAAGTTACAAGAGGCCAAGGCTGCCATGGAGCGCCAGGCTGCAAGTGATCCTAATGACCATGAAACAAGATATTTTTTGGGCGTAATTAATCAGCAGTTAGGCAATAATGATGAAGCCAGAAAATGGTACGATGAAGCTGTAAAACTAGATCCTAAATACTTTGAACCACGTTTGGCGATAGCTGAGTTGGTGTATTTTGATGCTAAAAAAGTAAAAGCTGAAATGAATCAGTTAGGGATCACTGCAGATGACAAGAAGAAGCGTTTTGAATTGGATAAGCAATTAGTAGAAAATTTGAAGAAAGCCCTACCATACTGGGAAGCTTGTGAGAAGATAAGCCCTGATGATGAGAAGGTTTTGGATAACTTGTACTCAATCTATAGTGATCTTGATATGCAAGCTCAGGTAACGCGTATCGAAAAGAAAATGAAAGCATTGGGATTGTACTAAACTAATACTCAGATAAAGAAAAGAGGTCACAGCAAACTGTGACCTCTTTTTTTATGCCCTTTCAGTTTAACTGGACCGAAGTAGCTCAACCCTATACTCTGATAGAATACTGGACTTCGATAAAAATCCAATGTACCGGTAGTTCTCAATGATGGGAAGGTTCCATTGCCCCGTATCTTCAAACTTCTTTAAAACTGAATTAAGGCTTTCGTCCGGAGAGATAACGGCAAGTGGTCTGGTCATTATGTCTTTGACTACAATTTTGTCATATAAATCCTGATTGAACATCATTTCTTTCACGCTATCCAGCAATATTACCCCCACCAATTCCTGTTCATCATTCACTACCGGAAACAAGTTTCTTCTTGATTTGGTAATCGCAGACACAAGCGATCGAAGGTTGTCATCAGGTTTCACCGCCTGAAAATCTGTTTCAATCATATTTTCAAGATTGAGCTTGCTTAGTAAATACTTGTCTCGGTTCTCTACAGACAAGTTCATTTTGTTAGCCAGTTTCTTGTTCTCCATTGACAGTGGTTCGAAGTACTTCATGATGATATTACTAAATGCAGCTACTATCATTAGCGGTATCATGAGGTTATAACCTCCTGTAATTTCAGCAATAAGGAATATGGCTGTTAATGGAGCATAAAAAACTCCACTTAGTATTCCCGCCATAGCAACCAATGTGAAATTAGCCTGAGGTATCTTGGCCCATCCAGTAACATTTATAAAGTGAGAGAAAGTATATCCAAGATAAGCACCAACACAAAGGGAAGGGGCAAAATTACCTCCGTTGCCACCGCTACCAATTGTAATAGCCGTTGCAAATACTTTAATGAGCATAAGACCAATGAGGAAAACCAATCCGGCCCATTCCGTTGTTATAAACGATTGAAGAATACTGTTTTGGAACAGAGAATGATGATTAGAAAGGGCAAGTTCTTTTATCCCTTCATAGCCTTCTCCATAAAGGGGTGGGAATAGAATTAGCAAAACGGCTAACGTCAGACCACCTCCAATTACTTTGGCGTAAGTATTAGATACTGATGAAATGCGGTGTTCAATATTAGTAAACATCCGGGTATAGTAAAGGGATGTTAATCCTGCTAATATTCCCAGCAAAATGTAAAATGGAGTGTTGTTGTAATCAAAAGGTTGAACACCACTAAATGAAAGTAAAACACCTTCTCCGAGAATAATTTTAGAGAATAAAGCTCCAGATGCTGCGGATATTATGAGGGGTATAAACACGGAAACTGATACATCGGTCAATAATACTTCGATTGCAAAAAGTACTCCGGCAATTGGAGAGTTGAACGCGCCAGCGATGGCGGCAGCAGCCCCACACGCTAAAAGCATTGTTCTGTCCTTGTAGCTGAGGTGATAGGTTTTACCATAATTAGATCCGATAGCAGATCCGGAACTTACCATGGGCGACTCTAGCCCAACTGAACCACCAAAACCAACCGTAAATGCGCTGGATATCACATGGGAGTATATTTGCGATTTAGGGAGTACACTGGATTTCTTGGCAATGGCATAAACAATATCCGCACTTCCTTTAGAAAATTCTTCCTTCTTGATAAAATATCGGATATATAAAACTGTGATGGTAAGCCCTACGAGAGGGAATAGCGTGAACAAAAAGAAATCCTCATAGTTGCCAGAATACTTAGCTACAATGGCGTTGATATTGTGAGCAAATAATTTGAGGATGACAGCGGCAAGACCACTGGAAACTCCAACAAGAATACTGGAGAATATTAGAAATTGCTTTTCGTTGAGTCGCCTTTGCAGGTAACGAAGTACATGCGTAAACACCCGATGAATTCTTCTAAACATTCAATAATCTGAAAAAGGTTTAAACAAGCCTTAAATTAGTTTAGTTTTGAATAGACTCCTAAAGTATTGGGAGTAATTAAGCTTATTAAAATATCATGGCAAACATAGTGAAAGTAGGTATTGGACAGTTCAGCTCCGTGCACCTCAACCTGTCTGAAAGTTTACAAAAGCTAGAATCCATTGTTGCAGATGCTGCGCAGGAGGGAGTTAAATTGCTGGTAGTAGGTGAAACGTGGCTATCAGGATACCCCTCCTGGCTGGATCATTGCTCCAATGTGTCGCAGTGGGACGGTAAAGAAATGAAAGCCGCTTATCTTCAATTTTATGATAGTAGCGTAGACCTAAAAGGTAAGGACTTTGATCGGGTATGTAAAATGGCCAAATCAAATAGGGTAACGTTATGTATTGGATTGAATGAGAAGGTGAAATCTGGACCTGGCAATGGCACTATTTATAATAGTTTGGTAGTTATCGATCAGCATGGGAAATTGCTGAATCACCACAGAAAATTAATGCCAACGTACACAGAAAAAATGCTGTACGGATTAGGAGATGGTAACGGATTAAAGGCAGTGGACACGGAGGTGGGCAGGGTTGGGGCCAGCATTTGTTGGGAACATTGGATGCCCTTGACTCGTCAGGCCCTTCATGATTCTGGTGAGCATATTCACATTGCGCTTTGGCCAAAAGTGCATGATATGCATCAGGTGGCTAGCCGTCAATACGCTTTTGAGGGGAGGTGCTTTGTATTGGCTGCTGGTCAAATGTTAAAGGCTTCTGATTTTCCTAAATCCTTGGAACAACCGAATTATTTGAAATCAGATCCGGATCAATGGACGCTCAATGGTGGTAGCTGTATAATTGCCCCAAATGGGAAGTATCTTGTTGAGCCAATATTTGATAAAGAGGAATTAATTACCTGTGAATTTGATTTAGATGAAACAATTAAAGAACGAATGACCTTAGATACATCAGGGCACTATCAACGCAGAGATGTATTTGAATTTAAAGTAGACCACAGTCGCGTGGATAATTAGGATTTACCGTAAATTTTTATCACCGATTCTCTTAGCACGGCTCCCTTTTCCGATGTTGCAAATTCTATAATTTCAGCAATCTCTTCAGGCTTTACCCATAAGTCAGTATTTGCTTTTGGCATTGCCTTACGATTATCTGGTGTGTCAATAATACTGGGCACAAAAACAGAGGAAACAACATTTTTCTCTTTTCCCTCTTCGTTGAGTAACTCGGCCAGTTTGAATATTAGTGATTTAGAAAGGGCATAAGCCAAAACACCTTTACCTGCTTTTGCATCGATAGATGGCCTCGCGCCTACAAGTGCCATTCTGCCTCCGTTCTTTTGCTTGGCCATTTGACTAAACATAACTTTTGCTGAATAGTAAGCAGTTTCAAAATTGAGACTGATCATTTTCTTGACCATTGATCCATCGGTGTTGTCAATTGTCCCCATGGCAAACCCGCCTACCAAAAATAATGAGATGTCTATGGATGGGTGATCCTTTATTACTTGCGCCAATACTTCTTGTGTATTGGATTCATTCATGAGATCTGCATTGTAAACACTAACTGGGTCAATAGGTGCATAAGAAAGTTTTTTGCCCGGAGAAAGAATAGCAATTACCTGATAACCCTTTTTTTGAAACGCTGTAACGCAGGCCTGCCCGAGTATACCGCCTGCCCCGGTAATAAGAACATTTTTCATTTACCGTTATTTAGAAGTTAAGAACTTACGGATATCTGTAGCCAGTTTTACCAAGTCTGGCTCATGAACATACATCATATGTCCTGCCTCATAGTAGGTGAGGGTAACCTGATCTTTCAAAATTCCATTGCGTGCAAATGTATATTCTGCATCAAAGAACGGACATATCAGATCATAATAGCCACTGGCTACCAGTACTTTCAAATCTTTGTTTCTCCGCATGGAGTCTCCCAATTTCCTGGCCACATTGACATAGCTGGGCTCCCAATAGCGACCTTCAGGGACATCTCTCCATCTCCATTTCGAGCCTAATTCACCATTTGAAGTAAGGTACGGTCTATCCATTTCAACTTTTAGCTGACTAGACAAATAGTGGTTGATGATAGCATTGTAAGCTCCACTAATGTTATAACTCGAAGGGTCCCCCAATGTTGCTCTGTCTGCCACATCATCATACTCATCACCCTTGTAGCGACCATCCAGTTGACCAATGGTGATGCCCTGATCTCTAAGTAGTTCTTTTCTAAATCGAGGCATCAGCAATCGGATGTCTGCCTGCTCGATGTATTTTTTTGATAGCCCCGTAAAATATACCATACGATCAGCAATGTGACTTTTCTCTGCAGCAGTCAATCGCGTTCCCTTATAAAGCGCGGATACGTATTCATCCAGCGCAAATTTTCGGGCCTCCTCTACAAATACTTCCAGTGTTTTTCCCTGGCCTGCCTTTTTGTGATACCATGCAGTGGCTGCCATACTAGGAAAGTAAGTAACATAAGAAACAATATTGTCGTGAGCAGAGGTTGAGCCTTGATAATCTAGGGCCTGTGAAATGAGTATCAATCCATTGAGTGACATTTCCTGTCCATCACCTTCTAGTTCGTAATTAACTGCTGCGGCTCTTGTAGTACCAAAACTTTCACCGGCTATGTATTTGGGTGAATTCCATCTTTTATTTTTTGTTACCCACTCACGCATAAATGCGGCAATGGATCTGGCATCTTCCATCAATCCCCAATAGTCTTCTGTCTTTCCTTTTCCAATCACTCTGCTATAACCTGTTCCTACGGGGTCAATAAAAACCAAATCAGTAAGGTCCAGCATCCCATGGTTATTGTTGATAAGTGGATAAGGTGCGCCACCATCGTCTGAAGAGGCATCGCTGTCAACTTTAGTGATTTGAGGGCCAAAGAAGCCCATATGAAGCCAAACAGATGCTGATCCTGGCCCCCCGTTGAAAACAAACGTAACAGGACGGTTGGTGTTTTCAGGGCCATCTAACTTGTAGGTCACTGACCAGATTGATGCAACTGGGTCACCGTCATTGTTTTTTAAATAGGTTTCTCCTGCTACAGCCTTGTACTTTATGGCTTTACCACCAAAGGTTCCTTGATGCGTGGTTACAAATTCTTTGGCTTCAGGTATGGGTTTAGTTTCTTCTTTCTTCTGATCCTGCCCATAAAGTGTAAATGCGGCAAGTAAAATGAAGACAATGGTATAAGCAGTTTTCATAATTATATTATTTACCCGAAGATGATAAAATTCAGTGTAAGTTAATTCACGTATCAACGAAAATATTAATTCTGATTAATGTTTGCAGTAATGGTGACTAATATCATTTTATCTTAAGGGTTATAATTCGTTATTACAATAAATTAAAAACGCGCGACTATGAAATCAATTCTTATACCTACCGATTTTTCTGACTACGCAAAAGCTGCAATAAACACAGGTATTACTCTTGCAAAAAAAACAGGAGCAGAGTTGCTGCTATTGCATGTGTTTTCGGCTCCTTCGGATTGGAATCGGATTTCGGTTGCCGAGCAGCAAGAGCACCCTGAAAATGAGGCGCGTATGGTTGAAGCCGAGATAAAAATGGATAAGCTTCTTAAAAATAATATATTTAAAGGAGTGAAGGCCAGTGGAATTGTTCGTCCTGGTAATGTGCAAGAAGAAGTTTTAGCGATCACTAAACTCTATAAATGTGATTTGATCATTATGGGTGCGCATGGAATAGGAGAGTCTCAACGTTATTTCATTGGTTCTCATGCACAGAAGATATTGCGCACTAGCCCTTGCCCGGTTTTATCGGTAAAGAAGGATTTCAAACCTGCGTTAATGAAAAAGATTGTATTTGCAGCTGACTTTGAAGAGAACCTTAAGCAACCATTCAATAAGATAGTGTCATTTTTAAAGGCGACAGGGAGCTCATTAACGCTTCTTTATATCAATACTCCAGCCAATTTTAAAGATACCCCAACAGTGGATAGAGCAATGAGCAAGTTGGTGGCAACCTATCCTGATGTGAAAATGAAATGTGTAGTGTACAACGCATTGGATATTGAAAAAGGCCTACTGGCTTTTGCTGAGCAGAACAAAGTTCAAGTGCTAGCTAAAGTGACTCATAACAGGGCCAGACGTGCAGGGTATGACTTTGGAATTACAGAAACCTTGTTATACAAATCCAAAGTTCCTGTATTGAGTGTAATGGTCAGTTGACAGGAGTTAATGTCGGTTTAGATAGATAGAATTTTAGCAATTCGCATTGATTCTGCTTCTATTGGATGCTGTTGATTAATAACCTGATCGTAGGAATTGTAAACAATTTTGTTCTCTGAAAAACCAATCATTATACTACTCTTTCCATTTAACAAACCCTCTACCGCTGCAACTCCCATTTTACTGGCAAGCACCCTGTCAAAATAGGTGGGAGATCCCCCTCTTTGTTGGTGACCAAGAATGGTAACTTTAATATCAAAGTAATCTGACCTCTCTGCAATTTTCTTAGCAAGCTCGTTGGCACCTCCTAGTTTTGAACCTTCTGCTACAACCACAAGATTTGATTTTTTACCCGTCTCTCTACCAGATTCAAGAAGGTTAAATAAATCATCAAAAGTCATGTCTTCCTCAGGCAGGATAATGGCTCCTGCACCTCCGGCAATACCGCTGTTTAGTGCGATGTAACCAGAATTTCTACCCATCACTTCGATAAAGAATAACCGGTTGTGGGAGAGTGCCGTATCTCTAATTCTATCTATGGCTTGCACAGCTGTATTGGTGGCAGTATCGTAACCTATCGTATAATCTGTACCTGCAATGTCATTATCGATCGTGCCAGGTAAACAAACCGTGGGGATATCGAATTCATTGGAAAAATAATGCAATCCCGTAAAAGTGCCGTCTCCACCAATGGCTACCAAGCCATCTATTCCATTTTTCTTTAAATTGTCAAATGCCTTTATTCTTCCTTCTTTTGTTCTGAACTCTTTGCTACGGGCGGTTTTAAGAATTGTACCACCTCGTTGTATAATATTGCCCACAGACCTAGCTCCAAGCTTTACGATATCTCCCTCTATCATTCCTTCGTAACCTCTCATTATTCCATATACCTCTTTTTGATAGTAAATACCAGCTCGTACCACCGCTCTTATAGCTGCATTCATTCCAGGAGCATCACCTCCAGAGGTAAAGACTCCTAGTTTATTAATTTCATTTATTTTTTTCATCGGCATAAATATAGTCATGAGGCTCAGGTGTTCATAACGTACCTGAAAAAGTGTATAAAAGTATTGATTGTTTAAAGAGAAG
This sequence comes from Cyclobacteriaceae bacterium, assembly GCA_020436125.1. GTDB lineage: Bacteria > Bacteroidota > Bacteroidia > Cytophagales > Cyclobacteriaceae > ELB16-189. The sequence goes on along the minus strand of JAGQYK010000020.1, from coordinate 25,714 downwards.
CATGCGCCTCCAACGGTAAGGTAATGGTAAACGAACTTCCTTTTCCTACCTCTGAAACAATTCGAATACTTCCTTTTAAATTATTAAGCGTTTCACGTACCAAATACAAGCCAAGACCTGACCCTGTACTAATTTCATGAGCTCTATAAAACATGGCAAATATTTTTTCATGATGTGATGGGGAGATGCCAATTCCATTATCTCTGAATTCTATGGACACTTTGTCTGCATTAATTTCCGCACTAATGTATAATTCACAATTTTGTTTGCTTGGATCTCTGTATTTAATGGCATTTGATATCAGATTGGATAAAACAATCCTAACTCTCATTAAGTCACCATTGATTTGAAGGTTTTCAAGTCCTGTACGCTTTATGGTAACTGTATTGGCACCTTCCATGTACTTCAAGTCGTGGATTATTTTTTCAATTTCATCATTTAATAGAATGAGTTCATACTCAGCCTCCTGTCTCGCATTTTTCGCATAGTCAATTATTTCCTTGATAAACAGATCCATCGCTGAAATTCTGCCTCGCATCATTTTCAAATAATCTTTCTTTAGTGATTCGTCATGTTCTAGTTCGGTTAATTGTATTAATCCAAGCAGCGAACTAAGTGGCGCACGTAAATCATGTGAAGAGCTGTAGATAAAACGGTCGAGCTCTTTATTGATTTTTACCAATTCTGAATTTTGTCTTTTAAGATCTTCTTTCTTTAAATAATTTCCTTTCAGAAGAAGAATGACTAAATAGGCAGTAACATAACCAAATACAATGAGATTGATCAAGGAAATTAAACTCACCTCTTGCGAAGTAAATTCACGTTCTGGTAAGAGGGAGAATGAGCTAAAACGAGCCAGAACATACAGTGATATTGAAAGACTAATAAAGGCAAATGATTTTTGTTTCTCCTGATAATCATACAATACGAGTGCAGCTATTCCACCTGTAACAAAATATAGATTTACGTTGGTAAGATGCGTTTCACTGGAGGCAACAAAATAGATGACCATGTTGTAACCGATCAGACCAAATATTTTCGCGAAATGTAATTTGTTAATCTTAACAAGTAGATAAGAAACAATTGAGGTGAATGAAAGCATGGCGAAAATCTGCCATGGGGAATCAATAATATAAAATGAATACAATCCATAGTAGATGACAGTTACCACCATCATTATGATGGCTAACCTGGATATGAGATTGGCATGTTGCAAATTCTCATTGACCAAATTTCCTGGAGCTGATAATTGATAATTACTTGAAGTGACAGTGTGGGGCAATTTTTGGTGGATTTATAAAACGAAACTCAATATATTTTTTATTAGCTTAGTTAAGAAATGAAACGACTGAATTTTATTTTATTATTCTTGTTTACCTTTTCGCAACGAGTAGTCGCTCAACAGGTAGCCGATGTATCTTATCTTCCAGTCATTATCCATCCTGCCTATCTGGCAGGAGAAGGATCAGTTGTATTCATCGATGAAGGACATCATAATTTTCATACGAAAGATGGTCGGTATACTACCTTTGCTAAATTACTTGAGCGCGATGGTTATCAAGTGAAAGCTTTTAAGACTGTGTTTGAAAAAGAGACGCTAGCCAGCGGTAAAATTCTTGTAATTTCTAATGCGCTTAATGAGGTTAATGTTAGTCGATGGATTCTTCCTAACCCTTCTGCATTTAGCGACAATGAGATTAGCGTATTGAAGAATTGGGTTGAAGAAGGCGGAAGCCTTTTTTTGATAGCGGATCATATGCCGTTGGCTGGAGCCGCGACTGATTTGGCATCCGCTTTTGGCTTCACATTTACAAATGGTTTTGTGATGCATAATGAAGGTAAGATTCCTTCGATATTCTCATTGGATAGTGGCACACTTCTACAAAGTACTATTACTTTGGGAAGGGATGCTTCTGAGCGTATTGACGAAGTGGCTACTTTTACAGGACAAGCTTTTAAGATTCCACCGGCTGCAAATGCAGTGTTGAAATTTGGAGATGATCATATCAACATTTTACCTGATACAGCGTGGCGATTTCATGATGATACAAAGCGACAAAGTGTTAAGGGATGGTATCAATTGGCCTACATGAAAGTGGGGAAGGGTAGGGTGGTAATGTCTGGAGAAGCGGCTATGTTTTCAGCGCAACTGGCAGGACCAGATAAAAGACAAATGGGTATGAATTCTCCTCTTGCAACGCAAAATTATCAACTCCTCTTGAATATTATTCATTGGTTGGACGGCATAATCGATTGAATCTAAGTAATGGATGATTGATTGGAAGGATATTTAGTTCGAGTTGATTTTGGAGTACTTGGGGGATAAAATAGATATTTAGCAACCTACTATGCTTATTTACCGTAAGCCCAATAATACCTAGTCCTTTTTATTAGCATGACCAATTGGATGATTTTAATGGCTGCAGTGAGTGCTGTGGCGGTGACGCAAAGCATTTTTCTGGGTGCTATTAATATTGTAAATGGAAGAAGAGGAGCTCAAAGTAATATCTATTTGGGCTTGTTGCTTATTGCACTTGGTATTCGTGTAGCAAAGTCGCTGGTGTACTATTATTGGCCAGGTATCGCCATTGTTGGTGTGGCCCTAGGTGGCGCAGGGTTATGGGCTGCGGGCCCTTCCTTATTTTTATATTTGAAATCATCTACTGGGAAAGTGATATCACGCAACGAAAATATACTTTACTACTTACCTGCCATACTTATTTTTATTTTGGGGTCTACTATTTTTAAAATGCAATGGATGAGATTAGTCTATCTGTCTGGATGCTGGGTGGTGATAATAGGATTAGTAGCTTCATTAGTCGTTTATCAAAAACATAAGTCTACCGACCATAACCACTGGTTGCTTGTTGTTCAAATAGGCGTACTGGTTATGATTACCATGTTTATCTACCAATTGTATTCCCCCAACATTCAAGCCTACGCATGGGGCGCGATAGTAGCATCGGTAGTACTGTATTTTATCAATTTCAAAGGAATGGGATTGCATCGGGTGGCTACAACGGTACAATCAACTAAAAGTATGTTGGATGAAAATCAGTTACAAACGATAGGAAATGAGCTTACTCGGGTTTTTGAAAAGGAACACATCTATAGAGAACAAAAACTTACTTTGTCAAAGTTGGCAGACCGCATAAATACACCTCAGTACTTACTCCGAAAAGCTATTCAGCAATTGCACGATAAAAATTTCAATGACTTTATCAATGAGTACCGAATTGCTGAATTATGTGATCGTCTAGAGCGCGACAATAAGTATACTATCGAAGCTATGGCATCGGAAGTGGGCTTTACTAGTAACTCCACTTTTTATGAAGCTTTTCGCAAGGTAAAGGGCTGTACGCCTGCTGAATATCGAAAAAAGGTTACTTCAGATAATAAGTATTCCAGTAAACTTGGGCCACTGACACGAAGCCAACCCATTTAAGTGTGAGTATACTATTACGGAATGTTGAAATCCGTAGGAAATAGGACTTGTAAATTGGAGTATTTATTAACTTCAGATGAGTCGTTTCGTTATCTTAATTTATTATGATAAAAAATTTATTGCTCACCTGCGTTAGAGGCTTATTAAAGAACCGATATTATACCCTTGTCAATATCATTGGGTTGGGAATTGGTCTAGCCTCTTATGTGCTTATTGATCAATATATCACATTTGAAAAAAGCTTTGACTTAACCCATCCTCAGCAGGAGACCGTTTATAGAGTAACTAGTCAAAAAACTCAAAATGGTGAGGCCCAGAACAGAAGAGCTCAGGCGCCTGTAATTTTAAAAGAAACGTTAGTTGCAGGAGTCCCTGAAATTGATGCCGCTTTTAGAATTCACCCGCTTGATGCCAAGAAGGTAACGCTTAGAAGAGACACGGAAGGTGGAGATCGAATAGATATTATTGAACATCAGGTCTATCATGGGGAGTCAGCCTTCTTTAGCCTCCTCGATTTTAATCTACTGAGTGGCAACAAGGACACCGTATTGGATGAGCCCTACACGGTTGTCTTGTCAAGGTCCTTGTCAGAGAAACTGTTTGGGTTAATTAATCCCGTTGGTAAGTCAATTCGCATCATAGAGGATTTTGATCAAGTGTATAAGATCACAGGAGTTATGGAAGACTTGCCCTCCAACACCCACTTTAAGTTCAACCTTCTTATTTCATTTGAATCATTCAGAGTACAACACCCCAACTGGCGTTGGACTGCCTGGGATTGGGATTATTTCTTTACTTATATCAAAGCAAGGCCAGGTGTAGACCCTCTTGAATTGGAGCGTAAAATACAGGCGATTGCGGATAAGACAGCGCAGCCCCAGTATGATAATCGTAATTACTCTATGGATTATGATTTGCAACGGATATCCGATATCCATCTCACCTCACAATTGGAAGGTGAGTTTCAAGTAAATGGGGAGGGTACCTACCTGAAGTTTTTATATGGTATTGGGCTTGCCATATTGATACTCGCATGGATAAATTTTATGAATCTGGCTGTTGCCAGAGCCATGTCGCGCGCTACCGAAGTAGGTATCCGCTCAACATTTGGAGCGGGTAAGTTGCAGTTGGCATCTCAGTTTTTTATAGAGACGGGTATACTTCATTTTCTCGCCTTGACAACGGGTTTGGTACTTATTCATTTGACGAGTTTGATGCTTCCTGAGTTCGGAATTCAAATGATGAGTGATGCCTTCTTTGATGTTGGCTTTTGGGTTCTAGTATTGTCGCTCTGGACTATTGGCGTAATGTTCACTAGTTTATATCCCATTACCCTCATGCTGGGCTACAAAACGCAGCACGTATTGAAGGGGAAGGTGGAGCAGGGTACCTGGGGAGCTCGTGTTTGGAAAGGCCTTGTTGTGTTTCAATATTCAGTATCCATCTTGCTGATCGTAATAACTTTGATTGTACAAAGTCAGGTTGATTATTTAAAGAACCGAGACCTGGGAATTTCATTGTCACAAGTGCTGAGTGTTTATGCACCTTCCGTTAAATCGGAGAGTTACTGGAATCAGGTGGATCAAATACGAAATAGATTAATTGATGATCCAGACATTACTCAAATCTCAGGTCATTCCTATCTACCTGGCGAGAACCTTAGACATGTTGAATTGGTTCAGCTTGAAGGCAAAACTGTCAATGAAGCTGTGTTAATGAAGTATCAGCCCATTGACTATGAGTATTTTAAAATGTTTGAAATTGATTTACTGGCTGGAAGAAGCTTTAATTATGGGGAGAGCGCGCGGGTGGATAGTTCTATGGTAACAGAACTCATTCTCAACGAAGCAGCTATTCATGCCTTGGGTATAACATCCCCTGAAGATGCCATTCAGCAGCCTGTTTCTGTACTGCATTCATTTGGGGCCATTTCACCAACAAGAATAAGAGGAGTGGTGAAAGACTTTGATCAGCTTGCTTTGGATGGTACCAACTTCCCCATGATTTTCGTTCTATCCAGAGACAGTTACTGGTCGAGCGACTCTGAATTTATTTCGTTTAAAATTAATACGAATGATGTATCCGGTGCAGTAGAGAAAGTAAGAACGGCCTATCAAGCCTCTTTTCCGGAAGATTCCTTTCAATACTTCTTTGTTGATGATTCCTATAATCAAGCCTACCAAACCCATCTTCAATTCGGTCAACTCATTGCCTCATTTTCTGTGGTAGCTATTTTTTTGGCTGTCTTTGGCCTTATAGGAATATCCATGCATACCATTAGCAAGAAGTTAAAAGAAATTGCTATCCGAAAAGTACATGGAGCATCGGTGCCGCAAATTGCACAACGGCTTTTGACTGGAATTCTAATACTGGTAGGTATAGGGTTTGTTTTGGCTATACCGTTTTCTTATTGGCTTTCAACAGAATGGCTGAAAAGCTTTGAGGACAGGGTAGTACTTCAACCATGGATGTTCATTACACCACTGCTAGCTATTCTTTTTGTTTCTATGCTGACTGTGATCTACCATACCATTAAAGCAGCATTGGTCAATCCTATCTCAATCATTAAAGAGGAGTGATCGTGTTAATCAAGCTGCATAAAATCTTCTTTTAATACACGATCCAAAGTGGAAATAAGAAAATCAGCATCTGCCTTATTGAATATAATAGGTGGCTTTATTTTTAAAACATTTTCATAAGGTCCATCCGTGCTCATGAGTATTCCCAATTCTCGCATGCGATTAGCCAGATAGGTAGCTTGTTCTGTGGCGGGTGTTAGGTTATTGTCTTTGACCAATTCAATTCCCAAAAACAACCCTAGACCTCGCACGTCTCCGATGATTGGATGATCGGCCTTAAGTTGAGCAAGACCTTCTTTGAGATATTGCCCCATCTGCTTTGCATTTTGTTGTAGACCTTCGTCCGCTATCACATTCAGCACTTCTAATCCAATGGCGCAGGACACTGGATTACCTCCGAAGGTATTAAAATACTCCATACCATTGGCAAAAGCATCTGCAAGCTTAATGTTGGTAACTACTACTCCTAAGGGATGGCCATTGCCAATGGGTTTACCAATGGTAACGATGTCTGGCACAACCCCTTGACTCTCGAATGCCCAGAAATAATCTCCTGCACGACCACAGCCGGTTTGCACCTCATCGGCAATACAAACACCACCTGCTTCACGAACATGCGCATAAGCTTCTTTCAGATAGCCATTGGGCAATACAATTTGTCCACCACAACTCAGTATTGATTCACAGATGAATCCTGCAATTCCCTTTCCTTTGGATTGTACCTTTTCAATGGCTTCCTTGATGTGTGAAGCATATTTTTTACCTGCATCCATCTTATCGCGGTAGATACCTCGATAGGTGTCGGGAATAGGAACTACATGGATATGATCAGGTGCACCTTTGCCACCTTTTCTATCGAACTTGTAAGAACTGATGTCTACACAGGCATTGGTATTGCCATGGTAGCCCACTTCCACCACCACCATGTCTTTTTGTTGAGTGTAAGTCTTGGCGATGCGCAGTGCCAACTCATTGGCTTCACTGCCTGAGTTAACCACATAAGCGACACTTAAGGAGTCGGGCATGGTGGACAGCAACTTTTTAGTAAACTGAATAATGTTTTTATGTAGATAACGGGTGTTGGTGTTGAGTACCGCCATTTGTTGTTGACCGGCCTTGACCACGCGGGGATGTTCATGGCCAACATGGGCTACATTGTTGACGGTATCCAAATACTTTCTACCATCTGCTTCATAAAGGTATTGCCTATACCCTCGTTGCATCTTTAGGGGTTTGTGATAGGAGAGGCTCAGGTTTTTTCCGAGATGTTCTTTACGGAAGGAGAGGAGACGAGCATCTTCTGTTGCTCTTGAAGATGGGCACAAAATATCCGCTACAAGTAACCATGGATCAGGAGAAATGCTTTTCCATACGTCAGACAGCATGGGTGCCGCAACGCCAGGGAAGTCTTCTTTTTTATCCAGCATATCCAACATGATTTGAAAATGCAAATGCGGTGACCATCCTCCATTTTCATGAAGGTCGCCAAGGGTTCCGATCTTACAACCTGCCTCTAATGTGTCACCTGCTTTCCATTGTGTAAGAGAGGTTCTGCTTAAATGTCCATAGAGGGTATAAAAAGTTAACTCTGGTAAAATATCATGTTTAATAATGATTGTAGGCCCATAATTGCGATCGCCTACATTATTAGCTACGCTGTATATCACTCCCGGAAGAGGGACATGAACAGACTCCCCAGCACTCATAAACAAGTCCAATCCAATGTGAACAGTTCTCCACGCTGGTCCATCATTACTGACTACCTCAAAGGTGGACGAAGTGTAAAACGGTCTTACCTCATCGTACTTTCCTAGTCCTATACTTTTACCACTTTCTTTAATTGTCTTTTCAATTTGGACCTGGAGTTGGGTATCGTCAAGAACGATGGATTGATTTCCTAATTCCAAACTATCCATTCCCAGGTCTAGCCAATGAACATCGTTAAGGTCTTTTGAAACGATAGGTTTGAGTTGGTTGGCATGTTCACCTATCCTTTTTTTAAAAATAGTGTTGGTTGGACAGGGTTCCATTCCACAGGCATGCCGGAAGGTATAATATGCAAAAGCGGGTGATACATTACGAAGTTTTTTCATTAACGCCCACCCTGCTTCATCACTTATTTGTAGATAAATATTGTCAGGGTTTTCTTCACGATTCTGATGGGAACAAACTACACTGATGAGTAAACGAATGTTCAACAGTGTAAACAGGACTTTCAATTCAGCATCTTGTAGTGGGAATGTGGTGTGGTAGCCTTTTACAACATGATAAGCAGCTTGTAATGGATCTTGCTTGTGCATCATTGCATAAGCAAGGGCAATCGCCAATTCATTGATAGTATGGGTATAAACAGCATCGCCAAAGTCGATCACTCCAGGCACATTAGGGTTGGCTTTATCAAAACCAACCAACACATTGTAATCGTTGGCGTCATTATAGATTACACTTTTGGGAAGTGAATCTTCAATAGGTTTGACAATAGATTCGTAAAGGCCATAGTAATAGTTGGCCAAGGCATTTTTTTGATCGTTTCTGAAATTACTCAGGTGAGGTTTTACCCATACTGCTTGAGCCAGATCCCACTTGATAAACCGATGGGCTGCGGGGTGATCAAAACCTTTAAGAGCGATGCCCAGTTTGGCACACAAATTACCCAAGAGATACAGGATGTGTTCTGAATGTGGATTGACAGTAGCGAAAGGCCTTCCTTCCACCCAGGATAATAAGCGGATGAACCTTTCTCTTCCTTTTTTGTCTTTAATTGTAGTGATCAAATTTTTTTTGATAGAATAGATCACTTCAGGAATCTCCAGCCCCAAATTTTTAGAAATAAGGTGAAGCATCATGGCATTCTGAAACTCAAGCTGGCCTACTTTCTCATTCGGGTTAGCCACTTTAAAAGTATACTTCCGTTTGTCTGGCGTGATAAGAAGAAAGTTAAGATCAATCTCACCGGGTAATTCCTTAATTTCACCATCTAATTGATAGGTGCTGGCAATGAGATCCTTAATTTCTGAAGTGTTGAAGTCCATTCTCTAAGTTTGAATCTGACCGTTAAGTTATCCAATAATTATGGCCAATATCATCAACTTTATGCTCAAATGAACATCTAATGGGTGATTTCGTGCAACTCTAATTGATTTTGTGCGTAAAGGGTTCTATTAGCTTTTACCTATCAGTTGTACACCTATTAATAGACCAATCCAAGCACACTATATGAGAGTTTGTTTTATCTTCTTTGCTACTTTATTTTCTTCAAGTGTCTTTGCCCAATCAAAGGGTTATGAATTTACCGTGGACCTGACCCATGTTGTAGATGACAAAGTAAAGGTTGAATTGACACCGCCTGATCTTAAGGAGAATGAGATTACCTTTTTCCTCCCTAAAATTATTCCTGGGACATACGCAGTTCAGGATTACGGTAGGTTTGTATCCCGCTTTAAAAAAAAAAAAAAAAGGGGAAACTCTTTACCTTTTGAGAAAATTGATACCAATGCCTGGCGTATTAAGAGTGCAAAGAAGATAGCGAAAATCAGTTACTGGATTGAAGATAGTTTTGATACGGAGCTGGCAGGGCCCAATATTTTTTGGCCCGCAGGCACCAATATAGAAGAGGGTAAAAATTTTGTTATTAACCCGAGTGGCTTCTTCGGGTATTTTGAGGGAATGAAACAAATGCCATTCAAATTTAACGTAGTCAGGGATCAAACATTTTATGGATCTACCGGATTGATACCGGAGAAAACTGGAGAACCATTAACACTAATGAAACTGGAAACCCCTCAGCCCAACAGTAAGGTAGATGTATTTGAAGCAGAAGATTTTGACAGGCTGGCTGATTCGCCATTGATGTATGCAAAGGCAGACACCGCAGTAATACAGGTGGGTAATACGGAAGTTTTGATTGGATCATATTCTCCCAACGGTAAAGTAACGGCCAAAGAAATAGCCAATAGTGTGAGAGAAGTATTAATGGCACAAAAGGAATACCTGGGGGGCACGCTTCCAGTTGATAAGTATGCCTTCATATTTTATTTTACGGATCAGCCTGTTACCTCCTATGGTGCATTGGAACATTCTTATTCCTCGTTTTATTATATGCCAGAGAATTCAATCGAAGGCATGAAGCAACAATTGCGAGACTTTGCTGCCCATGAATTCTTTCATATTGTAACTCCACTCACTATCCACTCCAATGAGATTGGCCATTTCGACTTTAATGATCCTAAAATGTCGAAGCACCTTTGGCTATACGAAGGGGTGACGGAATACTTTTCTGGTAACATGCAGGTGAAGTACAAACTCATCACACCCGATCAATATCTTAATGTATTGCGTCAAAAATTACTAATCTCGGATGGTTTTAAAGATGATTTACCCTTTACGGAATTTAGCAAGAAAGTACTGAGTGATTATGGTGATCAATTTTATAATGTATATCAAAAGGGCGCACTGATTGGCATGTGCCTGGATATAAAATTGCGAAAACTATCAGATGGAAAATACGGATTGCAAAATTTGATAGCAGACTTATCTAAGAAATATGGAAAAGATAAATCGTTCAATGATGATGATTTGTTTTCAGAAATAGGATCGCTTACCTACCCGGAAATTGAAACGTTTCTAAATACTTATGTGGCTGGCCCATCAAGCTTACCCCTAGAAGAAATATGGAAAGAAGTGGGAGTGAGTTATATAAGCGAGCTGGAAGAGGAAGAAATAAGCCTTGGTTTTAGTAACAATAACATCTCTGTGCTGCAATACAATGATCAACCGATGATTTCACTTCAAAATTGTGATCGCCTTAATGGCCAAGGTAAGGCGCTCGGGTTTCAAAATGGAGATATCCTTGTTGGGATGAATGATGTGCCATTACCACCCTTAGGTCCTGAGGCGAGTGAAGCCATAGCCCGACACAGGGCCTCCATGAAAGCAGGCGATACCGTTTCGTATACAGTGCTGCGCAAAGATGAAGGAGGTGCATATAAAGAAATAAGACTGGAAGCGCCTATTAAGCCTACTAAAGTGACAAAGCGCCACGTCATTTCGTTTGACAAAGGCGCTAATGAAGCTCAGTTAAAATTGCGGAAGGAATGGTTAACTGCTCAAGAATAGTTATTTATTCAACAATGGCTTCAGCTTCCATTTCTATCAAGTATTCATCACCAATGATCTCTGTTTTTACCAATGTATTGGCTGGTTGAATAGTTTTGAAGCGTTCACCATGAGCACGTGAGATAGGTTCCCAATCGTTGACGTGTCGCACAAATATTCGAGTGCGCACCACCTGTTCTAACGTACCTCCCAATGATTGCAATGCACCTTCAATTTTGTCAATCACAAAATGGGTCTGTGCAGCGGGGTCATTGCCACCCACTGCCTTATTACCATTGGTAGCAGTTGTGCCGCTGATAAGAATTCTATTTCCTTTTCTTATTGCCCTGCTAAAACCGGCAATGTCTTCCCAAATAGTGCCACTCAAAGCTTTGGTTCTTCCATCGCTACCTTTGTAAGTTGGAAAGGGAGGTGGTATAGTATCGACATGATGACTCAAGTCACCTGATGCTGTGAGAAACGGGGGCTTTCTGTATTCATCACCACAGTCACCGGGTATGGGCGTGAGCTCAGCTTGTACTTTCTTAATGCTTGCCTTATCCTCATCGGTTAAACTGAATTGAAAGAGCTTTGTGTTCTCTTGCACATGCTCACTTTTTCCTAACCGGGCACCAATGATAACGCCACCCACAGCAGGTTGCTCAAGCATATATCTGCTGGCCACATTGGCAATGGATACATCATGTCGCTTAGCGATGTTATTTAATACTGCAAGCAATTCTTGAAACTTCTCCCATCCACCGGCTTCATCAATGAAGCGCTTGTACTTCATTTGCGACCAGGTCAAACTATCGTCCAGCACAGGCTCTGGTTTGTTCAACCATTTATCAGTAAGAAATCCACCTGCAACCGTTCCAAATGCAAGTAACTTAATGTCATATTCCAAACATAATGTAGCCATAGCACCACCAGCACGTTGGTCAATTACAGAATGGCACACTTGATTAGAAACCACTTCAATACCACTTGCTAAAACGATCCTTAAATGAGCAGTATCAAAATTGGTAAGACCAATATTCGAGATAAGGCCTTCCTGTTTTAATTCTTCCAGCCAATAGAGGCAATCCAACCAATTAGGGTCGGCATAATTCCAGGCATGAAACTGTAATAAGTCAATTTTCTTGGATTGTAATCGGTTGAGTGCAGTGACCACCGCTGCCCGCACTTCTTCTTTACTGGTTTGCCCTGGCTTAGGCACCCACTTGGTCAATAGTTGCACAGCATGGGGTTGACTCAAGCTTTGCTGGAATGTTCCAGCTATTATTTCAGCAGATCCATAATGGTCTGCCATATCAAAGGTAGTGAACCCAGCGTCCACGTATGGCTTCATGGATTGAGCAGTGTTTGCAGGATCCAGCGTTTGGCCATCTCGCTCCATATCAGCGATTTGCCACAGACCAGTAAGTACTCTTGAAATTTGAAGTGTTGGTGACAGGCGGCAGGTTTCTATTGTTGAATTCATCGGTTATCTTTAGCGCTGATTACAAAAAAAATAAATTTACCTCCTTTATTAGGATAACAAAATTGAGAACTATGCAAGCGATTAATATCATTGAAAAATTCAATTTATTTTCTGAAACATGGACACCTAAGATCATTGGTGAACTGAATGGGCAGTATGTTAAATTAGCCAAAGTGAAAGATGAATTTGTGTGGCATGCACATGATAATGAGGATGAGTTGTTTATGATTTTCAAAGGCACGTTACATATGGAATTCAGGGAGCGGACAGAAGTCGTGAAAGAAGGAGAAATGATCATTGTACCGAAAGGAGTAGAACACAATCCTCGCACGAATGGTGAAGATGTGTGGGTGTTGTTATTTGAACCCAAAGAAACTGCACACACCGGGGCTGTGGACCATGAACGAACAGTACATGACCAGAAATGGATATAAGTTGTTGTTTTTATGATCTTTATAAGAGGAATCATAAGTTTCAGGAAAGCGTTGCTGTTAACTATAGTAGTCGCAGGCTTACTGATTGTGTTCCACATGAGTATTATTACAGGTATATTGTTCTTTGATTTTGCACCGGTAGATTATTTATGGGGAGGCAGGATGGATACCTCAGCGCAATTATTAAACTTTGAATGGCTCTCGTTACTTATTTCAGTTTTGTTTTTTGTGTTGTTATTGATAAAGGCTGGTCGTATTAACATTGCAGTACTAAAAAAGGTGGCACATATGTTTGTATGGTTATTCTTTATCTTGTTTTTGTTTAACACCATTGGAAACTTGATCGCCACCACCAACTTTGAAAAGTTCTTCGCATTGGTCACCGGGCTGCTTACGTTTTTATTACTGAGGATTGCTATCGAGAAGGAACCAGGAAAAGACGTAACTTAGGCAGATACCATTAAAATGAAAGGCATATCATGACTGATAATTCTGAAGACTTAGATGATTATTTAGACAATCATTATATACATCGCAGTAATTGGCTACGAGCAGCTGTGTTGGGTGCCAACGATGGTATATTATCAACAGCAAGTCTTGCTGTGGGTGTGGCTGCCGCCAGCACCACTAGAGATCCTATTGTATTGGCAACTTTGGCTGGATTGGTGGCCGGAGCATTATCGATGGCCGCGGGAGAATATGTTTCTGTCAGTTCGCAAACAGATATCGAAAAAGCCGACATTGAAAGAGAAAAGCAGGAACTAGAAGAAATGCCTGATCTAGAACTCCAACGATTGGCAGAGATCTATGAAAATAGAGGACTCAAGAAAGAGACGGCTATGGTGGTAGCCAAAGAGCTGACAGAAAAGGATGCATTGGGGGCACATGTTCGTGACGAATTAGGAATAAATGAAATCAGTCAGGCTAAACCCATTCAGGCTGCATTGGCCTCTGGGGGATCCTTCACGCTTGGGGGGGTGTTGCCATTTCTGGTTACACTTTTTTTTCCGTTGGTTAATATGGAGTATTACCTATACGGTTTTGCTATATTCTTTCTTGCACTCCTGGGTGCACTGGCAGCTAAAACCGGTGGCTCAAGTATTATGAAAGCCATCCTCAGGATAACCTTTTGGGGTACTATCGCCATGGGACTCACCGCATTGGTGGGGTATTGGTTTGGAGTGAATATTTAAAAGGAATGTTTAACACTGCTCCTGATAGCTATCGAAACATAATAGCAACTAAAAAACTAATTATTTTTTGAAGGAGGGAGTTTTTACATTTCGTTGATATTTTTAAGTATGAAATCAATACGACATCTTAAAAAACTAAGCACAATACTCATTAGCTTATCCCTACTGACGGCCACTCTGGGGCTGAAGGCACAGGACAATGCCTATCAAAATAATGCTTTCAAAGTAGAACAACTGACCGAAAACACCTTTCAACATATTACCTATTTAAAAACGCAAGATTTTGGTAATGTAGCTTGTAATGGAATGATTGTTAGAGACAGTGGAGAAGCGATCATCTATGATACCCCAGCTAATGATGAAGATGCAAAGGAACTCATCGAATGGATAGAGAACACCTTGCAGTGTAAAATAGTAGCAATAGTGGCAACTCATTTTCACATCGATTGCCTGGGCGGCTTGAATGAATTCCACAGAAGAAATATTCCATCCTACGCCAGCACCAAAACCATCAACTTGGCCAAAAGCAAGGACTCACCTGTTCCGCATAATGGATTTGATGGACGGTTGGAATTGAAAGTGGGAGATCAGATAGTAGTCAACTCATTTTTAGGTGAAGGGCACACCCAGGATAACATCATAGGGTATTTCCCCAGTGAAAAAGTGTTGTTTGGCGGCTGCATGATCAAGTCCATGGGAGCAGGGAAAGGCAACCTGGAAGATGCCAACGTGAAGGCTTGGCCAACAACAGTAAAGAAAGTAAAAACCGAATTTACAGATGCCCAAGTGATCATTCCCGGACATGGTAAGCCCGGTGGACAGGAATTATTGGACTTTACGATTAAGTTGTTTGCTAAAGAATAAGCTTTACTACCTTAGTAATTACTCCTCCGGTAACTTGCTGAACAACGCCTTGGTGTCAATACCCTTTCTCTCCAATGCCCTGCGTTCTCTAAAGTAAACAAGACTCGCTATGGTCATTACAATGAGCCACACAGGAGTGGAATGAAAATACCATTCGTCCACATTAGAAGTAAGGTCTTTGTAAGTATGTATACTGAGGAAGCCTGTCAATAGTATGATGCCGGTGATGGCAATAGCTAACTGTAGTTTTCTATTTGAAATCACCTTTACTTCCTTCGCCAATTCAGGGTTGTGCTGGTGCAACGATACCACGGTCACGCACATCAAAAGAAAATTCACCAGCATGGAAGTGACCATGATGTCAATACCGAGAAAGAAGTCTCCGGCAAAGTGACTTCCTAGAATGCCAATAGAAGCCATCACCCCGCTGCCGATGATCGCGTTGATAGGCGTGTGATGTTTTGCGCTTACTTTGGATATGGCCTTCGGAAAGATGCCATCTTCTGCCCAGGCAAACATTAGTCTGGAAACGGACAGGATCATAGCGGGTAAATCATTAAGCAATGCAATAGCTGCGCCAGCTACTATTAAAATGGCCCAACCGGATGGAAGCAGATAACTCAATACTCCGGCTGCTGTGATGTCTTTGTTCATGGCTTCTTGTGCGATGAACTGCCACGGCACTGCGTGGTATACTGCTGCTGTAAATAAAAAGTAAAAACCACCTACTGTTAGCACAGCGATGGCGATGGCTTTGGGCAGGGAAGAGGATGGATTCTTGGCTTCTCCTCCTGCTTGTGCAATGGAATCAAATCCTATAAAACTGGAGAAGAGGATGGCGGCTGCCGCCAGAAAGGTGGACATGTTAAAAACGGAAGTATCTTCTGGTAGCTTAAATGAAGGTACTGCTTGCTGAAAATCTTGATGGTTGTATGAAAATCCAGCAATGATCACAACAGCTCCTAAACTAAACATAAGAAACATGAGTGGGATCACCGTACGCTCATACGATTTTACTCCTCTTATGTTCACGTATACAAAAGTCCAAAGAAGCAGAAGGGAGAGCATAACACGAATGGTACCGTTGTCAAGGGCCGAAGCCAATTGAGGCAGGTTTAATTCAGTGGCAATATCTCTGAAAAAGGGAATGATCACGTAAGAGATCACACCGATCACAATGGAAAGACCAAACCATTGTGAAAAACTGGCAACAAACCCAAGGTAAGGATGGAGGCCCCTACTCGCATAAATATAACTTCCTCCTGCCCTTGGCATAGCCGAAGCCAAAATGCTATAGGCCAGAGCAGCCAGTATTGCAGGCAATGCCGCTACTAAAAAGGCGGGCAATACATCCGGGCCAATACCCGGCACATTGCGCTGAATCATGAAAGGCACTACATAAATAGAAGCACCCAACATAGAGCAAATACCAGTGGATGCCAGACCCAACAATCCAAGGTGACGGGATAGGTTATTTTTTTTCAAGTTGACTTATGCTGTATATTTAAAACATACTTGTGCTTTAAAGATATATACAATTACTTACGAGGCTAATCTACATGAAGGAATCTGTCAAAACTTTTTTAATAGCGGCATTAATGCTGTTGGTAAGTATTGGCACGGGTACGATTACTTTCACCCTACTCGAGGATTATAGCCTTCTGGATGCATTTTACATGACCATGCTTATGGTGTCCACTGTCGGATTCCGTGAAGTTTCTCCCTTAAGTGACAATGGTAAAATATTTGCCAGTTTATATATGATGTTCAATCTGGGCATATATGCCTACATCGTATCGGTGATTAGCCGTTATATCTTTGAAGGGGAGTTCAAAAAAATATTTACTACATTCATTTTTAATAACAAGACAAAAAAGTTGAAGAATCATGTAATCGTAGTAGGGTACGGAAAAACGGGAGCCAGAACCTGCGAAGAGTTATTAAAAAATGAGGTACAGTTCATCTTGATTGAACATGATCCCCATGTATTGCAATACTTGCCCGAAAACCCACGGTTTCAAATTCTTAAGGAAGATGCAACAAGGGAAGAGGTGTTGATGAAAGCGAGAATTGAAGTGGCAAAGTCTTTAATTGTGACCTTACCCAATGATACAGACAATATGATCATCTGCATCACTGCAAAAGGAATTAATCCTAACCTCAATATAATCGCAAGGGCGTCAGAGGAAAGTGCTGAGAAGAAACTGTATCGGGCAGGTGCCAATAAAGTAGTAAAACCTTTCGCCATTGGGGGCATTCATATGGCCCATCTGATCACTCAACCTTACGTTATTGAATTTCTAGAAATCCTTACGGGTATCAAAGACCAGGATTTGCAGTTGGAGGAATACATGTTCAACGAATTGAAAGAGGATTTTAAGAATAAGACCATTAAAGAGTTAGACATCCGTCAAAATACAGGCGCCACCGTCATTGGTGTGAAAGATCCTGAGAAGGGATTTATCTTTGATCCCAACAGTGAAACCATTATCAAAAAGGGCGATGTCCTCATTGTTCTGGGCTCACATGAAAGCCTTAAAAAATTCCAGATGTACTGCGTGTAATTTTCCTTTGATTCTCCAATATTCTGTTGAAGATTACGGATGAATCAATATGAAAAGGATGAGTAAGTTGTATACCAATCTAGTAGGCCTTTTGTGCCTGCTTTCTGTGATCACCACTTCAGCGCAAATTCCTACCCCGAAAGAGACATTGGGCTTTGAAGCAGGTGCGGATTTCCATTTGGCCACTTATGAGCAAAGCATTGCTTATTTGCGAAAGCTGGAAGGGGCAACGGACATACTCAAGCTGATACAAATCGGGTATACCTCTGAAGGCCGTGAGTGGTACTTTGCTTTGATCTCTTCCAAGGAGAACCTCGATAATATTGACAATATCAAACGCATTACCAAGCGATTGGCGCACCCTGAGGGGTTGTCAGAAAGTGAGGCGAAAGCTTTAGCTGCACAAGGGAAGCCCATCGTACACATTGATGGTGGACTGCATGCTACGGAAGTAGCTGGACCTAATCATACCCTGACTTTGGTCTATGAAATATTAAGCAAAGCAGACACCCCTAAGATGAAAAGCATTTTGGATAATGTCGTACTCATGCTTTATCCCACCATCAATCCGGATGGACAAACCATGGTGGCCGATTGGTACCATTCCAATGTGGGAACACCTTATGAAGTAGCGCCTATTCCTAAGTTGTACCAAAAGTATGTGGGACATGACAACAACCGGGATGCTTATATGCTCAACATGATTGAATCCAGAGTGATGGAACGCACCTGGAGAGAATGGGAACCCAATATCATTTATGTACAACATCAATCCTCGCCATTTCCTACCCGTATCTGGTTGCCACCATTTGCAGAGCCTATCGCCACACAAACACCTCCCATCATTGCAAGGGAAGTGAACATGATAGGTATGGCTATTGCGCAGTCGTTGGAAATCAACAATCAACCAGGCGCAGTACACATGGGCACCGGATTTGATGCCTGGTACCCCGGCTATATCGATTATATGCCGGTGTTGCAAAACACGCCTTCCTTCTGGACAGAGACTTCGTTGTATAAATATGCGACTCCACACTTTTACACCATTGATGACTTCCCTAAGGATAAGGCGGATTTGAGAACCGAGTCCTTGTACATCAGTCCGTGGAAAGGAGGGTGGTGGCGTATCAGTGATGCCATGGCCTACATGCAAACGGCCTCCATTGCTGTGTTGGATTATGCCGCCAAGTATGGCCATGAGTTGTTGTACGGAAGATATCAGTCTGCCAAAATCACAACTGAAAAATACAGTAAGGAACCTCCGTATGCTTATTTCATTTCCCAAAATCAGCGCGACCCGATGAGCGCTGTGGAGATGTTGAGAAGGCTGGCTTTCAATGGGGTGAAAGTAGGACAGTTGGATAAGGCAGTAGAATTCGATGGTGTTACTTATGCGAAAGGGACTTGGGTAATTCCTATGGATCAGGAATATGCGGAACTGGTGCGTCAGGTATTCGACAGGCAAGCTTACCCTGACTTGCGCGAATATCCTGATGGTCCTCCCGAGCAACCCTACGATGCTGCAGGGTGGACAATGCAATTGCAATTTGGCGCTCGTGTAGTTGCTGCTGCCTCACCATTAACGGAGGTAGTAAACAACTCTATTCAACTTTTAGAGGGCGCCACTACCGATTGGAAAGAGATCGGAGACAGGGATGCCTATCCTGCGGACTTTGCACCAGGACTTGGTTTTAATTCCAATGCTACTGCTGCTGCTATTCTAGCGCTACCCGGGAGATTGACAGGGAGTGGTTCGTCACTTCTGGTGGACCCTAAAGAGAACAATTCATTCAGGATGATCAATAAAGCCATTCAATCCGGAGGAACAGTGAAGTTCGACAATGGTAAATACATCATCAGTGGTGTATCCAAAAGTGTAATCGACAGGGAAGTGAAAGACTTGGCGTTGAATGCGCAATTGACCAATTCATCAAAAGGAGTCAGGATCAATCCGCGCATCGGGTTGTACCGTCCCCACAGACCCAGCATGGATGAGGGATGGACAAGATGGTTGTTGGAATGCTTTGGATTTCCATTTGCCAATATCGGTAACAACGATTTTATTTCTGGTGGATTAAGAGACCGCTTCGATGTGATTGTATTAGCTGCAGACCGTCCCTCTATTATTAAAGATGGTTTTCAAAAGGGATCGGTCCCACCACAGTATGCGGGTGGACTGGGTGATGCAGGTATTTTAGGATTAGAGGAGTTTGTACGCAAAGGAGGTACGTTGGTATGCCTGAATGAAAGCAGCGACTTCGCCATTGATGTCTTGCATTTGCCGGTCAAGAATGTGGTAAATGGATTAAGCAGGAAAGATTTCTTTACAGGAGGATCTATTCTGGAGGTGGAAGTCAATACGAACCATCCGGTCATGGCGGGTATGCCTGAGCGTGCCAATGTGTTTGTTTATAGAAGTCCGGTGTTCACCACACTGGAAGGTTTTGAAGGTGAAGCATTGACTAAATACAAAGCACAAGGTTCTCCATTACAATCAGGTTACTTGTTAGGAGAGAAACACCTGAATGGCATGGCGGCTTCATTAGATGTGAAATATGGAGAGGGTCATGTGATCCTTCACGGCTACCGGCCGCAATGGAGAGGGCAACCTTATGGAACCTTCAAAATTCTTTTCAATTCTATACTGTATGGTGGTGAGCTGGCACGATCACAACAGTTGGGTAGTGATTTTTGGAAAGCTCCGGTAGTTGTAAAGCAGAAGTAACAACTCAGTATCCTGCTTTTACAAGGATTACGTCATTCAGAGGGAGGACGCAGGACGACCGAAGAATCTTAAATTCTTTCAGTTTAAGATTCTTCGCTTACGCCTGCCTTGCCGAAGCGCCTGCCCGCACAAAGTTATACGCAGGCGGGCCTACGCGAAGGCTGGCTCAGAAAGGCGACAGCCTTGGAATGGGAAGAGCATGAAGCTGACGATGGTGAAAAAAGG
>JAGQYK010000020.1:0-5008 GCA_020436125.1 Cyclobacteriaceae bacterium | reverse complement strand
TTGGTGAGTTTTAAAAAGATGCCATTCCCTGATTAAATCTATTCCGAACGTAAAGACCTTGCGGGATTAGCACGGGCTGCTTTAAAGGATTGATAGCTAATGGTGATCCAGGCTATCACCAATGCAGCAACACCACCCATAAGAATTGTCCACAAATTAATGTCGATACGATAGGCAAAGCCCTCCAGCCAGGTACTCATACCATAGTAGGAGATAGGAGCTGCAATCAAAAAGGAAATGATTACCAGCTTGGTAAAGCCTTTCGACAAGAGTACCACGACCTGAGTAACGGTGGATCCCATTACTTTGCGTATCCCTATTTCTTTGGCGCGCTGTTCTGCTGTGAAAGAAGCCAATCCCAACAATCCCAGACAGGCAATGGCAATGGCCAATACGGTGAAGATGGTAAAAATGGAACTCATACGTTGCTCGGCCCTGAATAAAGCATCAAACTCCTGATCAATAAACACATAATCGTAAGGAGCTCCTCCAGTAAGATCTTTCCACTGGTCGCCAATGAATTTCACCTTGTCTTGCAAGTCAGCGCCACTGAGTTGAATGCTAATCATTTGATTTTCGGGAGCATAGAACAAAAGCAAGGGTCTTACTTTATTCTTTAAAGATTCGAAGTTAAAATCCTTCACTACACCAATGACTTTGTAAGGGATCATACCTTCTTCCCTGTATTCTCTGATCTCTTTGTTTTCAATGTTGTCCCATCCAATGAGTTGGTAGGCAGCTTCGTTCATGATTACCGCCATAGAGTCTGAAGCAATATCTTTCGAAAAGTTGCGACCTTGTGCCAGCTCCATTTTCATAGTGGGCAGGTGATCCTCATCTACCGTGTTGTAGACAAAAAGTATGTCTTCTGCATTTTCCCCACCAGGACGAAAAACTGAGCTATTTCCTATGTTGGGTTGAACATATTGGGAGTAGCTTACCAGGTTGATACCTTCTTGCTTCTGCAGAATGTCTTTAAATGCTTTTTTGTTGTTACCCAACTTGTTCACGTTGTCCAGTATCAGGACATTCTCCTTTGAAAAGCCAAGGTTCTTGTTTTGGATGTAGTCTACCTGCTCGAACACCACAAGGGTGGAAATGATCAATACAATACTGATGGTAAATTGCAGTGTAACCAAAATGCTTCGGATGCCACTGCTCTTGAAGCCGGCACGCACCTTTCCTTTGAGCACCTCAACAGGTTGGAATGAGGTAAGGTAGATGGCAGGATATATTCCAGCACCCAGTCCTACGATAGCAACTAATCCCACCATTCCGAATACAAATGGGGTGGATAGCAATGCTGAAAATGTAATGGACTTTCCAGCTAACTGGTTGAATAGGGGAATCAATGCCCATACGGTAAATAGAGCAATGAGCAGTGATAGTACAGCATACAATATGGACTCAGAAAAGAACTGAGCAATAAGCCTTCCTTTTACAGCTCCTATGGTTTTTCTAATTCCTACTTCCTTGGCACGGTTGGCAGATCTGGCTGTAGCCAGATTCATAAAGTTGATGCACGCAATCACAATGATGAACAAACCGATCGCGCCAAAAATATAAAGGTATTGGATGTTGCCATTGGGCAGAATCTGTTCACCAAAGGTCGACTTCAAATGAATGTCTGTAAGTCGCTCGGGTACGTATCGATAACCGCCACCTTGCGCACGAAATTCATCCATGGTGATCCCTAGGAACTGCTGGATTTCAGGACCTACATATTTATCTACAATGGCATCCAGTTTAGATTGTATATCCGGGTTGGCGTTGGCGGCTATCCTATAATAGGTGTAACTACTGTTGCTGGTATATTGTATTCTTTTAGAGCCTTCCCATGTATCCATGGATTGCAACATATTGAAAGTAAAATGTGAATTGGCAGGAGGATCCTGAACAATACCCGTTACTTCACAAGCTACCTGCCGAGTACCGTAGAGAATAATTTTTCCAAGTGGGCTGGTATCGCCTTTACCTTGATAGTTAAAGTACTTTCTAGCGGCACTTTCGGTGAGCACCATTTTGTTCGGGCCTTTCAGTACATCGTCCGGAGAACCTTCTATAAGATGGAAAGTAAAGAAGGAAAAGAAGTTGGAGTCAGCCAACATTACCCATTCTTCTGTAAATACTTTGTCTTCATATTGTACAATTACTTGATTGACAGGTCGAATCCTCACCGCATCCTCTATCTCTGGCACTTCCTCTACCAAGGTTCTGGCCATGGGTTCAGAACAAGTAGCCATATTAAAATCTTGCTCCGCAAGGCGGCCAGTGATACCTAAGCGATAGATGCGGTTCGCATCCTTATGGAAGCGATCATAACTGACTTCATCTGAGATATAAAGCAGAATTATTAGCGCTGTCGCCATTCCTACAGTAAGTCCGAAGATGTTGATGAATGAGTAGAATTTCTGCCGTTGCATGTTGCGTAAGGCAACTTTGAAGTAGTTGAGCCACATGGTATTTGGGTTGCGTTGTGGGGTAGACGCTATATCATGGGTAGAGGTTGCACATTGATTGGAAAATTCCTTGATTCAGATCCCAAACAAGGCTCAAGTGTGAAGTAAATGCTACTGAAGTATCATTGACTTCCTTTCACTTTTTTATAATGCCCATCAAAGGCTACCACCCAAGTTTTACCACCATCGATGCTTTGTTGCCAGAATTGTCGCACGGTTCCATCTGAATTATTATACCAGGTAATCTTGTTTTTGACTTTGCCTTTACCATCGCGCCTCGGCTGCTCATTCTCCATTATCATTTTCCCATCCTCGTAGCCACCCTCGATAAGTAACGTGGCTCCTGAGTTGTCGACCCACATTTGCTGCCACTTTCCTTTGGCAAAGTTGTACTTGTTGATACTGTTGCCAATCGATCCACCGCCTGTCCAGTTTTCAGTGAGCGCACAACCCCCAGCCACTGCCGTGATTATATTGTGCCCCACAAGGGTATCGGTTCCAAATTTATACACATCCCATTCTCCAATCCAGAAATCGAACTCATGCACTTTATCGGAATCGCATGGATTAGCTTGAGTTTGCGCATTGGTTGCTATCACCGTTACGGTCATAATCAATGTGAGTAGTAAGGTCAGTTTTACGTTTTTCATATCAATAAGTTAGAAGAGACAAATGGGTATTTGAAAAAATACAGGAGTTAATTGCAGTGGTTTCGGTGATTATACCCCAAATAACAGGAGTGAATCAATCCTTTGTATTCATCTAACGCCCCAAAAACGACTCACATCATGTGGCAACGGTTGGTTATAAAATGATAATTTTGAGCCTATGAATGAGTTGGAACGTTGGATTGAAGAATTAAAGACAAGTATTGAGCAGGATGAATTTGTGAAACTAACGCTGAGCAAGCCTGCCAGAAAATCAGAACTGCAGAATATCTACGTCAAACCGGTCGTATTGAAAGAAGGGCAGCAACTGTCATTTACTTTTCATAATACCACCAATGACATTGTGAAGAACTACAGCTTGTTGGAGGGCATCAACAAGGTAAGGGAATTGCTGGGCACGGAATTTAAAATCGGCACCTTGTTTACCACCAAAGTAGACTCTGTATTGATTATTTCAAAAAAAGGAAAAATGGTAATCACTACCACTGATGCCACCCAAACAGCTTTGGGAGTTACCCACGATAAACAGAAGAGAAAGCGGGCGAGGGAGGGAGATACTTATTTGATTCAACTGGGCATTGCAGATGCGCAGGGCAAAATCATTCCGAAGATGGCCGATAAGTTCAGACAAATCAACAAGTATCTGGAAGTGATGGAGGATCTTATTCAATCTGCTGAATTCCCTGGTGCGATCCGCATTGTAGACATGGGAGCAGGTAAAGGGTATCTCACATTTGCATTGTATGATTACCTGAGAAATAAACTACAGCACGATGTGGTAGTAACTGGTGTAGAATTGAGAAAAGACCTGGTCGACAAATGCAATAAGGCAGCTGAAGTATGTGGTTTTGAACAACTTCAGTTTGTATGTAGTTCCATTAATGATTTTGAATTAACCGAAGTAGACATACTCATTGCCCTCCATGCCTGTGATACGGCTACTGATGATGCTATCGCCAAGGGTATACATGCCAATGCTGACTTGATCGTTTGCGCTCCCTGCTGTCATAAACAAATTCGCCAGCAGCTAAAGGGTAAAGAATATAAAAACCCACTGCTTAAATATGGGATCTATAAAGAACGTGAATTTGAAATGGTGACTGATACCATCCGGGCTTTAGTGTTGGAGCGCAATAACTATAAGTCCAACATCTTTGAATTCATATCGAGTGAACACACCGGAAAAAATACGATGCTGGTAGGTGTAAAGTCAAAACACAAACCTGATTTAGCTGTTATCCAAGGGAAGATCGATGCGTTAAAGGAAGCTTACCAAATCGATTATCATTATCTTGAAAAATTGAATTGTTAAGAGGACATTCTCAGGTAACATGACGGACAGTACATCTGAATTTGAAGGCCAGATAGGAAGGGTTCCTGCTTCTGTGTGGCAACAGGAGTTGGAGAAGACAACGGGTAAATTTCACCTCACAGCCGCCTGGGTAGCCGCTACCTTTGATCCAGTGTTTGCCATTACTGATTATATCAACATCCCGCAAGGTTGGTCCACGCTTCTTGTAATTCGCCTCTGTGTTTCCCTGATTACCATTGGTACTATTATGGTAAGAAGGAAACTGAAGTTCTCTTCTTATATCGTGGCACTGGTTCCGTTTGTACTCATCTCATTTCAAAACGCGTTTACCTATCAGTACATTAACGAGGAGGGATTACTGGGACAAAACCTCAACTACATGGCCTTATTGATTGGTGCAGCCATGTTCGTGTTGTGGCACTGGCGCTTTTCTGTGTTGATTGTTTTGTTTTCGGCCATGGTTACATTCCTTTTTGTGGCCAACAATCCGTTGCTTGCTGCTGATACCTTCTTTCTAAAGGGTGGTCTGTTGCTGATGGTCTCAGCGCTGTTTATGATTGTACTCATCC
>JAGQYK010000209.1 GCA_020436125.1 Cyclobacteriaceae bacterium | reverse complement strand
GATTCCCACATTCCCTACCTTGAGCGATATTTGCGGTCGACGCAGGCAAGGAGTTCATATGCCTCGCGCATGCAAGGTGCCGTTGCACGGCGTCGCACCCTGACGAAGACGGACTTTCTCAACCTAGAAATTCCGTTCCCGCCCCTCGACGATCAAATCCGCATTGCCCATCTACTCAGCAAAGTGGAAGGACTGATCTCCCAGCGCAAAGAACACCTGCAACAGCTCGACGACCTGCTCAAGAGTGTGTTTCTGGCGATGTTTGGCGATCCGGTGCGGAATGAGAAGGGGTGGAAGGTCGGCTCCCTTGATTCATATGGCTCGTTCAAGAATGGCCTTAACTTCGGCAAGGGCGAGAGTGGCGTGACTGTTCGCTATCTGGGCGTGGGCGATTTCAAATCCAAGGCTGCGCTAGATGATTTCGATAGCCTTGGATTCATTGAACTCAATGAACTGCCTGCGGCGGACTATTTCCTCCATGACGGCGACCTCCTCTTTGTTCGATCCAATGGAAACCGAGAGCTGGTAGGCCGCTGCATGGCGGTCTACCCAGGAAGGGAGCGAGCCACTTACAGC
>JAGQYK010000208.1 GCA_020436125.1 Cyclobacteriaceae bacterium | reverse complement strand
GGCTGATGCTCTATCCAGTTGAGCTACCGGACCAAACTACGCCTTCGGCTTCGTTGGGTAGACCCCCAAAAGCCTGTAGCCCCGCCCTTGAAGGCCAATTAATTTGATCAGGTGAGAAATCTCTTTTTCAAAACAGCCTTCCCTGAGCCCGTCTTAAGGTATTTCTCCAATGCTATCGCCTTGCTTTTAGTTTTTACGGCCATATAGGCTTCTAAACTAAAAGGCGCATAATGCTTGGTTGATTGATTCAAACCTTCATTATGAGAGGCTAACCTTTTTTCTACATTTTAAGTAAATCCAATGTAAATAAAAGGATGCTGATCACTCTTAATAACATATACAAACCACATTATAAGAACGCTTTCAACAACTCAAATCTCTAAAGTGGTGCAGAAATTATCAATTCAACCTCTGTTGCACCTCTTTAGCCTTTCAAACTAAGCTATAGCACAGAATGTGCGCTGAAAGCGAAGTTTAGCCTGCCAAACGAAGCCAGAGGCGAAGTTTGGCGGAGAGGGGGGGATTCGAACCCCCGATGAGCTTGCACCCATGCCGCATTTCGAGTGCGGTGCATTCAACCACT
>JAGQYK010000207.1 GCA_020436125.1 Cyclobacteriaceae bacterium | reverse complement strand
TAACCAAACATATAAAACTTTACCTTCTGAGCCTTCGATATTAGCCGGAACAGGAATTCCCCAATCTAAATCTCTAGTCATCGCTCTAGGACGAAGACCATCATTTAGCCAACTTTTACATTGACCAATAACATGTGCTTTCCAATTATTTTTTTCTGCAGTTGACTCCAACCATTCTTTAATAGCATCTTGCTGCTGATCTAATTTCAAAAACCAATGTTTTGTTTTTTTGAGAATTGGTGTTGAATTTGTTAAGGTTGATTTGGGATGAATTAAATCTGTTGGATTTAAAGAAGTACCACATTTTTCACACTGATCGCCATAGGCATTTTCATTTGCACATTTTGGGCAAGTTCCTATAATGTATCTATCTGCCAAAAACTGATTTGCTTTAGCATCGTAATATTGTTCATTTTCAATGATGTCAAATGCATTTTTATCATTCAAAATATTAAAAATCTCTTGAGACGTTTCATAATGAATTGGCTCTGAAGTCCTGTGATAAATATCAAATGCAATTCCAAATTGCTCAAAACTTTTTCTAATAATTTGATTGTATTTATTGACAATTTTTCTTGGTGTTGTACG
>JAGQYK010000206.1 GCA_020436125.1 Cyclobacteriaceae bacterium | reverse complement strand
AACCACGGCATGTGCGGAGTGTCTTTCAATCTCTCCCGTCACCAAATCGCGGGCAATAATCCCCCTCGCTTTTCCGTCAACAATTACCAAATCCAGCATTTCGTGGCGATTGTAAGGAGTGATTTTTCCACGGTTTATTTGGCGGTTCATTGCGGAATACGCTCCCAGAAGCAATTGTTGGCCGGTTTGTCCTTTCGCATAAAAAGTACGTGAAACCAACACACCGCCAAAGGAACGGTTGTCCAAATACCCACCATATTCACGCGCAAAGGGAACACCCTGGGCCACGCATTGGTCAATAATATTTGCTGAAACCTCAGCAAGGCGGTAAACGTTTGCTTCGCGCGAACGGTAATCGCCTCCTTTTATGGTATCGTAAAATAATCTATAGTTTGAATCGCCGTCGCCTTGATAGTTTTTGGCTGCGTTTATACCTCCCTGTGCGGCTATGGAGTGTGCCCTACGCGGGGAATCTTGGTAACAGAATGTTTTTACGTTGTAGCCCAATTCAGCAAGCGTTGCGGCGGCACTTCCTCCGGCAAGTCCCGTGCCTACCATAATAACATCGATGTTGCGTTTGTTGGCAGGGTTT
>JAGQYK010000205.1 GCA_020436125.1 Cyclobacteriaceae bacterium | reverse complement strand
CGTAAGGCCCGACGCGGAGGTGCTCTTCCTCGACTACGACTGGCGCCTCAACGGTCGTTGATGCCCCAACCTCCAACCTTCAACCTTCAACCTGCAACACCACCAGGCATGAGCCAAGAGACCTACTACGATCCCGCCGACCTGGGCCGCTTCGGGGACATCGCCGAATGGGACCGCGAACTGGCCCGCAAGTTCTTTGACTGGTATGGCGAGGTCTTCAAGGAGGGCGCCCTCACCGAACGGGAGAAGTCGCTCATCGCCCTGGCCGTTTCGCACGCCATCCAATGTCCCTATTGCATTGATGCCTACACGCAGGACGGCCTACAGCGTGGGGTGGGCGAGGAGGAGATGATGGAGGCCGTGCATGTGGCGGCCGCGATCCGGAGCGGTGCCTCGCTGGTGCACGGCACCCAGATGATGGGCCGGGCGAAGAAGATGATGATGTGACATGGCGACGGCCACCAGGACCCTTCACCGCCGGGACCACTTCCTGAGCCACACCGAGGAACAACTCCGGGTGTTGGATGGAGGTGCCTTTGCCGATGGCACGCTGCCCACCTTCGCCGACAAGCTGCGCGAACTGGGGCGCTGGCCCC
>JAGQYK010000204.1 GCA_020436125.1 Cyclobacteriaceae bacterium | reverse complement strand
TGAAATTTTTAATGAATCAGTCGTTTTATTGAAAACATAAATAGAGTATAAGCTGTCGTTAGCTTTTTCTAAAATCAGATTGATTTCATTTTCGGTATAGCTTTGTCCATTGATTTTTTCCTTGACTTCAGAAGATGAAACAAAATCTCTGTCAATTCGGTTTTCGTTAGTTTCCATTTCAGGCGTTTGAGCTTTTAAGTCAAAAGTCAGAAGTAGAATGAAAATCCCAATTATGTATGTTAGATTTCGGTTTTTCATATGTGGTACAACGGTTTGGCTATGCGCAGTGTCCCGAAGGGCATTGCGTATAGGTTTTGTTGGCATTTCGTATTTTATCTTTTCCGTTTATAATGATTCTGTGTTATCTGGTTCAGAAATGTTTTTGATTCAATTAGTTCAAATTTGAGTTTCTTTGGGAGGTCAGTGAATAAAGATGAACCACCACCCAATAGAATCGGAATTGTTGTAAGCGTCATTTCGTCAATTAAATCCTCTTTCAGAAAACTTCTTATTGTGGTTCCTCCGTCAATGTAGAGTTTGTGAAATCCTTTTTCGTTGATTTGGTCTAATATTTCCGTCAAAGTAAAATAAAAAAAAAA
>JAGQYK010000203.1 GCA_020436125.1 Cyclobacteriaceae bacterium | reverse complement strand
AAAGCTTCTTCTTTTTCAAAACTGATGATGGTAATATGAAAATTTTGTTTAGATAATCCAACTAAATATGGCAAAACTTGCGATTGCCCTAAGCTGTCTGTCATGCCATCATACGACAAGAAAAGTGTATTTATTTTTCCTTGTTGGGTCATTTTATGCTTCTTCTTTTAATTCTAATAACACTACATTTTCAATATGATAAGTATGTGGGAACATATCCACTGCCTGACTTTCCAATAAATTATATTGAGCAGACAACAATTGCACATCTCTGGCTTGTGTTGCAGGATTACAACTTACATAAACAATGCGTTTGGGTTTTGCTATCAATAAGGTTTCAACGACTTGATTGTGCAATCCAGCACGAGGTGGGTCCAGGATAACAATATCTGGCATTTTATTTTCTCGGATAAACGCTTCATCTAACAATTTTTCTACTGTTCCTGTAAAAAATTTTGCATTTGAAATTTGATTTATTTGTGCATTTTCTCGAGCATCAATAATCGCATCATCTATTTGTTCGATACCAACAACTTGCTTGCAATATTTTGCAATATACAAGGCAATACTTCCCGTACCACAATACAAATCATACACAAT
>JAGQYK010000202.1 GCA_020436125.1 Cyclobacteriaceae bacterium | reverse complement strand
GCTTGAAGATCGTGGCATTGGAGGGATCGGCTGGATCGTAAAGAATGGTTACTTCTCCTGTGGGCACATCCTCTTCTGCCCCCACTCCGGAGAAAGCGATGGCTTCTAGCGTTTTGCCTGTAGGATCGACAAACTCAGCTTTTTCATAATAGGTCCAATCGTCACCGGACTCTTCGACCACCACACCCGTGATGGTTCCTGTAGTGGATTCCCAGTAGATCACTTTGTGCAACCTGGTAAGTACATAATACGAACTCAGTAGGGCCAGCCCCACCCCGGGCAGCCATAGCAAAAACAGACTTTGCCAATTTATTGTAGTGCGCATTGATATAAAGATACAATGAAATAGGAATACCTCATCCTGCCGTGGCCAAGGGTAGCCTCGTTGAGCACGGAAGTAACTTCCGCGCTAGTTAAGGGGAAAAAAGTAGAACCATTTGAAATCCCTCACCCCCTGCCTTCATGCATTGCGGCAGGCAGGCAACCCTCTCCAAAGGAGAGGGGGTAGTAGCAACTTACTTTAAAATACAGCTGACCTATGAACGTCTTCGCTAAGGTTTAAACTCCGATAGTAGTTGCCGTCATTCTGAGCCACCGAGCGGAG
>JAGQYK010000201.1 GCA_020436125.1 Cyclobacteriaceae bacterium | reverse complement strand
GGGGAGAACGTCGAAGTGCGTCCCGGAAATGCGTTGCCGCTGGCTAACATTCCCCTTGGTCTCACGGTCCACAATATCGAAATGATCCCCGGTAAGGGTGGTCAGGTCGGTCGCAGTGCCGGTGCCGGACTTCAGCTGATGGCCCGGGAAGGGAAATACGCTTTGCTGAAAATGCCGTCCGGTGAGGTTCGCCGCTTTCTGGTTGCCTGTTATGCCACCATCGGAACGGTTGGCAACGGCGATCATTTTAACGAATCCCTGGGCAAAGCCGGGCGTACCCGCTGGCGTGGTCGCCGTCCCAATGTTCGTGGGGTGGTTATGAACCCGGTGGATCACCCTATGGGTGGTGGTGAAGGCCGCACTTCCGGTGGTCGCCATCCTTGTTCCCCCTGGGGGCAATTGAGTAAAGGCTTGAAGACCCGTAAGAAGCGCAAGCACTCGGATAAGTTTATTGTAAAACGTCGCGGTAAATAAAGGATTTTTCTATGGCCAGATCGTTGAAAAAAGGTCCGTATATCGACAAAAAACTTCTCGACAAACTGGAGAAGTTGAACAACAGTGGACAGAAAAAGGTGATCAAAACCTGGGCACGGCGCAGCACCATTTCGCCGGAATTTG
>JAGQYK010000200.1 GCA_020436125.1 Cyclobacteriaceae bacterium | reverse complement strand
GCTAAGTTTTTCCGGAACTTGAACGGAAACACAAAAAGCGCTATTTTGGTAGTGACTTATGTATGGTGGCACACAGCGCATACATGGGCGTTACCAGCCATTAAAATTATCACTTCCTTGACTGATCCAGTAGCTTAAAGTGCATGAAAATTCTTGTTGCATCGAGGAATGGACAGCTACTAGTGAATTGATCTATACGCACTTTTCTTTGAAGGTACTTGAACATTCATTCTGAAGATAGAGCCAAACTGAGGAGTGATCTAATTTGTTCATGTGCAAACGATTTGGAAGAAAAGTGCTCGTTCATCGGCAATTGTTCAACCGGTTGTATCTGATGGACAAAAACTCGGAAGTCCTTGGACTGAAAAAACGGCTGGTAACAATATGTATGTGTCATGTGCTTCACTGCGTATCTGAAAGAGCGTAGGTCTTGCCGCTGCTTTTTGTGCTTCTCAAGATAGCTTATTTCTGAATGACTTGCCGAAGCTTCTATTGTGCTTGGCTTCGCGCAGGCTCCGCATCCTTAAATGTAATAAGTTCTTTGCTAAGTTTTTCCGGAATTTGAACGGAAACACAAAAAGCGCTATTTTGGTAGTGACTTATGTATGGTGGCACACAGC
>JAGQYK010000001.1:153945-221235 GCA_020436125.1 Cyclobacteriaceae bacterium | reverse complement strand
ATGTAGCTTCTCCGTCTTATAACCTGGATCAAACCAGTGGTATTGAAGCGATGGCAGCCATGCAGACATTTATTAATCAGTTTCCCGGGAGTGAGTTTGTAGAGCAGGCCACTAAAGTGATCATAGAAAGTCAGCAGAAACTGGAGCAGAAGAGTTTTGAAAACGCGAAGCTTTATCTCAAAATAAAAAGGTACAAAGCAGCGATCATCGCCTTTGATTCTTTCAGAGAGAGTTTCCCTGATTCGCAATACATGGAGGAGATGGCATTTTTAAAAGTGGAGGCGCAGTATAAACTGGCCACACAAAGTTTGCCCAGCCTGCAAAAAGAGCGATATACAACCGTAATAGAATTTTATACTGAATTCATCGATAATTATCCGCAAAGTCAGTTTTTAAGAGAGGCTGAGAAATATTATTCAGACAGCATAGCAAAAGTCAATCAATACAAAACAAATAATTCATAATCATATGGCCATTGTACAACCTTCTATTATCACCCGCGACATTGAAAAGATCATTGACCCTACAGGCAACATTTACGATTCTGTAGTAGTGATCTCTCACCGTGCGCGCCAGATCGCAGTGAACATCAAAGAAGAATTGAATGCTAAACTTGCTGAGTTTGCTACTACGGTAGACAACCTGGAGGAAGTTTTTGAAAACCGCGAGCAAATTGAAATCTCGAAGTTTTACGAGCGTATGCCAAAGGCTACTACTACCGCTACTGAAGAGTTTTTGGAGGGTAAGCTGAACTTCCGCATGCGTGGCGCTGAGGAGATCTCAGAATAAACAACCTTGAAAGGAAAGAAAATCATCCTGGGGGTTACGGGAAGTATTGCCGCCTACAAAGCAGCTGTTCTTACACGCTTGTTAGTGAAAGAAGGTGCTGAGGTGAAGGTGATCATGACGGAATCTGCCAAAGATTTCATCACCCCTCTTACCCTTTCCACGCTTTCTAAACATCCAGTGCTGTCTCAGTTTGTGAAAAACGAGGCAGGAGAATGGAACAACCATGTAGACCTGGGGCTGTGGGCCGATGCCATGGTAATTGCCCCGGCCAGTGCCAACACCCTCGCGAAGATGGCGCATGGGGAGTGCGACAATCTTTTATTGGCGGTTTACCTTTCCGCACGCTGCCCTGTGTTTGTAGCTCCGGCTATGGACCTGGATATGTTGAAGCATCCCTCTACTCAAAAGAATTTACAATCGCTGCAAGGTTATGGCAACCACACTATAGCACCTGGCCATGGCGAACTGGCCAGCGGGCTGGTGGGCACCGGCAGGATGGCCGAGCCGGAAGAGATTGTAGCACAACCAACTGAATCAATTATTAAAAAAAAAAAAAAAGCTTAGCGGTAAGCGCGCTTTAGTAACGGCAGGACCCACGCACGAAGCGCTGGATCCTGTACGCTTCATTGGTAACAACTCCAGCGGCAAGATGGGCTTTGCCATTGCAGAGGCCTTGGCCAACGCAGGTGCCAAAGTGACGCTGGTAACAGGCCCCACCCAGCTTACCCTTTCGCATCCGGACATTGACATAAAAAACGTGACCTCCGCTGCCGATATGTTTGAAGCCTGCAGGGAGGTATTTCCAACAACAGATATTTCGGTACTTTCCGCTGCCGTGGCGGATTACCGGCCTGCCACCGTTGCTGATCAGAAGATCAAAAAGAAAGACAACGACCTTACGCTGCAACTGGTGAAAACCCATGATATTGCTGCTGAGTTGGGTAAGCAAAAGAAGAACGGACAGTTTATTGTCGGTTTTGCTTTGGAAACAGAAAACGAAGAGCAAAATGCCATGAAGAAGATCGAAGCCAAAAATTTTGACTTGATCGTGCTCAACTCGTTGAATGACAAGGGAGCCGGATTTGGCCACGACACCAACAAAATCAAATTGATTGACAAAAAGGGAGAAGTTTTCGAATTTTCCTTAAAGAATAAGAAAGAAGTCGCCACCGACATCGTTAATGCTATAGTACAACGCTATGCATAGAATTATTACCTTTTTGATCTTTACCTGCACTGCCACTGTGCTCTTTGGTCAGGAGCTCAATTTTAAGGTGGTGGTGAATGCCGAGCAGGTGCAGACGACCGACCGCGCTATCTTCAAGGATATGGAACGGGCTTTCGCCAATTTTTTGAACACCCGCAAGTGGACCAACGACAACTATAAGAACTACGAGAAAATCAACGGCACGCTTTTTCTCAACATCACCAAGATGCCCTCTATTGGTAATTTTACTGCCAACGCCCAGATCACAGCTGCCAGGCCGGTGTACAATACCAATTATGAAACTGTATTACTCAACTTTGCTGATCGTGAGTGGGAGTTTGAATACATCGAATCGCTACCGCTGGAGTACAACGATAATACGTACATCAGCAACCTCACTTCTATGCTGGCCTTCTATGCTTATATCGTGTTGGGCATGGATTACGATTCTTTCGGAGAGCTGGGAGGCACGCCCTACTTTCAAAAAGCCCTTACCGTAGTGAACAATGCGCAGCCTTCCAATCGTCCGGGGTGGCAGGCGTTGGGTAGCAACAGGAACCGCTATGCGTTGATCGAAAACCTCAACAACCCGCAGATGGTGGAGTTGAGGAAGAACACCTATCGCTACCATAGGCAGGCGTTGGACACATTTGAAAAAACGCCTGATCAAAGCAGGACGGTGGTGCTTAATGTGCTTAAGAACCTTAAGACGGTGTGGACCATCTATCCCAATGCCATTTTCGTAGTTTCCTTTTTCGACACCAAAGCCAATGAGTTGGTGAACATCTTTTCCGATGGCAATTTGAATGTGCGCAGAGAGGCTTATGATATTCTCAACAGCGTAGATCCCAAGCGCAACATTTATCAGAAGATTATTAGTAATTAAATGCGGATTGGTGATAACACCAACCGCAAGCAAACCGCAGGTCACGCGTGAAATTCAAAGCACAACCTTCACTATCCCGTCATTCAGAGGGGTAACCGTTTTATGTAAACGTCTCCATTTCATAGCTATGAGATCGCCACAGTCACCTGCGCGCCTCCCTGCCTTCGCCTGCCTGCCGTAGCATATGCCCACACAGAATGTTACACACAGGCTAAGCTCGCATAGGCAGGCGATGACGTGCTTAGGCGGTTAGTTAGTATTTCATAGATAGTTCGTACTGCCCCCTCTCCCTAGGCCGCGTCCGCCTACTGGCGGAGAGAGGGTCGGGGTGAGGGATCACAAAAGCGGATTGCTGATAACACCAACCGCAAGCAAAGTCTCCATTTCATGGTTAGGAGATCGCCACTCCGCCAGCTGGCGGAGTGGCGATGACGTGCGAAAGGGATCGATGGCTTTTCATAGTAGTTGGCAGGGGGTGAGGGACAATACAGACTGCGGGATTCAACACTACTATCGATTCTGACCTAAATAAATTAATATTGTAATTGTCTTTTGACAACATGATAAAGGCATCTAAAAAAACCAATGCTTACTCACCTCACCATAAAAAATTACGCCCTTATCGATCATCTGGAGATGGATTTATCCCGTCACCTGAATGTGATTACAGGTGAGACGGGTGCGGGTAAGTCCATCATGTTAGGCGCCATGGGTTTGTTGTTGGGCAACCGGGCCGACACCAAGGTGCTGTGGAACGAAAAAGAGAAGTGTATTACCGAAGGTACTTTTGATATCGGTGCTTATGATCTGCAGCCGTTGTTTGAAAACGAAAATTTAGATTACGACAAACAAACCGTTATCCGCAGAGAAATCAGTCCTAACGGAAAAAGTCGTGCGTTCATCAACGACACGCCCGTAACACTCGACATCATGAAAAAGATTGGGATGCGACTGATGGACATTCACTCTCAACACGAAACACTAGACCTGGGCAATCGCGCCTTTCAACTCAGTGTGATTGATGCTTTTGCGGCCAATGAAAAACTTCGAGAGGAGTATAAAAATGCATGGCAACATTACGTGATTACACGAGAAGCTTATAACGCGCTAGAGGACGAAGCTAACGTACTACGACAGGAATCAGATTTTGTGAAATTTCAATTGGAGGAACTCAGCAAAGCCCATCTGGTAGAAAACGAACAAACTGAACTGGAAGCTGCGCTCAAAATAATGGAGCATGCGGAGGACATTAAAACAAAATTTAATCAACTCCTTGCCCAGCTTGATCGTGCTGATATTTCTGCTTCCGGAATTTTAGGGGAAGCTCGTACTATCATGAGTTCTTTGAGCAGTTACTCCGATCACTACCAACGACTCGCAGAAAGGTTTGAAAGTGTGAGGATAGAACTGAACGACATCATCAGCGAGGCGGAGGGGGAGGAAGAGAAAATAGATTTCGATCCTGAAAAAATTGAAGAAGCCAAAGAACGACTAAGTCTTATTTATCAATTACAACAAAAGCACAGGCTGGGATCTGTAGCCGAACTACTTCAGCTGCAAAACGATTTGCAAAACAAAGCAGACAAAACCAGTAACCTTGATGATGAACTGGATGATCTGAAAAAGAAACTGGATGAAGCCATTGTAAGGCTCAACGAAAAGGGCAGTACACTAAGTCACTCGCGCTCCAAAAGCTTTAAAGGCTTTTGTAAGCAAATGATCACTTTACTGAATGAGTTGGGTATTCCGGAAGCGCAACTTACTGTAGAACATCATACAGGAACACCTACTGTTTCAGGTATTGACAGCATCGAATTATTATTCAGTGCCAACAAGGGGATAGCAGTACGATCGTTGGCACAGGTGGCATCCGGTGGAGAGTTTTCAAGGCTGATGTTTTGTATCAAATACTTACTGGCAGAAAAAACAGCGCTGCCTACCCTTATCCTGGACGAAATTGATACGGGAGTATCTGGTGAGATTGCCATGCGATTAGGCAAAATGATGAAATCCATGGCGGCAGGACATCAGTTGCTAGCCATTAGTCACCTCCCACAAATTGCAGCAAAGGCGGATTGTCATTTTTATGCTTATAAGGATTCGAAGAGTACAAAAACAATCAGTCAGATAAAAAAATTGACAGAAGAAGAACGGATTGAAGAAATCGCCAAGATGATTGGTGGTGAAAAACCTTCCCCTTTGGCAAAAGAAAATGCGAGAGAACTGATCATGAATTAGTTTCATCTTCTCCCCTCCTTGAATATTTATCAATTAATTTTTATTTTGTATCACAATGGTTTGGCTGAGTGCTCAAAAAGCACCGGCATTCCCTTGAATACAATTTTAACCTAATATGCTGTCATGAACATTTTCGTTGCTCGACTCAATTTTAAAACCGGACATGATGAACTGGAAAGAGCTTTTGCCCAGTTCGGAGAGGTCTCTTCTGCCAAAATCATTACCGACCGAGACACTGGTCGATCTAAGGGTTATGGTTTTGTAGAAATGCCCAACGATGAGGAAGGTAACAACGCCATTGCCGCCTTAAATGAAACGGAATTGGATGGCAGGACCATCATCGTGAAACCCGCGAACCCAAAAACTCAATAAAATAACTAATCGTTTTTAGTGCATTTCAGGCCTGAGCAATCAGGCCTTTTTACTTGCACAAAATCAGTTGGCTTTGCCTCTGAAGAATACTATCTTGTTTTCATTCCACTTAAGCCCCAATCCCTTTGACTGCCACCGCATCTAAAAGCAAAACTGTTGGCCTTATCCTTGGCCCTGTACTATTTGCCCTGGTCTATTTCGTGCTTGAACCCACTGCACTGTCTTATAAAGGCGCGGTGGTGCTAGCGCTAGGCGCCTGGATGGTGACCTGGTGGGTGAGTGAAGCGG
Organism: Cyclobacteriaceae bacterium; assembly: GCA_020436125.1. Lineage (GTDB taxonomy): Bacteria > Bacteroidota > Bacteroidia > Cytophagales > Cyclobacteriaceae > ELB16-189. The sequence goes on along the minus strand of JAGQYK010000001.1, from coordinate 215,455 downwards.
CCCCCATCCCCGTGACGGCACTTTTGCCAATGATTCTGTTTCCACTCTTTACAGTGGCCACAGCAAGAGAAGCAGCAGCCCCTTATGGTGATAGTATTATATTTCTATTTATGGGCGGCTTTATGATTGCTCTGGGTTTAGAGAAGCACAACCTTCACACCCGCATCGCCCTCAACCTCATACGCCTTACCGGAACAAGTGGTAACGGCATCATCATGGGCTTCATGCTATCCACCGCACTCATCAGTATGTGGATCAGCAACACCGCCACCGCTGTAATGATGCTTCCTATAGCCACTTCGGTGACCAAACTATTAGCAGGAGAAATCAGTGAAGCCGACAAACCCAAGTTTGAAAAGTTTGCCACAGGACTAATGCTGAGCATTGCCTATGCTGCCAGCATTGGAGGCATTGCTACCATCATTGGTACACCACCTAATGTGGTGACTGTAGGATTCATCAAACGTTTTTATGATCAGGACGTGAGTTTTGCCACCTGGATGGTGATCGGAGTACCTTTGATGCTCTCCATATTAGCAGCTTGCTATATTACTATCACGCAGATACTTTATCGCAATGGACTTCGGTCGGTGGAAGGATCTGCTGAACTGATCCAATCCAAACTGAAAGGGCTTGGTGCGTTTTCAAAGGAAGAGAAACGAGTATTGATCATCTTCGGTTTTACTTGTTTCTTCTGGATCTTTCGCCAAAATATCAACGCGCTTATTGGCACCAATCTTTTAGATGATACGACCATTGCCATGACGGGAGGTATTCTGATGTTTATTACTCCCATCGACATAAAGAGTTCTACCTTTATTCTGGAATGGGGAGATATGAAAAACCTACCTTGGGGAATATTATTACTCTTTGGTGGCGGACTCTCACTAGCTCAGGCTATGGCCGATGCAGGCCTGGTGCAACTGATCGGAGATCAAATAGCACAGCAAGGAAATTTATCAACAGGTGCATTGATTGTTACCCTCTCCGGGTTGTCGATGTTTTTGACTGAGTTGATGAGCAACGTGGCCCTTACAACCATATTTGTTCCGGTGGTATTAGGTATTGCTGATGGACTTCAAATTAACCCGATCATTCTTGCCATGCCTGTAGCGTTTGCTGCCAGTTGTGCTTTTATGATGCCTATTTCTACACCCCCGAATGCCATCCTATTTGCGAGCGGGCACATTTCTGTAAAACAAATGATGCGGGCGGGAATACTAGTGAATCTGTTTTCTATCATTCTGATTTCGATAGCCATGCTCACCATAGGACTTTGGTTGTATAGCTAACAAAGGTTATCATAGCGGCAATCTCCCTTCCGCATTGAATGGGAGATTGCAAGTAAAAAATTGGGAGTGTTTATTTCTGCGCTGCGTTTTTGCGCTCCTCCACTAAGTAGGCTACCCCTAATCCTATTCCTCCAAAAATGAAGATCATAGAGAAGTAGGCCACGTCATCCATGCCAAAGGTGCGATCTAACCAATACCCCATTAGCAAACCTAAACCTGCTCCGATGAGTAAAAGAGAAGCGCGCAACGCTGCTGCTGTAACACGTTCTGATTTAAATAAGGAAGGATCAAGGCCTTTGTCAATGATGGCCATTCGCTCCATATTTTGAAACTTGCGCAAATAACCTATTATGATAAATGCACCTATTATTCCGATGATGGGGATCATTACCCCTAATACTGCTACATCCATAGTCTTATTGTTTTTGGCCCTTTGACGCAACCCTCGGTGCCGTGGTTACAAGCTAATGAAAAAATTATTTTATCACCCTGCTATTATTATTGTGTAACTTCATCGTCAAACCCTGCGTCCAAGGCACGTGATCACAGTTCAGGAAGAAAACACACTTATTGACCGCATTTTGGCGGGTGAAAAGCAGCTTTACGCACAGCTCGTAGACCAGTATAAAAGCTATGCTTTTACCATCGCCTTTAAGATAACCGAAAACAAAGCCGATGCAGAAGAAGTAGCCCAGGATGCCTTTATTAAAGCATTCCACTACCTCAAGGGATTTAAACGAGGTGCTCGTTTTTCTACCTGGCTGTACCGAATCGTTTTTAATACGGCCATTAGCCACAAGCGCAAGAACAAAAGGGTGTTTCAGTCAATTGACCATACTTTTAATCACGCTGGGGAGACGGATAATACATTGGAAAAGGAAGACAAAAGCATATTTATCGATCAGGCATTGAACAAGCTGAATGAAGCCGACAGGCTCTCCCTTCAACTGTTTTACTTAAAAGAATTTTCATTGGAGGAAGTAGCCGATATTATGGGACAGAAGATCAATACCACCAAGGTGAGGATCCATCGGGCAAGGCAACGTATGGCGGATGAATTGAAAAGTATTTTACAAAAAGAAGCATTAACTTTATAGTATCATTGATATGAAAAAGATATCACAAGAAATTGACGAATTACTCATAGCCTATCTGGACGGAACGCTGACCGGTGAAAAACTGGAGAAAGTAAAAAACGGGTTGAGCACTTCTGAGGAGTTGCGCAACAGGCTGGAAGTTTTAAAGTTGATCCAACAATCGCTGGAGCATAACACATTGCTTCATCCTTCAAATAATTTCACACAAAGCGTAATGCGAAACCTGGACAAAGTGCCTGCCTCTTCGATGCTTACCCCAAAAAATGGGTTGATCTTACTGGCTGGCATTCTGGTCGCCATGGGCATTGGTGCCAGCTTAGTGGATACAGGTATTTTCAATGAGCTCAACGGTATGCTCTCTTTGAATCCAGTTAAGTTACCCACCGGAATAACTACACCTGCCTTACCCAACATACCATTCAGTGGAAAATTGATTGTCAATTCTATTATTGCGTTGAATATGGGGCTGGCCTTTCTTTTATTGGACAGGACTGTGCTCAAGCCCTTTTTCAATAGAAGATCCAGGATGCAGTTTTAGTTTATCGGTCTTTCACCCGATACATAAATTTTAAACCTGACCACACTTCGTCTACTGCGCATACTTTTACGTCTACCAATCCATTGTTAAGGCCGAAGTTACGAATGATATTTTCATCCAGGTCTGATGCTACCTTGGAGGATTTCTTGGGCCACGAAACCCATAGCATGCCGTCTTTTTTTAGTTCAACTTTGAGTTTCAAAAACTCCCTTTCAAATTTTTTCCTTTCCTTGGTGAAAAGATGAATAAAGTCTGCCCCTTCTTTCTTCGCTCTGGTCAATACTTTTATTTCCTCAGGCAATGGGCTTATCCAATCCCAGTAGGCTTCAGGTGCCTGCACTACCCTAATAGCAAGCCCTGGTTTAATGCCCAGTTTTTTAATTAAAGGTGTTCCTGAATATCCTACTGACATGTTTAGGAATTTCGTTAAACAAAAAGAGCCCCTTGAAATCAAGGGGCTCCTTTTAATTCATCAGGGAATTAGTTTCCCATTTTTGCCATTTCCTTTTCGAAAGTTTCTTTGAACTTCTCGTAGTCGTAATCGATTTTCAACATCTCATCTTTAGATAGACGCTCGTTGTACTTCGACACTAACTCGTCTGCAGAAAGCTCAATAGCTACGTAAGTCTTGTAAGTTCCTTGTTCAGTTTTTACCAACTTCTCACAAAGGGTACGCACACCAGTAATGGTTTGGTCTACTACCTCTCTGTTTAAGCTTTCAAATCTTTCCTCTACCTGCTCTTTGTTATTCATCTCACGTGAATTCACGTAGTTGTCAGTAACAGTTTTTACAGTAGTCTGGATGCTTTGTGCTAACTCATTTCTGGCGTTAGTCAATGCTTTTTTCTTAGAGGTTACCTGATCCTGGCTTTCACCAATTGAATTAGCTCTGAAATATTTATTGGTTGTAAAAAAATCTGGTCCGGAACAAGGTACTATAATTTCCTGCTCACCTTGAGGGAGTTTTTCCTTTCCCTTACAGCCGGCAATCAAAAGCGCTGCCACAGCAACAAGGATAAATGATAGTTTAGTTAAATTTTTCATATTCGATTTCTTATTTGGTTTTGCAAGTTAATCAATGCAATTATAAGGCCAACTCATTATTTTCCGTTTTTAGTCCCTTTTATTGCAATATCGCGTTCAATAATTCTGGTAATTTTTCCTTTTCCAGCACTTCTAATGACTTATTATAAGCCTCCTGACTGGACCGCTCGTAGTCGAGGCTATACCCTTTTATCCTATCCAATGTGGTAGCATATATCTCTTTGTTCTCGGAAAGAGTAACCACCTTAATTACCGCTGTCACGTAAGTGATATAAATACTTCCCGATACGGCACCTTTCTCCGAGTTGGCATTGATGTCCATCCACAACTCAGCCTTTCCCCTACTATCCGTAAACTCAAACCCGGAACTGGTGAGGAAGTTCTTTACCCTATTGGTGATCTGATCATTTGACTTATTAGCTCCGAGTGTCCTCTCCTCTGAGGTGATGTAAACAATAGGTCTTTGCACTTTTAACAATACGTTTACTTTAGGAGCTACCATGCGCTCCGCCACCAATGAATAAATTGGGGATGCATTAGCCCCAGCAAAATTGAGCATGTTTACTTTCACCCCTACCGTTTGTTCTACATCCTTAGAGCTGATTTTGGTGATTAGAATTTTACTTTGTCCTGATGCATCCGTTTTGTACTCAGGAAAAACATCACCCGCTCCTTTTTCAAAAGCGGCCTTCAAAGGCAAATCGGGAATTGCCTTTTTTGAATCTTTATACACCGCTGTTACCACCACTGTTTCCGTTCCTGAAGCCACTCTACGGTTGAGCATAATTTCAGCAGGGTTGGCAACCAATTGGATGCGATCCAGTATCTGCTGTATGGAGGCATAAATTTCGTTAGTCAATAAAATCTCTTTGCCTTCGTATTCCAGTCGGATGGGGTCACCCAGGTATTTTTCAATCGCGCCAAACCCTTTGAAATAAAAACCAAGGGCCTGAATATCATCACCAGCCCGTTCTGATTGTTTTGCCTTGGTGAAAAAATCCAATGCCAGCGTTACGGCATTGCGCTTTTGTTCATCCTTAATTTCCTTATAGCGCTGTTTTGAAAGTCTGTAATACACCCAGTAATTCTGATCATCCTCCCAGGCATCCACTTGTTCATATTCCTGCAGTTCATCCGATGCGGTAGTCTTTATAATTTGCTCATATTTCTCCTGAAATTCTTTATTGGCATCGATCTGGCTCAATACGGAAGTGGAAGAAACGGTTACCCGGATTTCTGATATAATATCCTCCAGGGCACTGCTTTTAGCGGATTGTATGTAGTTGTTTATCCCGTCTTTTACGCTATGCCCAATACCAATATAATAGCGATCTTGCATTGGCTTGGCGCTCAACCACTCAGGACGTGGGTTTTGCAAATCCGTCTTTAAACTATTATTGGTTAAAGACGGGCTACACCCAAGGCATACTATGAGAATAAAATATAATCGATTCACCAACTAAAAGGTTAATGTGCTTGTTATACTGTTATAACCACATCCGTGCCAAAAAGGCCGGATAATTGAAAACAAATCTACTTTGTTAATACGGTAGGACAAGTTAAGATCGTTTAAAATATTGTAATTTTAACATAGAACGGAAGTAATTATGAAAAGTTGGATAGGAGCTCTGGTAATAATTTTGGCACTTTACGGCTGTGAAGAAAGTCAAAGTGTATCAGATTTTACAGGAAATGAGGCTACATATGCCCTTCAGCAAACGTCAGATTTTGCGGTAAGCGGAACGGTCACTTTTAAAGAAAAACGAGACGGCTCCGCTTTGATTTTGGTAGAGCTGCAGGGAACAGACGGAGATGTAAAATTGCCTGTTCATTTGCATTTGGGAGATATTTCCGAACCTGATGCAGAAGTAGCTGCCCTCCTCAATCCGGTAGTTGGTAGCACTGGCCGTAGTGAAACAAATTTCGTACAACTGGCCAATGAAACCCCACTCAGTTACAATGAGCTCATTGGATTGGAAGCCTCTATTAAGGTACACTTATCTGATGTAGGCCCTGAAAGAGACATTGTGTTGGCCGGAGGGAATATCGGATCCATTGCCAGCAAAGGGTTTAATGGCCGTGTTGGAATCGGAGTATGTAAAAGCGAATAATCTAAATTGAAAACATAAAAAAAGGCCACCTTGAATTCAAGGTGGCCTTTTTTTATGGGTAAGAAACTAGACGTTATTCGAGGTCATTTTAGCACTGAAATATTCTCTATTGAGTCGTGCGATGTTAGTAATCTTGATGTCTTTTGGACATTCGGCCTCGCAAGCTTTTGTATTGGTACACGCTCCAAAACCTTCTTCATCCATTTGTGCCACCATTTTTTCTACGCGGGTTTTCCTTTCCACCTGCCCTTGTGGCAACAAGGCAAACTGAGATACCTTTGCACTCACAAAAAGCATGGCACTCGCATTTTTACAAGCTGCTACACAGGCACCACAACCAATACAGGTCGCTGAGTCAAACGCTTCATCGGCAATTCTTTTAGGAATTGGAATTTCGTTAGCATCAGGTACACCACCCGTGTTGACAGATACATATCCACCCGCCTGCTGAATTCTATCAAACGCAGCACGATCGACTACCAGGTCTTTTACCACTGGAAATGGCTTTGCCCGCCATGGCTCCACGGTAATTGTTTCACCATCTTTGAATGATCTCATATGTAGCTGGCAAGTCGTAGTCTGCACAGGTCCGTGAGGACGCCCGTTAATATAAAGACTACACATACCACAGATACCTTCACGACAGTCGTGATCAAAAGCGATGGGTTCCTCATTCTTCTTCACCAGGCTTTCGTTCAGAATATCTATCATTTCAAGGAAGGACATATCTTCTGACACACCGTCAACGGGATACGTTTTAAATGCTCCCTTCGATTCGCTGTTTTTTTGTCTCCAAACTTTTAATGTGATCTTCATAATTATTTGTAGCTACGCTGTGTGAGTTTTACATTTTCAAATTTCAGTTCCTCCTTGTGAAGTTCCTCAGGCTGATTATCACCTTTGTATTCCCAAGCGGCAACATATGAGAATTCATCGTCTTTTCTTTTTGCCTCTCCTTCAGGAGTCTGTGATTCTTCACGGAAGTGACCTCCACACGATTCTGATCTATTAAGGGCATCATCTACCATCAGCTCACCCAATTCCATAAAATCTGCAACGCGACCTGCTTTTTCCAACTCCTGATTGAGTTCTCCTGATCCACCTACCACGTTTACATTTTCCCAGAACTCTTTTCTTAGTTCCTGAATTTTCTTTTTAGCAGTCTTAAGTCCTTCCTCCGTGCGTGACATACCACAATATTCCCACATGGTAAGCCCTAACTCTCGATGGAATTGATCGACCGTTTTATTTCCTTTAATGCTTAAGAGTTTTTCCACTCTACTCTTCACGTTTTCCATGGCCTCCTTAAACTCAGGTCGGTCTGTACCAACCTCCTCATAAGGTAGGTTCGCAAGGTAATCACCAAGTGTGTAAGGGATAACAAAGTATCCATCAGCCAATCCTTGCATCAAGGCACTTGCTCCCAATCGGTTGGCGCCATGATCAGAGAAGTTAGCTTCGCCCAACGCATAAAGTCCGGGCACATTCGTCATCAAATTATAATCTACCCACAGACCTCCCATAGTATAGTGAACAGCCGGATAAATCATCATCGGCATTTCATAAGGATTGTCGCCTGTGATCTGCGCATACATATCGAAGAGGTTACCATACTTTGCTTCGATGCTATCCTTACCCAAGCGTTTTATCGCATCAGAGAAATCAAGAAATACGGCTAACCCAGAACCAACTCCCCTTCCTTCGTCACATACTTCTTTTGCATTTCTTGAAGCCACATCACGTGGAACCAAATTACCAAATGAAGGATATTTTCTTTCCAGGTAATAGTCGCGTTCCTCTTCAGGAATATTAACAGCGTCTTTCGCTTTCAATCCGGGTTTAGCTGTTTTAGGCACCCATACTCTACCATCATTTCTCAACGACTCCGACATTAGTGTCAATTTCGATTGATGATCTCCTGAAACAGGAATACAAGTAGGATGGATTTGTGTGAAACAAGGGTTGCCAAATAAAGCGCCCTTCTTGTGGGCACGCCATGCCGCAGTAGCATTAGAGCCCTTAGCATTGGTAGACAAAAAGAAAACGTTTCCGTAACCACCGGTGCACAGCAATACAGCATGCGCACTGTGTGATTCAATCTTTCCAGTGATTAAATTTCTGGTAATAATACCACGGGCTTTACCATCTACCATTACCAAGTCCAGCATTTCCGTACGGGGGTGCATCTCCACCTTTCCGTTGGCTATCTGTCTGTTGAGTGCGCTATAGGCACCCAGCAACAATTGTTGTCCGGTTTGCCCTCTGGCATAAAATGTTCTTGATACCTGTGCTCCACCAAAAGAGCGATTATCCAGCAATCCACCATACTCTCTAGCAAATGGCACACCCTGCGCCACACACTGGTCGATGATATTGACACTGACTTCCGCCAATCGGTGCACATTACCTTCGCGAGAACGATAGTCGCCACCTTTTACGGTATCATAAAAAAGTCTGTAGACGCTGTCCCCATCATTTTGATAGTTCTTGGCGGCATTGATACCCCCTTGTGCAGCAATACTGTGTGCTCTTCTTGGACTGTCCTGAAAGCAGAATGCTTTCACGTTGTAGCCCAATTCAGCCAATGAAGCGGCTGCAGAGGCTCCAGCCAATCCTGTACCGACCACAATAACCTTGTACTTCCTCTTATTGGCCGGATTGACCAATTTCAGGTTAAACTTATGCTTGGTCCATTTCTCGCCTATTGGGCCTTCAGGAATCTTAGAATCTAGCGTCATAATACTTGAATGGCTATATTATTTTAAAAACATCATTATTGGAATAAGTGCAAAAAGAGCTGGGACGATAATCGCAAAAGCTCTTCCTACAAAACTTATAACAGGATTGTACTTCACATGGTTTAGACCTAAGGTCTGAAATGCACTCGCAAAGCCATGCCATAAGTGAAAGGCAAGTCCAATCATACACACTACATATAAACCGGAATACCATGCTTTGCTGAACCAATAAGCTACCAAAGTATACGCATCGTTCATTTCTTTACCATCGTAAGTTACCATAGGGGTAGTTCCCCAATGCAACTCTGCATAAAAGTGACGAAGGTGTACTACAAGAAATATCAATACAATCGTTCCTAGTATTCCCATGTTTCGGGAAGTCCAGTGCGAAGACTTATTATTGATAGCATAGCCCTGACCTCTCGCGGCTCGGTTTTGTCTGGTTATCAAGATGGCCCAAACCACATGGATCATTATCAGCGCAAAGTTGACCTTGGATATCGTTTGAATCAGCGGGTTGTGTCCCATGAATTCGGAATAGATATTAAAGGCCTGGCCACCATCGTCCTTGAGGAGCTGAAGGTTACCAATAAGATGAACTACTAAGAAGGTAATCAAGAAGAGGCCTGTTAAGGCCATGAGCAATTTTCTTCCAAGTGCACTTGAGAAGAGGGTTGTAAACCATTTCATCCGTTATTGTTTTTTGTCTTTAGTCAGAATGCTCAGGTTTGACCTTGAAGATCAAAAGTGAAAAACACTCCTTACGCATTTCAAAAGCGTTGTGCTATTTTCGAAACGTGTCAAAAATACTCTTGAAAGGCTTAACAAACAATTTGAGGATCGATTTTTAAGCTATTAGATCATAAACACCATTAGCCTGTTACAGGATTTTAAACAATAAAAAGACAAGAGACATTACCCCCAACATGATAAATAGGAACCAATGCTTTTTTATAAAATCTTTAAATGCTTTAACCCAGTTCATGACGTTTACTTTTAAATAACACGTCATCAAGATCAAACCCCGCTCCAAGTGCCAAATCAGCTAAATTTGGCCTTATTGGTAGTTTTTTAATCTATATTTAGGAATTATTTCTCATTTTGGGATAGAATTCGATAGTGATTTAGTTGTTGCCCACCCTCCTCATTAAACGTATTTTTACATTTTGAACAACCACTAACCTTTCTCGATGTACTTAATCTTTGATACGGAAACCACTGGGATTCCGCATAATAAGACTGCACCCATAACGGATTTGGACAACTGGCCCCGGTTGGTTCAATTGGCCTGGCAACTGCATGATAATAAAGGCGGGCTCCTTTCACAGCATAGCTACATTATACAACCTGACGGCTTTGACATTCCCTTTAATGCGGAGCAAATACATGGAATAAGCACGAAGAGGGCACAAGAAGAAGGTATCGAGTTATCTAAGGTGATGGAGATCTTTATCAAGGATCTTGATCGCACCAAACTTTTGGTAGGGCACAATATTGAATTTGATATCAATATTATTGGTGCTGAATATATACGACAATCTCTCCAGCCTGATTTTTTTCTTAGCCTCGAAAGACTCGACACCGGAATTGCTTCCACAGAATTCTGTCAACTAAAAGGGGGAATTGGAGGCAGATTAAAAATGCCTCGCCTGAATGAACTACACCACAAACTTTTTGGGAAGGACATCGAAGACGCCCATGATGCAGCATATGATGTAGATGCAACAGCAAGGTCATTCTTCGGATTGATTCAAGAGAAAGTAGTTAGTCCACTTGATGACACCGACATCGCTGACATTGAGTATGAAGAACCCAGTCTTGATGCGGGCAACTCCACCAAACGAGAAAAGACTGGAGATGTTGATTACAACGGACATGTAGATGCTAAAGATCTCATTGATCTTCCGTTTAGCCATCTTCATACCCATTCACAATATTCCGTTCTACAGGCCACCCCTCCTGTCAAAGCCATTATTGCCAAAGCCAAAGAAGAAAACCTACCTGCGGTGGCGCTTACTGACTTGGGCAACATGTATGGTGCTTTCAAGTTTGTAACCGAGGCACTCAAGCATGAAATAAAACCAATAGTAGGCTGCGAGTTTTTTTTAGCTGAAGAAAGATTAAAACTCAAGTTCACCAAAGACAATCCTGATAAACGATATAACCAGGTTCTCTTCGCCAAAAACAAAAAAGGTTATTTGAATTTGGCCAAGTTGAGTTCTCTGGGTTTTACCGAAGGGCTTTATGGGATTTATCCCCGCATCGATAAAGAACTGATTGAACAAAATCGAGAGGGGTTAATTGCCTCTACCGGTGGATTGCACAGTGAAGTGCCCCATCTTATTTTGAACGTGGGTGAAAGGCAAGCCGAAGAGGCCTTTCAATGGTGGCATCAATTGTTCAAAGATGATTTTTACGTTGAACTGAACCGCCATGGTCTTCCAGAGGAAGATCGTGTCAATGAAACATTGCTGAAATTCTGCAAGAAGTACAATGTAAAATACTACGCAGCCAACGAGTGCTACTACCTCCAGAAGGAAGAATCCAATGCGCATGATGTATTGCTTTGCATAAAGGAAGGAGAATTTCAGTCCACCCCTATTGGGTCTGGTCGCGGGTATAGGTACGGCATGCCCAATAACGAATTCTACTTTAAGTCGCAGAAGGAAATGAAATCACTTTTTCATGACCTTCCTGAAGCTATTGAAACCGTCAACGAAATTGTCAATAAGGTTGAGGCTTATGACTTACGTCAAAACGTGCTACTCCCCAAGTATGGCATCCCCCCAGAATTCGAAACAGAAGATGATTACTTGCGACACATTACGTATGAAGGGGCAAAGAAACGTTATCCTGAAATTACTGAAGAGATCAGGGAACGACTGGACTTCGAATTAGAAACGATTAAGAAAACCGGGTATCCCGGATACTTTTTGATTGTACAGGACTTTACCAGTAAAGCGAGAGAGATGGGAGTGTCTGTTGGTCCGGGGCGGGGATCTGCAGCAGGATCTGCAGTTGCTTATTGTACCGGCATTACCAACGTGGATCCGATAGCCTATGATCTTCTATTCGAACGTTTCCTCAACCCAGACAGGATATCACTTCCCGATATTGATATTGACTTTGATGATGAAGGACGTGATAAAGTTCTTCAATATGTCATTGAAAAATATGGAAAAAACCAGGTAGCCCAAATCATTACCTACGGCACCATGGCTGCCAAGTCATCGATAAGAGATTGCGCTCGTGTAATGGAGCTACCGCTATCCGATGCCAATAACATGGCCAAGCTCATTCCTGAAAGACCCGGCACCTCCCTTGAAAAAGCCTTTGAGGAAGTAAAAGAGTTAAATGATATTAAAAAAGGAACCGACTTAAGGGCTCAGGTACTAAAGCAGGCTATCATTCTAGAAGGATCCCTGCGCAATACAGGCACGCATGCCTGTGGAGTGATCATTACTCCTGAAGCACTTACCTCACTGGTGCCTGTTTCTACAGCACGTGATTCTGAAATGCTGGTTACTCAATTTGATAACAGTGTAGTAGAAAGTGCAGGGATGCTGAAGATGGACTTTCTGGGGCTCACCACCCTGACCATTATCAAAACTGCTTTAAAGAATATTAAAAAACGTCACGGAGTAGAAATCGACATAGATACTATTCCGCTCGATGACAAGAAAACTTTCCAACTCTACCAACGCGGTGAGACCACAGGTACATTTCAGTTTGAGTCGGAAGGAATGCAAAACCACTTAAAAGGATTAAAACCTGATAAGCTGGCCGATCTGATTGCTATGAACGCCCTGTATCGTCCGGGTCCGATGGAATACATTCCCAACTTCATTGCCCGTAAAAGTGGTAAGGAGCCCATCAAATATGACCTCCCTATCATGGAGGAATTTTTGGAGGACACCTATGGAATTACAGTTTATCAGGAGCAAGTGATGCTCCTTTCTCAACGGCTTGCGAATTTCTCTAAGGGAGATGCTGACGTTTTGCGTAAAGCGATGGGAAAGAAGCAAAAAGAGGTGTTGGACAAAATGAAGGATCAGTTCATTGCTGGGTGCAAGAGCAATGGACATGACGAGCGTGTAGCTGAAAAGATATGGAAGGACTGGGAGGCATTTGCACAGTATGCCTTTAACAAGTCACACTCTACCTGTTATTCTTTAGTTGCCTATCAGACCGCTTACCTCAAGGCCAATTATCCGGCAGAGTATATGGCTGCCGTTTTGACTCACTCTCAAAATAATCTGGATAAAGTAACCTTCTTTATTGAAGAATGCAGAAAACAAAACATTGAAGTACTAGGACCACACATCAATGAATCGGGTGTATTCTTTGAAGTGAATAAGAATGGAGAAATCAGATTTGGATTGGGTGCCATTAAAGGAGCTGGAGAAGCAGCCGTTGAGTCTATTATTAAAGAGAGGGAAAGCAAAGGTCACTTTAAAGATATTTTTGAATTTGCAACTCGAGTAAACCAGCGTGCAGTGAACAAGAAAACGTTGGAGTGCCTGGCCCTGTCGGGTGCATTTGATTGTTTTTCTGATTTTCACAGAAGACAATTTGTTTACGCAAAAGATGGAGATATCACTTTGACAGAAAAACTTTCGCGATATGCTGCCAAAATGCAACAAGAACTCGAAAGTGCACAGGTGAATATGTTTGGTGGCTCCTCTGGAACCGAAATGCCATTGCCCAAAGTAGATACCATTGAGCCCTTCAGTGAAATCGAAAAACTTCACTTTGAAAAAGAAGTAGTGGGCGTATACATTTCAGGCCACCCATTGGATAATTTTAAATTTGAAATGGATGCCTTTTGCAACACATCGCTTAGCCAACTGGCAGAATTAGAAGGGAATGAAGGAAGGGAAACCAAAGTAGGAGGAATTGTAGCTTCTGTGGAGCATCGCATGACTAAGACAGGCAAGCCTTTTGGTAAATTGATTTTGGAGGATTACAGCGGGCGGTTTGAATTTATGATGTGGAGCGAAGATTATTTGAAATACAAATCCTTCCTCATGCCAGGCTTATTCTTGTTTGTGGAGGGTAATATTCTGCGGAAAGCCTGGGGAGATCAAAGTTTGGAGTTCAAAATCAGGAATATTGATTTATTGAATGAATTAGGGCTTAAACGAACAAAAGGCCTTCAACTCAAGATGGACACCGCCTCCATTAGCTCTGAAATGATTACTCAAATTGAAGAGCTTTGCAATGAGTTTTCTGGTGATTGTCCCCTATTTCTCCGATTACAAGACGACAAGGAAAACATTAACCTTGAACTATTATCCAGAAAATACAGAGTAAGGCCCATTAATGATATGGTGAAGAAGATCAAGAAAATTCAAGATCTTCAGGTTGAGGTAGTCTTTTAGTTGGTCGTCCTAGTGACGAAATTGGTTACCGGTATCCCGACAGGAACAAAAAGAACTATATTTGTGTTGGCTATTTGAACATATTAATAACACATAATAAACGTACCGAAATGGGCAAAACATTAGAACTTAACGATTCCAATTTTGATGAAGCAATCAAAGGAGATAAACCTGTGTTAGTAGATTTTTGGGCAGAATGGTGTGGTCCTTGTAAAATGATAGGTCCAGTTGTAGAAGAGCTAGCAGGTGAATATGAAGGCAAAGCTGTTGTTGCTAAAGTTAACGTGGATGAAAACCCCGGAGTAGCGGGTCGATTTGGCATCCGTTCCATCCCAACTTTGTTGGTTTTCAAAGGAGGCGAGATCGTTGATAAGCAAGTGGGCGCAGTACCAAAATCTGTGTTAGCACAAAAACTTGCCGCTCAAGTAGCCTAAATAAGATTTTGATATTTGACAAAGTCGCCCTGATCCATTGGGGCGACTTTTTTATTTACCCAGTCCGGACTTCTTAAGTCGTTCTACCATTTCCAATACTGCGGGACAAACCATCGTATTTTTATAAGTGAGTTCCATCACTTGTACCATCTTTTTTCTATTGGTGTGAGGATACTCGCGACAGGCCTTTGGTCTGTTTTCATAGATACCACAATAATTTTCATCATCAAGAAATGGACAAGGTGATGATTTCAACACATAGTCCTTCTCCTCATCTATTCTCAAATACTTTTCCACAAAATCACCTGGTTTAATGCGAAGGGCTTTCGAAGCCCTTTCGATATCCGTCTCATAAAAAATAGGGCTGGTCGTTTTGCAACAATTGGCGCAATCAAGGCAATCTATTTCCTCAAATACCTCTTCGTGCATTTTGTGAAATGCAGCATCCACTTTACGCGGGTCCAATCGCTTTAACCGGGTGAGATATCCTTTATTGGTTCTGGCGTTTTTCTTTGACTCCTCCTTAAATTTATCCAGGTTCATGGCGTAGGTTTAGGAGAGCGCAATTTATTAATATTCCTCTACTTCATTGATCAATGTAGAGAGGCCTCTTATCACTTTGTCCAATGCAGCAGTTTCAGCTGCAATAAGTTTAATCACATCGTCTTTCTCTTTGTCAGTGATATGCCCTTCATTAAATAAATTAACCAAACCAAGCAGTGTGGCCACATGTGCTCTTACCTCATGTGAATTGATAAAAGCATACTTCATCAACACCTCAAACTGTTCATTTAACTTATCTCGATCATTTTTTCTCACTGTAATATCAGTGATCGTTCCCTCAATATAAGAGATGGTATTGTCCTTTTCATAAGAAAGGTGGGCACTTATACTAATCCATATTTTCTTCTTATCACGTGTGAGGCTCTGGAACTCCATCTTAGTCACCGCTCCCTTTAAGAGTAAGTCACCTAAAAACCGTTCTCGCTCTTGTGGAGAATAGTAAAGCTGATCTCCGATATTTTCCACCAGATTTATCATTTCATCTGGTGAGTCATACCCAAACAATCGAGCCAAAGACGGATTAGCTAATAACAGTTTTCCCTCCATGGTACTTCTAAAAATCCCCTCAGAGGTATTTTCAAAAACTTTTCTGTAATTCTTTTCACTTTGATCCAATTTCTGACCAAGAAAAACAGGTGCTTTACTCATCGCCCTTATAAAGCCTGCAGCGGTAAAAGAGAGGAGTAAACCAAAAACAAAAATTGGGATGGTCTCCTTCACAGCACTACTTTTATCTAACCTGGTTACTGACAACTTAAATTCCCCAGATGGAATTGTCATCTGAGAAGTATAGGTCTTCTTACCCTTTTCATTTTCTTTAAGAAAAAATTCTTCCTTCCCAGTATTAGGATTTATTTTAGAAAGCTGGAATTGAAATCCATTATGTGCTAAGGTATCAATATTAGCCGCTTCCAGTAAAGTAGAAAGTTTTATCAATACGGCTGAGAACCCCCAAAACTTTTCGCCCTTGAAAATTGGCAAACGCCCCACTACTGCGGTTCCCCCCTGCTTAAGTGCAAATGGTCCTGCGAAAAATAATTGCCTTCTTTCAATTGCTTCAAATGCTTCGCGGTTGCGAGTGGGGTCTTCTAAAATATTATAACCTATTACAGGCTCGTTTCCCTTTAAAGGATAGACACAGCAAATGGTACCCCCGGGCAATAATTCTATTGCATCAATAAACTTTTGAGCCTGTAGAATTTTGGCCGCTATGGAATCAAAATCATTGATAGCCTCATCATCATATTCCTGAACCAAAAAAGCAAGAAGTTCTGTCGCTGAAATACTATAGCTGAATACTTCCTGCATCCTATTCTTTGCTTCATTAACAAGCGCATAAGCTTCGAAAGATTCTCTATCCGTAGTTATATTATACTGCTTAACGGAAAAATAACTAGTTAAAAACAGCAGGAGAATAAAAGTCAAAATTCCTAATGTGTTGGGCTTAAGTCCAGACGTGAAAGAATGTGTTGACAGGTTTAAGCGAGGCATTGCAGGATGAATTAGGAAGCAGTGGTAAGAAATCTAACACTAATTCAAGTACAATGTTAAGGTAATCCGAAAGGATTCGATTGATTTTCCGGATCGATGTAAGAAAACGAAGGAAATTAAAGAAATATTTAACCTAGTGACACCCGTTCCAATAACACAGCGCCATTTTTCACCATTTTTCTATCAAAAATGGAATTTAGTCATGCGGAATGATGCTTAACTTCCAATGACGTCAAGTACAATTTTCCAGTTAGTTCCAGGCTCCCTTTTCCATACCCTCAGGTAATTGCCTTTTTCCATATTACCATCTTTGCTTTCAATTTTCACTCGTCCATAAGTGAACCCCAGATCTCCCGATTCTGCGACATTACCATCCACAGGCTCGAAATAAAATTGCTTCTCCTCGCGCATCCCCTCAATAACTTTCCACGAAGTATAGGGATCAGCACCTGTTCTATGAATTCTGCACTCCTTAGAGAAGTACTCTGGTAAAAAGGAATTCCCCGTTTCATTTAGCCATTGCGTATAGGATTGCTCTATAAAAATAAGGTCCTCCTTAGATGAAGGTAATGGCTTTTTGCCCTTACTGGAAGGTCTCCTGACTGTGCGAAGTGTGTGATTCTCTTCTTCAGGCTTCTCTACATATATCCCCAGGTCAATTACTACTTTCCATTCTCCTATTGAATTTTTCCGCCACACCGTTGAGTAATATCCAAAAGCAAAGGGTTCACTATCTTTATCCTTGCTCATCTGGTACGGCCCTGTTGTATAGCCAAAATCTTCTCCTAGTGATATATCAGCAAACACGGGCCACCAATACAGCACTCCATTAGTTGCGGGTCTTTTCTTCCAAAATTCCATACCACTCACTGGCTCTCCATTTGCAAATACAGTGGCGTCTGCAGCCATGAATTCTATAAAAGCCTCTTTAGTGCTTTTATCCTTTGACATCTTAGCAAAAGCCATCTCTGCATCAACAACCTCCTGAACCGGGCCTGATAACCGTTGTGCACTACCTGATTCGCTCAGCATAGCCAAAGTTGCCAGTAAACACCCAATTATATATTGTCTAACCATTCCACACCTAAATTAAGTCGAAAATTTAGAATAATAAGCCCCATATAAAAATCCCTTAGATAGAAGGATTTTTATAAGCGGTAAATAAAAAATCATTGCGCCATTCACCTTAAAGGCCTTGTGGTTCAATTCACATTCTTGCCATTGTATACTTAAAGATTGCATTAACACTCATGAAACATCTGCCACCTTGGTCACTGATCAAGAACCTGCCACGCCTATTGGTTAGCACAATTTTTCTGCCAAGCTCTTTTTTTTTCATTCAACTGAAGTGCCAAACCATATAAATACCCCATTTAGGTGAATCTCCACTATCGTATCCATTACCTGCGAAATTTTTAATAGCTTGAGGTGCCACATTACCAACCACCCTCTATTGACGAAATGAAAATGAATGTTTCCATCCTGTTTTTAAGCATTGTTAGCCTTATAACAATAGTATCACCCGCTTCCTACTGTCAGATGTTTCCATTGAATGACAAAAAACTAATAGGCGCATTGGATGATGAACTATCTGGAGAATCGGCCAAACGAAACCTGGAGTATTTGTCAAGATTGCATCGCATGCGGGGATCGGAAGATTATCAAAAAGCTGTAGCGTTCATTCAAACACAAATAAAGGAGTATGGATTAGAAAATATTGAATTACTAGAAATACCAGCAGATGGAAAGATCATGTATGGGACACAAAAGTCCCGACCTGCATGGGATGTGCAATTTGCAGAGTTATGGGAGCTGGAAAATATAAATGGTCAATGGAAGCCAACCATCCGCATTGGAAATTGGGAAGCCGTACCTCTTGTATTGGCTCAGGACAGTGAGAGTGGAGAGGTCATTACAGACCTTATCGATGTAGGTACAGGAAGATCAGACGAAGATTATGTCAACAAAAATATAAAAGGCAAGCTGGTACTTACTTCATCGCAGCCCGGAGCTATTGTGCCTCTGGCTATTGCCAAATATGGTGCGGCCGGCATTATTAGTTACGCGCAAAATCAACCAACAGCATGGTATGGAGAAAATGATAACCTCATCCGATGGGGACATCTAGAAACCTTTGCGGAAGATAAAACCTTTGCTTTTATGGTTTCACTAAAACAAGCACGAGATTTTCAAAAACGATTAAAGGCAGGTGAATTCATCAAACTAAGCGCAAAAGTAAAAGCCGGACAACATCCGGGTAATTATGACATTCTTACTGCAGTTATTGAGGGCGCTGATCCCACTTTAAAAAATGAAGAAATTGCATTTACCTGCCATCTTGATCACCCGAGACCAGGAGCCAATGATAATGCCAGTGGGTCCGTAACTATTATGGAAGTGGCAAGAACACTAAAAAAATTAATTGACGAAGGTAAATTGGAAAGGCCAAAGCGTACTATAAGGTTTATTTGGTCACCAGAAATTGAAGGGACTACCGTCTTACTTAATTACAGGCCTGCTTTGGCCAATAATATCAAGGCAGTAATTCATATGGATATGGTAGGTGGAGGACCTGAGACCAAAGCCATCTTTCATGTATCCCGCAGCCCAAAGAGTTTACCAAGTTTTGTGAGCGACATTGGTGAAGCCTTTGGTAGGTATCTCAACGAAGCCTCAGATAAATACGCGAGTGGTGAAGCAGTAGACCACCCTGTCGTTTCAATAGAAGGAGGAAAAGAAGATTTACATGCCGTGCTCGGGCAATTCCACATGGGCAGCGACTTTCAGGTCTTTAGTGAAGGCTCCTTTCGTATTCCCTCCATTTATCTTCACGATTGGCCAGATAGGTATATTCATACCAACTACGATATCCCTGCCAATATTGATCCGACCAAGCTCAAACGATCTGGATTTATCGGTGCTGCAAGCGCCTACACACTCGCCAACTTTAACACACCTTCTACCGCCAGCTATCTGGATTTGTATCAACATCAAGCTTTATTAAGAACAGCCAACATGCTTGAACGCGTTCCCTATCTCAATCCACAAGAACAGGAAAATTTAAAATTTCATCATTGGCAATATGAACGAGGAGTTGCCCAGTCAATTACACACTTTGGTAAACCCGATTCAAAACTTCAAAAAGAGTTCCTTAATTATATAGCAGATCTCGAAAAACCAATTGGTAAAGGAGCCGCTCTACCTGGAGAAAGTAGTACTATATACTCTCGTAACGAAAAAATAAAAGGACCTATGTCCGTTTTTGGGTATGACTATCTAGAGGATCAATACGGAGCAGACAAAACAGCAAAACTCAAAGTATTTTCATATAGGGGGTTGTGGGGATCAAGTGGAGAATACACCTATGAAATCCTCAACTTAGTCGATGGACACAGAACAGTCACTCAGATAAGGAATGCAGTGGCTGCAGAATTTGGACCAATACCGACTGAAATTGTTGCCGAATTCCTTTCCGCATTAGCAGAGATTGGTGTGATTACAAAGACCTGATTTCTTTTACAAAGGTGCATTTGGGTCAAAACCCAATTCTTTCAACGCTCCTGCCGTGAGCTGAATAATATTTACATCCAATATAATAGGTACAAGAGGCTTGTTAGTTGAGTCCCTCTCGACACTAACTATGGCATCCACTATATCCATACCCTTCAGTACCTTGCCAAACACGGTATAGTCCCCGTCCAACCGATGTACACCTTCTTTGTTTTGAACAATATAAAATTGACATCTCGCTGATAACTTATCAGGGTTATCATCTCGTCCTGCCCCTAAAGCCCCATAATCATGCCTTAGGTTCTCATTCAATTCAGGAGGCAATAAGTACTCTGGATCCTTAAACCCCGCTGGGGTGTCTGGGCATCCACCTTGCGCAACGAAGTTAGGTATTACCCTATTAAATGTTAGAGAATCCCAATACCCATCATTGGCCAGCTGAATGAAGCTTTCTTTATGATTAGGAGTTTCATCATATAACCAAAGAATAATATCACCCTTAGGAGTTTTTATTTGTCCTACTGAATACTCCGTACTTTTAGATGAACACGAAATTAAAGTGGCTGAAATAATGCCTAATACAGTTATGTAACCTTTGAATATCATTTTACGTTAGATTTTACCTTTTTTATCGCTCAGTAAGGTAAGCAAAAAGGAAAATTACCGCTCAACAAAAGGTCCACATATTTAGCTGTAAAGGGTCTAATTTTATACCCTATAATTTAATCCACAATCTTAAAATTACAACATGAGATTTTATATCACATTTTTACTTGCCTTGGGACTGACCTTGTCAGCCTTGGCACAGAATCGAAAACTGCCTGCTGACACTACGGTTACCACCACGCATGAAGTAACTGTGAAAGGGAAGCGTTTTCCCTATACTGCAAGTACTGGTACACAGCCAGTATGGGATAAGGATGGTAAAGTAATTGCCTCTCTTTATTACACTTACTACGAAAGAAGCGATATTAAGGATCGCGCTTCTCGTCCATTGATTATATCGTTCAATGGTGGCCCAGGATCAGCATCAGTGTGGATGCACGTAGCCTATACAGGTCCTCGTGTGTTAAAGATTGATGATGAAGGCTACCCCATCCAACCTTATGGAGTAAAAGAAAATCCAAACACTGTTTTGGATGTGGCTGATATCGTTTATGTAAATCCTGTAAACACAGGGTACTCTCGCGTATTGGATGACAAAGCACCACGCGAAACATTTTTCGGAGTTAACGCAGACATTAAATACCTAGCTGAATGGCTAAATACTTTTGTGACTCGTAAAAACCGCTGGTCATCACCTAAGTACTTGATAGGCGAAAGTTATGGTACTACTCGCGTTTCTGGACTTGCTCTTGAATTGCAAAATGCACAATGGATGTATTTGAATGGAGTGATTTTGGTTTCTCCTACAGACTTAGGAATAGACAGAGAAGGCCCTGTAAAAGCAGCCAATCGGTTACCTTACTTTGCTGCTGCTGCATGGTTCCACAAGAAATTACCATCAGATTTGCAACAAAAAGATTTAACTGATGTATTGCCAGAGATAGAGCAATATACCATTAACGAACTCATCCCTGCGATGGCCATGGGTGGCTTTTTGGATGAGTCTAAGAAAAAAGAAGTTGCCGCCAAGATGGCTCGATATTCTGGTTTAAGTGAAAAATTCATTTTGCAAAACAACCTGGACATAAGTACCCGTGCTTTTTGGAAAGAATTGCTTCGCGATCAAGGTTATACTATCGGAAGGTTAGATTCACGCTATTTAGGAATTGACAAAATGGATGCAGGTGAAAATCCTGATTACAGCGCTGAACTTACTTCATGGCTTCATTCTTTTACTCCAGCTATCAATTACTATCTAAGGGAGCATTTGAACTTTAAAACTGACATCAAGTACAATTTGTTCGGCCCAGTTCATCCATGGGACCGCAGCAACGACCATACTGGAGATAACCTTCGTCAAGCTATGGCACAAAATCCATATCTTAAGGTAATGACTCAATCTGGATACTACGATGGAGCCTGTACTTATTTCGATGCCAAATATTCCATGTGGAATATGGATCCTAGTGGTAAAATGAAGGATCGTTTTAGCTGGAAAGGGTATAGAAGTGGACACATGATGTACTTGCGCAATGAAGACTTAATAAAAGCTAACGAAGACATTCGTGAATTTATTAAAAGTTCATCATCAAACGGAAAGCCCGCTAGATACTAGTCAAGAAACATAATATGATGATAGATTGCCAAATGATTGCTACGAAGGGATTAAGAAATTTTAACCAACTGCGATTATCCTATCTGTTCCTTTTAGGAATCATTTGGCTTTTGTCATCATGCTCTTCTAAACCTTCTCTTGACCAACTTAAGCAAGATGTAGAAAGCACCCTTTCAAAAACGGAGGGTGATTTTGCAATAGCGTTTAAGGATTTAACAACAGGAGAAACACTATTCATCAATGAGAAGGAAGTGTTTCATGCGGCCAGCACCATGAAGACTCCTGTAATGATTGAAGTTTATAAGCAAGCTACAGAAGGTAAATTCTCACTTAATGATTCCATTGAAGTGAAGAATGAATTTAAAAGTATTGTCGACAGTACGCTTTATAGTTTGGACTCCAAAGAAGACAGCGAGTTAGAATTGTATAATCAGGTAGGTACCAAAGAATTACTTGGGGACGTTGTCTATGACATGATTATTGCAAGCAGTAATCTGGCCACCAATATTGTCATCGAATTGGTGGATGCCAAGCAAGTTACTCAAACCATGCGTAGCCTTGGCGCACCTGATATATTGGTATTAAGAGGAGTTGAAGATCAAAAAGCCTTCAAAGCCGGATTGAGCAATACGACTACAGCCTACGACCTTATGATTATTTTTGAAAGGCTTGCCAATGGAGAAGCGGTTAGTCCAGAAGCAGATCAACAGATGATTAACACCCTACTCGACCAAAAATTCAATGAAATTATTCCGGCTCATCTTCCCAAGGAAGTGAAAGTGGCACACAAGACCGGAAGCATCACCGGTGTACAACATGACTCTGCTCTTGTCATTCTACCTGACGGAAGAAAATATGTGTTAGTTACACTTTCTAAAAACCTTAAAGACACAGATGCCGGAGTTGCAGCAATGGCAAATGCATCCAAACTCATCTACGATTACGTAGCTAATAAATAGTTGGGTGTTACTAATATTCCATTAGTGACATAATCACGGCAATTATCTCAGACAAATCGGTATCTTTCTTTTTCGAATCAAGAAAGCATACATGGGATCTTCTCCAACAATCACAAAAAAAATTGGACTGTGGACTAGTACATCACTCGTCATAGGTAACATGATTGGTGCTGGTGTATTTCTTATGCCTTCTGCGTTAGCCAGCTATGGGGGCATCAGCTTAATAGGCTGGGTCTTTTCTGCGGGAGGAGCCCTATTTCTTGCCCTACTTTATGGTAAGCTCAGCAAGAAAATGCCTACAGGAGACGGTGGTCCCTATGCCTATACAAGAAAAGGATTTGGAGATTTCCCTGGATTTCTTGTCGCCTGGGGATATCAGGTTTCAACGCTGGCCACTAATGCCACCATTGCAGTTTCTTTTGTAGGAGCCATGAGTTTATTTATACCTATTCTTGGTACCAGCGCTATTGCTGCAGTGCTTACTGCGCTTTCCAGCGTGTGGTTGCTCACATGGGTCAACACATTAGGTGTGAGAGCAGGTGGTAAAGTACAACTAGTAACCACCATATTGAAGTTAGCTCCACTCTTTCTAATCGCTTTTGGTGGTCTATTCTTTATTAAATTTGAATATTTTACTCCTTTCAATTTAAGTGGTGTTTCCAGCTTTCAAGCTATCACCGCTACAGCAGCGATGACGCTCTTTGCATTTTTAGGTATCGAGAGCGCCACCATTCCATCTGGCGCAGTTGAGAACCCAGAGAAAACTATTCCACGTGCTACCCTGATTGGTACCGTGATAACAACCGCTGTGTATATTTTAGGCACATTCTCCGTTCTTGGCACTGTCTCACCTCTAGAACTTCAAACCTCGGTAACACCCTTTGCCGATGCGGCTGCTATAATGTTTGGGGAGAATTCAAAATACTGGGTGGGTGCGGGAGTTGCCATATCCGCATTTGGTGCATTGAACGGCTGGATACTTATACAAGGCCAAATTCCATTCGCCATTGCCAAAGACAAATTGTTTCCATCCATTTTTGCAAGACAAAATAAAAAAGGAGCTCCAGCAATGGGAATAATAATCTCTAGTGTTTTCGTTTCTCTGCTGGTTGGAATGAACTACACGAAAGGATTGGTTGAGCAATTCGAATTTTTGGTGTTGTTGACTACTACAACTATTCTTGTTCCCTATCTTTTTTCAGCGGGCTCTCTGATCATTTTATATGCAGAAGAAAAACTATTTAACACCAAAGGCTGGATCAATACCATCTTTATTGGAATGGGTGCATTTCTATTTTCACTTTGGGCCATTGCAGGGACCGGGCAAGAATCTGTATTCTGGGGTTTTCTTTTGTTACTTACCAGTATACCTTTATACATTTGGATGGTTATTAAAAATAGAAAAAATTGAAGTATACATCACACTCTGAATTCGGAAAGCTCAAATCTGTATTTATAAAAGGAGCAAGAGAAGCTTTTCTCAATGAATCACATCTTGAGAAAAATTGGGAAGCCCTTAACTATTTATCTCAACCGGATTTTAAGAGATCCCTCGAAGAGTACCAATCTTTTGAAGCACTGCTTTCTGAATCAGGAACCGACTTGCATTACCTTCCTCAAGATGATAAGGTAAATATGGATTCGATTTATTGCAGGGATGCGTCCATTGCTACTGATTATGGTATCATCATTTGCAACATGGGAAAGTCAGGAAGGGCACAGGAGCCACGTGCTGAAAAAGAGGCGTATGAAATGTATCAAATGAAAATCTTGGGTGAAATAAAATCACCTGGAACCTTGGAAGGTGGTGATGTAGCATGGCTAGATGAAGAAACCTTGGCGGTAGGATTGACATACCGCACCAATGAAGAAGGCATAAAACAGTTAAAAGACTTACTATCACCACATGGCGTCAACGTAATTGTGGTGCCACTCCCCCATTACAAAGGACCATCCGATGTGTTTCATCTGATGTCTATTTTAAGTCCTGTAGACAAAAACCTGGCGGTAGTTTACTCTCCTCTAATGCCCATCGCTTTCAGAAACGAATTACTCCGTAGAGGGTTTGAATTGGTGGAAGTACCTGATGAAGAATTTGAATCGATGGGTTGCAATGTATTGGCAACTGCTCCAAGAAAATGTATGATCGTAAAAGGTAATCCCAAAACCACAGATGCACTTGTAAAAGCAGGGTGCGAAGTGATGGAGTATGAAGGAAAAGAAATAAGTGTAAAAGGCGGAGGCGGCCCCACCTGCCTTACACGCCCCATACTCCGCTTTCGCTAGTCTCAAGGCCAATCATTTAAACTCCAGTCATAGTCGAGATAAGAAACTTCAGCATCCGCCTTTATTTTAACGGGAGCATATTTGTTTAAAAAATCAATCAAAGATCCATCCTCTGTGAAGTCTCCTCGGTACCACTTAAAAATATTGGAGATGGCTACTTTGTTGGTTGATATTTTGTTTCTAAAAGTATCTTTTAAAAAAACACGCCCTGCCTGATCAAGCTGCTCTTCCAATCTTGAAGGAACATAAGCCTCATTCAATAACTTAGGGCAAGATTTAGAAGCACAAACCACTGCAAAATGAATTCTTGGATCGTTATAGGTTCTTCTCAGTTTGCCATGTTCCACATTGTTGAGATCATACGTTTCGTCACCAATTTTTATAAACTGTATATCCCAGGGCGTATTGATCTTGTACAAACTGCCACCCAAATCTTTAATACTTTTTACAGGGTAATTATCAATAATCAATTTAATAGTAAAAGCATTGTAGACATTGATCCAAAAGGCTTTGTCCTCGTTAACAGTCCATGTTTTGTTGGGTGGATGACTGGATAATGTAGTTAGGTACTTATTAAAAGCTACAGAGTCCTGAATAAATCCTTTATAACTCACCCTCCCATCTTCCAAAACATATTTTTTCAGCAATTTGTCAAATGCATCGTATGACGGTGGCTTGCTTTGCGCAAACACCCCCAATGCTGCCAAAACAAGCAGAATAGAGAGACCAAATTTTCTTGTATCCATAGTTTTAATCATTGATGCAGTTTAACACAATAAATAACGTGCCATTGTCACTTCGCTTACACATATACGAATTTTTCTATCAATTGGATTGTTTAAAAAAGCAGTTTAAGGGCCTGTTATGTATATTGAGTTCAAATGATTCTATACCGTATTAACCAATAACTTTCTATGAAAACCTACTACAATCCTGATGATCTAAAGAAATTCGGCAATATTGCTGAATTTCAAAAACCGCTGGCTGATAAATTCTTTGACTACTATGGAGAGACTTTTAAAGAGGGTGCTTTAACAGCCAGAGAGAAATCGCTGATCGCACTCGCAGTAGCGCACGCGATCCAATGTCCCTATTGCATTGATGCCTATACAGTTGATACAATGGAAAAAGGTTGTGATGAACAACAAATGATGGAAGCTGTGCACGTAGCTGCAGCCATTAGGAGCGGTGCATCATTGGTTCATGGCGTACAAATGATGAATAAATTCAAAGAACTTTCGATGTAATGATAAAATCTTTAAAAGCAAGAAAGAGCGAACTGGCAGATGTTGGGTATGAATTAAAGATTCTTAGTGAAAAAACCCCTACAGGATTTGAGGCGGATGCTTTTGCCAGCAAACTCAGGGCCTCTAACCTATACCCACTAAAACCCACTCATATTGATACCCTCCAAATCAATGTGGGAAAAATGTGTAATCAGACTTGTAAACATTGCCATGTAGATGCAGGGCCCGATAGGAAGGAAATAATGACACAAGAGACCATGCAACATTGCCTTGATGTCATTAAGAATCACTCTTTTGCTACTATTGACCTCACTGGTGGTGCTCCAGAAATGAATCCTAACTTCAGATGGTTTGTAGAGGAGATTAGAAAAATTGACAAGAGAGTAAACATCATTGTTAGATGTAACCTCACTATCATTGTCGCTAATCCATCATACAACGACCTTCCTGATTTTTTCAGAAATAACAATATTGAAGTAACCTCATCACTCCCCTACTTTACCGCTATGCGCACCGACTCACAACGGGGTGAAGGTGTATTTGAAAAATCTATTAGGGCACTAAAAATGTTGAACGAAGTTGGCTATGGAAGAGAGGGCAGTGGTCTGATCCTTAATCTAGTTTACAATCCCTCAGGGGCTTTTCTGCCTGGCTCACAGGAATCACTGCAACAAGAATTCAAAAAGAAATTAAAAGAACCTTATCATATTGTATTCAATCAATTGTTCACCATTACTAATCTGCCCATTAGCCGCTTCCTAGACTACCTGTTGGCCAGTGGAAATTTTGAAGGCTATATGGAGAAATTAATTACTTCCTACAATCCAGTAGCAGCGGAAGGTGTTATGTGTCGCAATACCATTTCTGTAGGATGGGATGGCGCTTTATATGATTGTGATTTTAATCAAATGCTGGAACTTAAAGTAGAAACTCCAGGTCAACATATCTCGAAGTGGAATACTGAACCACTTACCCATAGAGAAATTCAGGTTAACCAACATTGCTTTGGATGTACCGCTGGCGCAGGTTCAAGTTGTGGAGGTGCAACCGCCTAGTATTTTGGAAGCACAGCCAATTCAATCAACTCAGTGGAGATCAGCGTAATCATACCCACATTTAATGAAGAGGAGAACATTGGTCAACTTGTTTCCTATATCCTATCGAATAGTCAGAAGTTAGTAAAAGAGGTTATTGTTGTTGATGGGCAAAGTGAAGATCATACCGTATCATTGGCACAACATGCAGGTGCAAAAGTAATAATCTCTGATGTCAAATCGAGAGCTACTCAAATGAACCTCGGAGCCAATCAATCCAGTGGAGATGTTTTGTATTTCGTTCATGCCGATGTAAAACTTATCGACAGCTTTGCCTCTGATGTTTATAAGGCCATCCAATCGGGTTATCCAGCTGGCTGTTACCGCTATCAATTCGACTCAAA
Source organism: Cyclobacteriaceae bacterium (assembly GCA_020436125.1). GTDB lineage: Bacteria > Bacteroidota > Bacteroidia > Cytophagales > Cyclobacteriaceae > ELB16-189. The sequence goes on along the minus strand of JAGQYK010000001.1, from coordinate 187,104 downwards.
AAGTTGGCTTTTAAAAGCTAACGCTTACTGTACTCGGTTTAGCGGAATCATGTGTCGAGGAGGGGATCAAACATTGTTTATACAAAGAGCACTCTTTCTATCATTAACAGGATTTAATGAGCGTTTTATTATCATGGAAGACTACGACATTATCCAGCGAATCAGAAAGAACAATCGATTTAAAATAATACCAAAAAACATTACAGTTTCCTCCAGAAAATACAAAACCAATTCATGGCTGAGGGTACAAATTGCCAACCTTACAATTTTCATAATGTATTTTTTAAAGCGGCCATCAAAAAAAATGGCTTCACTTTATAAAAGAATGCTAAATTATGGCTGAAATAAGGAAGAGTAATGAAGTTGCCAATAATAGCAGGAATTCAACAAGTTGGAATTGGGGTTACCAATGCAGAAGAGGCATGGGCTTGGTACCGTAAACATTTTGACATGAACATACCGATATTCAAAGACGAGGCAACCGCCTCTTTGATGACGAGGTACACCAATGATATCGCAGAAGATCGGTTTGCCATTTTAGCAATAAATGGACAAGGTGGTGGTGGATTCGAAATTTGGCAGTACACTTCAAAAACGCCACAACCACCAAAAGTACAACCCTCGCTTGGGGATACAGGGATTTATGCCATCAAAATGAAATCCCGGAATATTGAAAAATCATTTTCCCATTTTGAAAGCAATGGTATCAGCACACTGGGTGGACTACAAACAGGTCCTGATGGGCGCAAACATTTTTTTGTCAATGATCCCTACAACAATACGTTTCAAGTGATTGAAGGAAATAGTTGGTTGAAAAAAAATGATTCCCATTCCGGAGGAGTTTTTGGATGTGTGATTGGAGTCTCCGATATAGAAAAGGCCCTTCCTTTGTACCAATCTGTGCTGGGTTACAATGAGGTAACATATGACCACACTGAAGTATTCAATGATTTTTCTGGTTTGCCTGGTGAAAGTAAAAAATACAGGAGAGCTCTTTTAAAAAGCAACCCCAAAAGATGCGGTGCCTTTAGTAGATTATTAGGAGACACGGAATTGGAATTGGTAGAGATCATTGATGAGCAGCCCAATAAAATATTCGGAAATAGGTATTGGGGCGACCTTGGATTTATTCATGTGTGCTTTGATGTACATGGGATGAAACAACTAGGAGCGACTTGCGCAAACCATAACTTTCCATTTACTGTTGATAGCAGTAATTCATTTGACATGGGGAAGGCCGCAGGTCACTTTACTTATTGCGAAGATCCAGACGGAACACTGATTGAATTTGTGGAGACACACAAAATCCCCATCATGGAAAAATGGGGATGGTTTTTAAATGTAAAAAAGAGGAACCCTACAAAACCTCTTCCTGATTGGCTTTTCACTTTATTAGGATTGGCGAAAGTCAAAGCTTAAGCAATCGTTTTATACCTAAATTACCCATGTAAGGGTGATTGATTTTGAATCAATTTTGTTCAACTTAGCTCTTAAAGAAGGGTCTTTTACATCAGTACCTAAACCTACTGTAAAGAAGAAAGAGCTCTTCCTGAGCGGCATTCTTATGAATGCCGCTCTTCATTTATAACACATCCCCTAATACTATTCAGTTATGCCGAACGTTAGTATCTTTGCAGTAAATAAGATATTATGAAGTTCATTCTAGCCAACCTACTTCTCCTCTCTACATTTGGTTTTTCTCAAACCACTGAATATGAAGATTTCAAACTTCAGGATCAAGAAATCATTTACCAAGCTGTTTTTCAGGATGAAAGTGTAACGTATGCCAAGCTGGAAGAGCAATACAAAAAGAACAAGCAATTCTCTAGCATAAAAGTAAGTGCCAACGAGATGACCTTCAACGTAAAAGACCTTACCGTAGATTACCTAAAGTTTCAATTCAGTCAAGTGCAAACGCCACTGATTCTTCAAACCGGTAAATTTAGCGGACAAGTATCTGTTGCTATAAGGGATGGACGCTATCGGGTCACTTTTAATAAAATTATGGTGACTGGAGAAATTGGTTACAAATCCATCAAGGAAAAAGAACCTCTAACGGGATTATGTAGTAAAAGTAATGGGACTCAACTTTCCCAAGACTGGATGAAACCCAACACGCTTGGACTATTAGGAAAAGCTTTTGCGGACAATTTCGAATTAAAAGCAACTGATGATGACTGGTAACTAGTGATCAGGCTTTTGCCTCCACTGTTTTTTCTCTCCTTTCAGCTTTTTTTCCTTTACTCTCTTTTGGATGGAAGTTTTTGTGGGCTTAGTGGGCTTTCTCTTTTTCTTAACAACAAATGCCTTTTTGAGTAAGTCCTTTAATTTGATTATCACCTCCTCTTTATTTACCAATTGCGACCTCGATTCCTGCTCCTGAAGCACCAGCACTTGCTCCTTTGTTAATCTGCTCTTGAGCTTATTAAGGATAATGTCCTTTTGCTTTTCATTGAGATGCAATGAATTGGCTACATCCCACCTCAAAATCACTTTGCTATTTACCTTATTTACATTTTGCCCACCTGGGCCACTACTGCGGGAGGTCGTGAACTGTAGCTCGTCTTTAATATCTTCAATATGTGGTACGCTCTCAGGCATTAAGGCATAAAATAGGAACGCACCGTGTCATAGGGCAAATTGACCTCCAGACACACTGGTGCATCATTGATACTATGGTAATTCAATTCCACTATGCATTTGCGACTATTCTGCGGATCAGGAAATATCCGCCCAACATTAGACACATTCACCAATATTGACTTTACTTCCTCTTCCTCTTCATCCGCTATGGGCAATTCAATAAATTTATTCATGGCTCAATTTTATATTTTGCAATATATCCTTTATCAGAGAAAGCCTTACTATTGCCTAATGGGTGTTGATGAAAAATATCTTTTTAACTTCGCGGCTATAAATGTCATTATTTGTTGCATCATTAAATTCAGGAAGCAATGGAAATTGCTACTACATTGGCAATCAGAATGAAGCCATCCTGATTGATGCGGGTATTTCCTGCAGGGAGACAGAAAGGCGACTAAAACGACTAGGGCTCCAACTTAGTAATGTAAAGGCAATTTTTATCACACATGAGCATTCTGACCATGTGCACGGCATCCCCTCCATTCATAAGAAGTTTAAAATTCCTGTGTACATCACTACTCGTACACTTTTAAAAGCTCAGCTCAGAAATGCAGAAGCTTATAATTTCAGAGCGTATGAAGCCATCTCAATTGGGGACCTGACCATTCAGGCATTTCCAGTATTGCACGATGCTACAGACCCACACAACTTTATTGTATCCAACAAAGGAGTAAACGTGGGTATATTCACTGATATTGGCGATGTTACAGATCACATTATCCAGAACTTCAAACAATGCCACGCAGCTTTTCTAGAGTCGAACTATGATGACGAATTGCTGGAAACAGGCAGGTACCCCATCGCACTTAAAAATAGAATTAAAGGGGGTTACGGTCATTTATCAAACGTTCAAGCAGCCAAATTATTTACTGAACACAGGCCCGACTTCATGAGTCACCTTTTTTTGGGCCACCTCTCCAGAAACAACAACTCACCAAGGATTGTCCAAAACCTTTTCGATGATATTTCAGGTAATACTGAAATTGTTGTAGCCTCACGCTACAAAGAAACAAAGTTGTTCTCCATCCAGGGCCATTCCAAAAGTAATCCAGTAAAATACTCCGGCATCACCACCCCCACCCAGCTTAAACTTTTCTAAGCTAAATTGATCATCTGGCAATCACCTGATAGGCCTTTTCTCCGTTCAATTCTGTCTCTTTCACTACCCTATCCCTAACAAGCTCAGCAAGCATCTCTTTCATTTGGGATTCCTTATCTTCTCCCAGTACTGAAAGTAATTGAGCGGGCGTTTTTATATCATTGGGTGCCTTACGGAAATCAGTAATTGTGTTGAGGATATCGATTTTTCTCATTTCTAAAAGTTTTTTATTTCCCTTACGAAATGAAACCGAAAATGTTAGCAATTTTATTTAAAACTATCACCTGATAGCATCTTTCGGAACTTCTACCCAATAATTATCATGATTTCGGAAATCAAGGTATACATCCAATTCATCTCCGATATTTAAAGGAAAATCTCCATAGATATTAGAACTCTTAAATTCTTTATCCATCCCTGAAACAGAAGCTGTACAAAAGACAATATAGGGATGTCGGTGATTCACCGTAATCTTATGATTCTGGGTTATGCTGGTTATAGTCGCTTTCAATTTTCTACCGGTATTCATCAGCATTTTTCTTCTCATCCGCTGTTTATACTGCGCCCACATTACTCCTCCACCAATTACCATAAACACAAAACCCACAAAACTAAATACAGCAGGACCAATTAACATTTCGAAACCTCCTCTGTCCACATCATCCATGGTAAGCTGCAGCCAGATTAATCCGATGGCAAAAAATGGAAGTCCCGCTAAAAAGAATATAAAACCTAAAATTCGCATAGCGACTTCATCAAAAGTTGGCATTTAAAAACTGTGGCGCTTTACGATGCTTGGTTCCTTGTTCGTAGGCATATGCCATTTCAAGCAATAAAGGCTCACTCCACGCCCTTCCAAAGAAAGATATCCCAACAGGAAGACCTTCTATAAAACCCATGGGCACAGTAATATTTGGATATCCCGACCGAGCTGCAGGAGATGAACTGCCTATATGTCCTGAATCACCATTTGTCCAGTCTGTTTTCCATGCGGGTCCTCCGGTAGGCGCAATGATAGCATCCAGGTTGTTTTCATTCATCACAAAGTCGATACCATCTTCTCTACTCCCTTTCAGCATTTTTTCCAGTATTTGCTTATACTCATCGGAATCTAATCCGGACTTCTCCAGCGCCATCTCAAGGTAGCGTTGATTGTAAAATCGTAATTCAACGGAGTCTTTTTTATTAAAAGCAATCAGGTCTTCAAGACTTTTGATTTTTGCATCCGGACCTAAGGATTTAAAATATTTATTCAACCCATCCTTGTATTCAAACAACATCACTTCAAATGACCATCTCCCAACTTCATCTGCTCCTATTTTAGGAATCTCCACCACTTCTGCTCCCTGACTTTTGATATAATCAATCGCCTGATTCATCACTTTGTCTACTTTGTTATTTCTACCCATAGGCGCCATATACAACCCAATACGTTTTCCCTTCAGCCCATCTTCCTTTAGGAATTGAGTGTAGTCTGTAAACTCCTTTCTGCTTACGGCTTGCGTTTTGCTATCGCTCGGATCTACGCCCACCAAAGCACCCAGGCAAATAGCTGCATCCCTCACCGTACGTGCCATTGGTCCGGCTGTATCCTGGGTAAAAGAAATTGGAATAATGCCCGACCTGCTCACCAACCCAACTGTAGGTTTGATTCCCACAATACCATTGGCAGTAGACGGACATACGATAGAGCCATTGGTTTCAGTACCTATGGCAAGCATTGTGAGATTTGCAGAGACCGCTACCCCAGAGCCTGCACTGGATCCACAAGGGTTTCTAGTGATATCATAAGGGTTTTTGGCCTGGCCACCAACTCCACTCCACCCACTGGATGACATCTCACCCCGAAAGTTGGCCCATTCACTCAAGTTGGCTTTACCAATAATTACAGCACCCGCCTCGCGTAATTTTTGTGCTACAAAACTATCCTGCAATGGATGGGACCCCAGAAGAGCGCGAGACCCTGCTGTTGTTTCCATTTTATCATGCGTATCAATATTGTCTTTCAAAACTATAGGCACACCATGCAATGGTCCACGGGATGAACCTTGCTTGAGTTCCGCATCCAACTCCTTCGCAATGTCCATAGCATCAGGATTTATCTGAATGATGGAATTCAACTGGGGTCCATTTTTGTCAATCGCCTCAATTCTATCAATATAACTTTGCACAACATCCTGAATCTGAAATTCACCTGATGCATACCCACTTTGCAATTGTTCGATATCAAACTCTTCATATTTGAATTCATCCCAAGCTGAATCGGAATTTGGCTGAATCTCACATGAGATCATTAAAAGAATAATAAGAAAGTAATTAAGTGCGTTTTTCATCGATTGGTATTTAAGAGAGTAGTGAATATCGAATAAGGAGATTTTTGTCATTACGCCAGCGCAACCATCCTTCCCCAACTGCATGCATGTCCTTATCCCGTAAAGAAACCTTTAACCAGTTTTCATTGACCAAAACAGGAATCATCCATTCGTATGCTACACCTTTCCAAAGCCCAGCCTGCTCTAGTGGACGAACCCTTAAAGGATTGTTTTGCAGATCAGGGTTCTCAATAGAATTGACACGGAGTAAAAATTGTGGCCAATGAGATAATTTCACTTCACTCGCATCTACCCATGCTGATTGACCCGTTTGCCTATTCACCTCTACCTGCATCCAGTCCTTGCCCTGTAATACAACTTTCATGTAAAGAATCTCATAGTCCATTTTCATATGGGCTGGGAAAAACCAAGGTGGTGCATAGAGGATATCGTACTGATGATGATCCGATTGCCCGAAAACCAGACTGTCGGATGGCGTATGGTCAGACACCGATTTTTCAAGTGTTGGCGTATTATAAAAGTAGAGTACTCTTTTTGAATAAAAATCTGGCCTCATCATTCCCAAACCCAAAGTAGTTTTTGATGATTGAATGTAGCTAACTGGAGCAACCTGCTTTGCTGTAGATGGAGTGACTTCTTCTGGAGACCTATTGGTTTTGAATCGGTAAAACAACCAACAAATGGGGATAACACAAATCAACAAAAAGGTAATTGTGATTTTCTTTCTGATAGCTGGCTTTATCCTCTTATTGATGACGATAGAAAGTACCAGAGATATTAATGCCACCACGATCGCATAGCCCAAAACTTCGGCCGGGCCTGCCAGCCCACTATTTTTTGGCACTGTAGCAATACCATAAAATAGGCCTATAAAACCTCCAAGAAACGTTGTTGCTATTACGAATAGTACCTTCATAGCCTGAATTTAAGGATATGAATATATCACATTTTGTCACCAAGGCCTAGACTAAGCCTTCTTCGATCGCAATGAAAATAAGGTGAAATAATTTCAAAAATCGTTTTACTTACTGACATAAGGTTGTCACACTCGGTAGGGTGATTTGTATCATCATTAACCAAAAACAAAAGAATCATGACAACTAAAGAGGTAGCAAAAGAATTTTACACACTGGCTCAGCAAGGTAATTGGGAGAAAATTCAGAACGAGCTATACAGTAAAGAAGCCAAAAGCATTGAGCCTCCACACTCCCAAGGCCTTAAGACCGCTGTTGGAATGGAACAAATCAAAGAAAAAGGCAAACAGTGGCAAGAAATGGTTGAAGAGACCCATAGTGGGTTTTGTAACGAACCGCAAGTTGCTGGCAACTACTTCACCTGCGTCATGGGATTTGACGCCACATTTAAAAAGCAAGGAAGGATGAGTCAGGAGGAAATAGCACTTTACGAAGTGAAGGATGGTAAGATTGTATTGGAACAATTCTTCTACTAATACTTACCATTTTTGCCAGGTGTTTGCGTCTCCACTAAAATTGAATGTGGAGGCGCTATAGCACCTCCACTTTTATTTATCAGGCATAATAAAGGAAAGCACGATGTAGGCCAGAATTCCAGTACCCGCCATAAGAACTGCGATTACAAATAAAGCGCGCATTAGGGTCGGGTCTATGTCCAAATAATTGGCCAGTCCGCTACATACACCAAACAATTTTTTCTCTCCTTTTACTAATCTCTTTGCCATAGCATTGTAATTAATTTACCTAAAGATAAAAAAATCAACGACTAGGCGTATTCTGATAATGTAACTAAAGTTAATTTTTCACCAGTCTAAATGTAGCACGTTGACCTTTTACAGTAGTGACATCAAGAATATAATAACCTGGTTTTAGAAAATGAACAGGTATTTCATTTTCGGGATTTATCTGAAGCTTCTCCACTACAACTTTTCCAGTTACATCCAACAATCGAATGTTCAATTTACCAGAAACACCAGACAAGGTAATTGTATTTGTAGCTGGGTTAGGAAAAGCACTAATCGAAATATCTTCTACTCCATTATCCAGTGAGGTGATAACCAGTGATTGCGTAGTACTACCTTCACAATTGTTGGCATCACGAACCTTGAAAGTGTATTGACCGTTGGCAAGTAAGAATAGATTCTCTGGTTGAAAGTCGGTGCCATTAGATGAGTATTGATAGGGAGCGGTACCGCCATTAGTTTCAATATTTACTCCATTACCGTCAAAATTAGCATTGACGATCAGCTCATCAATGACTACCGTGGTAGACATAATGGAAGTGCCACATGCATTGATTAACTCACATGTATATTCGCCTGCATCATCGGCTTTCGCATCTACGATGGTTAGTTCATTAGAGGTTTGCCCGTTTAGTACTACTCCATCTCTCTTCCAAATATATGAATCCGTATTAGATGATGTAATTGTTATCGAAAAGGAGGTATTGGCACATTGGCGCATATCATCCGGCTGATCGAATACTGGTTCCCTACAATTCTCTAGCAATGCAGCTGGATCAAATCTTGATGCCCCACCAGACGATAAATCATTTTTCTTAGTGATGAGATTGGTAACGACATCAAATGCAAAAAATGAACTTGCTCCCAATCCATAAAATTTACCATTGGCAGCGGCCAACAGGTCATTAGTTGGATACCCAGCTTCGATTCCATCAAAGCTGGCCAAGGTAGTGTAGGTATTGGTTGAGGGCACATACTCATAAATTTCACCTTTTCCATTAGCGCCTCCGGCATATGTCATTCCTAACAATCTATCATCAGCTGCCACTACTAAACCACCGTAGGCGGCCACACCCGATACATCATCGAAGTTAATTTTCACCGTAGCCATTTCATTGACTATGTCATATTCGTAAATGGTGCCCTTACTATTGGTGCCGCCAGCGTTACTCACCCCATAAAGTTTACCGTTAGCGCTCAACACCAAATTTGAGTTAGGTTCTGAAATTCCAATAGCTCCTAAATCTGCAATGGCACTAAAGGAAGAGGACAAAATATCATACTCAAAAATGGTTCCCCCACCTGATGGACCTGCTCTCCTATTCGCTCCATAGAGCTTTCCACCAACTTCTATCAGGCCGCCACGCGTGCCACTTCCATTATTGCCGGTCATCTCAGTAAAGTGCGTTTTCACTTCTAAGCTTAACTCAATTGGATCATATTCAAAGATAGCCCCTCTTCCATCATCGCCACCTCCATTGGTCCTGCCATATAGTTTACCATTTGACGCTTCTACTAGAGCATGTGGGTTATTAATATCGTTGGCGTTAATACTACTGGCAACTCGCCCTGAACCTCCTCCTGGCTTTGCTTTGAACTGCACCAACGGAGTGACTTCGTAATTGTTTGGATCCATTTCAAACAAAGTGCCCGCACCGTAAACTCCTCCACCCTTATTGACTCCATAGAGTTTTCCGGTAGAGGCACGAATCAAATCTTCAGGATAATACCCTACTTCGAGAGCATTGAAACTATACAATTCTGTTACTTCAAGGGTTGTCGGATTATAGTGATAAATAGATCCAGATTTCGATGTGCCACCTCCAGTTGCAAAGCCATAAATATTTCCATCATTTCCTGAAATAAAAGACTCTCTGGCAGAGGAGGGTAAGGTTAAGTCTACCTTAACTGACAATGTTGACGTCACCAGGTCATATTCAAAAATGGCACCATAGCCATTGGCACCACCTGAGTGTGATATTCCTAATAATTTACCATTACTGTATTCTAAAAGTGTTCCTACTCCCTCTTCCAAGCCAAAATCATCCATTTGAATCTTGTTGCTAAAAATTGATGTATTAAAATCGTACTCAAATAGTTCCCCTGAGCCATTAAGGCCACTTCCGGTAGTTAACCCGTACAGCTTATCATTGGAGGCTATTACCGGAGTACATTCTGGTCTGGCACCGTTGGGAAAATCATATAAGTTTATTAACGCAAAAGTGTTAATATCAAATTCAAATAAGACACCACCATTATTTAAACCACCATATTTTGTAATCCCATAAAGCTTTCCACTACGCTCCACAAGGCTGTACTCCGGGCTATCACCATTGCCTGTTCCGTTAAAATCCGCTCTCTTCAGCAAAATATTAGTTGCGGGGTCAAATTCCACAATAGTTCCATAGTTTGTTGCTCCACCAGTGGTGATTGGAGCATACAGTTTGCCATTTGAAGCTTCAAAAAGGGTGTTGGTCGGATACGCCCCAGTTACCCCTTCATCTAAGTCATGTAACTTAGTATAGGTAGCGGTATTAGTGTCATACTCAAACATTGCTCCTTCTTCATTTGCCCCACCGTCTTTTATCAAACCATACAATTTACCATTTGCTGCTTTTATCAAACTGCCTTCTGGGTAAGACCCATCTGTGTAAGAAAAGGTATGCTTAACTGTATAATCACCCGTGTTCGCATTGAACTCGAAAATCACACCATCACCACCATAAGCATAGGAAAAGGATGCCATTCCATAAAATATGCCGTTGGATATTTCCACTAGTTTCCCTAAAGGGTTGGTAGCTCCGGCCTGTCCTTCAAAAATTACTTGGTAGTTTTCTCCATTGCCATCCGTAGTATATACAGCCCCTAAATAATTTTCTCCTCCGGTTGTTAACGTCCCAAAATAGGTAGGCTGAGCTGTTGCGCCAAGTGAAATAGTTAGCAGGATTAATAATAGGTAAAATATCTTATCTGTCTTCATTGCAATCATTATCTAGTAAGTGAAAAAGTGAAATTGCCAGTCACGCCTTTAGCACGGCCGCTAGCAAGGGTGTTGAAATTGAAAGAGAGTATAAGCTCATCTCCTGTTATATTGTCGATAGTAATATTTGTACCATCACTCCTTCGGATAGTAGAAAGATCTTCAGCAGTAATTTCATATGTACCAGCGCTAGGCCAAGGGTTCTCTCCATTTGTAGTGGTGTAGTTTTGACCGGAAATAGTCAGTGTAAATCCTTCATATTGTTGAGTAACATCTACATTATCATTTTCAACAGTATTTACTTTCCATGTAGCGGTGAGTTCATTGATTCGCTGATCAACTGGATCAGGATCATCCTTTTTACAAGAAGTAAAAAACAATTGAAATGAGAAGAGCAGAAGTAGACAGGCAAAGAGTCTGGTTTTGTTACAATTATTCATCATGGAACACAGTTTAGGTTCACAAAACCATATCACATCGGATAGGTTTTGCTTTTAATGCCTTAAGATGTGTTCACAAATAATAACAGAAGGGTCAATTTGAGTATATGCGCTCCTCTATTGAGTATTCGTAGGGAACAATTTAGTATTAAGGTACAAGATGCCAGTTACCTCAACTGACTTTGAGTACTATGCCTTAAATTTTTTAAGCACATCCACCAGCGCATCCTTTTTTCGACTGGAGATAGGTATTACTACACCATTCTTCATCACCACCTCACCCCCATCTCGTTTATTAATGCGTTCGAGGTGGTGCAGATTAATTAAATAAGACTGATGAATACGTACGAAATCATTCTCACCTAACAACTCATCGTAGTGCTTTAAGGTTTTTGAAATGACAATCTCTCTTTCATCATGAAGAAAAAAATGGGTGTAATTGCCAACTGCTTGACACAGAACTATATTAGCTATATCAATTAAGTGAACATTGGCGTTATCTGACAATACAATCTTATCAAACTGCTCCTTGTTTTTATTTTGCAGCAATGCATTTAACTTCACCTGGTCTTGCTCCATTAGTCTATCTCTGGCCTTCTCGAATGAAGCCACAATTTCTTTAGGGTCTACCGGCTTGAGGACATAATCTAGAGCACTAAACTTAAACGCTTTCACCGCATAGTGATCATGAGCCGTGACAAAAACAACTGGACAATCTATCTTCTCTATTCTCGTCAAAAAATCAAAACCGGTCCCATCCCCCAATTCTATATCCAAAAAAATAAGATCAGGATTAAACGGAGCAATTACCCTCAACCCCTCTGCAACACCAGACACGTTCAATATTTCTAGATCAGGGTAATAATGAAGAAGGATCGTTTGGATTGTTTCCCGAACTGATTCCTCATCATCTATCAGCGCTATTTTCATTCTCTTGATTTTAACGGTATAATCATCGTCACCTCAACTCCGGTCTCTCCTCTCCCCAAAGTACATTTATCAATCACTTCAATTGAAGGCTTATTCCATGGCTTACGCAAGAGATGAAGCCGATCCTTAGTGATTGCAGTTGCTAGTGATTTATGATCCTTACTTTTTGTAGTTATTAATCCTTTTCCATTATCTGAAATCTTTAAAACTAAATCAACCCCCCTTTTAGAAAAAGAAATTTCTATTCTCCCATCAGTCTGAGTAGCTGCCATACCATGTTCTATGGCATTCTCAACAAAAGGCTGAGCCAATAAAGGCGGAATAAAAGTATTAGCGATGTCAATTTCCTCTGCTACATCGATTGCATACTTAAACCTATAATCAAATCTCAGTTGCTGAACTGCCAGGTAATTAGACAGGGTATTTACCTCATCCTCAAGTGATATCCAGTTTTGTCTGGACTGTTCTAAAAACTGCCTCATCAATGCCCCAAATTTTGCAATGAAAGAGGCTCCTTCAATAGCATCCTTTTTTATCACGAATTTTTGTATGGCACTTAATGCATTGAAAATGAAATGAGGATTCATCTGCGATCGAAGTAGCTTTTGTTGCAGGGTAAGGAGTTCATTTTTCTTTCTTAATTCTCTTTGCCGATAATACAATAGAATGAATAATATGATGATAATGGCTGCCACCAAGCCACTAGCGATCATCCCTATCTGCTGCCGGATTTTAAGCTCTTGCAGCTGCGCTTTGTTATTAAGCGCTTCTATTTCCCTTGACTTCTTCTCGGTATCATATTTAGCTTCCAATTCGGTCAATTGATCTCTCTGTTTTTCTAATGAAGAGTTTTTATACCTATCAAAAAACAGTTTATGGTATTCCAAAGCCTTATCAGGCTTATTGAGCCTTTCATACACTTCGGAAGCCAAAAGATATACCTGTTCATTGAAGGGATCCTTAGCGTCTAATTGTTTGATTAGCCGTTCACAATTCAACAATGCTGATTTATACTGTCTTAGTCCAACCAAAGCAATGGCCTCCTGATATATCATTCTTCTTACCAGCACATCATCGCCAGATTCTTCAAACAATGCCAATCCTTCTCTTGCACTCTTTAAACTGAGTTCAAACAATTCCTGCCTAGCATAGATTTTTGGCAAAATTAACAATGCTCTACCCACGCCATACTTCATATTATTTTGAGTAGCAATTTGATAGCAAGCGTCTGCATAGTATAATGCCGAATCATATTCATTTCTATTCTCATAGAATATCGAGAGGTTAACCAGAAGTGGAAGCTGTACATTGAGCAATGCATTTTCCTCGGCATACTTCAACGCTTTTCTGTAATAAAAAAGCGCCTTTTCGTCCTGACCATTGGCATTCATAACCATACCCAGGTTGGAGTAGGCAGAAGCCAATCTATTTTGCATCCCTAGTGTTTCGAATAACTCAGCGGCTTTAACATAATTATTCATTGCACTATCCGGGCTATTCTTATAATAATAAGTGCCACCGATACCCATAAGTATTTCGGCATATAAGGCTGGAGTTTTTGCACTATCGGATAGCTCCATGGCGGTCCTATAGAAAATCAAACTTGAATCATATTGAGAATGCATTCTTTTTGAAAGACCTAGTAATGTCAGTGCCTGAACTAAGCCCTTCTGGTATCCTATCTCTTTTGAAAAGAGGTAAGCTTTGTCTGCATATACTTTGACTGAATCCGAGGAACTAGTCTGAAAAAAAGCTGCCAGTTCATTGAGTACATCTACTTTTTGCTCTAGCCCAGCAGCGGCTAACTCAATGCGCAGGCTATCATAAGTTGATTGTCCAAAACAGGACACATGCACGACAAAAAACAATAAAAGGTTCAGAGGCCTAGCCATAGGTTAAAGAAACCTTACTTTTGAATATATATCAACAAGGTCTGGTACTTAATTCTGTATTTTAAGTTCCAAAGAGGACAAAATCTTTACCACGCCAATCATCAAAAAATTAGTATCTTTACTATTCAATTCTTTGATTCAAGTAGAATAGCTTGCACAGATCGCTTTCTATCGGATTCATTAATTGAAATAAGACTCCGGTCTTGGTTTATCTCATCACTTCGTTTTTACCATACTCGATAATATGCTATGAGGCAACTAAAAATCAGTAAGCAAATCACCAACCGCGAAAGTCAGTCCCTGGACAAATACCTTCAGGAAATCGGAAAGGTAGACCTGATTACCGCAGAAATGGAAGTAGAGCTAGCCAAACGAATTAAACAGGGAGATGCGATTGCATTGGAGAAGCTGACCAAAGCCAATCTAAGGTTTGTCGTTTCTGTTGCTAAGCAATATCAAAATAATGGCCTCAGTCTCGGTGACCTAATCAATGAAGGTAACGTAGGTCTTATAAAAGCTGCGGAACGCTTTGATGAAACACGGGGATTCAAGTTTATCTCCTATGCAGTATGGTGGATTCGACAATCTATTTTACAAGCTCTTGCCGAACAAGCACGTGTTGTACGCCTTCCTTTAAATCGTGTGGGTTCACTCAATAAAATTTCGAGGGCATTTTCTGAATTGGAACAAAAGTTTCAGCGAGAGCCTTCTAGTGATGAATTGGCGGAAGTATTGGAATTGAGTGTGGATGAAGTTGAAAAAACTATCCGTTCAGGTGGCCGTCAGGTATCTGTAGATGCACCCTTCGTACAGGGTGAAGAGAATAGTTTACTCGATGTACTTACCAGCGATCAGGTAGATACTCCCGATACTGCATTAATGCACGATTCCTTACAAAGAGAGGTAAGTCGCGCACTTTCCACACTAACAGAAAGAGAATCAGAAGTGATATGCGATTACTTCGGACTAAATGGACACACGGCAATGACCCTGGAAGAAATAGGGGAAAAATTTAACCTTACCAGAGAAAGGGTTCGACAAATAAAGGAAAAAGCTACAAGAAGATTAAGACACACATCAAGAAGCAAAGGTTTGCTGACCTACTTAGGGTAGCAGTTTATATTCCAAAATCAGAAATTAAAACAAATAAAAATGAGTCCTCAATATTTCAGCTCCATGACGAATCAGGGGTACGCAGCTCTTTGGCATAAGTACCGTCCCGCCATCTTGCAACTAATGGTTGCTGCTGAAGAAGCCCCCCAAGAATACAAGTTTTTTAAGCATGAGTTTAAGGCGCTAAACCCTAAAGAAAAGGCATATGCATTTACTTTAGAAGCCCATCAAGGCAAAGCGGTCAATAACATCAAAGGTTCTGGTGTGGCCAAAGACTTATTGAATGTGCTTTCTGAATCTCCCAAAGCATCTGAATTAATGAATGGGCACATTTTTGAGTTTTCGTTGGACAAACAATTTATGCTGCATATCTCGAGGCATGAAACCGAAACAGAAGAAGATTCTGATAGTGAAGAGGGTAACGACACGGACAATAGTGCCGAATAAATAGAAATCAACAACTCTATTTCAGCAAAGACTTGACTGACGAGGAAGTATCTACCCTTTTGGTAGACCCAATGGAAGTCACCTAAATCCATAGGAGCTAATTTCGAAGAGCTCTCTTCCAACCGTTCGTTGTATCTCAGTGTCTATATATGAAAATATATAACGATGAGAATCGAAACATTAAAAACGCTGGTTTTAATAACAATAACAGCGGTGACCCTAGCATCATGTGACGATCTAATTGGACCTATTGAGCCTACTCCCGTACCTCAAAATGAAGAAAATCAAGAGGGGGAGCCTACCAAAAATCCCGATGATCCTTTCGAAAACCCTGGCGACCAAAATGGAGGCTCAACCACTGTTGCAATGAGTTATAAGACAGTTTCTGGAAACTGGACTACAACTCGAACTTATCAATACAATAGCAATGGTAAATTAAGCAGGGTAACCTGGCGATCTGAAACTCCATTCGTGCAAACAGGAAGTTACACCTATGATTATAATCAAGATGGCAAACTAACTTCTGTTACCAATAACCATGGAGACGTGGAGGAATACATTTGGGAGAATGATAGGGTGGTACGTAAAAATATATTATTAAATGGCGCTGTCTCGGAGTATCAAACCTACACTTACAACGAACAGGGATTCCTTGCTAATGTCGCTGACTACTACCTTAAGTACGAAGGGCACTATGGATTACGCGGAATAAACGAATTGCTGTATTTCACAGATGGGAACCTTTATACCAGCATGTATTATTCATACAATGTATATACCAACTCATTTGAGCTAAACAGCAGCAAGACGTACGATAATTATATTGATGCCCCCAATCCAATTCCAATGGTGGAAGTAATACCAGGAGTAATTATGCAAAATAAACTCCCACTAAGCCATACCGTAACCATAGGCAAGCAAACCATTAACTATTGGTTTACTTATGACTTAAGATCCGATGGATACCCGCTCACGCGCACTTCAAGCAGTGAGTATGGAAATGAACTCACTACTTATCAATACTACTAAATAAACTTGAGCGTCTGTTTTTTCAGGGCACTACCTAGGCTGCCTTACTCCTCCTTCGCCAGCGTATAAAGAACCAGGTACCTCCACTGATTAATAGGATAAATGGCCACAAATTCATAATGCCTATTAAAAAAGACAGTAAATTTTCCCATCCATTACTCAGTGAGGCTATCAACTTTGAACCAAACCCAAAGTCTGGGTTTATCAATTGATAGTAGTTGACATTAAGTGTACTAAAAGAAACTTTATTCTTGATGTAGTTAAGTCGACCTTCCATAGATTCAATTTCCGATCGCACATTTCCTATTTCTCTCTCTACAGATAATACATCTTCCACACTACGTGCCTGTTTTAGAATCTCTAGATAACGGGTTTCCAGTTCCTTCTTTGTTTTAAGTCGGGTTTCCAGATCGATAAATTCTTCAGTCACATCACGGGTATTAATGTCTTTGCTCTCCACCTTAACTGCTAACTTCTCCAAACCCTGTATCAAGGCATCAAATTTCTCTGCTGGCACTCGTATGGTTTGATGGTAGTTAAGGTTTTGCCCATAACTATCCTGCCCTTCACTGGATGAATAGGCTCCTAGTTCCTTAATAATTTTATCTACTTCGGCCTTGGTCTTCACCACATCTTCACACTGAAAACTCATAGCACCTTCCTTTATGAGTTTTCTTTCGGTATTCTGATCGCTTTGGGATACCAACTGTTTAGTTACGGGAACCTCCATCATTTCTTCATCAGCCACCTCCATCAACGCAACATTTGCATGAGAAGCTTCCGAGTTATAGCTCTTCATATCACTTTCACAAGCCATCAATGAAAGCATGAGTAGCACTATCAAGTTTATTTTTATATTCAATTGCATAATCATCTAATTTAAGATTAACGAAAAGCACCCGTCAATAAGATAACTCATATGAAAAATAATATTCCGGTTCAATTAAAGAAATAAAACAAAAGGAAAGCAATAATGGAAGACGCCAAACCCAGGCCATGCAGAAACAAAGAGATCTTGTTCAAACGGTTTTGATCATCATATCTCTTTCCGAAATACCACAAGATCACTCCAAGGATCCCCACCGGAAATGAGAAAAGCACATTAATAAGCCATACCCAAGCCCAACTGGTGGCCAAAAACCATACCCCACAAAGCAGGCTTGTTATGTTTAATATCCTCTGTTTGGTTGTCGCATTCATCACGGAAAGATAAGGCTAATTTCTATTTTCAATAAGCTAGTTTACGATTTCGATACCTAATCAGGCCGTAAATCGAATTGCCTTTTATCACGATTTTACCTTGATTCTATCTGCCCACATAGTATCTTCACTTTTCACAATTATTAAGAATCCTATGAAGTACATTTTTCTTCTTACATCACTTCTTCTCAGTACAGCTACCATTGCCCAGCCAACAACAAGCACATCAAAAAAAGCATTAGACCACACCGTTTATGATAGTTGGAAGGAGATTACCTATGAAGAACTAACTCCGGATGGTAAGTATGCTGCATTCACCATCAACCCGCAGGATGGAGATGGGAAATTAGTTTTTTACAACCTTAAAACCACCATACAAGACTCCGTCCATCGAGCTGCTGATATCTCACTTACCTATGACAGTAGGTACGCCATTTTTAAAATAAAACCTCAACAAAACCTGATAAAGGAACTCCGTAGGCAAAAAAAGAAGAAAGACGAACTTCCCAAAGACTCTCTTGGCATATATTCCTTTCTAACCAGAAAAACAGAAAAACTCCCTAACATCAAATCATATAAAGTGCCTGAAAAAGCAAGTGGATGGGTGGCCTATCAAGTAGACGCAAAAAAAGAAGAGAAAGCTAAAACGGAGAACACTACTGACAGGGAAAATTCCAAAAAAGCAAAGAAGAATAACGAAGAGAATGGTTACACCCTTGTTCTTCGCAAATTATCGGATAGCAAAGAGATTTCATTTGAATTCGTGACCAACTACCAATTTGCAAAATTCGGGCAAGGGTTGCTGTTTACCAGCACAGGAAACTCACCTAGTCTTGAACCTGGAGTATACTGGTATGATTTACAAAATGAAAAGCTTAACGTTTTATATAATGGCCATTCCAAATATAAATTCAAGGGGCTTTCAATAAGCGAAGAGGGGGATCAAACTGCTTTTCTAGTGGATACCGATACAACCAAAGCATTAATACGCGATTTCAAACTTTACCATTGGAAAAAAGGTGAACCTACTGCACAGTTACTGGATGTAAAAGCTGCCAACAATTTTCCAAAAAACTGGCTACTCAGTGAGTACTACACTCCTCTCTTTTCGAAAAAAGGAGATAAACTATTCATTGGAACTGCGCCCATTCCCATTGTTCAGGATACTACCTTACTTCCGGAAGAAATTGTAAATGTAGAAGTGTGGCACAGTGAAGATGCATATATCTATCCTATGCAAAATGTGAGACTTGAAAATGAAAAAAAACGATCCTATCTGGCTACCATCAATCTGAGCAATAATAAACTAACACAGTTAGCCGATGAGTCGCTTCCCACTGTACTACTCGGGGATGAAGGGAATTCTAATATACTCTTAGGGCGAACCGATGTCCCTTACCTAAAAGCCATCACCTGGGAAGGAAATGTACCGCAAGATCTTTATCTGTTTAATTTACAAAGCGCATCGAAAAAGAAAATTGCCAATAAAGTAAGAGGCCTTACCAATCTATCTCCTAAAGGGAACTATGTCTTCTGGTTTAGTGAACCAGATACTGCTTGGTTTTCATACTCCGTTAAAACCGATAAAACAGTTCAGTTAACGTCAGGATTAGATGTAGAATTTGCTGATGAGTTGGACGATCACCCTGATTATCCCGGACCATACGGAGCAGCAGGTTGGACCGTCAATGATGAACTATTCATCGCCTACGACCGCTACGACCTTTGGGCATTCGACCCTCAAAACAATAAAGCACCAGTAAACCTTACCAAAATTGGCAGACAACAAAAAACTAAATTTCGATATATCAAATTAGATGATGAAGAAAGGTTTATTGATTCAGGGAAAGAGTTACTTCTTTCAGCATTTGATGAAACTACCAAAGCATCGGGGTTCTATACACTTTCTCTTAAGAATGGAAAATTAACAAAGCGATTAATGGACGACTTTCGATTTGGCAAGGTGGAGAAAGCACAACTTGCCGATCAATTGCTTTTCACCAGAGAAAGCTTTAGAGAATTTCCGGATGTCTGGACTGCTGCAGACACTAAATTTTCCAACGTTAAAAAATTGAGTGAGGCCAACCCTCAGATGAAAAATTATTTCTGGGGAAATGCATCTCTCGTAAAATGGAACTCATTGGATAATGTTCCTTTAGAAGGTCTTCTCTATAAGCCCGAAGGATTTAATCCCCATAAAAAATATCCCATGATCGTTTATTTCTATGAAAGAAATAGCGACAACCTTCATGACTATACTCACCCTACACCACTGCGGTCAACTATTAACAGAACAACCTACGTGAGTGATGGCTATCTGGTCTTTGTTCCTGATATCGTGTATAAAATCGGGTTCCCTGGTGAGAGTGCATACAATAGCATAATGCCAGGCGTTACCAGTCTTATAGAAAAGGGTTTTGTAGACGAAAAGAATATTGGAATTCAAGGGCACAGTTGGGGTGGATATCAGGCCGCTTACCTCGTTACACGTACTAACCTATTTAAAGCGGCAGAAGCTGGAGCTATTGTAGCTAACATGACAAGTGCCTATGGTGGCATCAGATGGGGAAGTGGAATGAGTAGAATGTTCCAATACGAACGCACTCAAAGTAGAATTGGGGGGACGCTTTGGGAGAAGCCACTGCTCTACATTGAAAACTCGCCTTTATTCTTTGCAGATAAAATAGAAACTCCCATGCTACTGCTACACAATGACGCTGACACGGCCGTCCCTTGGTATCAGGGAATAGAAATGTACATGGCGATGAGAAGACTTAACAAACCAGTTTGGATGCTCAATTATAATGGTGAACCACACTGGCCTGTAAAGCGTGAAAACAGAATGGACTTTCAAATTCGAATGAAGCAATTCTTCGATTTCTACTTAAAAGGAGCTGAAGAACCCTTGTGGATGAAAGAGGGGATCCCTGCTATTGAAAAAGGAATTAAAACTGGATACTCAACGGATAATTAAAAAACGTCACCTTAAAATTTATGCCAGCCACCAAACGGTAGACATAATAATTATTCCAAGTACAAGTAGTTTTTTAATAAGAGTGAATCTGATTTTTAATGTCATGGTGGTGTTGGTTTAAATGATGAGATTAATAGTCATGAATGTTTTCTTTCTTTAACAACGTTATCTAATGTACTTTATTATCAGTCGTCATGCCAAATACAGTCCAACTTTGTGTCCAATTGATAATACAATTCACTAAGGTTGGGGTACCTAAAAATAGTTTTTAATTCACATCCTTTCTAAAAACGAGGTACTTAACCTATTACTCACCCAAGATGAATCATTATCAATTGAGTTAATAGGAGTAACCGTTGGTTTGCAATTAATGCCAGCCAAGCGGTATTACATTTCGATAGTCCTAATCAGTAAAATTCATTGCATCAAGAATAGATTTAGATTTACTTTAAATCATTAATTATTTCACCTCATTGTAATAGAATATGACAATAGAGCTTCTTCTGAGATATATTCACTTTGTTTCCATCTTTGGCATTGCTGGAACACTGGTATCAGAACACCTTCTTTTAAAGTCCGAAATGACCAGAGGCGAATTGGGTAAGGTTTCACGAATAGATGCGGCTTACGGATTGGCTGCTCTTACCTTACTTATTGCGGGTCTCACTTTATGGTTAGGTGGTTTTGGAAAGCCCACAGAATTCTACACCCAAAATTGGATATTCCATTTGAAATTAACCTGCTATATAGCAATTGGCCTACTATCGATTTATCCCACCATTTTTTTATCAAGAATAGAAAAGGGGACGCATCTGAGAAAGTGCAAGTGCCAAAATTACTTTTTCTATTGTTGCGATTTGAGTTATTACTCCTTTTCGTAATTCCATTATTGGCAGGTCTCATGTCACGTGGAGTTGGGTACTTTGGAGGATCCAACTGATCTACCCAATAGCAATAGTTTGAAGTTAGGTTGCTTATCTCCAAGCTAATTCCCCAATGAGGGTGATGGATTATTGGTTAAAATGAAAGAACTTTAGTTTAGAAGCAACCCTCAACCAACCTTTAAAATTATGGAAGAAATAACAATTAGCTGGATGGCCGTACTGATAGCCGTAGTGGTCAATTTTATTCTGGGCTTCTTATGGTACACCCCATTGTTCGGCAACGCTTGGGCAAAGGAAATGGGATTTGATAGGACCGTAAAACCAACCTCTGGAGAAATGGCCAAAGGAATGATTACCATGATCATCGGTAACTTCTTTTTTGCCTATGTGTTTGCTAATAATATGGCAGCATGGTCATTTGTGCCTGGGATGAATGAAATGCCATCCGTTGGCACTATCATGAACGCAGCTATCTTCACCTGGCTTGGCTTTTACCTTCCAGTAGACATTGGCACTGTCACTTGGGAGAAGAAATCATGGAAGTTGTTTTGGATCAACTCAGGATATCATTTAGCCATGCTCTTGATTACTGCTACCATTCTTACTATCATGACATAGACAATTGAACTAAGTCTTTCGAACAGATCAGGAATCAAATTCCCGTTATCTAATAGATAACGGAACAGTTATCTTCACCGTAGTTCCTTGCTTGTGCTTAGACTCAATTACAATTTCTCCATTTAATTTGGTAACCATCTTTTTAACTAGAAATAGTCCAAGCCCAGAGCCAGTTGAAATTTCATGAGCTCTATAAAACATTTCGAACAATCTATCCTGCAGTTCGCCTGGAATTCCCTGTCCATTGTCTTCAATCTCTAATTTCATTATGGTGTTACAAATTGAAGCACTAATCCTGATAAATGGTTGTGCCTTTCTTAAATCATGATATTTAATTGCATTCGATAATAGATTAGCCATAATAGCCCTCCAGCCTTCACGGTCTGAAATTAATTCTACACTACTATCTATCTCATTACAGAATTTTAATTGAATAGCATTATCCATAAACTCCAATTCTGACCATACTACATCAATTAATTCCTTGAAATTAAAAGGTGCTACAACAGAGTGGTTTTTACTATTCTTAACATAACCGTTGATCTCCAATAACAAGCTCTCGAGCTTACCAATTCGGTCTTCCAACATTGGTATATATTCATTTCGGTTCTCATCAGAGATCTTTAAAAGGTTTATTAATCCTTTTATGGATTTCACTGGAGATACCAAATCATGAGATGAACGATAAAGAAACGTATCCAACTCTTCATTGGTTTCCATCAGATTTTTATTACTAAGCATTAACTCCTGCTGATGCCTTTCAATTTCTTTAGTTTTTTCATTCACCAACTTAATTAAAAGTTTTTGTCTATGTCTGTAACCATTCATTATAAACAGCACTAATATAATAACAGCAAATAGAGCAATAAGAATGTACCCTACTGTCCCTAAAAATATTGCATACCAAGGTTCGTTTATAATCACAGATAATAAACCCACCTGTGAACTACCCTCAGGCCACACACTTTTAACTTTAAACGTGTATTCTCCGTTTGGCAAGTGCTCATAAGAAGCAGTATTTTTTTTCCGCACTTTACTCCATCCGGCATCATACCCTTCCAAGATGTATTGATAAACGCTATCCCCAAAAAAGGAAAGCCCCGGTGTTGTAAAATCAAATTCTAGATGCTCAGGCCTCCGATCAATACGAAAAGTGTCCATGGCACTAGTGGTGTAAGTAGCCATGTTATGATTGGATATCATTGCCAACACCTTACTTTTTTGGGGCGATTGAGGCTTGAACACAAAGTTGGGTATTGCATCTACTAAATCAATGGTGGAAATTCCATATTCAGTGGCCAGCCATAATTTTCCAAAGTTATCAAGCACCATACTATACGCGCCATTTGAATTTAATCCATTTTCTGTATTCCACCTTTCAATAATTTCACCATTTAAATCAGTTAGGAAAATACCATCTTTCCAAGTAGCCATTACAAACAAACTATCATTAACCATGGTGCCATAGTAATACCTATACTTCCTAACTAAATCTGACCAAGGGTGCTGAAAGGGGGTAATTTGGTTTGTATTCAAATCACGATGAAAAATCCCAATTCCTATAAAAAAAATTAAATGTTGATTCTCCCTCCACTTCATCACGTTGAAAGCCACTTCATCCTTTGGAATGGGCTCATTCCAAATCACATAAAGTGAATCCTGTCTCCACTCATACAAGGAACCACCAGTTTGAGAAACATATTGACGATCATCCGCCTTGTAAATGAATGCATCTCCCATTCGTGTAAGCGTGATTGAATCCCCTTCATACGAGAAAAATCCTTCCGAAGATTGAAACATCACCTTATTTTGATCAAGGAAGATTTGCCAAACAGACCTAAATGGATATTTAGATTTTATTGATGCTGATAATGAAACATATTTATATCGCACTTTGGCATCTTTCTCCAGATACCCAAATGTTGTCATGCCCCCAACATAAACCCGGTCAGTTCGTGAATCATAGGTTAAACTTCGAATCTCTACCAATTCTTCAGAAGAAAACATTTGCCAATTCTCTCCGTCATAAATTAGAACTCCATTTGATGTAGCGAAATAAAGTAAGCCCTCCGCATCAATGGTCACAGCATAAATAGGATCACCAGATCGATTGATCTCGGGACTATAATTAGTTATGTATTTGCTATTACTTTGCCCCACAGCCACTTCCAAGCATAAAATTGTGGCCAGAACCGTAAATTTGAAATACATAAAAGAGAGCTTGACCTCAAATTAAAGTATTTTTTTTACGAAGTCTTTAATTTCAAATCAAATATTGCGTTCTAATCAGGTATGTAGTATTAAGGCCTCATTTTACCTAACAGCTGAAGAAGAATTGTCATCGGGCAGATTAAATAATATTCATAGAAGCTGTAAGGTGAACTTAACACGTTTTGGAGTCTCCGACTCTAGTTGAGACACCGTGACGAAACCAGCAGCATCATTATTGCATGGTGGACTTTATCAGATACGTTTCAAAACTCTAAAAGGAAACATTATAATCGCTCCTATGGCTTCGAATATCGCTGAAAGCGTAAACCCGATAATTCGAAAAGGTAAAAGCAATAGCCACAGAAGAGGAAAAAGAAATATGGCCAATACCGCTAATGGCCAACTCACTGCCAAAAGAAGAAACCAAAGTACAATTGCAATCAGCGTTCGCATCAGTTCTGAAATTTAGATTTAGAATGTGTTATGCAAAGTTGTTGCCAATTCCAAAAATTAGATTTTTGGGCTAAAAATAGATTCCGCCTACAATTATTATTCGATACTGCACAGCAAAGTGTTCAAAGATGAACAGCTTCAAATACCAATATTCAGATAGCACTATTCTGAAACAAACCAGTTTAATATTTTTCCAATAAGGCTTTTTGGTTTTTCCGGCTCTTCTGTATACACTTCATATTCTTCCTCATGCTTTTTCCTTTTGATAGGTTGAGGCGGTGGTGTATAATTTTTTACCTTTTTAAGGTAGCGTTGAGTTCTCAATTCTTTCTCACGTTCTTTCTCCTCCTGTTTCCTTTTTAAAGCTTCCCGTGCTTCTCTTTCTCGTTGTAACACAACACTATTTTTACGAGGCCTTCGCTCATTCTCTCGGCTTACATTCCTTCTCCTTGGCCTTTCAATAGTCTCCTTTACTGGTAATTTTTCTTCACTGTCTTTTGAATTCTCTTCTTCTTTCTTTTTGGGTTCAGGCAAATCAATCTTTCCGACCACTTTTAAGCCAGGTAACTCAACCAAAACTGGCTTGATCACTTCTTTAGTAGTTTCATCATTCTCCTCAATGATAATTTCACCGGGCTCATCAGTTTCAGCCAATCCTATATCTTCCGGCACATCAAGACGCTCCGCAACCAGGGTAGATTCAGTTTTTTCCTCAGCCATTTCCTGAGGTTCACCAACCTCCACAGAAGGTAGCATACTGGGGGCATACTCTAAGAGAACGATCTCCAACTGATCATCTGCTACTTTGGCATTGGAAGAGTCTTCGATCGGCAAATTCTTGTTTGCCAAAAAAGTGGCTATTTCACTTGGTTTTACCCCAATTTTTCGAGCCAATTGAGCTAATCGCATTCTTTTACTAAATTCTTTTGATGTTCATTTTCCGCGGTAAAGATAATAATAATCAATAAGCAAGGAGGCAATTGTGCGCTGATCGACATGGCCCAAAACATCTAAATTGGCCTATATCATTAATCTCATTAACTTAAGCCCTCAATAAAAAAACAATTTCATGGCCAAAGTGACCATCAATAGCTTCGAAGATTTTGCCGCCTATACAGGAAAAGAAATTGGAGCATCCGAATACATAAAAATTACGCAAGAGCAAATCAATAAGTTTGCAGACGCCACCTTCGATCATCAGTGGATACATACTGACGAAGCCAGAGCTGCTACTGATAGTCCATTTCAAAAAACAATTGCCCATGGATATCTTACTTTATCTTTGGTACCTTACCTATGGGGACAGATTGTTGAAGTCAACAACATTAAGATGTTGGTGAATTACGGAATAGATGGGTTGAAATTTAATCAACCCGTGGTAGTGGATTCAGAAGTTTGCTTGCGCGTGAAATTAAATTCTATTGCTAACCTAAGAGGTATAGCAAAGGCCGAACTTAATGCTGTGATGGAAATTAAAGACAATGCCAAGCCAGCTTTTAGCGCAACCATCATATTGCTCTATCACTTTAAATGAAGCAATAGTCTACTTCTTTTTAATCTCCTCCTGAGTCAATCGGTAGATTAACAAGGCCGCTCTCTTGATTTGTTCATCCAGGGTATTGAGGTTGACAAATTCTTCAGGGGCGTGAGCACCTCCACCCATGGCACCTAACCCGTCCAGTGCTGGAATTCGATCAGCAATAAACGCGATGTCTCCTCCACCCCGTTTACCCGGATCATAGGGCTTCACCTCTCCCATTCCCAAATCTCTGCTTACCTGATCATACACCTTTAACACATCCATATTGCCTTGCTTAGGAGACATAGACGGATAGCTATCGATAAATTCTATTTCTGCGCTAGTACCGGGAAGATTATCTTTAACAATTGCCCTCATTTTTTCACGGGTCATTTCCTTTTGTTCCTCACTAAGGAACCGCAAATCACCATTTACAATAACGGTATTGGGTACTATGTTTTGCTTTCCTGAAGCCGTAGCCTCATATCCATTCTCATTTTTTACAACAGTGGTTCCCCCAGCAATCATCCCAGGACTATACGTTAGGCTCGGATCTCTCAATTCATTATAAAAACGATGTAGGATTCTAGCCGATTCATAGATCGCCCCGGCTCCAACTGGCTCGGTGAATATTCGTGAAGAATGTGCTTGCTTGCCTGTAACCGTTAGGCGCCAACTGCTGGAGCCACGCCTGGCCACAGTAGCGAAATCAAAGCCAGTTGATCCTTCAAAAGACAGTGCAATATCACTCCGGTTGGCTGCCGCCACCATATCCCCCCTGCTAATGCTTATTGGTTTTCCTGCAGCTTCCTCATCACCGGTTAACAACACTATTATTTGTGAATTATTCAGCAGTCCTGCGGTATACAAAGCCTTAAGAGCAAACAACATTACCATGTCCCCTCCTTTCATATCACTGGTTCCGGGTCCATAAGCCAGCGAATCTTTTCTCACAAACCCAGTTCCTTCACCTTGAGGCTCAAACACGGTATCAATATGACCAAGCAACAATAATTTTTTACCTTTTACTCCCTTTCGTTCCGATTCGAGGTGCCCGGCTCGCTTCATTTCCACAGGCATATCAATCCATTTGGATTCAAACCCCATAGCATCCAACTCTTGTTTAAAGGCCATTCCTACTTCCCGTACTCCCTCCAAATTATTAGTGCCGCTATTAATGTTTACAATTTTTTCAAGAAATGATATCGCTTCATTTGTCTGTTGATCTACAACAGCAATTACTTTCTTCTCCGCTTTACTTAACTTTTGCGCATGCAAGGGAACAGAGAGAAGGAGTGTAATAAAAACACTGATAATTGATTTCATATAGAATTAGTATTTAAGCCTAAGCTGATAGTTCATTTACAATTGAAATTGCCTTATCAATTTCATCAGAGCTATTGAAAATATGTGTGCTGTGTCGAACACCAAATACCTCACCTACATTTCGTGGACGCATCCGGCCTTTTTCCCAATAAGCATCCTGCAACTGCTCTCCAGTGAAGCCATCAATATTGTATACTGACAAGCCCGCACACATAGAAGAATCAGCTGGATTAAAAAATTTGACCTTTTTGTTTTCAGCCAATCCATTCCTTAATCGATCTCCCAAAAACTTTACCCGGTCAGTCCAATTTTCATGACCTACTTGAAAATAAAAATCTAATGCTGCATCAAGTCCAAAGAGGATGGAGAAATTTCCCGTACCTCTCTGCGTGAATCGATACCCATCATCTTCATGGTTATCCCATTGTGCACTGGCCACTGTAGTCCACACCTCCTTTATCCTGTTGGGGTTAACGTACATAAACCCAGTGCCGGTAGGAGCACCAATCCATTTATGAAAACATCCTACATACGCATCGCAACCCAAGTCCTGGATATCAACACGGATGTTTCCCACCGTTTGAGCACCGTCCAAAATAGTAAATATCCCACGCTCTCTAGCCGCTGCACATATTTCCTTACCTGGAAGAACTGCCCCACTACCGGAAATGATATGTGAAAGCATCAATACTTTTGTCTTAGGTGTAAAATTTTTCACAACAATATCCAGTACTTCCTCAGGTGATTGAATAGGTTTTGGTATTTCAATCTGCTTTAACACCACTCCATCTCTCTTTTCTCTTACCTCCCAAGAACATCTGCCTCCCGGATGTTCCTGATTACTTGTCAGTATCTCATCTCCTTCTTTCAAATCAAGGCCATTGGCTATATAACTCATTGCATTAGTGACATTATCTGTAAGTGCAATGCCTTTAGGGTCGCAGTTGATGATTTTTCCTACCTTGGTGCGGATGTACATCAGGTCTTGATAGCCACTTATAAACCTTTCCTTGCTATCATCTTTATAGGGCCAATCCGCCACATCGGCAGCCATATAATTGAGGTGCTTAGTCACCGCTTCTACCACCACTCTGGGCATCACCCCTACTGTACCTGTATTGAAAAATACTTTATCATCAGACAGCATAAACTGCTTTCTTAACTTTTGCCAATACTCAGGGTCATCATGAGTGGGCATTGAATTCACTTCGGCTGTTTGAGTGTCGCTACTACAGCTATAAGTGGATAAAGTAGTAAGCGCGATGGTGCCTAGACCAAGGGATTTTAATAGATTTCTGCGAGTTGTCATATGGATAGCATTTACTGTTCTAAAATAGTAAATTAAAGGTTGTAATATGATCATAAACTATGCGAGTGGCACGCTGCATTCTCTTCCTTATTATTTTCAGTGGTATTATTTCATGTAGCCCGAAGAAACACCTTGATATGAGGCCTAATATCCTGCTCATAGTGGCGGATGATCTGGGTTTCTCCGACCTTGGAAGCTATGGTGGTAACATCCGAACACCCAATATTGATCAACTGGCAAAGAATGGATTGCGTTTTAGCCAATTTAGAACTGGACCCACTTGTGCAGTAACAAGGGCAATGCTGCTCTCTGGACACAATAACCACGTGGCTGGAATGGGGATGCAAGATGGTCTACTGATCAATTCCCCTCTGATTGGACAGCCCGGATATGAATCTCATTTATCCGATAGAATCATTCCTGCCTCGCAGCTCCTCAACGAATCTGGGTATCATACTTACACAACAGGAAAATGGCATTTAGGAAAAAGAGAAGAAGACAGCCCTCTAGCCAAAGGATTTGAAAGGTCTTATACGCTCTTGCAAGGAGGCAGCAACCACTTCAACAACATTGGGATTGAACCAGATGATGCCCTTTCTTTATTCAGAGAAGATGGAAAACTGATTGACTTCCCTACCGGACAATATTCAACAGAAGTTTATACCAATAAGTTAATTGAATTCATTAAAGAAGGAACTTCTGAGAAGAATAGACATCCTTTTTTTGCTTTGGCCGCTTACACCTCCCCACACTGGCCACTTCAAGTTCCAGACAACTACCTCGATCGCTATGAAGGAGATTTTGATATAGGATACGATTCTCTACGTGTCATAAGATTTGAATCTTTAAAAGATCAGGGACTCATTCCTGAAGAAGCCGAACTACCGCCACGGCTAGAGTACATAGTTCCATGGAAAGACCTAACGCCAGAAAAACAAAAAATAGAGGCCAGAAAAATGGAACTCTATGCCGCAATGGTTGATAATCTCGATTACCATGTTGGCAGGATTATCCAGTTCTTGAAAGTAGAGGGTTTATATGACAACACCATCATCATTTTTATGTCTGATAATGGAGCTGCTGGGAATGATTTTTACAATGAAGAATGGTCTATGGATTTCATTCGAAAGTATTACAACAATGATTACGACAGCATGGGTAAAATTAACTCTTTCGTCTCCTACGGACCTCCATGGGCACACGCTGGAGCTGCCCCGTTCAACAGGTTCAAAGGATATACAACAGAGGGAGGAATTGCATCTCCGATAATTATAAGTTCCAAAAATATTGTGGCCCCTGGAACAGTAAGTAACGCTTACTTTACCGTGATGGATCTGGCTCCTACCTTTTATGAAATAGCAGGCGCCACCTATCCTGGCAAAACCGGAACAGCAAAGACAAAATCCTTACTTGGAAAATCTATTTTACCCTTGCTACAGGGTGAGCATCAAATACATGAACCAGATTATGTGACCGCCTTAGAGCATCGCGGACGAATGTTTATCCGAAAAGGAAATTGGAAATTAGTCAACCTAAATCCCCCTTATGATGAAAGTAAGATGATGCTCTTTAATTTGGAAGAAGATTTAGGGGAGACAACA
Organism: Cyclobacteriaceae bacterium; assembly: GCA_020436125.1. GTDB lineage: Bacteria > Bacteroidota > Bacteroidia > Cytophagales > Cyclobacteriaceae > ELB16-189. The sequence continues at coordinate 156,386 of JAGQYK010000001.1, read as the reverse complement.
GATTTATCACAAGCACATCCAGAAAAATTGAAAGAATTATTAGGTGCGTGGAAAAATTATAAGGAGACCAATGAAATTATCCTTCCAAAATAATTCACAAAGCTGATCTGTTTCAATAATCTGATGGTTATTCTTTAAAAATGTAGCTGACCTCATAACTTCCAGTGGTACCATCATACTGAGTTACATCTACAAATTTTCTTATAGCGTACCCCTTTTCATGATAGCTATACCTGTATTTTTCAGTAATCGAAATGTTGCCGTTGTTATTCTTCAGAATCATCACCCCAGGATTATTTTTCCGTAACCTGATAAAAGGATTGATACCAATGACATCAAAGAACTCTTCTGAATTAATCTTATCGTCATAATCACTGAATTCAAATTCACTTAATAGTCTGGCTTCTTCTCCAAAAGAGGTGTAATAGTAAAGCTTCTGAAGAGTCACATTGTCATTTTGATCGTACTCATAAGTTTCCTTGGATACAGGAATTTCGCCACCCTCCTCAGGTATATCTTGATATGTAATTCTTTCTACTATTCGTCCTTGTAGGTCATAGCTAAAAGTATGAAAGTCAGATTTTTCACCATTAAGGTATTCTTCTGTTCTTATAATTTTATTCCCACCATAAGTGTAAACCAAACGTAAACCGGTATCAGTTATTGACTCGGTAAGTTGACCCATGTTGTTATAGATAAAATCATGGGTACTCTCTAATGTATTATCATTTGAAAACGCGGTCAAATAATGAATCTGAATAAGTCGCCCCTTATCATCATGAAAAAGGGTCTTGGTAAACCCAGCCTCCGTATAAGAAATTGCGATCAAATCTGACCCATCAGAAATTGGTGATTGCTGTTCATCACTGCATGACAACAGCGCTATTGACCATCCAAAAATTAAATATCTAAATAACCTCATTATCTGGTTTTGTTGATAAGGGGAATACGATAGAATTGGATAAAAGTTGTTGGTCTCAAAAATTAATTTTATTTGGCCAAAAAGCCTTAAAACAATATAAATTCAGGTGTTTTTGTGTAATGACCCCGCCTATCACCTGTTAGGGATATAGCCTCGTTCTCCGTATTTTTATTGCCCAAAATCGTGAAGAAATAAAGATGGAAACTGCTACCAAAGAGAAGAAAGAAAAAGAGCCTCAAAGTATGACTGGACATAAAGCCCCCGCACCCTACAAGCCAAAAAACAAGGTGCGTATTGTAACCGCTGCCAGTCTTTTTGACGGACATGACGCAGCCATCAATATCATGCGCAGGATCATTCAGGCCACAGGTTGTGAGGTAATTCATTTGGGACATGACCGAAGTGTGGAGGAGGTAGTCAACACTGCTATTCAAGAAGACGCCCAGGGTATTGCCATGACAAGCTATCAGGGCGGACACAATGAGTATTTCAAATACATGTATGATTTACTCAAAGAAAAGGGAGCCTCACACATCAAAATATTTGGTGGAGGAGGCGGAGTAATTCTTCCAGAAGAGATTAAAGAATTAATGGAATATGGAATTACAAAAATCTATTCTCCGGATGATGGAAGAGCCATGGGGCTTCAGGGCATGATCAATGATCTGGTCATGCAATGTGATTTTCCGCTTGGCGAAACGCTGACCAATGAATCTGATCAACTCGAAAAGAAAAACCCCGTGGCCATAGCGCGGTTAATTTCTGCTGCAGAAAATTATTTTGAGAAACACCAATCAGTTTTCGATACCATCCACAAAAAAGCTGAAAAAGCAATCACTCCAGTGCTTGGAATTACAGGAACTGGTGGATCAGGCAAGTCATCCATGGTAGATGAAATTGTTCGCAGGTTCTTAATTGATTTTAAGGACCAGCCTGATAAAACAATTGGCATTATATCTGTTGATCCTTCTAAACGTAAAACTGGTGGAGCACTGTTAGGTGATCGCATTCGAATGAATGCCATTAATCACCCTAAGGTATACATGCGTTCACTGGCTACACGCCAATCCAACCTGGCTTTATCGGCTTATGTCAAGGAAGCAGTCGCCATTCTTAAAGCTGCCGGATATGACCTTATTATTTTGGAAACTTCTGGTATCGGGCAAAGTGACACTGAAATTCTGGATCATAGTGACGCCTCGCTGTATGTAATGACACCTGAGTATGGTGCCGCTACTCAGCTGGAGAAAATTGACATGCTTGACTTTGCAGATGTCATCGCATTAAACAAGTTTGATAAACGCGGTGCCCTGGATGCCCTTCGCGATGTAAAAAAACAATATCAGCGCAACCATAACCTTTGGGACAAGAAACCTGAAGATATGCCCGTCTTTGGCACTATTGCCTCTCAGTTCAACGACCCGGGAACCAATCAGCTGTACAAACACCTTATTGATACGATTGTCTCAAAAACAGGCATAGATCTCCATTCCCATTTTGAGATTACAAGAGAGATGTC
>JAGQYK010000001.1:132037-153846 GCA_020436125.1 Cyclobacteriaceae bacterium | reverse complement strand
TAACAGGACAAGGTACCTCAGTGAGATTTCTGAGAACAACCGGGGATACGATCAATGGGTGAAAGAACAATCGGAGGTTGCTCAAAAATTGTATGCTTTCCAAAAATCAATCGACACCCTCCGGGAATCTGCGATTGAGGACAAAGACCGCATTGTGAAAGGACTTCAGGAACAGTATGAAAAGATTGCACTCAATTTTGATCCTCATAACAAACAGTTACTGGAACAGTGGCCTGAGAAGGAGAAGACATATAAAGAGCCACTTTTTAAGTTTAAAGTAAGAGACAAGGAGCTGGCTATTCAAACGCATACTGAATCACTTTCTCACACACAAATACCCAAAGTATCTCTTCCAAGATATGAGGCATGGGGAGATTTACTAAAGTGGGCATTAACAGAAAATGTACCTGGTGAATTTCCCTACACCGCAGGAATTTATCCTTTCAAAAGAGAAGGAGAAGACCCTACCCGCATGTTTGCAGGTGAAGGTGGTCCAGAACGAACTAATCGTAGGTTTCACTACGTAAGTATATCCACACCTGCCAAACGACTCTCCACTGCTTTTGATTCGGTAACGCTATATGGCAACGACCCTGACTATCGCCCGGATATTTACGGAAAGATTGGGAACTCCGGTGTCGCCATATGCTGCCTTGATGATGCTAAAAAATTATACAGTGGATTTAACCTTGCCGACCCACGCACTTCCGTTTCTATGACCATCAATGGACCTGCACCTATGTTGTTGGGCTATTTTATGAATGCAGCTATCGACCAGCAATGCGAGGTATACATCAAGCAAAACGGTTTAGAGGAAGAGGTCAACAAAAAGATTGAAGAGATTTACAAAGGAGCTGAACGTCCTTCTTACCAAGGACAGTTACCAAAAGGAAATGATGGTCTGGGATTGATGCTGCTAGGAGTGACAGGGGATCAGGTATTGCCCAAGGATGTATATGAAAAAATAAAAACGGATACTTTATCACAGGTGCGCGGAACAGTACAAGCTGATATTCTAAAAGAAGATCAAGCACAGAACACCTGTATTTTCTCTACTGAGTTTGCTTTGCGTCTCATGGGAGATGTGCAACAATATTTTATTGAAAAGAATGTACGCAATTTCTATTCTGTATCTATTTCTGGATATCATATAGCGGAGGCTGGCGCGAACCCTATTACACAACTTGCCTTCACTTTGGCCAACGGATTCACTTATGTAGAATACTATTTAAGCCGAGGTATGGATATCAATAAATTTGCTCCTAACCTCTCCTTCTTTTTCTCCAATGGAGTCGATCCGGAATATGCAGTGATAGGTCGAGTAGCCAGAAGACTTTGGGCCAAAGCCATGAAAAATAAATATGGCGCTAATGCTCGCAGTCAGATGTTGAAATATCATATTCAAACATCTGGGAGATCACTGCATGCCCAGGAGATTGACTTCAATGATATCCGAACAACCCTGCAGGCACTCTACGCTATTTATGATAACTGCAATTCATTGCATACTAATGCTTATGATGAAGCCATCACCACTCCAACAGAAGAATCGGTGCGCAGGGCTATGGCCATTCAGTTGATTATCAATAAAGAATTAGGGCTGGCCAAAAATGAAAACCCTCTTCAAGGATCTTTTATTATCGAAGAACTTACCGATCTGGTGGAAGAAGCAGTGCTGCTAGAGTTTGATCGCATCACAGAACGGGGTGGTGTATTGGGCTCCATGGAGACCATGTATCAAAGGGGAAAAATTCAAGAAGAAAGCCTCTATTATGAAACGCTAAAACACACTGGAGAATATCCAATCATAGGTGTTAATACCTTCCTTAGCTCTAAAGGATCACCAACTGTAATTCCTCAGGAGGTTATCCGTGCAACCACTGAGGAAAAGGAGTATCAGATTAACATGCTGAAAAATCTTCACAAGTTTCAATCCAAAAAAGCAAGTCAGCAAATTGAAACGATCCAGCAGGCAGCCATTCATAACAAAAACATTTTTGAAGCGCTGATGGAAGCCTCTAAAGTTTGTTCTCTGGGACAGATTACCAACGCGCTTTTTGAAGTTGGTGGGCAATACAGAAGAAATATGTAACGAATCTTACAGGCGTCATGGTCTACCATGACGCCTGTCATTATTTCTCAGCCCTTCAAAAGATACCTTTATGGTTACCAATAACTTATGCTAAAGGGGCTCAAAAAGTTTTTTATCACAACAGGGGAAATAACTGAATTTTCCATCAGGTATTTTCGTGAAGTTCTATTTCCGCCTTACGAGTTTCAGGAATTACTTAAGCAAAGTTTTTTAATTGGCAACAAATCGATTGCCCTTGTAGGCTCCACTGGATTCATCATGGGTATCGTGCTCACCTTGCAAACCCGACCTACATTAGTAGAATTTGGCGCGGAGTCGTGGATGCCCTCCATGGTAGGGATTGCCATTGTTCGTGAGATTGGTCCGGTTATTACAGCACTTATTTGCGCGGGTAAAGTAGGTTCGGGCATAAGCGCTGAGCTAGCATCTATGAAGGTGACAGAGCAAATTGATGCCATGGAAGTATCAGGAACCAACCCCTTCAAATACCTGGTGATTACCCGCGTAACAGCTGCCACCATAATGCTACCTGTGCTTGTGATTTTGGCTGACCTCATTTCATTAGGTGGCTCTGCCTTAGTAGAATACGCTAAAGGAGGCGTAACGCTCCAACTCTACTTTAATAAAGTGTTCGATTACCTTAATTTTGGAGATTTAATACCATCCATTATTAAGTCTTTCTTTTTTGGATTTGCCATTGCTATCGTTGGCTGCTATAAGGGATTCACTTCGAGCAAAGGCACGGAAGGCGTGGGCAGAACTGCCAATGAAGCCGTAGTAATAAGTTCAATGCTCGTGTTTATTATTGATTTTATCGCTGTTCTTGTTTCCGACATTTTTTATGATCTCTAATGAATTCACAAAAAAATATTAGCCAGCCTGTAATAGAGATCAACGATTTACATAAATCTTTTGGCACTAATCATGTATTACGAGGCTTCAATTTCACCCTAATGGACGGTGAAAATGTAGCTGTATTGGGGAAATCAGGATCAGGAAAATCTGTACTTATTAAATGTATTATAGGGTTAATATCGATTGACAGTGGGACACTCAACGTTCTTGGCCAATCCGTACCTGATCTATCACAAAAGGAATTAGATATAATCAGAAGAGACGTGGGCTTTCTGTTTCAGGGAGCTGCATTATATGACTCAATGTCGGTTAAAGAAAATCTTGAGTTTCCGTTGCGAAGACATCACGAAAAAATGAATGGAGGGATCAGTATGAAAAAGCGTGTTGAGGAAGCCCTGGATTCAGTTGGGTTGTTGCATACCCTCCATCTTATGCCATCTGAATTATCAGGGGGGATGAAAAAAAGAGTGGCACTAGCACGAACACTAATTCTTCAGCCCAAAATTATTCTATATGATGAACCAACTGGTGGATTGGATCCCATCACTGGAAGAGAAATAAGTCATTTAATTAACGAAGTACAATCAAGATATAAAACAGCCGCTCTTATCATAACGCATGATCTGGTTTGTGCCAAAATTACAACTAACCGCATTGTGATACTCTCCGAAGGCAAGAACTATAAAGAAGGAAACTACGAGGAGTTAGATCAATCAAAGGATTCGATTGTGGAGGAGTTTTTTAGAAAATAAATATTATGGAAGCATCAGGAAAAAGAACTTTACAGCTTGGTTTTTTTGTCATCTTCAGTGCCGTTATACTCGTGATTACTGTTTATCTGATCGGACAGAAGCAGGATATATTTAGCAACACCTTTAACCTTAAGGTAAAATTTGGAAACGTCAATGGCCTTCAGGCAGGAAATAATGTAAGGCTGTCCGGCATCAATGTAGGATCTGTTCTATCTGTAGAAATCCAAAATGACTCCACCATTGAAGTGACCATGCGTATACGTGAAGACGTTCGGTCACACATTAAAAAAAATGCTATCGCTACTATCGGTACGGACGGCCTTATGGGTAACATGCTCATCAACATTAGTCCCGGTAAAGGGGAATCGCCAATGGTCAATAATGGCGACCTACTCCAAACTTACAGCAGAATAAAGACGGATGATATCCTAAAAACACTTACTACAACAAACGAAAATGCGGCCTTACTTACCTCAGATCTATTAGAAATCGTACAAGAAATAAAACGAGGAAAAGGTACTGTAGCCTATTTGCTCAATGACACTAGTTTAAGACAGCAAGTATTTCTTACCACAAGAAACCTAAGAATCGCAACAGAAAGAACCAATGAAATACTGTCTGAAATAAAACAAATTTCAAATGAAGTAAATCAAGGCAGAGGACTTGCCGGATGGCTGGTCAATGACACCCTCACAAAAAATCAAATTAAATCTACCCTTACAAGTTTATCCGAAGCTTCCGATAAAATTAAAATCTCTACTGACAGCCTGAATAGCATTATTGCTGATCTGTCCGGAGGCGATGGTGTAATCCCTGCACTCATGAAAGATACAGCCATGGTCAATGACCTTAGGCAAACACTCTATCATTTAAATTTGGGTACAGGAAAATTCAATGAAGACATGGAGGCTCTTCAACAGCACTTTCTGTTCAGAAAATACTTTAAGGACAAGGAGAAAGACAAAAACAAAAAGTAAAATCTTTGTTATAAACAGGGTCTCAACTCAATTTTGGTATAGCTAATAAAATAGTTTATTCTGATGCTTCCCGTTGTAGAGAGAACACACACTACATCTATTTTCGCTTTCCTAGTTCAGATGGAATACATCTTTTGATTTCTCAGCTTCAAGAATCAGGTGCGTTTGATAACGCAGTCTTGACATTAGGAGAGCCTCTTTTTTTTCAGGATCAGCTTCCACAAATCTTAATTTATCCTCATTGTCAAGACTCAATTCATTAGCAATATGAAAGATGGATGTAGTCTCCTCAGAACGAGCAATAATCAACAGTTTTAAGTAGGCATTAAATTCCAGCTGTAACTTGTTACTTACGGGTTGCTCTAAATCAATGTTATGAAGCTCTACATCTCCCCCAGGATAGAGTTTATCCTTATAGGTTCTGTGTAAGGATTCCATCGTAAAAAGATCAATACACTTAACAATAATATCTGATTCTCCTCCAGGAAAACGTTTAATCACACTTTCCAGTTTTACAATAGAACCTAGCTTATGCGTATTACTTACGTGATTAAAGAATATTCCAAACGATATATCTCGCTTTTCAGCATCATCTAACAATTGGCGATAGCGGGGTTCAAATATGTGTAAAGGCACCATTTCTCCGGGAAGAGGAAATATGGCCAAGGGGAAAATTGGTATTCTTATCAAATCTATCACAACTACTTAAACATAAAAATAGCTCAAAAGTTACAGTTTCAATATGCTATTAAGCAGTCTACGGCACAATTGTATTCCCTTTCAAGTAACTGCCTTCCCTCCAAGAATTCGAGATTAATGATAAATGAGAAGCCCAACACTTTGCCACCCAATTTTTGGATCAATTGCCCTGCCGCATTGGCAGTTCCTCCAGTGGCCAATAAATCATCATGGATCACTACCTGCCAATCTTTTTCAACCGCATCCTGGTGTATTTCTATTGTGGCGGTACCATACTCCAGTGCATATTCCTGGCTTATCTTTTTATATGGTAGTTTATCTTTTTTCCGGACTGGAATAAATGGCACATTTAATTCCTGCGCCAAAAGGAATCCAAATAAAAAACCTCTGGCCTCAATGGCAGCTACAGCATCCACCCTTTTTCCGTCATAACACTTTGCTAAAGCCCTCACAACTTGTCTAACCACTTCAGGATTCTCGAGCAAAGGTGTAATATCTTTAAATAGAATTCCCGGCTTCGGAAAATCGGGAACATTACGTATCAAAGTTTTGAGGCTGTCAGTTAGTGGCACAGAGCAATAATAATTAATTTCATGCGGAATAAAACAATAAGTATTATGAAAAGCATAACTCGAATGATTGAGGATGAAGTATACGTGTCACAAAATGAGCTTGGGCATGAAGTTCGAATTGATATGAGAAAGCCTGATTTGAAGAAAAGTCAATCACCTGTTGAGTTGTTACTATCCGCTGTGGGGGCATGCGGAGCTGTGGATATTACCATAATGCTCAAAAAAAGAAAAAAATCAATTATTGAATTTATTACGGAAACAGAAGGCGTACGGAGGGAAGAACATCCCAAGTCATTTACCAAAGTGCATTGTCATTATAAGGTCACATCACCTGATATAACCGAAGAAGAATTACACAAAATAGCAAAGCTCTCTTTGGAAAAATACTGTTCTGTGGCTGACAGTCTAAAAGCTGAGGTTACGTTATCGGTAGAGGTAGTTCGGCCTTAATTTATTAATTCACCGTTGATAATCACCTGATCTACGAGTTGAGCACCAAAACTATAAGGCAGGTAAGCAAACGTAGGCATCGGCTTTGTGATACACACATTGGCTACTTTTCCCCTGGTGATACTACCATGTGTTCCCAGTATTTCCATGGCCACAGCCGTATTGATAGTAGCTGCATTAAATGCCTCCTCTGGCGTTATCCTCATTTTAATACAGGCAAGTGCCACCATTAGAGACATGTTACCAGATGGCGAACTACCTGGATTATAATCAGAAGCAATGGCCAGTGGCAAACCCGCATTCAGAATATCCCTGGCTGGAGGATAAGAAAGATTCAGGAAGAATGCTGCTCCTGGCAAAGCTGTGGGTATAGTTGAACTATTTTGTAAAGCTTTAATTTCCTCCTCTCCAATATTCTCCAGGTGATCAACACTAATTGCCTTTACCTTCACTCCCACCTGAACGCCACCTGATCGATGAAGTTGATTGGCATGAATTCGAGGACGCATCCCAAATTTTTTACCTTCCTCCGAAATGAGTTCCGTTTCCTCAGGACTAAAAAATCCTTGTTCGCAAAACACATCAATATAATCTGCCAGCTTTTCTTCGGCCACAGCGGGAATCATCTCGTTAATGACGAGCTCTATATACTCAGCCTTAGTATGAGATGTGGGTACAGCATGCGCACCTAAAAATGTTGTTTTTACTTTTAGTGGAGTTTCACGACCAATCCTTCGTGCCACACGCAACATTTTCAATTCATCTGCCACTGTTAAACCATAACCACTCTTGATCTCTACGGCACCTGTTCCCGTTTTTATTATTTCAAAAGCTCTTGCCAGGGAACGTTCATAAAGCTCATCTTCAGACATCTGTTGAAGCTTTCTTGCGGAATTCAATATGCCCCCTCCCTTGGTTGCTATCTCTGCATAGCTAACTCCCTTTATCTTCATTACAAACTCTTCTTCCCTGCTTGCAGCAAATACCAGATGGGTATGAGAATCTACAAAAGAAGGAAACACGAACCGTCCTTTGGCATCAATAACCTGATTGGCAGTTGCATTGGATAACGATAACATTTCTCCATAATCTACAATCTTACCGCCCTCTATGGCTAAGTATGCATTATCTAAAATAGGAAGTTGAGCCATAGCCAATCCTGCTAACACTGTTGGAGTGCTATCGCGAACCTGAGCAAGACCTTTAATATTTGTAATGAGAATATCCCAGGCCATCAGGAATTCTTATTGACCAAAAGATTCAACTTTATAATCGAGATTGGTACCAAACACAGGGAAGCTGATTTTGAACATGGCAAAGAAAGCCTGTCCTTTAAAACTTGGTCGGTAGCCGACTTCTCCTCCATATGACCAACTTAAAGTGCGATTAAATTTTCCATCAATCCCTAAACGAAAACCTAAACCACTGGTTTTAATTGCATCCACTGCATACTCTGTACCGAGATACTGAACTGGATCAACATTAAGAGCAGGTGAATAGAGTATATCAAAATAGAGTGTGAGTAACCCATCGTCCACAGCATCTTCATAATTATTAAAACTCACCGCCACATTACGGAACCATGAAATAGAACTACCCACATACAATCCGGCAGTAGACAGATTACTGAACACCCGAACATCTTGCGTTCTACCAAAGTCATCCAGGTAAGCAGATGGAATACCGATCCCTTCAGTTGTTACCAAGTCATCATAAGTAAGGTCTTGTTTTTCCATTACCCTATTCAAGTCAGCTGTCGTATTCCAAATGATTCCTCCTAGCCTCGCACCGTAGATCTTCCTTACTTTAGCAGGTACCTCAGCGGTTAAAGGCACACGGCCCGCCCACTTGTTTCCTTTGTAGCTATTTTTATACAAAACCATCTTTGTCTTAGAGGTCTCTTCTACATCCTTAAAATGATAAGTGCCTCCAAACTCTAAATAACTAAAACCTTTAGGTTTGGTACTGGTCGTAGCATTCTTAGAAGCAAGATCATTATTTAAATCAAAAAAGCTGGAGCTATATGGCTTTCGGAAATGTGCTTTAAAATCTGCTTTGTCCTGATAATAATAGGAGGCCTCCACCCCAAATCCGGCATTTACGTTAGTGGCAAACGCTTCTCCGTACAGCGGTTGAAACCCTACAAATAGCTTATTGACACTATAGGGTTCATCATATATCTCTTCATAGGTTACAGCACCTTTATCATCTTTTCGTTCTCCCTGGGCAAAAGCTCCAATGAAGGCACCTGACAGAAGTATTCCAAATATTATTTTTAGTCTCATGACATTACAGTCGAAGCATAAAGGTAACAAAAACAAGCATTTCCTTCTATACGGAAGAGATGACTGTGAAACCCCAATGTGATCGGAAAATTAGCAAAAAGGAGATTTAAGGGGACTTTCGTGTAATATAATCACCCAAACCGTCTATTTAATAGGTCTTGGAGGACTTTCTGCAAACTCAATCTCTCCATCTATGAAGTGTACAAACGGGACGAACTGATTCGACTGGCCTTCGCTAAAATCATATCCTTTGAACAAATAACCAGGGATAAGTGATTTCTCTTTTAAGCCCTCCTGAAAATAAACTCCATAGGATTTCAGATTATGACCCACGAACCACATCAACTCATATCCAATTTTTGAGTTCTCCGTTGGCATTACTCCGTGTTTGCGAATGAATTCCTTTCTAAATCTTTTGTAATTGGGGCTAGATAATCTGGTAAAGGTTGGAGCAGCCATGGTAATGTGCAGACGCTCATAGGTATCAAAATTTGCAGCAGCGTTATTTAGTAACGATTCGCCCCCCACAATGATGACAGAATCCCCTCTGGTATCCACACCGCTTATTACTTTGGTGTAGAGGATGGGATCATCGGAAGCGATGAATACGCTACCAATACTATCTACCTTCAGCTCAAACTCTATAGGATTTTTGAATTCATCATACTCCACTGGAGTTGCCAGTTTATTAAAAATTGAAACACTATTCTCGCGAGAAACTTTATCTGCAAGTACAACATTCAATTCCAATTCTTTGGCCCTTTTCAAAAAACTGGCTGCGGTCACAGTATCTTTGGCCGCTTCTCCATAAAAAACCATACAGTTTCTATTCGGAATATTAGCAGCTATCCATTCAGCCGACCTTATTCCAATAGTCTCGTTGCTGGGTTGAAGTAATAATGCAAAAGGATTAGGCCCAATAAATTCAGTGTTATTTGACACCGGGCTAATCATATTGATCTTATTATTGATGGAGAAATCCTGAACGAGTTTAGTCTGATTCTGAAATAATGGTCCAACAATCAGATCCGAACTTTTTAACTCTTCCATTTCCAGCAGAGCGTTAGTTGCAGCTGAACTTCTCTCCGTATCATAAGACCTTAAATCAATATTAATTCCTTGAGTTTTAAGTGTATCAACAGCCATTTTTATCCCCAAGTATAAATCAAGGATGCTTTGATTAACTTTTGTAGAAGTTGTTGGCTCAAGTGATTTTGCTAAAAAAGGAAAGAGAAGAGAAACTACATACTCTTCCTTATATACATTTACCGGTTTTAGTGATGCTTCAAACTCCGTTCTATCAAAATTGAATTTGGTAATCAAGGAATCAATAAGTTGTGCATCCTGATCAAGGAATGGTTGTTTAGAAATTGCTTTCGCCAGAAGCTTCGCCACTACAACATCTTCAGGGTGCTCTTCCCACATCATTCGCAACACTTCCACATCCTCAATCTCCTTCAGGTAATGTTCTTTCATTTCTAAAACATTCTTTTGCTGATTAAGTGCAGGGTATTCCCCAAGCATTTGCATAGCCTGAAAATACTGACGTTGATCAAAATAAATTTTAGCCATCCAGTAATTAACCTCCGGCATCTGGTTCCAGTCCGGATAGAGCTGCTTTATCTGAGTAAGCATATCCTTTGCTACCGCAGGGAATTTCTGGTGGTAAGCGGATAATGCATAAAAAAAAGAAGAATGTTCTAAAAAAGAATTGTCTTTATCATAAACGATGAGCGGCTTAAATGCCTCCATTGCAAGTCCGTAGTTCTTATTATCAAAAAACTCTCTAGCCGATCGATATTGACGTTTAAAATCCTGGCCCATAAGGGCAGGAGAAATCATCAAACCAATCAGGATGATAATGATTACAAGACTTTTATTTGTGTTCATTATGAATCAGCAAATAGTTATTCCCATTCTATTGTAGCGGGTGGCTTGGAGCTAATATCATAAACCACCCTGTTTACTCCTTTTACATTGTTGATGATGCTGGAGGATACCTCACTCAAGAAATCATAAGGTAAGTGCGACCAATCAGCCGTCATGCCATCTACACTAATCACAGCCCTAAGCGCCACTACGCTCTCATAAGTTCTCTCATCTCCCATTACGCCCACAGACTGAACAGGCAACAACATGGCTCCTGCCTGCCAAACTTCATTGTACAAATTCTTCTCACGCAAACCATTAATGAAGATGTGATCTACCTCCTGCAATATCCGTACCTTTTCACGAGTAATATCACCTAAAATTCTTATTCCCAAACCAGGGCCAGGAAAAGGATGGCGTCCTAAAATAGTTGGATCGAGATCCATGGACTTACCCACCAACCTTACCTCATCTTTGAATAGCGTATTCAATGGCTCCACTACCTTCAAATTCATCTTTGCTGGTAAGCCCCCTACATTATGATGCGACTTAATGGTAACTGAAGGCCCATTGACAGAGACTGACTCAATCACATCAGGATAGATAGTACCTTGACCCAACCACTTTACATCAGAAATCCGATGCGCCTCTTCGTCAAATACATCTATAAATGTTTTTCCAATTGCCTTCCGCTTTTCCTCAGGATCAGTAAGACCATTGAGCGCGGTGTAGAATTTTTCTTTTGCATCAACCCCTTTAATATTTAGCCCCATGCCTTCATAAGAATCAAGGACTTGCTGAAACTCATTCTTGCGCAACAACCCATTGTCTACAAAGATGCAATACAAGTTCTTGCCAATTGCCTGATGTATCAAAGACGCGGCAACGGTAGAATCAACTCCACCGGACAGGGCCATCACCACTTTATCATTACCCAGTTTTTTTTTGAGGTCAGCTACAGTTGCCTCCACAAAAAGGTCAGGTGTCCAACCTTGCTCGCAACCACAAATATGCACCACAAAATTGCGAAGCAGGTTTTTCCCCTCGGTAGAATGAGTGACTTCAGGATGAAACTGAATAGCATAATGCTTTTTTGTTTTATGAACAAAAGCTGTCACTTTCACTGAGGGAGTGCTTGCAATAATCTGGTATTCTTCAGGAAGAGAAACGATAGTATCCGCATGCGACATCCAGACTTGTGAGTCTTGAGATACTTCCTTCAGCAATTCATTGTGATGGTCTACAGTAGTCAATTTAGCCCTGCCATATTCGCGGGTTTGGGAAGGCTGTACTTCACCACCACTTTTATGGGCCATCAACTGAGCTCCGTAACAAACGCCTAAAACAGGAATGGATCCCAGTGCAGTAAGGTCAATATCTGGAGCTCCTTCGTCCCTTACAGAACACGGGCTACCGGATAGAATTACCCCCTTAATATCGCCTGTAATGGCTGGAATTCGGTTAAACGGGTGAATTTCACAATAGACATTAAGTTCTCGCACCCTACGTGCAATCAATTGGGTATACTGAGAACCAAAATCGAGAATTAGAATCTGCTCTGGCATGGTGCAAAAATAACCCGATCCAGCCAGAGAACAAGCAGAGAAAGTGGATTAACTAAAGTAAACAAAGAACTACCATTCCAACATAATCACACCCACCTGCAGACCGATATTATTAAAGGCATCAAGCTCAAAACCCTTGCTTTTAGCAGAAGAATAATCATAATGAATACCTGCCAGAAAAGCCCATCTTGCGTCCTCTTTCAATTTATAAAGAACTCCACCCTGAGGCCTTACCAATACACCCCAACTCTCGTCCAGAGAGGAATACACATTGTAGAATTGACGGTAACTCATGTAGGACGCTCCCACTCCCAGTCCTGCATAGGGCATCAATTTTTTCTCGGTGGTAAAAAAATAGTCGAAACTCAGTGTCAACCCATAGTTATAGACATAATTATACAAATCAGTAGTAATGGCATTCGTGCCATTGATGTACGTTTGCCTTGGAATATGCTTGGTATAAGTACTATTAGTAAAATCTACACCTCCAAAAACCTTTTCAGTAATCATTTCGCGGTACCCTAATTTAAAACCTCTGGCACTCACCTGATTGACATAGTCTTTATTGTTAAGAGGCATATTTACATCCCATGCTACCGAATATGTTTTATCAAAATATTGCGCCTTTAGAGGACTCACCCAAACCAAAATTAATATGATGACCCAACTAGTTCTCATTTCCCGATAATTGAAGATTGAACAAATGCCTGATCAACAGCTTCCACTGATTTTTGAAATGGATCAACGGATGACGACAAGTCACCGATAAAACCCCTCCAAACTAACTGAAATTGATTCTGGGCCGTTTTGGTGTTGAGATCAACAAGCTGGAGAATCAAGATGGTTGAGTTCGATGCGTAGGTATTAACAATCGGGTAGTAGTATCCATAGTATGATGAGTAATAACCACCTCCATAGCTGGGGTATCTGATCGTTTGGTAAATACTGAAGTCATTAACAATAAAAGCAACAAAGCCTAAATCGGGGTTCTGGTTCTTCTCTACATAGGTATAGCCCCGGGCATCCATGTTGGCCTTTATCCTGGTAGTCACCTCCCTGGCAAAACTGCCCAGCTGCAAGGTATCGTTAGTGGTATTTGAAATTAGCCCAAGCGTGTCAAGGGTAAGGGTGTAGGTAGAAAAATCAGCAAAATTAACAGCGTTATCGTAGTCTGTTTCCACTACGAGATCTTGATTCAGTTCTTCTGCACTGGGTACAGGCTGGCACCCTACTAAAAAAAGGCCCAGCCCACTTATTAAAATAAATGACCGTAACATGACCTATTAACGTTGATTTTATTTAAAAATTATGAGCTAAGATATGAACAAGAATAAACCGGTATAGGTTTGGTTTATTTAGTTAAAGTATAACACTTTTCCTTCAGGTAATCTCCAGCGTCATCTTCTCCGGCATAAAATGCTTTAGCAAGCAGACTACAACCTTCTTCCACCCTATCCAGTTCCAGCAATGCAATACCCTTATAAAACTGAGCATTTAAATTTCCAGGATCCAGTCGCAAGGCCACATCGAGGTACTTTAAGGCCATTTCATTGTCACTTTCTTGCAAGCTAAAAGAGCCACCGTACAAATAGGCTGGAAGATAAGTTGGCTCTAACTCGATTGCCTTGTTTAATGATATAAAAGCACTGTCTACCTGTTCGAGATTGTAATAAGCAAATCCTAAGTACATCTCCACCTCAGGATCATCCTGAATTGCTTTTACATATTGTAAATCTTCCTTTACCTTCTGGTATTCCTCCTGCTCAAGGTAAAGACTAGAGCGCCACTTAATAAGCCCTGGATCACCCGGCTGCAATGCCATGGCTTCGTTGAGAGAATTTAACTGATTTTCCGTGTCGTCAGTTTCCCTATAAATAAACGCCTTGAGCATGTGCGCCTGAAAAAGACTTGGATATTCCACCATAAAGGTTTCGATATCTTTCAAGGAAGTCCCAAATTGACCTACACTGTAATAACACACCGCTCTTTTATAAACCGGTGGATAGTCTGATTTATCCTTGAGTTTGGAACTTTTGATGGCCTTCGAGTATAGCTTAATTGCTCCCTCGAAATCCTGCTTGTTCATTAATGTGTCAGCTTCAGTCTCCCACTTCTTCCATTTTGGATCTTGCGCTATCGCATTCCCAATGATAAAGGCCAATACAATAATCAAAAGCCTAGGCATTCGTTGCTACTCTGTTTCTTTCGCGCTTGCGATCGTTTTCGTTAAGGTGAATTTTTCTTAATCGAATGGATTTTGGTGTTACCTCCACATACTCATCAGACTGAATGTATTCGAGGGCTTCTTCCAATGTGAATTTAATTGCTGGAGCAATTTTCATTTTCTCATCAGAACCGGAAGCTCTTACGTTACTCAATTTTTTTGTTTTAGTTACGTTTACAACTAAATCTCCTCCTCTGCTGTGTTCACCTATTACCTGACCTTCGTAAACCGGATCACTTGGATCGATAAAGAATTTTCCTCTGTCTTGCAGATTATGTAAACTGTATGGAATGGCTTCTCCCTGCTCCATACTAATTAATGATCCATTAATTCTACCTGGGATAGGTCCTTTGTAAGGTTGGTATTCTTTAAAACGATGCGTTACTACTGCCTCTCCAGCTGTAACGTTCAATAAGTAACTTCTTAGTCCAATGATACCACGGGATGGCATCGAAAACTTGAGTATCATTCTGTCCGCTTTAGGTTCCATGTTTACCATTTCACCCTTACGCACTGAAACTACTTCTATTGCTTTTCCAGAAACTTCTTCAGGTAGGTCAATGGTCAATTCTTCCATCGGCTCGCATTTCACACCATCAATTTCCTTAAAGATTACCTGCGGCTGACCGATCTGCAATTCATATCCCTCTCTGCGCATGGTTTCTATCAACACGGACAAGTGAAGAACTCCCCTTCCAAAAACAATAAAACTATCTGCAGAGTTAGTTTCACCCAAACGCATGGCCAGGTTCTTCTCCAACTCTTTATAAAGTCGATCTTTAATATGACGTGAAGTCACTAACTTTCCTTCCTTACCATAGAAGGGCGAATTATTGATAGTGAAAAGCATGCTCATAGTAGGCTCGTCAATAGCGATACTCTTAAGTGCTTCAGGGTTTTCAATATCCGCAACTGTATCTCCAATTTCAAAACCTTCCAACCCTACGATAGCTGCGATTTCTCCTGCTCTCACTACATCTACTTTTTTCTTATCAAACCCTTCAAAAATGTAAAGCTCTTTTATTCTTGTTTTGGTAATGCCTGCTCTATCCCTCTTCACCAGCGCAATCTGCTGACCTGGTTTCAACTCTCCACGATGCACCCGACCAATAGCTACTCTACCTATGTAAGATGAATACTCAAGCGAAGTAATCAACATCTGCGTTTTTCCCTCTTCTACAACCGGTGCTGGTATGTATTCGATGATGCCATCCAACAAAGCCGTGATATCCTCTGCTGGTTGTTTCCAATCTTTACTCATCCAGCCTTGCTTGGCCGAACCATAAAAAGTAGGGAAATTTAATTGTTCTTCTGTGGCATCAAGTGCAAACATTAAGTCAAATACAGACTCATGCACCTCATCCGGTGTACAATTTTTCTTGTCTACCTTGTTTACCACCACAATTGGCTTTAGACCTAGCTCTAATGCTTTTTGCAGCACAAAACGTGTTTGTGGCATTGGTCCTTCAAAGGCATCCACTAAAAGCAGACAGCCATCAGCCATATTAAGTACCCTTTCTACTTCTCCTCCGAAATCACTGTGACCAGGGGTATCAATTACATTGATTTTGTAGTCTTTGTAGCGTACAGAGACGTTTTTAGCCAAAATGGTGATCCCGCGTTCGCGCTCAAGATCATTACTATCCATGATCAATTCACCAGGAGTTTCGTGATCCTTGAAAAGATGGCCTGCATGAAGCAGTTTATCCACTAAAGTGGTCTTCCCATGGTCTACGTGGGCAATAATGGCAATATTTCTAATTTTGTTAACGTCCATAACCGGCTAAAATCCTTTTTTTGTAATTAAGGCCGCAAAGATAGAGTTAATTTGACGATTAGTTAAACCAGTTTAGAATCTGGTAATACTTTTTTAATCCCTGAACCGTAAAAAGGTTCCCATCGGTAAGTGGCGCTGCTGGCTGGAATAGAGGTAAAACTCTCCAAATTCCGGTTTTTCATCTTTAAAATGCGATTGAACAACATTAAGGCCCACCTGAGCGGAAAGCCCAACGGCATACATACTTAAAATAAAAAACCTTTGGTTGGGTAGCAATAACTCACTACTCAAGCCCACCAACTCGTTGAGCTTATCTTGCAACATCCATTTTTCACCATCAGGGCCCCTCCCATAGGGAGGTGGATCCATAATGATGCCGCTGTACTTATTACCACGCTTTACTTCCCGTTTTACAAACTTAAGGGCATCTTCATGCACCCAACGTATATCTTTTTGATGGTTCAATTGCATGTTCTGATTGGCCCAATTGAGTCCTGGACGTGATGAATCAACATGTGTTACTTCTGCGCCAGCCATTCTTGCCACTACAGATGCTGCACCTGTGTACGCAAAAAGATTGAGCACCCTGGAATCCTTTACCTTCCATGACCTTACCGTTTCATCTATAAAATCCCAGTTATTGGCTTGCTCGGGGAAAATTCCAACGTGTCCAAATCCAGTAAGTGCAAGGCGTAAAGTAAGTTTTAAAGGTTCATAAAAGATCTGCCAACTATCCGGCATACTCTTTTTTTTCTTCCACCCCCCTTTTGCGTCCTCGCCAAACCGATAGTTTTCTTTTTGTTCTCTATTGAAATGTGCATCTGCCCTTTGACTCCACACTTCCTTAGGTAATGACGGCATCCAAATGGCCTGCGGCTCTGGCCTTATCAGTGTATAAGCCCCAAAACGTTCCAACTTTTCAAAGTTGCCAGAGTCTATAAGCTCATACTCTTTCCAGCCAGAGGGGTAACACATTAACATAGCCCGAAAGGTATTGGTGTTTAATTAAAGTAGCAAACTTAGTCAGCTCTCCTTAAAGTGAATGAAAATTTAGATCCTTTGCCTGGCTCACTTACAACCTGCATTGTCCCTCCGTTCTTTTCTACGAATTCTTTGGTAAGCAACAATCCCACTCCCATTCCTTTTTCCTTATCAGTTCCTTCCTTGGTAAAATGGGCGGACGGATTAAATAATTTCGATAGCTCATTCTCACTTAAACCTATCCCCGTATCCTCAACGGATACTTCCACAAATACCTGATTGATGGTATCGGAAACAATTACCTTTCCACCTTCAGAACTAAATTTTATAGCATTGGACAAAAGATTACGAAGTATGAGTTTTACATGATTAGGGTCAGCATTTACTTTAATATTGTCTTCAACACAATTTAATAGTTTAATCTTCTTTGATGCAGCATTCGCTTCAAAGAGAAAAGCTACTTCATCCACCATCTCTTTAAGAACAAAAATCTCCGGATTTACATTTAATCCTTGCAATTGGGATTGAGTCCATTGAAGAAGGTTTCCTAAATCATCATATACGGTGTCCAACTGATCACGAATCTGAGCAGTTAATTCAGCGAATTCCTTTGGTGACAATCCTGAAGCTTGTGAAATATTTAAAACCCCACGTAAACTTGAAAGTGGACTTCGGATATCGTGACTTATTATAGAAAGTAACTTATCCTTCGTTCTATTGATATTACTTAACTGAGCAGCCTGAGACTTTACCTGATCGGTCTTAACTTCTAACTCAAAGTTTATTCTCTTGATTTTGCGATTACTGTAAAAAAGTATGATTGCGATAATGATTACCAGAATAAAACAACCCACATAAAAATAACTCAGCATTTTTTGCCTTTTTATTTCCTCCTCTCTCACCAATGCATTTTGTGTTAATAATTCTATTTGTGATTGCTGTAATTCAGATTCAAACTGCGCTGACAGTAGATTCAATCTCTCACTATTCCGTTGATTGATCAGACTATCATGAATTTCCAAATGTTTAGTAAGATATTGCAAAGCCATTTCAACGTCACTTCTTGAATAACTGATATCAGAAATCAGCTTATACGTCCTCTCCAATTCATCAGCATATCCATTATTCTTGGCGATTTGAATATTCCTGTTGAGGGCCTCCATTGCCATGGCATATTTTTTTTGCCTGGCATACACTTTTCCAATTCTATGAAGCGTTGAGGCTTGAATAAAATAATTTTTAGTGATTTCACTAA
Source organism: Cyclobacteriaceae bacterium (assembly GCA_020436125.1). Lineage (GTDB taxonomy): Bacteria > Bacteroidota > Bacteroidia > Cytophagales > Cyclobacteriaceae > ELB16-189. The sequence continues at coordinate 135,493 of JAGQYK010000001.1, read as the reverse complement.
TTCTCATTCCTTCATTAAAATATTTCAACGCAGATTCTAAATTCCCTTTTTCAAATTCAATATCTCCTAAAATCCGATAGCTAAAGGCTGGAAGGTAGCCTTGGCGGTTAACGCTACTGCTCTCCAAAGCTTTTTGCGCATAATATTCAGCGGAGTCAATTTTCTTTATCGCCAAATACGAAAAAGAAATATTATTTAGGCTTCTAACAGCTGTCTCTATATCACCTTGTCTTGAAGAAATCTGATAGGCCCTATAGAATTTATTTATCGCATCAAGATATTGTGACTTCTCATAGTTAATAGCAGCAACATTATTAAGGCACCTTGCCATAGCCACAGAGTCGCTTAGCTCTTCACTAATTTTTAAAGCCTGCTGGGAAAGATCGAAGGCATCAGAATAAAGCCCTCTTCGGTAATAAATCCAACCTAAGTTTTCCAGGGCGAGGCTGAGACCTTCCTGATAATCCAGCTTTTGAGCGAGGTCTTTAGCTTCTTCACCATACTCTGCTGCATCGTAAATATTCTTCTCTCGCATTTGGGTAACAATACGATTCAGCATGTCAACTCTAACCTCTCCAGGTGGAATGGGCTCTAGCATATTCACGAGTGTATCCAAATTCTGACCCCAGAGATGGATTGACAGAAAAGAAAAGAGTAGGAGTAGTTTAATCTTACAGGCCATCAAGCCAATTTAACAATGAAAATAGCCGAAATTTACCAACCTTTAGGCTTTTATATGATGACCATTAACGCAATAATGAGACCATGTAATAAAACCTGGTTAATTGAAAAATTATAAATGAATCCTGAAATCACTAGCACTAGTAATCCAAAGATAAGACATCTTTTGTCGCTTGATAAATCAAGAGAGCGTAAAAAGCTAGGCTTATTTGTGATCGAAGGACTAAAAGAATTGAATTTGGCCAAAAGCAATGGCTATGAGATAGAGTCCGTTTTTTACTCTACCGAACTTGTAGATGAAAAAACGCTTCTCCGACATGGTTTTACGAAGGCTCAACTTTTGCCTGTCGGGCAAAATGTATTTGAAAAAATTGCCTACCGAGAAACAACAGGTGGCGTTATTGCTATTGCCAAGCGAGGCTCACACCATCTCGAGCATCTCCAACTAAAGAAAAATCCATTACTCTTAATCCTTGAGCGGCTAGAAAAACCAGGAAACTTAGGTGCAGTGCTTAGAACGGCTGATGCTGCTGGCGTTGATGCCGTTATTGTCTGTGATGCACAAACAGATCTTCATAACCCCAACGTAGTGCGGTCAAGTGTAGGTTGTATTTTCACCAATCAAATTGCAGTAGCTTCTTCAGAGGAAACAATTTCATGGCTAAAAAAAAATCAGATTAAAATATTCTGTACTTATCTGGAAGGGTCAATCCCTTACACTCAAGCATCATTTAATTCTCCCTGTGCCATCGTGATGGGAAGTGAAGCTTTTGGGCTTACTGATGAATGGATAAAAAATGCTGACGCCAACATTATCATACCGATGAATGGGCAAATCGATTCCATGAACGTTTCGGTTGCGGCTGCCATTGTAGTGTTTGAAGCGGTGAGACAAAGGGGGCTTAACCAGTAATTCACATTTCCACTGCAACTCACTACACTATTTCTGCAGCTCAATGCATAGTCCTTGTAAGAAGTGAACCTAAACCCTTGATTTGTAGGTATAATCAAGTAAATGAATTATAAAGATATGCTTAGGATTAAAAGTTTGCTCGTAACACTTCTACTGACCACCATTGTGATCAGCCATTATGGGCAGGAGGCCAATGTTCAAATAAAGCAGGATCATAATAAAATTGTCATTAAAAATAGAAATGGCTTCTCCAGCTTCGATGTAGAGTTGAGGGGAAAGATTCAACTGAGTGATGATGATAAAGACATAAAAAGTATGTCACCCGATGGCTATCTGGAAGTAAAAAAGACCGTTTTTGGAAGTCGAAGAACACTGATCGTATCCCCAGAAGCAAACGGTTTGAAGAAAGAGTATTATGAAGGACGAACCAAAGTTCCTTTTGAGCCTGCGGGAAGGGCCTGGATGGCTGAAATTTTACCAGAACTTGTTCGTAGCACAACCCTTGGTGCAGAAAGTCGTGTGGATAGATTCTTTAAAAAAGGTGGACCACCAGCAGTTTTAAACGAAATCGACAGACTAGAGAGCAATTACGTAAAATCTCACTACGCCAATTTGTTGATGAAGCAGGCTATAAGGCCAAATGATTATTCACGAATTATAGATCATATTGCCGGAACACTTGACTCCAACTACTATCTGGCAGGATTCCTAAAAAACAATATGTCTAAATTCATCAAGTCTAGCGATGCCCTTGAAGCTGCATTTAGAGCTACTAATGAAATGGACTCTGATCATTATAAAACAGAGGTTATTAAAACCGGATTGGAATCTGAGTTTATTACCAACAATGCGGTAAAAGTGATAATGAAGTCTGCAGGTTCGATGGACTCCGATCATTACAAGACGGAAGTACTCACCTCTTTATTAAGAAAAGAAAATCTGGATGACGAAACCATTGGCGAGATGATCAATACTTCCAAAACCATTGACTCTGATTACTACAGAAGTGTCGTTCTTAACAGGGCGTTGAATAAGAATGGGCTTTCCAATACCTCTTTCCAAAGAGCATTGGAGTCCGTAAAAGATATTGACTCAGATCACTATAAATCGGAAGTACTCACCTCGCTATTGCGAGAGCCCATTAACGATGACCTTCAGATGACACTCATCAACATCACTGGGTCAATTGATTCTGATCACTACAGCAGTAGCGTATTAGAAGTGATACTCAACAAGCAAAAAGTAAATGATCAGGTGTTTACCGTTTTGATGGAGCGAACAGGATCCATCGATAGCGACCACTATGCAGCGCTTGTAATGAAGGATGCGCTCTCTCACCCATTGAGCGATAACAATATGATCAGTCTCTTTGAAGCGGCCGGCAGAATAGGGTCAGATCATTACCTTTCAGAAGTGCTAATGACAGCTGCTCCAAAAATTAAAAACAGCAGTGAGCGTGTAAAAGATGCATTTAATCAAACTGCAAGAAGAATTGACTCTGAAACCTATTACGGAAGAGTAATGAGGGCACTGAATGACAATTGAAATTGAAGTTCATTTCTCCAACTTATTTTTATTCAGTAGTTTAATGGTGTGCAGCCAGCCTTTTATTTGTCAGTATTAATGAAACGGTACCTGATATTATTTGTCATTGTATCTGCCCTTGGCATCTCCATTTTTGCTTATCTTTTTTATAGCGAAACAGGCACTCTTCCTACAATAGCTAAACAAGTACAATTTTTCATCATCAGTGTCATTATGGCCAACTTGTCTAGCTTAATAGTTAGCACTATTGATAAAGTTTTAGATAAACTTATCAGTTGGAGAAAAATGTTTTTTACCAGGTTTGCTGCAGGCTTTAT
>JAGQYK010000001.1:109847-131937 GCA_020436125.1 Cyclobacteriaceae bacterium | reverse complement strand
CTTAATGTGATAGCCGTTTCACTACTACTAGGAGTACTAGGCTACAGCATTATATTATATCTCCAGCAAAAGGCAGAGCCATTCTACTTACAGTGGCATGAAGAAATTTGGAAACTGGGAATACTAAATCTCATTATTCTTTTTATCTATGAGGTGTTCTATGGTTGGTTTTACTCCTACCGATACTTTGCCTCCACTCAAGTAGATCAACTTAGATCAGAACGCTGGCAAATGGAACTTCAATTTGAATCATTAAAGAGTCAAATCAGTCCACATTATTTATTCAATTGCCTCAACACAATTTCGTCCTTATTATATAAGGACAATAAGGTAGCTGAAGAATTTATCAGAAGAATGGCAGATACCTTTCGATATGTAATTAACAATCAAAAAAGAAAGTTAGTTACATTGGCTGAAGAACTGGCATTCGTAAAATCCTACTATTACCTAATGCAGGTGCGGTATCAGGATCATCTCAAGTTGGATATTAATATTCCCTCACGGCTCCTAGATTCCAAAGTGCCCCCTTTAGCCATTCAAATGCTCATTGAAAACGCTGTAAAGCATAATGAAATTTCAAAAACTCACCCTCTGTTTATTTACATCGCTGCGCAAGACAATACACTCATTAATGTTAGTAGCACAAAAACAATTGCATCTAACGCTCAAAGTCTCAACATAGGCCTTGATAATATCAGAAACAGATATAAGTTCTTTACCAATGAAAAAATTATTGTAAAGGATTTAGACAAGTTCGTTGTTCAACTCCCTGTCATTAAAGCAGAAAACGACTCCAATAATAGTCCAAAACCTCACCATCATTTCGCTTAATGCCAAAGTTTTTCATCCATAACGCCTTCTTTCGCCTTGGGGCTGCTCCGGTATTTGGAATATTAGTCTACCTACTAATCATCCTGATCAACAACACGGTAGAGCAGTTAAGTGAAATATTCAACAATCAGGAACTTTATGTTTGTATTGCCTTAAGTTACATTGCCTTTGAATCTATGCGTCTGGTAATTTGGGGCTCCAACAAAAAACTATCAAGTGAGGGAAGTATTCAAACAAGAATCATTTACCAAATCATATTAACACTTTTGGTCTCACTTACACTGGTTAGCGTTTCTATTTCAGCATATTTCCGCTGGGTAATCGGGTTTGGTATAGGCTCTTCAGAGCTCAACTTATTCCTTATTGTCTACGGGGCGGGAGGGCTTTTATACAACATTTTATTCTTTAGCCAGGTATTCCTATTTAGAGAAAATAAAATGAAAATAGATGAAGAGAGGGCGCTTCGCGACAATCTTGAATCAGAATTCACTTCATTCAAGAATGATGTAAACCCTGATCTCCTCTATGAGAGTTTGGAGAGCCTCATCATAACACTTCACAAAAATGTTGATCAGGCTGATGAACTCATTGATAATCTGGCAGGCATTTATAGGTATAGCATTGTCAATCGAAACAAAGAACTAATTTCACTTGCCGAAGAATTACAAGCGGTGAATTATCTTATCACCATTTTAAATGTCAAATATGCGAATCAGATTAATCTGGACATGCAAGTAAATGAGAATGAAATATATCTAATTCCAGGATCTTTAGCTGTTTCCATTGATCATGTTGTGAGAAATACCCTTATTGCACCACAAGTGCCCCTTACCATTAAATGCTATTTAGAAGATGGGTACCTGGTTATGAATCATACTATTAACGAGCGGTTGGTTACTCCGGAAGACAGTCAGAAATCATTTGAAAGACTACAACGGTCCTATTCCTTTTTTAGCGAAAAACCATTTGTGCAAGTAAAAGCAAATCGAGAAAACTACATTAAATTTCCACTTGTTCGGATTTCTTCTGAACAACCCATTGACGTAAGTGTATGAGTGACCCATTGGCCTTAAATGTGTTAATTGTTGAAGATGAAGCACCGGCTGCTGAAAAACTGGAGCGCTATCTTTACAAATACAGTGCTTCAATTAATGTTGTGTATAAAACAGAGACCGTACGTGATACTGTGAGCTGGCTGAATGAAAATCAAAACACGATTGATCTTATTTTTATGGATGTCCAGCTAAAAGACGGGATTAGTTTTAGCATTTTCCAAGAAATCAAAATTGAAAAGCCCATTATATTTATTACTGCCTACAATGAATTTGCATTGGATGCCTTCAAAGTTAATAGCATTGATTATTTACTTAAGCCCATCACCTTTACTGATCTTTCAATCAGTCTAAAAAAATTAGAGGCACTAAGCTCCCAACTTCGATGGAGCGATGAAAAAAGCAAAAAAATAGAGCAACTATCAACCACTCCAGCCAAGAATTACAAAAATCGATTCATGGTAAAACTGGGAGAGCACATCAGATCAATTACCAGCGATGAAATTAGTTTCCTTTTTGCTGATGGACGAGATGTCTATCTTATTACCAATCAACAAAGAAAGTTTATCATTGACTACACTCTGGAGTCCTTGGACGAAATCCTGGATCCGAAAATATTTTATAGAGTAAACAGGTCTTATATCCTCAATATCTCCGCCATACAGGACGTTGTAGTCTATTCTAATAGTCGATTGAAAATTACACCTCATGCAAAATGGGAAAAAGACATCATTGTCAGTCGCGACAAGGTGAACGACTTTAAACAATGGTTCGATGGTGGACATTAAAAAAGCCACTCAATCTTCTTATTTGAGTGGCTTTTATTCGTTTAGTTTCCTCCACAATATTCTAATCCAAAGTCACCAATGGGCTGCCCTGGAGGTGCCTCCAATGGAGTCTCATTTTTAAAGTCATCAGGATTTTTTTCAAACCGATCAATCTGAGTCAAGGCATAGTTATAATGTGCTTTCCAATCTTCATCGCTGGTAGATTTTATCTTACTACCAAGCCAGCTCTTCAATTTATCTATTTCTAGATGTGCAATAGCTTTCACTTGGGTGGAAGCATCATCACTTGCAGCTAAAGCCAGCATATTGGTAAGTAAAACATTATTAACCGTTATCTGCACTGCACCCTCATAACCAGGTTTTGTGGATGACTTAAAAGTGTGAGCAACGGCTTTATCAATTACACTTTCCAAACTTGGTAATCTTGCATCTCGAGAATGGTATTCAAAAAGTCTTGCTGCTCTTGCAGGATGTAGTAATAAACTAAAACTCAAATCCGCTGCACTTTCTGCCGCTGCAAGTGGATCAAAAGCAAGGCTCGTTCTTATTTTGATTACCTCTCTGTGTCTTGAATAACCAAGCGGACGAGGAGGAATTAATTTAATCACACTTTCTGGTAGTGCAAGCACGGAAGGGTCTACGGTTTTTAGTACGGCTTCAATTGCTTTTATTTGATCTTGAGGTGACACCATTTCGGTTACCGGCTGGCCATCTCCACGCAACGCATACCGATAGTTCAACCCACCAATTACTTTAGCTGCAGCTTGTACTTGATACCTATGGAAAAAATACATAGGTACCAATACCTCTTCCAGCATAGCCATTGGGGCATTTGGCTTAATATTCTTTTCTCCAAAATTTTTCAGCACGAGAGAACGAACGTCCAGCATCCGCAATAATTCATCAGAGGCATCGGCTCCGTTATCCCACAGGTGAGTATATGGATGCGCACTGCCGAAGGGTCTCGCATCCTGATCAGAAAGAAAGGTTAAACCATTCTTTAATGAATTTTGAATAATGTCATTAAGCGCCTTGTCTTCATCAGTGCCAGAAGGAAAATCCTGATAGCCGTAAGCAATGGACACTTTATCAAAAGCTCCAATCTTATCATCATAGGCATTGGCCAAACTCACTTTTCCATCTTTTATTTCAGCATACGGATGAGGATAATCCATTACAGAAGCACGATTCTCAGCACTGGAGGAGTATGCGTGTGCCAAGCCAATGGTATGTCCCACTTCATGTGCTGATAGCTGTTTCAATCTAGCAATTGCCATTTGTTCCATTTCCTTTGAAACAGGCTTCCCTTCTTCATAAGGTGCAAGTAACCCTTCGGCTATCAAATAATCCTGACGAACTCGTAGCGATCCAAGTGATACCTGTCCTTTTATGATTTCACCGGTTCGAGGATCGCTGATTGTCGATCCATAAGACCATCCTCTTGTCGAGCGATGAATCCATTGAATAAGATTATATCGCACATCCATCGGATCAGCATCTTCCGGAAGCATCTTTACCTGAAAGGCATTGATATACCCTGCCGCTTCAAATGCCTGATTCCACCACCGCGCACCATCTAACAAGGCAGAGCGAACAGGCTCAGGAACCCCTGGGTCCAGGTAGTATACTATGGGCTCAACTGCTTCGCTTTTTGCAGCTGATGGATCTTTCTTATTCAACCTATGTCGTGTGATGAATATTTTCTCGATTGATTCGGTAATAGGTGTAGCATAGTCATAATAAGACATTTCAAAATAACCGGCTCTTGGATCAAATTTCCTTGGCTTGTAGTTGCTATCCGGTAACTCAACAAAGGAATGATGCTGTCTTACCGTTATATTATCGGGAGACGGTGTGACACTTCGGATGTAGGCGCCAGTTGGTTGGCCTATAAATGTAAGTGTGGCTTCAAATTCAGAATTTTTAGGAAAACTCTTTACTCTAGGCAGGTAAATCGCTGAACGAGATTTGTCCAATGAGTAACTACCTTGATTATTACGTTTCAAACTTCCAATCACATCATGCTCATCCCGCAGCAAAAAATCGGTAGCATCAACAAGCACTCTGCTGCCCTCCTCTGCCACTACAGTAAAACCCCATAAAGCAGATTGGGCAAACGCTTGCTCCACAGCTCGCTGCTCCATGGCATTGTTGCTATTGGCTCTATATCTGTAGTTAGGTTGAATAAGCAGAACCTTGGGACCGCGCCTGTCAAATTTCACAATTCGCTCCCCACCAAGCTGGCCTCTATCCAACCCTATGTCATTAGAACCTATACCGGCTGAAAGGGAATTGATATACAAAAATTCTTCATCGAACTTATCAATGACTAAAAAAATCCTATCCTGTTTTACATCATAATAAAATTCGAAATAGCCATCATATTTTTTCATTCCGTCAGTTTTAGCCTTAATGGCTGACTGCTGAACAGTAGGTTGAGACTGTGGTTCCTGATTTGACTTTTTTCGTTGAGCAAATAGACTCATCGAAACCAGACATAGAAGGATGCATAGAAAGGATTTAATATTCATAGTAAGGATTGTATTTGTGCGATTTTAAATCTAAAGATTATTCGGGCCATTAAAAAGTCAAAAAACAAAACGGCCATCCCTGTTGCCAAGGACGGCCATTTAAAGATACAAAGGGCTTTCGCTAAATGAGTTTCTCCTGATTAGCCTTTGCAATGGCCTCTGATTTGCTTCTCACCTGCAATTTTGAATAAATGTTTTTGATATGTGTTTTAGAGGTTTCTTTAGAAATAAAGAGCTCCTCAGATATTTGAGTATAGGTCTTACCCTCTGAAATCAATTGCAATATTTCGGTTTCTCTCTTAGTTAGGGGCGTATTCGGATTAAGATGAAAATTATCAATTACCATTCTGGCAATCTTACTGCTCATCGGGGCTCCTCCCCTTGTAATTTCATCCAACGCAGAGAGTAGTTCCATGTAATTTGCGCTCTTAGTAATATAGCCCGATGCACCAGATTTTAGTGCCTCGTATACCATCTCACTGTCTTCATAAACAGTAACCATGATAATATCAGAATTGGGGCTTTTCTCTTTGATGATTTTTGTCCCTTTTATACCATTCATACCTCCAGGCAATTCAACATCCATCAGCACAATATCTGGTTTATCTGAGTGCAAATGCTTAATCGCATCTTCGCAGTTACTGTAGCCATTTACCACAGTAAATTTTTGAGAACTATCTACGATCATAGTAAAACTGCTTCTTATTTCCGGATCATCTTCGATAATCAGGACTCGTTTTTTAGGTTCAGAGCTCATATCTTCTCTTTAAATATATGTATGGGCAGCAATAGGCTTATTTCAGCCCCTGCCCCAGCGTAACTTTGAATATACAGAATACCTCCAATTCTTTCCGCCCTAGTGCGCATATTTTTTAAGCCGTTCATCTTCTCCAAGGTCTTTTTATCAAATCCTTTGCCATCATCGGCTAGTTTCATCACGTAAGCATCCTCTTCCTTCTTCATCGTAAATGTCACATTCTTAGCTCCAGAATGGTTAAAAGTGTTGGTCATCGCCTCTTTAAAAATAAGGTTGGCTTCTCTACTAAATCCATAGGGAATACGAACATTTTCATTTACACTGTTGAGTGCGCGATACATCATTCCCTTCTCTTCAAATAATTTTTCACCAAAATCACGTATGTGTAAAAAGAGCTTAGACAACTCATCATTTCCAGGATCAATGCTCCAAATAAAATCTCTGGCTCCTGTGTAAAGATATTTAGCTGATTCCTCCACCTTGTCGTACAAAGCCACAGCATTTCCATTCTTATTCAATTTCATCAAACTGACATAATTAATAATCCTTGTCAATTGATTCCCCATTTCATCATGAAAGTCCCTTGCAATCTCTTTACGCAAACTTTCCTGTTCTTGTTGTCTGATCCTCTCCACCTCCATCATCTTATTGATTTTCTTACGAATGCGCAAGTAAAAAATCAATACAATAGAACCTATAAGAAGTATAATAACAGCAATCTGAAAGATAGTTGTTTGATAAAAAGGAGCCTTAACTACAAAAGAATAAACTAATGGCACTTTATCCCAACTACCTTGATTATTAGTAGCAAGAATATTGAACACATAATTCCCTGGAGGCAGATTACTATACGTTGCACTTCCTACCGAGGAGGGTTGCGACCATGTTTTGTCAAAATTCTCAAGAAAGTATTTGAATCTAACTGAAGAGGGATAACGCTTATCCACCTGATTAAACTGAAACGTAATATGATTTCTGTCTGCCGGGAATTCTGGTTTATAGGGCAACCTATAAAAGCCAGATAAGCTATCGGTATAATCCCTACTGGTATATTGTCCATAAAAAATTTCTAAATCTCGAAGGTGTAACGGAAAGGAACTCCAACCTTCTCTGGGAAGCTCATTGTACCGATATGCACCATCAATCAGCCCAAAGTATTTCTCTCCATCCAAAAAAAACGCATTACGATTTGTTTCCACACCTTCCAATCCGTTTTCATAGCCATAGTGCAGGTTTTGTTCAATTTCCAGTTGGTCATTAAGTCTCAACATTGTAATTCCTTGCTCCGTGCCGATCCAGATAATATCATCACTATCAGCAGCCACAAAGTAGATAAAGTCAGATGGCAACCCATCCAAAGTGGAAATTGTCTTTCTTTTAAATGTTACTGGATCGATAAACATGATACCACTTCCTCCCGATCCCAACATTAACAGAGAATCCTTATAAGGATTTATAGAATTGATTATTGTACTTGTAAATTCGGGTAGTGGGATTTTTCTAACAACAGAATCGTTCTTTATTACAGATAAGCCTGATTCACTACCAACAAAAACAGAATTGAATCTGGGAAAACATTTTAGAGCTGTAACATTTCTTCCCTCAAGCCCCTCATCAAGAGAAAGGTTTTTAAACTCCACTCCATTAAAGTATCCAATTCCATTCGCTCTTGTCCCGTACCAAATATTGCCCTTTTGATCAATGTCCAGATTATTGATATAAGCACTAGCGATACCATCCTCTCTGGTATACCATTCGAACCGATCTGCTTCTGCATCATACCTTCCCAGCCCATTGTAAGAACCTACCCACACATCACCATTATTAGTGGCACGAATTACATTTATCTCACCAGTCGTACCCGCATCATAGTGTTTTACAATCCCATTGGTGTCTTTCCAAATTCCCTTATTCAGAGTTCCAATCCAAAGCTCTCCATCCTTTCCTTTTTCAAGAGCAAGCACCGACCCGAAAAGATCACCTCCGAATTTGTCGAAGTCTTTTACATAGTATTTATAAAGTCCCGACCCGGAAGTACCCAACCAAGTATTTCCTTCTGAGTCGGGTAAAATCTGATTGATATTAACCTCCCGTAGTATCGTATCGATGCGATGTTTATTCTGCGTTTTCCTTTCCATGAGAAGGTTGTTCTCATGCCTAGTCCAATACACATCATTAATACTATCATATTGGATAATTGGATTTTCAATCTCCATCACCCGTTTTACAAATCTCTTTTTTTGGGTGTCAATAGAAAAATAACCTTTCTCTGTATTTATCCAAACCTCCTTTCTATAGTTGAAAATGGACAGCGCAAAATCAAAGTCCTTAGAATGGTTTAAAGAATACTCTCCATAGGGCGACTTAATCATAAAACTGCTGTCATTGAGATAAAGACAAATCTCCTTTCCAGGCATTAGATGAGTGTAAAGTATGAGTCGCTTATCTTTAACTGGTTTATTCCAATAATAAATAGAGTCATTAAAAATTTTACCGAGTGCCCTCTGAGAGTTTACAAAAAAAACGGTGTCGTTTACCTCAAATACTCTGCGAATGCTAAGTTTTGAATTAAGCCCCTGCGGAATAAATTTTTTAAAATCGATCCCATTATACCTTGTTATTCCGATCGGATTGATAATCCATAAATTCTGTTTGGAGTCTAGCTTGAGATACTGAACAATGTTACTCGAAAGCCCATCCCTAGTAGTGTAAACTTTAAATTCATTACCATCAAATCGGGCAAGTCCTCCCCCATTGGTAGCAATCCAGAGGTAGCCCTCCTTATCTTCCACCATCATGTTTACCTGAGATTGCGGAAGGCCATCCACCGCTGTGTATTGCCGCAGCGAATATTGCTGTGCCCACAGCGGTGAAATGGTTACCGCACCTGAAAAGAAAACGATAAAAACCAACCGCCTCATTAGCATCCCGAAAGTAGCTGTATTTGTGATAACCATTGTACCGCAATTTACGTCAATCTGATAAAGGTCTCTAAATTGCTTCCTCTTTGACGACTGAAATAGCAAGAGTTTCATTTTATTCGCATCCTAAGCAGCTTAAATACCGTATAAATGCAACCAAGTACACTCCAAACTAGTCCAATAAAGTAAAAACCCCTCTTATGCTCAGGAATTACTTTCTCACCACACTAAGGAACCTAAGAAAACACTTAAGCTACTCATTAATTAATATTTTTGGCCTTGGTCTAGGCATCTCCATCAGTCTTTTACTGGCGCTATGGATCAGGCATGAGCTCAGCTACGACCGCTTTCACACCAACGCAGATAATGTATATCGGGTTTCAATGGAAATGAGCTTTGGTGGACAATCAGCCAAACACTCCATTTCCCCAACAGCACTACTACCTGCCTTACAAAAAAACTTTCCAGAAGTAATATCCGGTGTTCGGTTGTATAACCCTGCCTCTTACAATCCATTTATAGTAAAGAGAAACGACAATTTTTTCCAGGAGGAACAATTTTACTTTGCCGACAGTACCTTCTTTGAAGTGCTCACTTACCCCTTATTAAAAGGGAACCCAAAAACAGCATTGACAAAACCCAACTCAGTGGTCTTGACCGAAAGTATGTCAAAAAAATACTTTGGACAGGAGGATCCTATCGGACAATCATTGTTAATCAATGGCAATAAAGAGTATACAGTAACTGGTATTACAAAAGATGCTCCGGAAAATTCTTATCTCAATTTTGATTTCATTGGCTCCTTCTCTTCTCTCGATGCATCAAAGAATGAGGTTTGGTGGAGCGCCAATTATCAGACCTTTGCTTTGCTAGATAGGAACGCAGACGTAAACGCTTTAGAACAAAAAACGAATGATCTTGTAAAAAAAGCGCTTGCCAATGAAATCACAAGTCCGGGAGATTATGTGAAATACAATTGGACTAACATTCAAGATATACACCTTCGCTCGGAAGCATCCACCGAAATGGAGCCAGTAGGAAACATACAGTATGTATACCTGTTTGCCGGCATTGCTTTCCTTATCCTCTTTATTGCCTGCATCAATTATATAAATCTAGCTACCGCAAGGGCAGCCTTCAGAGCTAAGGAAGTTGGTGTCCGTAAAGTAGTAGGGGCCTCCAAACATCAACTTATCTCACAATTTATTGGAGAATCTGTTGTGATTACATTTTGCGCATTGATTTTAGCATTTTTATTATCACAACTATTACTCCCTTTGTTCAATACACTTACTGGAAAAAACTTTGCCCATACTGCACTAACTGACCCCTTATTCCTAGCCAGCGTTATTGGTACCGCCTTGATTGTTGCACTTTTTTCCGGGGCATATCCTGCATTGGCTATCACCTCCTTCAAACCCGTAAATATCTTAAAAGGCAATTTTAGAAATTCATCCAGCGGTATTTGGCTGAGAAAGGGACTTGTTGTTTTTCAATTTTGCATCACACTCATCCTTACTATAGGTACTCTAGCTATTACTCAACAAATCTCTTTTATACAAAATAAGAATTTGGGTTATGACAGAGAGAATACAATTATTATCCCTTTAGACAGAGAAACACAAAAAGTCTATTCCTCGCTTAAGAGTGAATTCATCCGATCAGGGCGAGTAGCAGAGATGGGAAGAGCCACTGAATCCCCTGTAGAAATAAACGGAGGGTATAGTATTAAATTACAAGGGTCACAAAACCCTGCTCTTTCTGTTGTAGCACTATCGGCTGATGAAGATTTTATTCCTTCTATGGGAATGGAAATTATATCAGGCAGGGATTTCAACGAAAATGATATTCAGAATTATTATCGGGACACCACCTATGCATTTATGGTGAACGAATCAGCGCTTTCAAATCTATTCCTGGATAAAAACGAAGCCGTAGGCAAGCGAGTAGAATTAAACGGACGCACTGGAGAAATCGTAGGAGTGGTAAAAGATTTCCATTTCGCTTCACTGCATATGCCCATTGGTCCATTAGCTATCTTTAGCAGTCCTGACGAATACAATTTTGCTTTTGTGAAACTTAACCCCGGACCACTGAGTGAAACACTGGCGGAATTAGAGGCTATCTCCAATTCCGTTGCCCCACACCGGCCCTTCAGTTATGAATTTATGGATCAACAATTCAATGCACTCTACAATTCAGAACAACGTATGGCCAAGTTATTCGGTATCTTCTCCACACTCGCCATTGTAATTGCGTGCCTTGGTTTATTAGGATTAGTTTCTTTCTCCGCCACACAAAAAACCAAAGAAATAGGAATAAGAAAAGTGATGGGAGCCACGGCAGCAAATATCATTCTTCTCATCACTAATGAATACACAAGACTAATTCTACTTTCCATCCTCATTGCAGTCCCTGTTTCTATTTATGCCATCAATCAAATGTTGAGCAACTTTGCTTACAAAACTACGATTGGTCCTATTTCGATAGCATTGTCTGTATTAGCCTGTGTACTTATTGCGTTTTTAACTGCCAGTTATCAAGCGCTTAGGGCGGCTACCATTAATCCAACAGAAACATTACGGAATGAATAAATTACTTTTTAGTTTAATCTGTTTTGTTTTCAGTAATTCTATTGGGGTCTCATCAGCAGTTTCACAGGAACTACAGCAGTACTATGCAGCAGCCACTGCAGCTTATGAAAGCAAAGACTTCGAAGCATTCTACCAAAATATTGTCGAAGCCAACAAGCTTCACTTTTATCATCAGGTCATCTTATATCGACTTGGCATTGCAGCCACTCATGTGAACAAGTCAGAAGAGGCACTTTCTGCTTTAAGAAAAGCAATCCACATTGACGCAAGTTTTGATTTAGATACAGATGACTTTGAATCTCTTCGCACTACCGTTGGGTTTCAGGAGCTGCTGAATCTACAACAAGAGTTGCGAAAAATTGAAATAAGATCAGACACTGCTTTCTCCATCAATGACCATGGTGCACATATTGAATCGATTGCGGTTGATGATAGTCATGGAGAATTCTATTTCGCCAGCATTCATAAGAAAAAAATAATCAAAAGAGACAAAAATGGCCAATTATCTGACTTCACTCAATCAGGTGAGTATGGCCTTTCTGCTGTTTTTGATTTACAGGTAGATGTGAAGAATAATATCCTTTGGGCATGCGCAAGCCCAATGCCTGAGATGGAAGATTATGACTCCACACAACATTCAGCGCTATTCAAACTAAATCTAAAAACAGGAGCATTAATCGCAAAATACGAAACCAAAGGAGTGGCTTCATCTGTGTTTGGCGACTTGACGCTTAATACTAAAGGTCAAGCGTTCGTTAGTGACGGAAAGACAAACACGGTCTTTATGGCCGATGAAAAAACTAAAACACTACAACCTTATTTTACTTCAGAAGAATTCTGGAATATTCAGGGGATTACTTTTTCATCTGATGATCGTTATCTTTTTATTGCTGACTACATTAAAGGCCCCTATCGGCTTGATACCTCCAACAAAGAACTGATCAAACTAGGAATGGATATTGATCACTCGCTGAAGGGGATAGATGGGTTACTTTACTATAACAACAGCCTTATTGCTATTCAAAACGGAGTTACCCCTAATCGTGTGACGCAATACGCACTTAATCAAAGTCTTAGTAAAATTAACCACGCATCCATTATAGATAAAAAGCATCCTGCATTTGGTGAGCCAACCATGGGCTGCTTAAATGGAAACCGCCTATACTATGTGGCTAATAGCTTATGGGGTGCTTATAACAAGAACTTTGAACTAGAGCCTGAAAAAATTAAAGAGCTGGTTATACTAAGTACAGTGTTGAAGTAATTTTACCAGCAAACTATTCTCTCTCCTTTCTTGTGACTTACCCATAGTCTTTGCATTATTAATAAAGAATAGATGCAGTATGTCGGAGGAAGAAATACGACAAGAGGAATCCATAATCACAAAAGCCAAAAATAACCCTGAGGCTTTTGCTACTCTTTACGAGAAGTATTTCGACAGAATTTATTACTACCTCTACCGACAAACTGATGATGAAGAGTTGGCAGGAGACTTGTGCTCACAAACTTTTGTCAATGTTTTAAATAATATCAAAAAATATGAATTAAGAGGAGTTCCTTTTTCTGCATGGCTCTATAAGATAGCCAGCAATGAAGTAAGGAAGCATTATCGCAAATCAAAAGGAAAAAAGATTTTTAGTATTGAAGAGGTTCGCATTAAAGAATTGATCGAAGAATCCGATGAGGTATGGGATGAGGAGCAAATCAACAAGCTCATCGATTTTATGAAAGACCTCCCGGAGGAAATGTTACAAGTGCTGGAATTGCGATTTTTTGAAGAACGTGACTTTAAAGAGATTGCCTACATATTGGACATCACTGAAAGTGGAGCAAAAATGAGAACCTACAGGGCTTTGGATAAATTAAGAAAGAAATTTAAGATCAAGATCAAGTACGATGGGTAGAAACGAAATCAGGTTGCGAAGACATCGCATGACTGCCCGTGGAACCGAGCGGTTTAGAAATTACAATTCTGTTTTAAAACGACATGAAGAGAACAGACGTATTAAAAAAGTGATACGCGTATTTGGATTTTTCGCAATCATCCTAATAGTCATTATGCTGATTGTTTTCCTATCCCGGTGGGAAGAGCGCGTTCAAGAAAAAAATAAGGACAACACCAGCGTGATCATTGAAAAAGAAAACGTTATTCCAACTTATTCAAATCCAAATAATCCTTCAAACGACCCTCAAGATCGTACATCTTAAAATTAAGTTGATCTTCATGAACAGTAATCGTAAAGTAGTGATGACCCCTATAGGTCTTTGCACTAAACCATGCTCGTGAAGGGGCAAAGTCCTCCAGGTTTCCTCCTCCACCTCCGCCCTGCACATATATTACTCCTTGTTGTTTACTTACCCTGTTCTCTTTGATGGGTAGTGTTCGCTGGTAAGTATGTAGGTGGCCAAAGAACACCATATCTACTCCATACTTTTCATACAAAGGAACAATCTTTCTAATTCGAGGATCACCCAAATCATATACTCCACTCCATGCATCCCCATAATCATCTTCATCAGCAGAATAAGGTGCATGATGATGCGCTACAAATTTCCACCTTGCTTTAGATTCCTTTAAGGCCTGCTCAAGCCACTTATACTGCTTACCATTAGGAGCAAAATCTTCTGGCACATTACTATTGAGCATGAAGAAATCAGCATTGCCATAATGAAATTTATAGAATCCTTGTTCAGGTAATTTGTGGTATTGATTGTACCAATGCAAATCACTTTCTCCATTTCCCGGCACTGGAAAGACTGCTACCCTGCTGGCCAATTGTGTTACCCCTTGAAAGTACTCATAGTTCCATTCAAATTTATGATCTTTCTGACCTCCATCTGTAAGGTCACCAACATTAAGAATAAAATTCGGGCGCTCATCCCAAACCATTTTTGACACTCGGTCATTAATGTGTGGTCGTGCCTCGGTATCTCCAATTACAGCAAACATATAAGAACTTGATTCCTTAACTGCTGTAGAAAATGTAAGCACCCCAGACTCCATAATGGAACCATCATGAGCTTTGGCTTTGATAGAGTAAAAGTAAGGCGTCTCCGGATCGAGACCATCTAATGTTATTGAATAGATATTGCTTCCAACTTTATGCTCTGGCAACAACGACTGGGTATTGATCTCCTTCTTGTGCATAAGTGGCACTTGCTTACCATACATTATTACAAAATCAGAAGGGCGATCAGTTTCCCACACAATATCCATTGAGGTGGATGTGGCATTGTTCAAATAAGGTCCAGCATTGAAGTGAAACAAATCTGAAAAAAGTTTTCCTTCTTCAACCATAGTGAGCAAAACTTTATGCCTGTTATTTATCGTCTCAGAAGCAATAGCAAAATTTTCAATACGCAACATCTTAAGCATGTTACCTAAATCCATGTATGGCTCATTTTTCATGTAAGAAGCTACTTCAATTTCCTTGCTTTCTGATTTATCCAGTCTTCTTTTCCCCACAGTTTGCTCCTTCACGAGTTCTCCGTTTAAATACAACTTAAAAATCAGTCCATCATAAGTGGCAACGATATAGTTCCAATAGTTTCTTCGTCTGCTGGATTTTATCTCATGATTAATTGTAAAAGAATTTTCAGTATTTAAACTACCAGTGATGGTTTTGCCATAAAAGCCCAGTAACCAATCTGATTCAACTTCTGCACTTTTATTCTTAAGGGTTGCAAGTACACCAATTGGCTGATTCACATGATTTACAGTCCATATCTCAATAGAAAAAGATTCCTTTGGCAATTGATTGGCAGGCACAAAATCTGTAATTCTCTCTGTAGGCTCCTCCCCATGAAAAATTATGGGCACGGATTGAACCTTGACTGGAAGCTTTGATGAAACAGGAGCAATAATCCGATTACCAGGATAATTATTAGCTTTTTGCCCTAATGTATAGTCCGGCCAAAACCACCACTCCTGCGCTTGAAGGGTAGAGAATTAACCCGTAATTACGATAAGTAAAAGAATTACTCTATTCATCTTTCTTGATTTGAAAAGCATCCAAAACCTCTCCCTCAGATGAAATGGACTCAAAATTTATTTTTTGCCCGTCTACCGTAAACCTCCCAATATGATGTTGCTTAATGACGGTGTCCATCTTCGGATCACTGGATGATTCCTGAGGTTCCAAAGCTCCTCCCGCGCCTCCAACTATTAAAAAAGTTACTTTCTGCTCACCATATTCTTTAGTCAATCGTTCATAATCATGGGTGTGCCCCGATATCACAAAATCAATTTTTGCGCTTTCATAAACCGGATCCAATAATTTTCTTACAACCTCATCCCCATGATAATTCGGCCAGCCCTGAGAATAAGGGGGTTGGTGCAACAGAACAAATCTCCAGGTTGCGCTTTTCCACTCTTCCGATTCAATCTTGTTATAAAACCATATACGTTGCTCATCATCAAATCCAATTGGAAAAGATGCATTTGGATCAAGCGATATAAATGAGGAGTTTGCGTGTGACCATGAAAAGTAATTTTTAGTGTTACCGGTGAAGCTATAGTAGTACCCGGGGTTAAGATCATCATAATATCCATCATAATCATGATTTCCTGGAATCAGGTAGTAGGGAATTGAAGATGCCGAGCTTGAAAGAATACTAAAGAACTTTCTCCAATGCTCCTCTTCATTTCCCTGTGAAACCAGGTCACCTACACCAATACCAAAAACGTCATCGGTTTGAGTGATCAGGTTGATATTTTTCACAAAACGCTCCCACCCCGATTGACTGTCTGCCCATACGTTAAAGGCGTATTTATGAGAAGGCTCATTTCTTATAACTGGAATTATCTCAGAATATGAATTCTCACTATTAATTCGATAATAATACTGCGTATTTGGTTTTGGAAGTGAAATATCAAAAGCTGTCACTGGGCCATCCTCAGTCAATTTATTATTTAGCTGATCTGGCTGTGAGCCCCACTCCAAATGGACAGGGAATGTCGCATCAGTTTGAACCCTAATGCGAACCAAATTATCATTTCCACCTATTATATACGGACCTGCTAATAACGGGTAGGGAATAAAAACCTCTTCGGTTTTCTTTAATGCATCTTCATTGAAGTTAGAAAGCATGTACTCAACGGCATCAAGCTCTTCTTCCATCAAGACCGATTTTCTTAACGTCTTCTCAATTACCTTTTCTGCTCTCTTAAACAGAGAAAGATGATGAGTATATTGATCATACTGATCCTTTGTGACAAAAGAAATCCTCCGAAGTCCTCCTGCCATAGCATTGTTAAGTACACGAACTGTTACTTGATAAACACCCGCGGTATCAATTGGGAAAGCATAGTCGCTGTTCCTTAAGATTCTTTTTTTATTTAAATACAGCTGCCCTCCATCATCAGCCTGAATAAAAAGGTATCCTGGTTCGGTAAAGTGGATGGTTCGAGCGTACCATAACGGTGTATCAGGTAATAAAATCCTGTGGGGCAAATTAATCTGCACCCCCATTACCTCTCTGCATGGTACATCCAGATGTTCTGATCCATCACCTGCCATATATATCCAATTGGAATCCAATTGAAATACATTTTTAAGAACAGGTTTTTGAAGGGCCTCAAAATTACTTTTAATACCTTTCAATCTTTCGTCCTCAATTGCTTTGTACAATGATGAATAAGGTCTATAGGTAGGCGTAACCACTTTCGAATCGCAGGCAATCAACAGAAGAAAAAACAAAACCGAGACAGGTCTCATTTTTCTATCATCTCATCCACCTTCTTACCTATTTTATTTTCGTTTGTATAGGGCACGTTAAGTAAAGCGGCAACGGTAGCTGCTACCTGGTTTTGATAGTATTGACCTGCTTTCTTTATCTCTCCTTTTGCCGGAGTATCCGGACCAATTATAGTAAACCAAATCTCACCGCCACCTTTTACCTTATTACCATGGCTTCTCCATGTATCCAGTGGCTCAGTACCTCTACCATGATCGGTTGTAATAAGAAATGTAGTCTTGTCTTTATATTTCTCATTCGATTGAACCCAGTTCCAAAGCTTTTCGATAAATTGATCAGTACGGTATGCTGACTTCAAGTAAGCACTATAATCCCCACCATGTGCAAAGTCGTCTGTCTCTCCGTACGCTATGTACACCAATTTTGGTTCATTCTTCTTTACGTATTCCATTGCATAATGATGGGTAAAAGCATCCAATCTTACACCTCCCCAAGGACTTGGAATTTCTTTTTGAAGTTCATTCAAAATAACTTCCTTATCAGACAATCCCGGTCCTGCTGCTGATTCGAACCCCGCGTTTACTGGAATACCACTTCTCTTTTCATTAATAATGAATGGAAACACATCCCATGAACCAAAGGCCGCAACTTTCCCTTTGTATCCCGGCTGCTTATTGACAAACTCCAGCAACGTAGTGTTGGGGTTGTCTATTTTGTCGTTGCTGTTGATTCTGCTATCATCAGAAAATCCAGTTAAAATTTCGTTATAACCTGGGTAGGAAAACCACATGTTATTAGTGCAATTGACTTTGTTATCAAAGGCACGATTACCATACAACTGTCCCTGTTTCGCTATGGTTGACCAAAAGAAAGGCATTAACACTTCTCTTCTTTTTATTGGATCTTCTCTCCAAAACAGGCCGGCCAAATTTTCCTGATCATTTACATACTTTTCATTCTTTATTAGCGCAGGATCAGCTCCAGTATAGAGTTCTTGCCACCGATAACCGTCCAATGTGATGATAAAAACATTTTCCGTTTTGGTTTGCGCCTGTACACCCAATGTGGTAATTATCAACAGCAGAAAAGCAATTCTAATTTTCATTTCTATTCATTTAAAAAAAGGGTTACCCAGAATACACAAGATAAATTGGATAACCCTTTCACATTAACACTATAACTTAATTATCACTTACATCCCACCACACTTTGGTAGCAAGATTATCAGCTCCCTGCCTTGCAATAGCCTTTTGGTAAGAATCAAGGTTAAGCGCCTGAACTCCAGTTGGATATTGAAAGCGTGTAGGCACATTCGGTATCACAGCACCTGGACCCGGTGTAATGGTTGGGTAACCAGTTCTTCTCCAGTCTGCCCATGCCTCAACTCCATTGAAAAATAGAGAAATCCATTTCTGAGTTCCTATTTTCTCTAATTTTTCTTCAGTAGTACCTGTATAGTCAACATCAGCCTGTTGAAAATACGTAACAGGTGGTTGGACAACATCCGCAATCTCATCATACCTTCCAACTCTTAATCGCGTTTCATAATAATCAAATGATGCTTCCATTCCATTAGTGTAATAGGTAGCTGCATCTCCAGAAGTAATGAAACCTCTCTCTCTGGCTTCTGCCAGAATAAATTGTAATTCCGCATAGCTCATCAATACTACCTGAGCAGCGATTGGAGAAGCCAACTCAGGGTTACAAGCACGGCATGCATACATGATTCCCACCCTTGAAATAAAATTAGAACCTCCCTTCGCTGGATCACCACTTGGAGCATATTGCAACGCCTGCTCATCTGCCAAACCATTTGGCACCCCTTCGTAATCAGCTTTATCACCAATCAAACCAGCGTCAGAATCTGTGGTGGGTTGTGCAAAAGCATACAAGCGTGGGTCATCCAAACTTTTCAACACACCTTCCATTTTTTCACTTAATCTAAATTCATCAAATGAGCCAGAGCGTGTTGTATAAAGAGGCTGCTGATTCGGTGCATCTGCAAGAAATTCTATAGCAGCCTGATCGCTATTCCCTGTAAAGATCGGAAACTTGGCAGGGTCATTAAGTATTGCCTGCATAGCCGATGAAGGATCTTTCTTGTCTGACAGGCGCATGTGAATTCTTAACAGCAAAGAATTAGCGAATTTTTTCCAGCGTGTTAAATCTCCGTTGAATAAAATATCTCCTGAAACATTTTCAGTAGAGGTTCCAAGCAGGTTGTTCGCCTCTGTAAGGTCGGCTATAATACCATTGTAAATAGTTTCCTGAGCATCGAATTCTGGGAAGTTAACACCCTCTTTTGCCTGAACCGCATCCGTATAAGGTAAGTCACCATACGTATCAGTCATAATGTGATACATCCATGACTTCATGATTAAGGCAATAGCTTTATAATTATTCTCCCCTGCTTCATCACTTATTTTATACACGTTATTAACATCGCGAAGTAATCCAAAAAACTGATTATATGGATCATTTTGCGGGCCCCAGTTGTATCTGTCTTCGTTGGTAAACTGGATTTTAGCGGTGTATTGCATTACAACATTACCGTAGTTCCATGCCAAATCACCCATTTCATACACCGATGATCTAATCACAGTAGGTAGAAGTAGTGATGAAGAAACTTCCTCCGGGCTATTTGGGTTCTTATTGATCTCTTCGAAATCCTTGTCGCAACTGGTAACGACAGTCAATACCAGTAGCACGCATAATATTTTAAATCTATTCATGATTTTGTTGTATTAAAAAAATTAAAGATTGAAGCTAAGATTGAAACCGATGCTTCTCGTAGATGGATAAGCCATGTTCTCAACCCCAGGTTGAAGCGTTCCGCCACTCATTGACATCACATCCGGATCAAAGTGTGGATTCTCAGTCCACAGCAACAAGTTTCTACCAACCACAGAAAAATTTACATTTTGAATAGGTAAGCGACCTAATATTCTTTGAGGGAAAGTATAACCCAACTTTACTTCCCTCAACTTAGTATACGAAGCATCATACTTGGCAGCCTCCACATTATTACGTTCATAATACCTGTTGTGCCAATCTCTGGCGGATATCTTTATAGTATTAGGCGTGTATGTACCATCTCCATTGTCAATCACACCCTCGCTAATGATACCATTTGCTGCATCAGTTAAGTCGTATCCATTTTCCCTACCAAAAAGTGTTTCTGCAAGTTGTCCAGAAGTGCTACCAATGGTTTTGGTTCTGGATACTACAATACCACCCTGGCGGATATCAAACAAGAAGCCAAGGTTGAAGCCTTTATACTTAAAGCTATTTTGAATACCCAACATAAAATCTGGATTGTAGTTACCTTGATATACAAGATCTGTCCCACGCAATGGTGTTCCTTCAGCAGAGTGAATGATCTGACCATTGTATGGACTATTGGCATCTTCAACTCTTGCAAATCCTACTCCATAAATCGACCCCATTTGCTCACCAACACGCGCCTGTACAAAAGCACCGTTTCTTTCTGTCAATGTATATGCCCCAATTCCCTCTGCAAGTTCTAGTACCTTACTTCTGTTTCTAGAAAAATTCAAATTCACTCTCCAGTTTAATCCATTATCAAACTTTATCGGCTCTGCATTAACCATAATTTCAATTCCTTTATTTTCAATTTCTCCGGCATTAATGATTTTGGCAGTATAACCGGTTGACTGATCCAAGCTTATGGGGAGAATTTGATCTCTCGTTTTGTTGAGATAATAAGTAAAATCAACACCAAATCTTCCTCCAAAAAATCTTAAGTCAGCACCCAATTCGTATGATTGTGTGCGCTCTGGTTTTAACTCAGCATTTTTTAAGGTAGAAGATTCCGACTTTGCCTGATTGCCTCCAAACGCTGTAGCAGAATTATAAACATTCACTAAACTATAAGGATCGGTATCATTTCCAACCTCGGCATAGGCAACACGGATCTTTGCAAAATCAAGTACTTCCGGTAGTGTTGTCATATCGCTGATCACCGCACTTAAAGTTGCTGATGGATAGAAGTATGAATTATTATCAATTGGAAGCGTGCTTGACCAGTCATTCCTGCCTGTAAGGTCTAAAAAGATCATGTTTTTATAACCTAACTGTGTATATCCATAAAGGCTATTGATTCGTTTCTCGCTATTATTCTCCTGAATCTGCAATTGTACTGCTGTATTCGAAAAGTTATATAATTCCGGTATAAGCAATTGAGGTGCAACCGTGGACTGGAACTCTGAAATTTGTTTCATCTGGTTTCCACCTAAGGAAACGTTTACCGACCAGTTTCCAATATCGTGTTTGGTGTAGCTCAATAAAAAGTCCGAATTCCTTTCGCTAAAAAAGATGTCATCTTCCCTATACATTCCATTTGGAAAGCGTTGTGTGCTAAAGGCTCTTCTTCTGTCCCTTAACTCATTGTAGAAGTCAGTACCAGTGCGAAGCATTAAACTGATGTTATCAGTAAATTTATACTTCGCAGATACATTGCCTAGCAACCTTGCTTTGCCCTGACCATTGGTATTTTCATAAGAAGTGAAGTAGGGGTTGTCATGGTAATTGTAATTGTAGTTGAACTGCTGACGACCTTCCATACCGGGCATCCAGTAGTCTTTTAGGTTGGTGGTATTGATTTGGCGACCATACCAAATCCACAAATACATTAAGCTTTCCGTTCCATAACTAATCGAGGGACGGTTTTTACTTTCTGTATCAATGTAATTAATCGATGATGTAACATTTAGCTTTTCAGAAAGGTCTAAGGAGCTACTTAGGGCCAAAGTATTTCTTTTTAAGTCTGTATTAGGAAGAATACCCGTTTGATCCAAATTAGTCCAGGAGAACCTGACTGTTCCAAAATCGCCAGCATGGGAAACTGCCACGCTGTTTGTAAATGTTTTTCCAGTTTCAAAAAAGTCATCAATGTTGTT